>JBEKQU010000001.1:0-126817 GCA_049519415.1 Spirochaetia bacterium
ATGTCTTTCCGAAGAAAGGATGATAGGAAGCACCCCCGTGTGTCTAGAACTAGACACCCGTTACGTAGTCCGCCCTAATCTCCGAGGGATTTTTAGTTTAGTCCAAATTTGGAATTGCTGCGGAGTACCGCGCTAGCCTTGACAGGGGCGGGGGTTTTCGCTTTTCTCGTATAAACATTCATTCGATGCAATGTACAAGGAGGCCTTCATGGCAAGGAAAACGTCCCTCGGCGCATTCATCGTTCTCCTGGTGCTTCTTGCGGCGCATGGCTTTGCGGCTGATACGAGCCCCATCAAAATCGGCGCGATTTTCTCAGTGACCGGCCCGAACGCCAACCTCGGCACCCCCGAGGCCAGGACGCTGCAGATGCTGGTGGACCAGGCGAACGCCGCCGGTGGAATCGCGGGCCGAAAGGTGGAGTTGACCCTCAAGGACTCCCAGGGCGACACGGAAAAGGCCGTCTCCTTCGCCAAGCAGCTGGTGGAGGAGAACCAGGTCCTGGCGATCATTGGCCCCACGACCAGCGGCGAGAGCATGGCCCTCAAGGGATACGCCGACCAGAACGAGCAGATACTGATTTCCTGCGCGGCGGCGGAGACGATCGTGAACCCCGTCGCAAAGTGGGTCTTCAAGGTCGCCCCCATGGACAGCTTTGCCGCGCAGATGATCTTCGCCACCATGAAGAAGATGGGCATCACGCGGATCGGAGCGCTGTCCAGCAATTCCGGCTTTGGCCAGGGGGGCAAGGCGCAGCTGGAGAAATTGGCGCCGGCCAGCGGCATCACGATCGCCATCTCCGAGGTCTACGACAAGGAAGCCACCGACCTCACCGGCGTGCTCACCAAGATCAAGGCGCAGAACGTGCAGGCCGTGGTGAACTGGTCCACGGAGCCGGCGCAGTCCATCGTGCTCAAGAACATTCGGCAGCTCGGCTTCGACGTGCCCATCTTCCAGAGCCACGGGTTCGGCAACATTGCCTACGTGACCGCTGCCGGCAAGGCGGCTGAGGGGACCATCTTCCCCTGCGGCAGGGTGCTCGTGGCGGACTCGCTCCCCGCAAGCAATGCCCAGAAACCGCTGCTCGTCTCCTATCGCAAGGCGTACATGGCCAAGTTCAATGAGGAGCCCAGCACGTTCGGAGGGCACGCGTATGATTCCTTCTTCCTTATCGCGGAGGCTGTGAAGAAGGTCGGGATCGACAAGTACAAGATCCGCGACTACATCGAGGGGATCAAGGGCTTCGTGGGCATATCCGGCATATTCAATTTCTCCCCCGCGGATCACAATGGTCTTGCCATGGACGCCTTTGAGATGCTCACGGTGAAGAACGGCCAGTTCGTGCCGCTCGGACAGTAGGGACGCCGCGCGGGCATGGGGGCTGCGCAGCTCCTGCAGTATCTGCTCTCGGGAGTTACCACGGGGAGCATATACGCCATAGTCGGCATCGGCTTCAACATCATCTACAGCGCCACCGGCATCATCAACTTTGCCCAGGGAGAGTTCCTGATGCTCGGTGGCATGCTTTCCGTGTCCCTCAGCCATACAATGCCGCTGGCCGCCGCCGTCGCGATCGCCGTGCTCATCACCGGGCTGGTGGGGGTGCTCCTGCAGCTCCTCTTCATCTCGTGGCTCAAGAACCCCGGCGTATTGCGCGTGATCATCATCACGATCGGCCTGTCGATTCTCGTGCGGGAAGCGAGCCTGCACGTGTGGAATGAGAAAGTGCGCGCGCTCCCTTTCTGGACCGGCGACGAGACCTCCTCCCTCGCCGTGCTCGGCGCCCGGGTGTCGCCCCAGGTGCTCTGGGTCCTCGCGATATGCGCCCTCATGGTGGCCTGCCTCACCTTGTTCTTCCGCTACACGCTCACGGGCAGGGCCATGCGCGCCTGCGCCTCCAATAACACGGCCGCGCGGCTGTGCGGAATCCGCGCCTCCTCCCTGGTCACCCTCTCCTTCTTCATCGCGGCGGTCATGGGCGCCCTTGCCGGATGCGTCATCTCCCCTCTCACGCAGACGCAGTACGACATGGGAACGTCGCTCGCCATCAAGGGCTTCACCTGCGCGGTGCTCGGCGGCCTGGGAAACGTGACCGGCGCTGTGGCGGCCGGCCTCCTCATCGGCGTGCTCGAATCGGCGAGCATCAGCGTGCTTCCCCTCGCCTACAAGGACGTGGTGGCGCTTGCCATCATGCTCGCCATTCTCTTCTTCCGGCCCGAAGGCCTTTTCGGCGGCCAGCCGAGATCGTTTCTCGGCCCCCGTGAAGGCTAGGAGGCTGCGGTGCCAGCGGCGCTCAAACGCTACGCCCCCGTCCTGCTCCTCGCGGCCTTTGTGGTCCTTGCGCAGCAGATCCTTTCCGGCCTCAAGCTGGAATACCTCCTCACGCAGCTCACGATGTCCGCGTACTACACCCTGGTCACCCTGGGCCTGTGCCTTCTCATGGGATACGCGGGCCAGGTGTCCCTGGGCCACGCTGGTTTCTTCGCCATAGGGGGCTATACAACAGCCGTGCTTTCCACGGCCGGCGCCGCCATTTTCCGGTTCGCTCCGTGGCTGACGCTCCCCGCCGCGGTCGCGCTCACCGCGCTCGTGGCCCTGGTGATCGGGGTGCCGGTGCTCCGGCTGCGGGGCCACTACCTCGCCATGGCAACGCTGGCCTTCGGGTTCATCGTATCCCGGGTGATCCTCGGCACGGCCCTTTTCGGACAGGCGGACGGCATCTCCGACATCCCCGGCATCCGGCTGTTCGCCGGTCTGATGATTACGGGCAGGCGGGCCTTGCGCGTCCAGAATTATTACATCGCGTGGACGTTGGTCACCGTGGGCCTCCTGCTCGTCGTCAACCTCGTGGGCTCCCGGGTGGGCAGGGCGCTCCGGGCCATCCACGGCAATGAGGAGGCCGCGGCAGCCATGGGCGTGAACGTCAGTCGCTACAAGATGGCCGTCTTCGTCCTGAGCGCCGTGTACGCGGCTGTGGGCGGGGCCTGCCTCGCGCATTTCAACGGCGGCATCGGTCCCGGAGAGTCCAGCGTGATGAAATCAGTGCGGTATCTTGCCCTGGTGGCCGCGGGCGGGATGGGAAGCCCTTGGGGAACGGTGGCCGTCTCAGCCGGGCTCTCCTTCCTTTCCCTCCGCGGCGCCTTTGGCCTGTACGACGACGCGGTGTTCGGCGCCCTGCTGGTGGCCATCATGCTCTTCGCCCCTGATGGCCTCTTTGGCCTGGCCCCCCGGCTCCGGCAGAGGGGAAAAGCGGGGGGGAACCCGGGATGAGCGGCGCCCCTCGTGACGCCACCGGCGCTCTCCTGGAGGTCAGCGACCTCCACCACTGGTTCGGCGGGCTTCACGTCATCAATGGGGTCAGCTTCTCCTGCCGTGCGGGGATCGTGAAGGCGATCATCGGCCCCAATGGCGCTGGAAAGACCACGCTCTTCAACCTGGTGGCGGGAAACCTTTCCCCCGTCTCGGGGAGCATCCTGTTTGACGGCGTGTCCACCCGCGGCCTCCCCCCTCACAAGGTGGCCGATCGCGGGATCTCCCGCACCTTCCAGGCCACCCGGCTCTTCCCCCGCATGACGGTTCTGGAAAACGTGATGGTGGGCATGCACGCGCGCGCGCGCCATGGATTTCTGGCCGGTCTTGCCGGACCCGCCGTCACGCGGCGGGAGGAGGCGCGCGTCCGTCTGGCCTGCATGGCGGTGCTGGACACGCTGGGCGTGGCGGACCTGGCCGACAGGGACGCGCAGGACCTCCCCTTTGGCAGGCAGAGGGTGGTGGAGCTGGCGCGCGCGCTGGCCGCGGAGCCCAAGCTGCTGCTCCTGGACGAGCCTGCCTGCGGGCTGAACCCGCGGGAGACAGAGGGGATGGCCGCGCTCATCGCGTCGATCCGGGACAGAGGAATTACCATCCTCGTGGTTGAGCACGACATGTCGCTGGTCATGGGGATCTCAGACGAGGTGCTGGTGCTCAGCTATGGGCAGAGGATCGCGGAGGGGACCCCGCGGGAGATCCAGTCCAACCCGGAGGTGGTCTCCGTGTACCTGGGGGCGGACGATGCTTAAGCTGGCGAGCGTCCGGGCGAGCTACGGGAGCATCGAGGTCCTCCACGGCGTGTCGCTGCACGTGGACCAGGGGGAGATCGTGACGATCGTCGGCGCGAACGGCGCCGGCAAGAGCACGCTGCTCAACACGATCGCCGGCATCGTGCGGCCCACGGCCGGCTCCCTCTCCTTCGAAGCGTGGGACATCACCGCGCAGCCGGCCGAGCGGGTGGCTTCACGCGGCTGCGTGCTTGTGCCGGAGGGCAGGCAGATATTCCCCGATCTTTCCGTTCGGGAAAACCTGCTCCTGGGAGGCTACCTGAGGTGGCGCCGCGAAGGCAGGCGCGCGGTGGAAAAGGAAGTCGAAGAGACCTGCCGGCTATTCCCCATACTGTTGAAGAGGAGGAGCCAGCCCGCGGGCACGCTGTCGGGGGGCGAGCAGCAGATGCTCGCATTGGGCCGGGCCCTCATGGCGCGGCCGCGCATCCTGATGCTCGACGAGCCCTCCATCGGGCTTGCCCCGCTGGTGGTGCGGGAGATCTTCGCCGTCATTGCGCGGCTGCGCGGCCGCGGCACCACAATACTTCTGGTGGAGCAGAACGCGCGGGCGGCGCTGGCCATCGCGGACCGGGGGTATGTGATGGAGACGGGGCGCATCATGGTGGAAGGGACGGCGGCGGAATTGTCGGACAACCACGACGTGCGCCGCGCCTACCTCGGCAAGGAGTACCGCCGGATCAATGAGTGAAAGGCAGCGGACATGATTTGGAACGAGAAGTACGAAACCATGGACAGGGACTCGCTTTCCCAGGTGCAGCTGGAGCGGCTCCAGGCCACCCTGAACAGGGCCGTGCGGAACGTGGCGTTCTACCGGGAGAGCTTTGCAGGGGCGGGAATAAAGGGGGACGAGATCCGGGGCCTTTCCGACATCGAACGCCTCCCTTTCACAACCAAGGACGACCTGCGCATGAGCTACCCCTACGGCATGTTCGCCGTGCCGCTGCGCGACATCGTGCGCATCCAGTCCACCTCCGGGACTACGGGAACGCCGGTAGTGGTGGGCTACACGCGCAATGACCTGCGGACCTGGGCGGAATGCGTGGCCCGGGTGCTCGCGGCCGGCGGCTTGACGGAGCACGACGTGATGCAGGTCGCGTTCACCTACGGGCTTTTCAGCGGCGGATTCGGCCTACACGCGGGCGCTGAACGAGTGGGCGCGTCGGTGATCCCCGCCTCCACGGGCGGCCTGGAGAAGCAGGTCCGGATCATGAAGGATTTCAAGACCACGGCCCTCGCCTGCACGCCCAGCTACGCGATGGCCATCGCCGCCACGGTGGCGGACATGGGGATGAAGCGCGAGGAGCTGTTCCTCAAGGCCGGGTATTTCGGAGCAGAGCCGTGGAGCGAGGGCCTGCGCGCGCGCCTCGAATCGGGCCTGGGCATCACGGCGCTGGACAACTACGGCCTCACGGAGGTCCTCGGGCCCGGCGTGTCCTTCGAATGCGAGCGCAAGAACGGCCTGCACGTGAATGAGGACTGCTTCCTCATCGAGATCATCGATCCCGCGACCCTTCGGCCGCAGCCCATCGGCGCGGAGGGAGAGATCGTGCTTACCACCATCACCAAGGAAGGATTTCCCCTGATCCGCTATCGCACGGGGGACATCGGCTCCCTCTCGGCGGAGCCGTGTCCCTGCGGCAGGACGCTCGTCCGCATGTCGCGCATTCGCGGAAGGATCGACGACATGATCATCATGGGGGCCGTCAAGGTGTTCCCGTCGCAGATCGAGCACATCCTGCTTCAGATCGAGGGAATGCAGCCCCATTATGAAATCGTCGTGGACAGGGTCGGGGGCATCGATACGCTGGAGGTCAGGGTGGAGATATCCGAGACCATGCCCGAGCTGGATGAGATGAAGAAGCTGGAACAGGTCCGCGCGCGCATCGCCCAGGGGATCGGCACGGTCCTGGATATCGCGGCCAAGGTGACCCTTGTCGAGCCCAAAGCCATCGCGCGGCCAGGCGAGGGCAAGGTCCGGCGCGTGATTGACAAGAGGCAGCTCTGAAGCTCCGCTGCAGACCCTGCAGGCCGCGCTCCGATCACGCCAGTCCGCGCCGGGTGACGGCCTCCTCCACCATGGCGAGGTAATTTTCCACGGGGATGTAGCTGGGCACCGAGTTGCCTGACCCCACCGCGTACCTTCCCCTGGCCCCGCACTCCTCCATCAGCGCGCCGATCTGCCGGCGCACCTCCTGGGGGGTGGAGCGTGTGAGAATGTTGATGTCCAAGCCGCCGAGCACGCCTATACGGTCGCCATACAGTCTCTGGAAATCCTGCACCGGCAGGATGCCATTCTCGAAGGAATGCTTTGCGTCGATTCTCACGTCCCGGATCAGGTCTTCCATGATGCCCGCCAGGTTGCCGCAGGAGTGCAGGAAGTAGGGCCTGCCCGCGTTATGCGTCATGGCCGCGAGCCTTTTCTGCCAGGGAAGGCAGTACGCTCGCAGCGCATCGGGCGCCAGGAGCGTACCGGTCTTGAATCCCATGTCGTCGCCCTGGAATATGGCGATCACCCCGTCGAGGTCCAGGAGGTGCTGATAGAATGAGACGAGGAGGCCGCCGATCCTGTCTGCCACGGCCTTCACAAGGTCAGGGGCGTCGAACAGGGCCATGCAGAGGCCTTCGTAGGACATGATCCAGGAAAGGTGCTCGTAGATGCCGCCTCCGTGGCACGTGATCATGCCCATGCCTTGCGGAAGATGCGAGCTTATGTATTCAAAGGGAAAAAAATCAAACTCCTCCACCCGGGGCCAGGAATAGCGCTCAAAGTCGGTCCAGCTCATGATAGCGCCCCGGTGCTGGTCGGCCCATGCGCGCTGCTTGTCTGACCCGGGCGCCGTGTCCGCCAGCTCCAGGCGCGACTCCTGGAAACCCATGTCCTGCTCGAATCGCACGAAATCGTAGCCCATGCGGAGCCAGAACTCGATGAAGGTGTCGAGGTAGGCTTTCTGCGCTTCCCGGGCAGGGGCTGACCTGCGCACCTCGTGGCTGGTGCCCGTGGACCCCGCGGAGACCCATTTCCGTCCCAGGACCCCTTCCACGATCGGCTTCATCACGACGTCGTCCACCAGGTATTCGACCAGGGGAGGCACGTCCTTCTTGCGGCCCATGACCACGTCGAGGAAATATTCCGAATCGGGTCGGGGCTTCTTCAGGGGCAGCACCGCGCTCATCGTGTCACTCTTCCCGGCGCCAGTCGGGGGTTCCCGATACCGCGACGATCCGGCCGAAATACATGCGGTGATAGTCCTTCTTGGGATAGCTCTCCTCAATTTGCGGGTCAAGGAAATGTGAAGGGTCCAGGTCTCCGAAATAGATCTTGCGGCATTCCACGATCAGCTCTGCTTCCTGGAAACCGGGAGAGCGCACAACCCGCGACGCGATGGGGGTGAGGCCGCTGGCTTTCACCTTGTCCCCTTCACGGCCGGAGTGGCTGCCCAGGTAGTCGAGCGCGGGATGATATTCCTCGGAGAACGCGCAGAGCGTGAAGCTGTCCGACTTCTCCATGAAATGCCAGGTATGGCGCGTCGGACGCACAACAACCATGGCGAATGGCTTGCCCCACATCATGCCGAAGCTTCCCCATCCCACGGTCATGCAATTGTAGTCCTTCTTGTCAAAGTCGCCGGCGGCAAGCAGGAGCCCCTGCCTTTCCCAGTCGTGCGCAGCGGGCGCCCGAAACTTCTCAATGGGAATGTCGCTTCTCTTCATTCGCTCAACCTCCTCAAGCGGCGCGGAGGCTTCATGAACGCCGCCGCAGGCATAGTAGACAGTCCGCTTGACTTTTACTCAAGGGCCTGCCTTCAATGGGCCATCATGGAACAGCATGCGTGCAAGGGCGAGCATTCAGGGCACCTCTGCGTCCTGGTAAGCGCGGGAGAGATCCAGAAGGTCAAGACGCTTGCCAAAGCGCCCGGTTTCATCTGCTTCAATTGCGGCAGGGTTGCGGATTGCGACGTCAATCTCTGCAACCCGATGCCCATCGACGAATAGGCGCGTCCGCGCGGCAGCCAGCGGCGCACGGGTGCCACGGGTACCCCTCTATTTGACACTCGACGCCGCATCCTCTACCCTCTCCTGTAAAGGCCATGAGATTCGCCCCTCTGGATCGATATTTCACGGGAATCTCGGTTCCCGTGGCTGCGCTGCGAACCGAACACGGCTGCGGCGTGGGAGAGTTCGCTGATCTTGTCGCCTTGGGGCGATGGTGCCGCGACGTCGGCTTGGACCTGATCCAGATCCTGCCGGTGAACGACACGGGCGGCAACAGCTCACCGTACAGCGCGCTTTCCGCCTTTGCCCTGCACCCCCTGTACCTGCGGCTGCGCGACGTGCCGGGCGCCGGCCGCTACGCCGGAGAAATCGCGGCGTTCCAGGCCGAGGCCAACGCTCGGGAAGCGAGCGCTCAGGAATCAGCCGCGGCCGGACGCTTCTCCTACCGGCTGACGCGAGCGTTCAAGCTCTCCCTCCTGGAGCGTATATTCGCGGACAACGCTGCCGGCATCCAGGCCGACGGCGAGTTTTCGCGCTGGCGCGCGGAGAATCCCTGGGTGGTGCCGTACGCCGTGTTCATCGCCTTGAAAAAGTTGAACAACGACGCGCCGTGGTCGGACTGGCCGGCTCTGGCCGAGCCTGATCCGGACGGCATCAGGGAATGGTGGGAAGCCCACCCCATGGAATGCCTGCCCGCCGCCTGGACCCAGTTCCTGCTGGAGAGGCAGTTTGTGGAAGCCTCCCGCGCGCTCGCCGGCCTTGGTGTCTTTCTTAAAGGCGACCTCCCTATCCTCATGACCATGGAGAGCGCGGACGTCTGGGCGGAAAGGAAGTATTTCGACCTGACTGCGCGTGCGGGAGCGCCGCCGGACATGTTCTCACCGGACGGCCAGAACTGGGGATTTCCCGTCTATGACTGGGACTCGCTGGGCCGGGACGGGTATCGGTGGTGGAAGGAACGCCTGCGCCAGGCGGGCAAGTTCTTCCACGCGTTCCGCATCGATCACGTTCTGGGCTTCTTCCGGATCTGGCGCATTCCCCGCGGCGAGATCACCGGTCTCCTCGGCCGATTCTCTCCCTCAGCAGGCGTGTCCCTCCAGGACCTTCAAAACCTGGGATTCGACAAAGGCATGGTGCGATGGCTCTGCCTGCCGCACGTGAGCGGGGGGGAGCTTGCGGCGGGACTCGGAGCCGATGCCGCCCGAATAGCGGACCGCTATCTGCTGCGCATCGGCGGAGAAGAGCTGTACAACCTTAAGCCCGAGATCGACGGAGAGCAGGCCATCGCGGGCCTCGCCGAACCCCAACAAGTGAAAAGCTTCCTGCTTTCCTGGCACGCGAACAGGACGCTCCTCGACGACGGCGCGGACACCTATTACCCCGCGTGGTATATCGACCACAAAAAAGGGTTCCAGAACCTTTCCGGGCCCGCGCAGGCGGGGCTGCGCGATCTTCTCTCCCGACGCCGCAAGGAATCGGAGGAGGATTGGGCGCGCCGAGGCAGGAGCCTGCTCGCCGTGATTCAATCCGCCACGGACATGCTGGTCTGCGCTGAAGACCTTGGGGACGTGCCGAAATGCGTTCCCGTCGCGCTTGCCGATCTTGGCATCCTCGGCCTGAAGATCGTTCGCTGGGCTCGGGAGTACGACGCGCCGGGGCAGCCGTTCATCCCGGCCGCGCGTTATCCCCGGCTCTCCGTCTGCACGCCGTCAGTGCACGACACCTCCACCATCCGCGGATGGTGGGAGGAGGATCCGGCGGAACGGGAAATGTTCTACCCGTCCCTGGGCTCAGCGGGAAAGTGCCCTGGGCGAATGACGCCGGAGCTGCTGCGCAGGATCATGGAGCGCTGCTGCTCCGCCGGCAGCATTCTCTGCATGTTCCAACTGCAGGATGTCCTGGACCTTGATGAAGGGCTGTGGGCGCACGACCCGAAGACGGACAGGATCAATGTGCCGGGCACGGTGAATGACCAAAACTGGACATGGCGCATGCCGGTTCCCGTTCCGGACCTGTCCCGACGCGCGGCCCTCGCGGACCGGATCCGGGCCCTCACGCTCAGCCGCCGAAACCGGCCAGTAGGCGGCGTCGAATGATGGCCGGACCCGTGCCCACCTACCATTTCCACGTGTCGCGAGCCGCGCGGGAGCGCTATCAGCTCTCCGGGAGCCTGTTCTCCACAACGGGGAACGTCGTGTTCCTGGACCTGCATGAGGCGCGGCTTTTCACCCAGCGGATCAATGAAGCGCGCCTGGCTGCGGGCGCGCTGCCGCGGGATCTGCTTCGCGCGGGCGACATGAACGCCATGGGACTGATCGACGAGATCCTGCACTACGTCGTCGGCCTGTACAGGAAAAGCGTCGATGCATCCGTGTTCTCCAAGGCGCTGGCGTTCGCCGAAAAGCGCGTGGGCAGGCCCGGGGTTGATGCCGCGCTGCAGCGTTTCATGGACGCGTTTCCGCCTTCCGCGGAAGGAGAGACCCCCGCGAGGGAAATCGCGCTGGAAGAGATGCTCCTTCTGTCCCTGGCCAACGCGAACCCCGCATTTTCACCTTTTGCAGAGCTCTTTGACCACTCGATAATGGCAGGAACTGAGTACGGGCCGCTCATGGCGGCGCTCGGAGAGTTCTTCCAGGGCCAGCCCGTGTTCGGTCCCGACAACCAGGACCTGGTTGACATGCTGCAGAGCCCGGTGCGCGCGGCGCCTTTGTCCCTGGCGGGACAACTGGAATACATCCGCACCCGGTGGGCCGGGCTTCTCGGAGACCTCCTCCTGCGGCTGCTCACGGGCATCGATCTCATCCATGAAGAGGAGAAGATGCGATTCGGCGGGTTCACTCCCGGGCCGCCCGAGGTCTATGAATATGTGAGCCAGGCCGCGGAGGTGGAGGCGTTCAGCGCGGACAGGGACTGGATGCCCCGGGCGGTGATGATCGCCAAGAACGCGCTGGTGTGGCTGGACCAGCTCTCCCGGGCGCACGGAAGAAAGATCCGCCGCCTGGACCAGGTGCCCGACGAGGAGCTGGACAGGCTGGCGCGGGCGGGGTTCACCGCCCTGTGGCTCATCGGGGTCTGGGAGCGCAGCAACGCCTCCCGCGAGATCAAGCACAGGATGGGAAACCCCGACGCGGAGGCCTCCGCATATTCGCTGTTCGATTACGTGGTGGCCGACGAGCTGGGCGGACAGCCGGCGCTGGAGATATTGAAGCAGCGCGCGTGGCAGCGGGGGATACGAATGGCCAGCGACATGGTGCCCAACCACACGGGCGTGGATTCCCGCTGGATGGCCGAGCATCCCGAGCGGTTCCTCTCCTGGCCCCACCCGTGGCCGCCCTTTCCCGCGTACACCTTCAACGGCCCCAACATCTCCCGGACGCCGGGGCTCGGCGTGTATCTGGAGGACCACTACTGGGACAGGTCGGACGCCGCGGTGGTTTTCAAGCGCGTGGACCTTGCCACGGGAGATACGCGGCTGATCTACCATGGGAACGACGGCACCCACATGCCGTGGAACGACACGGCGCAGCTTGATTTCCTCAACCCCGAGACCCGGGAGGCGGTGATCCAGACCATCCTCCACGTGGCGCGCAGCTTCCCCATCATCCGGTTCGATGCCGCCATGACGCTGGCAAAGAAGCACTACCAGCGCCTCTGGTTCCCCGAGCCGGGGAGAGGCGGCGACATCCCTTCGCGCGCCGGCAACGGCATGAGCAGGCACGACTTCGACAAGGCCATGCCCGCGGAGTTCTGGCGCGAGGTGGTGGACCGGGTGGCGCGGGAGGCGCCGGACACGCTGCTTCTGGCCGAGGCGTTCTGGCTCCTGGAGGGCTTCTTCGTGCGCACCCTCGGCATGCACCGTGTGTACAACAGCGCCTTCATGCACATGCTGAAAAATGAGGACAACGCGGGCTACCGCCAGACCATCCGCAACACGCTGGAGTTCGACCCCGAGGTGCTGAAGAGGTTCGTCAACTTCATGAGCAACCCGGACGAGCAGACCGCCATCGAGCAGTTCGGCGACGGAGACAAGTACTTTGGAGTGTGCACTTTGCTGGCCACCATGCCCGGCCTTCCCATGTTCGCGCACGGCCAGGTGGAGGGCCTGAAGGAAAAATACGGGATGGAGTTCCGCCGGGCGTACTGGAACGAGCCGCCACAAGCCGGTCTGGTGGCTCGGCATGAACGGGAGATCTTCCCCCTGCTCCGCCGCCGGCACATCTTTTGCGGCGTGGATAGCTTCCTCCTGTATGATTTCTGGCTGTCCGAGGGCGGCGTGAACGAGGACGTCTTCGCCTATTCCAACAGGCGGGGGGATGAGCGCGGCCTGGTCTTGTACAACAACCGGTTTGCCGATACCCGGGGCTGGGTCCGCACTTCAGTCTCTTTTTCGCAAAGAACGGACTCCGGCAGGGCCCTGGCGCGGAAATGCCTCGGTGAAGGCCTTGCCGTGCCCAATGATCCCGGCGCGTTCCTTGTTTTCCGCGAATACCGTTCCGGCCTGCAGTACATCAGGAGCTGCCGCGAACTGTGGGAAAAGGGCCTGTACGCAGAGCTGGGCGCCTACGCGTGCCAGGTGTACCTCGACTTTTACGTGGTGAACGACGACGAGCAGGGCCGATGGTCGAACCTGGCGGTCGAGCTTTCCGGGCGTGGGGTGACGAGCATGGACGCCGCGCTGCGGGAGAGGGAGCTCAGGCCGGTCCGGGATCCGTTCGCGGCGCTCCTGTATCTGGATCATGACCCGGTTTCGGCTGACCAGGCGGTTCAGAGGTACGGCGATTTCCTGAGGGCTGCCGCGCGTTTCACCGCTACATCCCTTGACCAAGCCGCGCTCCTTAAGGACTTCACGGATCGGCTCCTGCCGCGTCCCAAGGGGAAAACCGCGGCACGCTCCACCGGGGCTTCCCGCGCGGCGCGCCAGGCTGAGTCCCCCGCTGCACGGTCTGAATCACCCGCTGCTAAAAGCTTCCTCTGGCTCTGGACCATATTCAGGTCCCTTTGCGGCTCGGCCGCGGAAAAGAGCCCCGTGCTGGCTTGGATCGACGAATGGATGCTGGCGCCGATCATCCGCGACTTCCTGGTTCGATCCGGATGGGAAACCGGGTCCGCCGAAGCAGCCCCCGCGCTGCTGGCGCTTTCCCTGCGGGCAGAGCAGCTCACCGGCCCGCCCAAGGCCAGGGCGAAAAAGCAGCCCGCGCGCGCGGCCGCTGAAGCTCGGAAACAACCTCGCCGTGCGCCTCCCTTGTCACTCCCCTGGAAAGAGCTGTTCGCCGGCCCTGCGGCCGAGCGATCTCTCAATGTCCATTCTTTCAACGGAGTCCGCTGGCTCAACCGGGAGTCACTCGTCATGCTCGTGGAATGCCTGGACTCGATTTTCCGCGCTGAAAACCGCGGCACGCTGAACGCTCAGCAGATCCTGGATGCGGCAGCGAACACGGGCTACCGGTGGGAGGAGTTCCTCGCGTCCCTGTGAGCGTCCGGCATGCCCAGCACCGTCACGATGCTCGCCGCCGCTGCGGGGACGCCGATGAGGAAGGCCCATTGGTATCCCAGCGTGGCCCAGAGGATTCCGCCGACCAGCGGCATGGTGACGGAAGCAATGTGGTTTGCCGCAACGCCCATGCTGAGGGTGGGGCGATGCTCGCTTTTTGGCGCGATCTTGTTCACGTACGTGGTGAGGCCGGTGTTGAATACGAATGTCGCATTGTCCAGGATGTACACCGTGTAGAGAATGTATTTCCCCCTGAGAAAGGCGTACCCCAGAAACATCAGGGTGACGAAGGAATAGTAGAACACCAGCACCTTCCGCTCGCCCACCCTGTCGATAAGCCTCCCTACCCGGGAAGAGGTGAAGTATCCAATAGCCTGGATGATGCCGGCCAGAACGAGGATTTCCATGAGTCCGGCGCCGTGCACCTTCACCAGCAGAAACCCGCCAAAAGCGATGGCAATCTGTTTCCGCCAGCCCTCGAGGAAATTCAACAGGTAGTACCGCTGGTAGCGCTTGCGGAAAACAAAGCTTGGCCCGGGCGCTTTCAGGTCCCGGGGGATTCCCATGCAGGCTGCCGCTGCCACCAGCGCGGCCGCGCCAATGAGGAGGTAGAGGTACCGAATCTTCACACCTATCAGCGTGAGGAGGAAGGCAATGAGAAGCCCCGCCGCTGATCCCAGGGCTCCGGCCGCGCCGATGCGTCCCAGCCGCGCCCCTGCCCTGCCCGGCTCTGCAAGCGCAAGGGTCATGGAGTTGGGCAGGGGGGTCCAGACATGGAAGCCCAGGCTCCATGTCACGCTGAGCAGCATCACGTATCGGTAGGTCGGCGCCACGGAGTAGGAGCCTATTCCCACGGCCACCAGCACGAGGAACAGGGAGGCGATCACCGGCTCCGCCAGTCCCGCCACAAGGACGAAGATTCCCAGCGCCGCGATGCCGCAGCTTTCCCGCACCGCCTCCAGCAATCCGGCCTGGAACCCGCTGATGCCGATCTCCCCGACCAGGAAGTTGCTGTTGAGGCCCGTCTGCAGGGTGATGGCCCCGCCCACCAGCGCTGATGCGCACGCGACGAAAAACAATCCGCGGCGCCTGTCCGTTTCGGTGATCCGCGCGCTCAGGTGAACCAGGTCCGGCTCAGACATGCTGGGAACGGAGAACCTTGATCCGGGGAGAGAGCACGTGAATGGACAAGGGGAAGCTCTCCGGGCCCAGCCACGTCAGCTCGCCGTCAAGCTGCATGGGAATCCGGCTCTTGTAATCGATATCCACCCGTGAAGCGGTGAAGAATCGTACTTGGGGCAGCTCCCCATGCCTCCCCAGATAGAAGAGCTTCTTGTTGCGGATCTTGTCCAGAACGCCCATCCCCTCGACCACGCACACATTTTCCCTGCCGGGAAGCACGGGCATGTGCCCTCCGTACGTCCGGGCGCCGCTGATCCCCACCACCACCATGGAGGGCAGGAACGAATCGATCCGGGTCTCTTTTCCCTCGCCATGGATCCGTATGTTCATGGGCTGCGGCCGGACCCTCTGCTCGTAGAAGAGGGAGCCGATGTCCACCATGAACTTGTAGGCGTCCCCGGGAATGATGCGCTTGAACCGGTTGGTAAGTCCGACGATGTAGGCGTCCAGGCCGATGCTGCCCACATTGAACGAATAGCGGGGGGGAGAGCCGGCGCACGCCACCTGCAGCGCGCCGGTCCTCACGGTCCGCTGGGGACCCAGGATCAGGTCATACGCCTCGGCGAATGTCGGAGCATCAGCAACGTCGTTCCCGGTGCCCAGGGGAAGGCGCAGCAGCTTCAACCGGTCCAGGAGCGCTTTGTCCGCGTCCACCAGGGCCGTGCAGATCTCATTGCCCGTGCCGTCCCCCCCGCAGCCGATCAGGAGGTGTTCGATTCCGGTGCCGGCCCTCTCTTCCGCGTCCAGAATGTGCTCCGTGATGAGCCGGGCGTGGCCGGGGTGTTCGGTGACGTGCACGGTATTGATCTCCACTTTCCGTCGAGGCGCTCGCTCACGGAGGTCGGCGAGCTTCTGTTCCAGCTCCATGATCAACCGGTTCAGCGTTGACTGCCTCTTGAAAAAGCCCGCGTGGGGATTGACGATCACGTCCACGATCAGGGGAGGCTGTTCGTGCGAATGGGAGTATTTCGTCAGCTCGGAAACCCCGTTGGCATACGTGGTGATAGGGTCCATGCGTGGTCCTTTCCCTCAGTCCTCGGAGCGAAGCGCCGCCATGACGCGGCGGGCTGCCCTTCCCCTGTGTGAAATCGCGTCTTTCTCATGGTTCGGAAGCTCGGCAATGGTTTTCCCCCGGTCAGGGAGCACGAAAAGCGGATCATAGCCGAATCCATTCTCACCCCGGGGCTCGTGAGCAATGCTCCCGTGCACGGTTTCCTGGGCTGCCAGCCACCGGGCCTCTCCCAGGATGAGCACGATGCAGCACACGAAGTACGCCTCCCGGTCGCTTATCCCTTTCATCAGGTTGAGAAGGTAGGCGTTGCGCCGCGGGGCGTCCAGCGGCGCGCCGTCGGGCCCTGCTCCGAACCGGGAGGAGAGGATGCCCGGCTTTCCGCCGAGCGATCTGACGCACAGCCCCGAATCATCCGCGATCACCGGCCTGCGCGCGGCCTGAAACAGCGCCATCGCCTTCCCCTGGGCGTTCGCCAGGAAGGTCTCCCCGTTCTCCTCGAAATCGAACCCGACCCCGATGTCCCGGGGAGTAAGCAGGGAGACGCCGGGAAACAGCCGCAGGAACTCCCGGCGCTTGTGATCATTGTTCGATGCAAATAGAATTTCCGTTGCCATCATGCGGACCTGAGGTTGTCGGGATCATATACCGAGGCGAGTTTTCTCTTCAACCAGTACAAACCGGAGTCCACCGTGCCCTTGGGCACGCCCAGCGCCCGCGCGATCTCAAGATTTGTAGGGGCAAGGCCCACCCGCGCCATGCGCTGAACCGCGGATCTCATCCTTCGGCGCGCTCTGGCCAGCGCTGCATCCAGCATATCGCGGCGGCGCGGATCGCTCTCGTGCTGAAGCTCAGTTTCGAGCAGCCTTGCTCGCGAAAACGCCTTATTGCGCCTGCAGCGAAACGTTTCCAGCCGGGCTTCCCTATCAGAGCGCACTTCCCGAAGGCCGGCCGCGAGGGAGAGCAGCGCCTCCGGCGCAATTCCGGCAATCGCCGCAAGGGGTTTTGCGTTCTCCTGGTCGATCATGCGCGAGCATTTGAGAGAGAGGAACAGAAAGTTCCTCCTCTCGGCAGGGCTTTGTATGAATTGGGCAAAGTGAAGTGCCCCCGGAAGCGCATCCACGGCCGGCCCGGCAGCGATCTGCTCATCCGGGACGGTCGTGTCGCCGGGCTCCATGCGGAGGGAGACGCTCCACGCCCTCTCGCCCCGCTTCCGCTCCCGCGCAAAGTTGCGAAGCTGCCAGTTCAGCACCGCCCACAGGTACGATTCAAAGGGCTTGCCCTGGTCGCGAAACCGGTCGAGCAGGCGGATCAGCCGGGGGTGTATGAATACGTAGAACTCCCCGCATGCATCCTCGTCCCAGCCCATCTTCCGGCGGGGAAACTGGTAGACGCGCGGAGCAAGCTCGGTAACGATTTCCCGCAGGCCCTCGCGCGTTTTCTGATACTGCAGCACTTTCTCCGTGAGACTTTCCATTCCTTCCTCCTTGAATATCTGGCAGGGAGGAAAGAGCAAACCGCGTGCCAGGAAGGAAGGGCTGGGAAGGGATCAAAGAAGCGATTCTTTACATTCGTTTACATTTCAGCTAGAAGGGCTGAGAGAGCATCGATCACGGTCCGCTTCACGGAGTCCAGAGTTCCGTTGATATCGAAGCCGGACGCCTGCCGATGCCCCCCGCCGCCAAAGGAAGCAGCGATGACTCCCACGTCCAGGGCCGCGGTCGACCTCAGCCCCACGGAGAAGACGCCCTCCGCCTCCTCCTTGATCAGCGCCACGACAACGTTCCCCATGATGGTCTGCAGAAGCCGGTACAGGTCATCATCGCCCCTTTGGCGGACGGAAAGCCGTTGCCTGTCAGCCATGGTCTGCCATGTCAGGAGCAGCCGGTCGCCCCAATGGCTCTCTGTCCGGGCAAGCATTTCCGCCAAGAGCTTCCGCGATGAAAGCTCCCGCCTGCCGTACACCATCATGTAGACTTCCGCGGTGGACGTGCCGCATTCCGCAAGCCGGGAAACGGCGCGAAAAGTGTCTACGCTGTTCTGGCTCAGATGACGGAAAAAACCCGTGTCGGTGCACAGGCCGAAGAGGAGAAGCCGGGCCGTCTCGGGATCCGGGCGAATGCCCGTGTCTTCCAGGAGCTGGAGGATCAGCATGGTCGCGGCGGGCGCCGACGCATCCACCAGTCGGGCATCTCCGAATGAACTGCCCGAGGAGTGATGGTCGATCACCAGGCAGGGCAGCCCGGCCACCCTTGCGCCAAGCTGCCCCGTACGGTCGGGCGTGGAGCAGTCCACAATGAGCGCCGCCGCTCCGCTCCGGCGCTCGTCCGTGATCGCAGACGCGAAAGCCTCCGCAAACGCGGCGATCTCGGGCCGGTCAAAAGGACCGACCGAATGCAGCGTGGCCTCTTTTCCCAGCGCGCGCAGCAGCGTTGCCGCGGTAATCTGCGATGCCACGCAGTCCCCGTCCGGCTCCTTGTGGCCGATCACAATAAAGGAGGAATGGGACTGGATGAAGCGAAGCGCGTCGCGCGTATCGTACACGGGCCCTATTCCAGCAGGAGAAGCGCGGCCTGACGCGGCCCGCCCGTAACCACGGGCTGCCCGCCGCTGATGATGCAGTCGATCTCCGTGCGCATTCCGAAATCATCCAGGTAGATCCCCGGTTCGATGGAGAAGCAGGCGCCCTCCGCAAGAATCCTATTGTCGGGGAACTCCACGGAGTCGAGGTTCACCCCGAACCCGTGCACGCGCGCGCTAATGGAGTGTCCGGTCCTGTGCCGGATGCCCTTCGCGAATCCGCGATCGGCCAGCGCGGCCCTGGCTGCCTGGTCCACGTCCGCCCCGCTGACAGGGGTTTTTTCCGCAAGGCGGCGCTGGAGCAGGGAGACGGCTGCTTCCCGAGCCAGCCGCACCGCCTCGAAAACCTCCCGCTGCCGGGGAGCCGGGGAAGCGGCGCACACGCCCACCCACGAGATGTCTGCAAACACGGACCCCGGCGCCTTCTCCCGCGCCCAGATGTCGAACTGCACCACGTCTCCCTGCTCCAGCGCCGCGCCGGAACCCGCGGCCTGGAAATGCGGGTCGGCCGTATGCCTGCCCGCCCCGACGATGGGCGGGCCGTCGATGACGAGCCCCGCGCTGGCAATGGCCTCCACGATCCAGTCGCGCACGTCGCCCTCGGTGAGGACCCGGCCTTCGCGTAACATCCGGGAGAGCCGGGCCCACGCATCGGCAACGGTCGCGTAGAGCACCCGGGCCGCGGCTTCGTGGGATCTCCTGCCTTCATCGTCGATGGTCCCGAGGCAGCTCGACACAAGGCTCTCCGACGGGACAAGCGACGCGCCGAGGGATTGGAGAAGCCGCGCGGTGCCGTGATCGAGGAACGACCCGACCGGAATGGATTCCGAATAATCGACCGCGATCCTTCCTTTTTCCGGCAGCGCGCTCCGCAGCGCCCGGACGAACTCCTCCCGAGTGTAATAGGGAATGGTTTCGCCCGGCAGGTGATCGAGGATGGACGCCTCAATGCGATGCACGATCTTGATCGGCTGCCGATCCAGGGAAAGGACGCACACCCACGGCCGGGTATTGGAGCGCTCCCGCGGAACCTCCAGCGCGAGATCGGCGATCTCGTCCCGGTGAAAGACGTTGTAAAAAAGCCATCCCGAGAGCCCCTGCTCACCGAGGGCTTTGCGTGTTTTCTCTCTATCGATCATATGAGGGAGCCGGACTCTTCAGAAGTCCTTGGCCACTTCCTGGATGTCGAACTTGCTCGTGAGGTCCGCGGAGGTTTCCATGACCCCCCACGCGGGGGAACCATAGTTGTCGGGCACGTAGAGACTGATGTGATCGAACTTCCCATCCACCCAGACGATGGCGCAATAGGGGTACGCGCGATCGTTGCCATAGATGATTTCCGCCTTTGAAGCGGGGCCCTTGTTGAACCACGTAACGGGGACGTAGATCTCCCCAATCTGGGAATGGCTGTTCCAGAACTGCAGCACGTAGCCGAGCTGGTGCATCCAGACTTTCATGAGCGGCACGGTTTTTACATAGGCGTCCTTGGGGTATGACTGCTCCTGGGCAAACGCCGGAAGGCTCAACAGCATCAGAACGATAGCAGCCAATAGCATGCCGCGCTTCTTCATCCGCAGCCTCCTGATCCTTTCTCCACGCTCCCCTCCTCGCGGTCGCGGGCCCCGCACGTCGGCTAGTCCAGCCCGCTGCTCTATATAATAGCGGTTTCCGGGGCCATTTCAAGGTGGATCGGAGCGCAGCCCTCGGTCCCCCGTGTAAGCGATGGAACGCGCCGCGCGCCGTTCCTTACAGTGTTGCCAGCATCAGGGCCTTGATGGTGTGCTTGCGGTTCTCCGCCTGGTCCCAGACCCGGGACCGGGGACCCTCGATCACCGCCTCCGTGACTTCCTTGCCCTTCACGGCAGGCAGGCAGTGCAGAAAGATGGCGTTCCTGTTGCCGGTTTTCTCCATAAGGCCTTCATTCACCTGGTAGGGGGAGAGCAGCGCTATACGCTCCGCGCTCTTCTCCTCCTCCCCCATGGACACCCATACGTCGGTGTAAATGGCGTCCGCCCCCTTCACGCCGTCCGCCGGATCGCTCTCTACGCTGACCGTCCCGCCGGTCTTTGCGGCCATGGCCTTGGCCCATTCCACATGGTCCGCGACCGGGAACAGGGACCGCGGAGCAACAATCGAAATATGCACCCCCATTTGGGAACAGCCAATGAGCAGCGTATGGGCCACATTGTTTCTTCCGTCGCCGATAAATACCAGCTTCCGACCCTTCAGGACCCCAAAGATCTCCTCCATGGTCATGAGGTCGGCCAGGACCTGGGTGGGATGCCAGTCATCGGTCAGACCATTATAGACGGGCACGCCCGACCATTGGGCCAGGGTTTCCACCGTGGCCTGCTTGAAGCCGCGGAACTGGATGGCGTCGAACATCCGGCCGAGCACCCGAGCCGTGTCCTCAAGGGCTTCCTTCACCCCGAGGTGGATGTCCGCCGTGGAGAGGAACACCGGATGCCCGCCCTCCTCTCCGAAGGCCGTCTCGAACGCGCAGCGAGTGCGCGTGGAGCGCTTCTCAAAGAGCAGCGCAAGGGTCTTGCCCTGGAAGCGCTGCGGCCGCTTTCCGCCGCGGCCTTCCCTCTTCACCTTGTGAGAAAGGTCCAGGACGCGGCGCACCTCCTCGGGTGTCCAGTCCTTGAGCGTGAGCAGGGACCTTCCCTTCATGTTCACCGCCATTGCAGCCTCGCTTTCAGGATGTCTTCCAGGTTCGGGGTCCCGAGCTCCTGCAGCTCGTAGCGCACCCGCAGCATGGGCTTGTCTATTCTGATGATCCGGGTGAGATCCACCGGAGTTGCCACGATGACAAGGTCGCACGGCACCCGGCGGATCGTATCCTCCAGGTCGCGCACCTGCTCCTCTCCATAGCCCACGGCAGGGAGAAGCGCCCCAATGCCGGGGTACTTGTCGAACGTCTCCTTGATCTTGCCCGTGACGAAAGGCCGCGGGTTGACCATCTCCCCTGCTCCGTGCTTCCGCGCGGCAACGGTTCCCGAGCCGTAGGCCATCTCTCCATGGGTGAGGGTCGGCCCATCCTCCACCACGAGCACCCGCTTGCCGCGTATCTCCGCGGCCCTGTCGACAAAAATCGGCGACGCGGCGTCCACCACCTGGGCCCGGGGGTTGACGGCTCGAATGCTGGCCCGCACCTTCTCAATGCCGGCGGGGCTGGCCGTGTCCATCTTGTTGATCACAATCACATGGGCCATGGCAAGGTTCACCCTCCCGGGGAAATACGTCAGCTCGTGTCCTGGCCTGTGGGGATCCACCACCGTGATGTGCACATCCGGCGCGTAAAAGGGGAGGTCGTTGTTGCCGCCGTCCCACAGGATCGTGTCCGCCTCCTTTTCCGCCTCTTCCAGGATCGCGGCATAATCCACGCCTGCATAGACGATAAAGCCTTCCTCGATATGGGGCTCGTACTCCTCCATCTCCTCGATGGTGCATTTGTGGCGCTTCATGTCGTCCAGCGTGGCAAAGCGCTGCACCTTCTGCTCCGAGAGATTGCCGTACGGCATGGGGTGACGGATCACGACGGGCTTCCTCCCCATTGCCTTCAGCACCCGCGCCACCCGGCGCGTGGTCTGGCTCTTGCCGCTGCCCGTTCGGACCGCGCACACGGCGACAACGGGGACCCGGGCTTTCAGCATGGTCGTCGCCGCGGCCAGGAGCCTGAAATCGCCGCCGAGCGCGATCACCCGGGAGGCCTGCTCCATCACGTGCTGGTGCGAGACGTCGGAGTAGGAGAACACCGCTTCATCGATCTTTTGTTGACGGAAGAGATCCTCAAGGCTCGATTCCGGCACGATGGGGATCCCCTCTGGATAGAGCTTTCCGGCAAGGTCGGGCGGGTATCTGCGGCCCGCGATGTCCGGGATCTGCGTGGCGGTGAACGCAACGACGCGCGCGGAGGGATTGTCGCGGAAGACGCAGTTGAAGTTGTGGAAGTCCCGTCCCGCGGCGCCCATGATGACGACGCTTCGTGCTGCCATAATGAATCACCTTTCCAGATTGACGGGGGCGCCGGGCGTTTCAGCGGTCCGCGCGCGCGCCCTGCTTGTTGTCGTCCTCTACCGGCTCGCCGCCGTCGCAGCATGTGTCGTAGATCAGCACCTTGCCGGGATCTCCGGCCTGCACGCTGGCATGGCTCCCGAAGGTGGGGAGGAGCAGCTCGGGCTGCATGACCTCCCCCGGGGCGCCGAAAGCCACGAGGGTGCGGTTGAGGAGCATGATCCGCGCAAAGTGCTCCGCCGCGACGTCCAGGTCGTGCGTGGACACCAGCAGCGTCACCCCGCGCTCGGTGAGGCCGCGCAGGATCACGAAGATGCCTCTCTGGCTGCCGACATCCAGGCCCGTGAAAGGCTCGTCCATGAGCACAATCTCCGCCTCCTGAGCGAGGGCGCGGGCGATGAACACCCGCTGCTTCTGCCCCCCCGACAGCTCGCCGATCTGCCGCTGCGCCAGCTCCTCCATGTTCACCATTTCCAGGCACTGGTAAACGTGGCTCCTGTCCGCCCGGCGGGGACGACGGAACATGCCGATCCTGCGCGTGCGGCCCATCATCACGACGTCGAACACGGTGACGGGAAAGCTCCAGTCCACGATGCTGGCCTGCGGCACGTACGCTATGCACGTGTGGCTGTCCGTCGCGCTTCCGTACACCGTGATCCTTCCCGCCTGGCGCTCGATGATGCCGGAGATGGCCCGGAAGAGCGTGCTTTTCCCCGCGCCATTGGGTCCCACCACCGCCACGGAATCGCCCTTGCGCAGGGCGAAGGAGACTGCCTCCAGGGCGATCGTTCCGCCCAGGATGACGCGAAGGTCGGTCACTTCCAGCGCGGGAAAGGAAGGATCGTGGGAAACACCCGTCATAAAACAAATCTAACGGGACAACGGCGTCATGGCAAGGGCTGTTCAATACCGCAGGTGCTTCACCTTCTCCCCGCTCTTCTGCAGCGACTCCATCGTCGCTATGCCCAGCTCCAGGTGCATGTCGGAGAACTTGGTGTTCACCTCCCGGTCCATCTCCTCAGTCTTGATGCCTTCGGGGATCACGGGAACGTCTGAAACTAGGAGCAGCGCGCCCCGGGGAATCTCGTTGTGGTGCCCGACGAGGAACAGGGTTGCCGTCTCCATGTCGATGCCGATCGCGCGCATCTTCAGCAAGTAGTCCTTGAACGCCTCATCGTGCTCCCAGACCCTGCGGTTGGTCGTGTACACGACCCCTGTCCTGTAATCCTGGTCCTTCTTGACGATCTCCTCGGCGACCAGGGCGTGGAGCCGGAAGGAGGGAAGCGCCGGGATCTCGATGGGAAAGTAGTCAAGGCCCGTGCCTTCTCCCCGGATGGCCGCGATGGGAAGCACGAAATGGCCGAGGTCCACGCTCTTCTTCAATCCCCCGCACTTTCCCAGGAACAGCACGGCGTCGGGATGAACCGCGCTCAGCAGATCCATGATCGTGGCGGCGTTCGGCGATCCGATCCCGAAGTTCACGATCGTGATCCCCGAAGCGCTGGTGCACGCCTGCATCGGGCCGCCGATCCCCTTGACCGGGGCCGAAAACCGGTTGCTGAACTTCTGCACATAGGCGAAGAAATTGGTAAGCAGGATCAGTTTGCCGAATTCCTCCAGCGGCATGCCGGTGTATCGGGGCAGCCAGTTCTGCACGATCCTCTCGCGCGAGGACGATTCCGTTGTCATACCTTCGCCTCCTCAGGGGCTTTCGAAAATGGGCGTGCCTTCCCAGGACAGAAATGAGCAGCGCGTGAAATCCTGGCTGAGCAGCGCCACGTCCGCATCATAGCCGGCAAGCAGCGCGCCCTTGCGCGGGAATCCCAAAAGCCGCGCGGGATTCAGCGTCGCCATTGCCACGGCATTCGCGACGGGAACATGAAACTCGTGAATAAGGCGCGCCAGACCGTCGGGGACCAGCAACCGGGAGCCCACCAGCACGCCCGAGTCCGCGTAGTACAGTCCGGCGCCGCGCGCTGACAGCGGCCTGTTGTACAAGCGCCCGACCGGCTCCCCGGGCGCCAGCCCCGCGGGGGCCACCGCATCGGAAATCGCCACGATCCGCTCCCACGGCCGGCACTGCAGCGCAAGCCGCACCGCAGCATCGTGCACGTGCGTGCCATCGCAGTTCAGCTCCGTGTGTACCTCTTTATTGAGGAGAGCCCACTGAGCGAGACCAGGCTCCTTGTGCGAGACCCCGCTCATTCCGTTGAAGAGGTGCGTGACGCCCAAGGGCGAGATGCCCTCACAGGAGCGCAGCGAATCATAGGAGGCATTGGAATGCCCCAGGGACGGAAGAATGCCAGCCGCCAGAAGCCGTTCGATGACCTCATGGGAACCGGGAAGTTCGGGAGCGATGGTGAGGACCCGAAGTGTCCCCTGGGAGATCGCGATCATCCGGTTCAGGTATTCGATTGAAGGAGCCCGGACAAGTTTCTCCGGTATTGCCCCTCGCCTTGCCGCGGAAACAAAAGGGCCTTCCACGTGGATTCCCGGGATTCGTCCCCTCAGGACCGGTGCGTCCCGGACGGAGTTGAGCGCCTCGCCAAGGGAAGCGATGTACTGCTCGTCGGATACGATGGTGGGAAGGAACGCGCCGATCCCCCGCTGGGCCAGGAACCGACCCATCTGCGCGAGCGATTGCGCGGTCATTTCTTCCGTGCTCACCCCGCCGCATCCGTGGATGTGGGTCTCCCAGAGAGCGGGACATGCGCGCGTCCCCTCCGCGGCGATCCTTCTGCAGCCGTCCGGCAGCTTCTCCGGAAGCCGGTCCTCAGGACCCGCAAAGAGGATCGTGCCCTCATCAGCAAGCACCGCGCCCTTCCTGATCACCCTGTCAGGAAGGATGACGTCGCACCCATGGAGCAGGAAAGCGCGAGGTCTTTTCGCACGTGCCACAAGCCGAATATATGGAAGAAACATAATCTCGGGAAGGCTGCCCGCAGCCCTCGGCGTCGTGGTTGAAGAGACGCGATTCTTGACACGTTTCCGGGGAATGGCTATAGTCGCGTCCTACCCGCTGCGGTGGTGGAATTTGGTAGACACGCTAGCTTGAGGGGCTAGTGCCCGAAAGGGTGTGCTGGTTCAAGTCCAGTCCGCAGCATCTAATATCTTGATTTATAAAGAATTGCGGAGCCAACAAATACAACGGTACGTTGTATTTCCAAGAGTGACACTATCTGTGACATTATTGCTGCAACCACCTTCCGATGGCAAATCCTTGCCAATTTCTGCAAGCAAATGACCGTTACTGTAAGACTCATCATGTAGCGCTAGCGTGGTAAACTAGCGGGAGCGTTTCGAACCATCAAGGTCAGGCAATACATGAATGACCTGGGGCCGGGCACTTGCCGGATGAGCGAAGAAGGCATATTCTTTGGGTGGTGGGATGTCCCACCAATCAGGAGGCTGCATGGCACCGGTCAAGGAGTACGATGCTCGGATCGATGTGAAGAAGAGGGTCACCCTTCGCGGGGCTCGGTACAATCATTACCATGTCAAGGAGTATTCTGATGGGCGGATCGTGCTCGAACCGCGCGTCCTTGCCGCGCCATTCGAAGTATCGAGAAAAGCGCTCGCGCAGATGGACTCGAGCATGAAGAATCTCAAGAAGGGCAAGGCATCGAAGCCCCTCGACCTCGCCGTCTTCAGCGTCAAGTAGGGAAGATAGTCCGTGTTCTCAATCCGCTTGGGCGTTCCCGGGATATAATTGCGCTGGAAGGACCTTTGCGAAAAAGCTGCTGCCGGCAAGATCAGTGCGGAGGAAAAGGGGCTCCACAAGAAGTGGGGCAAGGCCATGGCACTTCTCGCTTCTGATCCACGACATCCGGGACTGAACAGCCACGAAGTAGGGCCGTTGAGCCGCCGATACGGCGAAAGAGTCTGGCAGTCAGGATCAGGACGACGAAGGACGAGTGAGTCCCAGCTGTGGTCGTGCTCTTTGCTTTCATGGATATTCGCCCCTGAGAGAACCAGACCCAGAGGAACTCCATTCTGGTCCACGATGTTATGTTGCTTGGTGCCCAACTTTCCCCGATCGGTAGGGTTTTCCCTATTTTTTCCCTACAAAGGGGCTGAGACCGTTTAGCTGTCCAAGATCTACCACCGCCAAGCGATTCCCTTCAGCTCGTTATATTCCTTCAGGCAGTGAACCCACATCTTGCGGATTACCTCTTGCTCAGCACAGTACTGGAAATAGCGGTGAGTCGTCGTTCCGGCGTAGTACTCCCGAGTGAGCATCTTCCACTGACAGCCGGTCCGCAGAACGTAGAGAATTCCATTCAATATCTTTCGCGGCTCTGCGGCTGGCCTTCCTCGCCGAGTTTTCCTCCTCTTCGGCTTCGGAATGTACGCCTTTATGGCATCCCAGAACTCATCGCTGATGTCTGGCCATCCTGGCCGCCGAGTAAGTGGCTTCCTGTTCTCCTTCTGTCGCAATGTATTTCCCCTCTCCGAGGAGAAACGGAGCAATAAATCTCCAGAAAGTCTAGCATTTTAGGGACGCACTCTTAGCAGCAAGCCAGGCCTGCGTGCGAGCGGCAGAGCCGCTGTCCGTCGGGCAGCATCCCCGAAGGGGGCTGGAGCCGGGGCTAGGCCGCTTATTGAAGATCATTGATCACCATCAATCCCTCCTGGGAGCTTCTGTTCAGTTTCACTGCGGCAGCGAGAATGGAGGCGCGGCGTACAGGCGCCGTCGCGGCCTTTCTTCTCTTCCGCGCACGGCGGGCCTGCATACGGACATGCTTCGCACGTGAATCGTGGAACAAAGTATTGTGGAAGCGGCTCCCGGGAGCTATGCTCGCGGGGTACCCCATCCCAGAGGAGGTCGAAATGTTGCGATTCATCATTTCACTGATCCTGCTGCTCGGCACGATCATAGGCGCGATGGTATTGGATGCCGGAGACCCGACCGTGCTGATCCGCATCCCGGCCCTCATCATCGAGTTGCTCGTCCCTGCCTTTGCGATGCTGGCAGTGTGGCGCCTGGCAGAGGTCGGGCACGCGTTCCGCGACGCTTTCTCGAGGAAGGGCGATGCTGCCTCCCGATCGCGCTCGGCGCGTATCTGGGAGTTTGCCGAGAAGGTCTGCTACGCAACTGCCGTGATCGGCCCTATCCTCGGCGCCGTTCTCATCCTCTCCAGCGGAAGGAGTTCCTTCGCGGATATAGGCCGCGCCGTCAGCTCAGCACTCATCGCACCGCTGTACGGGATCACACTCGGGATCGTCTGCCGTATCCTCAAGGCGCGGGTTGAGCTGTAGAGGGGCGTTCGCAGCGCAGCGCTGATCCGATCTCGGGTCATAGGAGGGACTTGAGGAGATCAATGAGGCCGGGGAGCATTCGTGGCTTGGCTGAGGAGAGCTGTTTCGACAACTCGATGCATCGTGACGGTGAATGTGTGGTTCGGTTCAGCCCTGCAACGAGCTCAGGGGCGCCGCACACATTGGTGTTCTGCTGCAAGAAAGGATTGAGGCGCTGTGGGAGAAGACCGTACCGCCGGGCCGGTCATGGGTGAGATCCTGCAGCGACAGGGAAGCCCGGCCGACGTATTGAGCGGGGGCCTGTCGGGCATGCTGGCCTCCTTCTGATAACGATTTTTATGCTATTGACTCGATGCGTGAGTACGGGAGCGCGGCTGCAAGGTGAGCCAAAGTGCGGCATGGAGGACTCCTCGGTGCTCGGGACGGGTGCAGGGACTTGAATTGCGAGGTCTTGGCGGGTCAGGCAAGGGAAAGAGTGATTCAGGAGCTGCGGAGGATTGTGGACCGTGCCCGGGATGTCTATGGGAAGCTTGTCAAGGCGACCCGGCAGTGGCTGGGGGGGAGGGAGTGATGTCGGCAAAGGAATACGAAGAATATGAACAGGCCTGCGCGGCAATCCGCGAGGAGAACGCGAAGCTCTTGTCCGCGTTCAGGCAATGGCTCGGACAGAGCGGAATCTCCGAGAAAACTATTGACAGACACGCGTCGAACGCGGATTTCTACATCAATGAGTTCCTCCTCTATGAGGATGCGGTGCCCGCGGAGGATGGGGCAGACCAAATCTCCATGTTCCTGGGGTACTGGTTTATCCGAAAGGCAATGTGGGCAAGCACCAGCGCGATAAAACAAAACGCGGTCAGTCTTGCGAAGTTCTACGCTTTCATGTTGGAGAAGGGCCTCATTGATAGCGAGGATCTCCAGCACTTGGAGCGGACAATTAAAAACCGCATGCCAGAATGGCTTGCGACAATGAAGCGCTACGATGATCCTGATATCACCGATCCCGACGAAATCTGGGGATTATAAACGTGAGCAGGCAGGGCACTATCTATGTGGGCGAGGCAGGCTGGCCTGCCAACGAGCAGCTGCTGCCCAAGGACCTGCACCCGGCATTGCAGAAGTTCCGCAAAGTGTAATACATTCGGCCGGGGCGTAACGAACGGCACGATGAAGAAGTGGGCGTCCCAGACACTGGCGCTATCATTGATTCATTCCCTTCGTTAAGGTGTGATCGACAATCACAAGGAGCAGGACCAGAAATGAAACTCCTCATCATCGGGGGCGTTGCCGGAGGCGCAACCGCCGCCGCCCGTGCCCGGCGCATTAGTGAAAGCGCGGAAATCACCATTATAGAGCGCGGTCCTTTTGTCTCGTATGCCAACTGCGGCTTGCCCTACTATATCTCGGGCGATATCCAGAAGCGTTCGAAGCTTCTCCTGCAGACTCCCGAAGGTTTCAACAGCCGCTACGGCGTGAAGGTTCTCGTGGAGACTGAGGCGCTGCAGATCGATCGCTCCGGGCAGCGGGTGCGCGTCAGGGGACCCGAGGGGGAGTCCTGGATCCCTTATGATGCACTCATACTCGCCCAGGGTGGAACCCCTGTGATGCCTTCGGTGCCGGGAGTGGATTCGCCTCACGTGTTCAAGCTCTGGACCGTGCCGGATATGGACAGGATTCACGCCTTCATCCAGGAGAAAAAGCCGGCCACCGCGGTCATTGCCGGTGGCGGCTTCATCGGCCTGGAAATGGCGGAAGCCCTTGCGCGGCGCGGGATTGCAGCGACCATTGTCGAGCTGCTCCCCCAGGTGATGTCCACCATGGACCCCGAGATGGGCGCCATGATTGCCGCGCGGCTGGAGCATCACGGGGTGAAGGTGATCACGGGCGTCGGCTTGAAGGCAGTCCTTTCCCGGAGCTCCGAGGTGGAGCTCACCAACGGAAAGCGGTTGCCGGCCGCTCTTGTGCTCATGTCCGTGGGTGTGAAGCCCGAGCTCACGCTTTCGCGGGATGCAGGGCTGGCAATAGGGACGGCGGGCGGGCTTGCTGTGGATGAGCACCTTCGCACCTCGGATTCCCACATCTGGGCCGCCGGAGACATGAACGAGGTCGTTCACAAGGTGACGGGGAAAAGCGTGCGCATTCCCCTTGCCGGGCCGGCCAACCGACAGGGCAGGATCGCCGCCTCCAATGCACTGGGCATGGAGATGACGTACGCGGGTGCGCTGGGATCGAGCGTCGTGAAGGTGTTCGATGCAACCGCGGCCATTACGGGTCTCTCGGAAACCGCGGCGCGCAAGGCGGGTTTCGATGCGGGATCTGCCATCGTGGTGAGGGATCATCACGCAGGCTATTTCCCCGGCGGGAAGGAGCTCGTGCTGAAGCTCGTCTACGATAGGAAGACCGCTCGCCTTCTCGGCGCCCAGGCCTTCGGCGAGGAGGGCGTGGAGAAGAGGATCGATGTGGCTGCCGTTGCCCTCCAGGGCAGGCTCACCCTGCCTGATCTGGCGGAAACGGACCTTGCCTATGCCCCGCCCTACTCCTCGGCAAATGACCCGCTCAATCTTGCTGCATTCGTGGGCCTCAACGACCTATCGGGCTTCAGTCCTCTGGTCTCGGCGCAGGAGTTGCGGCAGCTTCTGACCTCCAGGGGCCCCCTGCGCCCCATCGTCCTCGACGTGCGCAATCGAAACGAGCACGAGCAGGGACATCTTCGGGGCGTGCTCCACGTGCCCGTTGATGAGCTTCGGTTCCGGTTGGATGAGGTCCCCAGAGGGAAGCCGCTGGTGGTGCATTGCAGGTCCGGTTTCCGCTCCTATCTTGCTCTGCGTATCTTGAAGGAGAATGGCTGGACGAACGTGCGAAACCTCACGGGCGGATTTATCGCCATTTCCGCCTTGGGCGGTTTCGATATCGAGCACTCATAGGCGGAGCGCGGCAGAAGCAAGCGCTCCAGGGAGAGAGTCTTGGCAGGCAATACCGTCAAGAAAAAGATTGCATCCGGCGCACGCGTCATTGATGTGCGCACGCCGGCTGAGTTCAAGGATGGAGCTTATCCTGGAGCGATCAACATTCCCCTTGCAATGCTTCCGGCGCACATGCAGGAGCTGGAGCCCCGGTCGGCCCCGATCGTGCTCTATTGCGCTTCCGGCGCGCGCAGCGGCCAGGCCATGCGATTCCTCAAGCAGAACGGGTTCACCGACGTGACTAACGCCGGCGGGCTTGATGACATGCCCCGCTGAGGCCGCGATGGACGACGCCGATGAAAATCACGGTTCCCGACCAGTTCGACGAGATGTTCATGATCCGCCCATCTCCGCCTTGAGCCCGGCCAACCCATACAGCCCGGCAAGCACGGTGTGCTGGCACAATGTCGAGGCAGGCGACCCAGGCGCACCTCCGAACGCCACGGGCGGGGAGCGCTACACGGTGCGGGAGATATCCGGTCACACGTGGATCGAGCTCGCCCAGCCGGTCGCCGTGGACTTTGTTCCCGCTGGGCAGAAGACCGACATCGTGAAACCAGCTCCCGGCCATCTGGCCATCAAGACCATCAAGAAGCCGCAGATTCTGAGGTTCACCGGCTCGATCTACCAGCTCACCGACAACAAGGGCGACTCCTATGTGATGCATGCCACCGAAACGGGCACGCCGAGCCTCAATGTCATCCTTCCTGCGGGTTGGACCCTTCGCAAGGTGGACCTTGCCGAACCCCTCATTATCGCACCGTCGCAGGGCGGCTACTACAATATCGTAGGAGACTGCCTGGGGCAGGGCTACCACCAGTACATCTTCGCGGACGCGATATATCCCGCGCGCAATACTACGCCATGATGACGGACATGCCGGCCTCGGCCGCCGCGTGGAGCAAAGCGGGGGCGTACTTCTCCTGGAGGTCCACCCTTGTGGAAAACGCCCGCTTCAATGCGCTCAACATCTTCAGCATCAGGAGGGGAAACCCCGTAAACCCCGGCATCCTGTTGATTCACGGCTACCCGACGAGCAGCAGGGACTTCGCGGAGCTGGCGAAGGAGCTGAGCAGGGATTTCTATGTGTGCGCGCTCGACACGCCCGGCTACGGCTTTTCCGACAAGCCGAGGAAGGGCTTTCGCTTTTCGATATTCGACGATGCAAGGCTTGTGGATTATTTCGTGCGCGAATTCGCAGGGCTCAAGAATTTCGTCCTCGTTACGCATGATAAAGGCGACAGCGTCGGATTGGCCCTGCTGCAGATATATCAATCCTATGGAGAGAAGCCCTATACAATCAGCCACCATGTCATCACGAATGGGAACATCTGGCTTCCTCTTGCCCATCTCTCCACAATGCAGAAAGCCCTTCTCTCTCCGATCACCGGCCCTATTCTTTCAACGCTGTTGAGCCCGAGCTTGCTCGCGAAGGGTCTGGCCCGGGCAACGTACAGCCCATCCCTCGGCGCGGAGGAGACGGCAGCTCTTGCCTCCATATTCGCCTACCAGGATGGAACAAAGGTGGAGCACGAGATCATCAAGTATCTTAATGAAAGAAAGGCGAACGAGTCCGCGTGGTTGGAGACACTGCAGCGCAGCGACATCCCCACCACCCTTGTCTGGGGTGAGAGGGATAAAATAGCCCCGACCGCGGTTGCGGATTACGTCTGGACCAACTACCTGAAGACGCGCCCGATACCCGCCACCTACTGGCGGGTTCCCGCGGCCAACCATTACATCCAGCATGACCAGCCTCAGGCGCTCGCGGCGATTATTCGAAAGGCGGTCGGCGCCAGCCGTGGCCCGGGCGGCGTTGCCGGCGCGCGCCTCGAGGATTCGGTCACGCCATGAGGAGGAAGCACAATGGCGCGACTGTCCAATGTGACTGAGCGCGGTCGGGAGACCCAGCATCAGCTCCGTGATGTCCTTATGAGTCTGGTGATCGAGAAGGGCTACGAGCATGTCTCGGTCAGGGACATTACCGAGCGGGTAGGCATCGACCGGACCACCTTTTATCTGCACTTCAAGGACAAGCACGATCTGTTCGAGAAAAGCCAGCGCTGGGCGGTGGACGAGCTCATCGCACTGCGCTCCCGGGGCTCAGGTCCCTTCTCCGGCACATCGACCACCTTCGAGCACATGTCCCACAACTCCGAAAAGTACCTCGCAATCTATCGGTCTGAGGGCACTGCTTCTCATACGGGAATGCTTCAGGAGTACATTGCGCAAAGCATCATCCCCATTCTCGAAGTCCTGCTCAAAAAGAATGGCATTCGTCAGAAAGCCATGATCGAACCTGTCGCCCATTACCTGACGGGCGCGCTCCGCGGCGTCCAGTCCTTGAAAGACGCATAAGGATCGCCTGCTCAAGGGGATTCCTATAGGAGAAATTGCTGCGATCATCATGGATGTCCACCTCCAATTCCGTGACTTCGCGAGAGAATGCAAATGAGCCACGCCGCGGCGAGAAGGAGTCCTGTGGGATTGGTAAGAATGCTCTGCAGGGAAAGCCTCGTTCGCTTTTTGCATGCGAAGGCAGCGCCTGAACGGCGCCCGCGACATGTTGCCAGGTCCCGTCAATGAACGTATAGTGCGTCCGGGATTAGAGGAGGGTGGAATGACGAACCTTTTTACCAAAAGGCGGCGTGCATAATGACGTATTTCCCAAACAGGATTCTCCTCCTAGGGTTCGGCGCCGTTGCCGAATGCACCCTCCCCTTGCTCTTTCGGCATATCCACGCCGACCCCAAAAAGCTCGTCATTCTTGATTTCGAAGACAAGGCTCCCCGGCTGCGGGAGTGGGTTGCGAAAGGCGTGACATTCGTCCGTTGCAGAGTGACTCCCGAGAACCTCGGCAGCCTGCTGGGGACGTACGTATCCCCGGGCGACTTGATCGTCGACCTCGCCTGGAATATCGACGCCGGGGATATCCTTCAATGGAGCCACGATCACGGGGTCTTGTACGTGAACACGTCCACCGAATTATGGAACCCCTATTCTTCGGCCGGCAAGGTGCATCCATCAGAAAGGACGCTGTACTGGCGCTATATGCGGCTTCGCGAAAGGATAGCACGGTGGAAGGAGCCGGGCCCCACCGCAGTGATAGAGCACGGGGCCAACCCCGGCCTCATCTCCCACTTCACCAAGCAGGGCCTGATCGACATCGCAAATGCCGTCGCGGCTGACAAGAAGGTGAGCGGTCATGTTGCGGAGACCCTCGAGGAATACGTCGCACAACGCAGCTTCAGCCTGGTCGCGCGGGCGCTTGGCGTGAAGGTCATCCATTGCAGCGAACGGGACACGCAGATCGCCAACCTTCCCAAGGCTGTGGATGAGTTCGTGAACACCTGGAGCGTTGAGGGTTTCTACGAGGAAGGCACAACCACCGCAGAATTGGGATGGGGCACGCATGAGAAGTGGATTCCGCCTCTCGCGTACCGCCACGCCGCGGGTCCGCGCAACCAGATTTGCCTTGCACGCATGGGAATCAACACGTGGGTGCGCTCGTGGGTGCCGTCGGGGCCCATTCATGGCATGGTGATTCGGCACGGCGAATCCTTTTCAATTTCCGAACGCCTGACAGTGGAGGAAAGGGGAAGGCCCGTGTATCGACCCACGGTCCATTACGCCTACTGTCCCTGCGACGCCGCCATCGCCTCGCTGACTGAGTTGCGGGGCAACAACTACACGCTGCAGTCCCGTCAGCGAATAATGGCGGATGAAATCACCAGCGGCACGGACGCGCTGGGCGCCCTGATCATGGGTCATCCCTTCACCTCCTGGTGGATCGGCAGCGATCTCAGCATCGAGGAGTCGCGTCGCCTCCTTCCCCACCAGAATGCGACGACCATGCAGGTCGCCATTTCCGTGGTTGCCGCGGTGGAATGGATGATCCAGAATCCAGGGCGCGGCGTGCTGGTTCCCGATGATCTGCCGCACGATTTCATCCTGGACATCGCCAAGCCGTATCTCGGAACTTTCATTTCAGCACCCTCCGATTGGACGCCCCTGAACTATCTCCCGAACGCGTTCGAGGGATACAATGATCAGAGCATCGATCCCAAGGATCCGTGGCAATTCAAGAACTTCCTCGTAAGGGAAAGCGATTGAGAGACCGGCCTCGGTCCCGCAGTCGGCGAATGGCATTGGCCAATTCCCTTCCATTGACAGGAGCCCCAAGATGATAGAGCTTGTTCGCCTGCAGAAGCTCGCCCAGGAGCATGGCACGCCCCTGTTCGTCGTGGACCATGACGAGATCCGCAGGAGCTACCGCACATTCCTGAGCCATCTGCCGCGGGTGCAGGCCTATTTCGCGGTCAAGGCAAACCCCGACCCGGCCATTGTCCGAACGCTCTTCCGGGAGGGCGCGAGCTTCGATGTCGCCTCCCTGCCGGAGTTCATGATCGTGCATGAAAACATCAAGGACATGCCGGCCAAGGAACGCCAGGACTGGATTTGGGACAAGATCATTTATGGCAACCCCGTGAAGACCCCGGCGACCCTGGAAAAGCTGGATGAGTACAAACCCCTGGTGACGTTCGACAACCACGATGAGATCCAGAAGATCAAGGAGCACGCGCCCCATGCCGGGCTGGCCCTGCGCCTGCGCGTACCCAACACGGGAGCCATGGTGGAGCTCTCCTCCAAGTTCGGCGCGGCCCCCGGGGAAGCCGTGGACCTCATCCTGGAAGCGGATCGCGTCGGACTGGTCGTGGAAGGCCTCAGCTTCCACGTGGGAAGCCAGACCAACAACTTCGGCAACTATGTGCAGGCGCTGAGCATATGCGCGAATGTGTTCGAGGAAGCCCAATCTCGGGGATACACCAAGATGAATCTTATCGACATCGGCGGGGGCTTTCCCGTGCCGTACGATGCCACGGTCAAGCCGTTCCAGGAGCTGGCCATGATCATCAGCTCCGAGCTGGATCGTCTTTTTCCCAAGGATGTCCAGGTGCTCGCGGAGCCGGGCCGGTTCCTTGTCGCCTCGTCGAGCTACGTCGTAGCCGAGGTGATCGGAACCGCGGTGCGTGACGGGAAGAGGTGCTACTACATCAACGATGGCGTCTATCAAACCTACTCGGGGATCATCTTCGATCACTGCCATTATCCGGTAAAAGCGTTCACGGCAGGTCCCACACAGATCAGCGCGGTGTTCGGCCCCACATGCGACGCTCTGGACACGATTTCCACGGCGGAAAACCTTCCCGAGCTTCATCGGGGCGACCTTGTGTACAGCGACCTGATCGGAGCGTACAGCAATGCCTCATCGACGTACTTCAATGGGTTCCCGCCGGCAAAGGTGGTTCACATCAACATGTAGGCACAGAGTGATGGTCGATTTCTCCGCCTGGGAATCCCCTTAGCCCTTTCTTGAGACGGTGATCGCCACCGTATCAGCGGGGCAGGCTGCCTGGCAGATCCCGCACCCGATGCATCGCTCTGGCACCACCAATGGGTATCTGAGCATGAAGGGACCGGATGCGCGCATCATCCGCTCCTCCTTCGCGAACACAAGGGCCTTTTCCGGGATCGGGCACACCTCCTGACAGACAAGGCACGGCTTCTTGTCCCGGAACACAACGCATTTGTTCTGGTCGATGACAGCGAGCCCGATCGGCGTAAGCTGTTTTTGGGCCAGCGTCTGAAGCGGTATGGCCTTGTTCGGGCATACGAGCTGGCAGACCTGGCAGCGGAAGTCGCAGCCATTTTTATCAAAGCGCAGGTGCGGTGTGAACAAGCTGGAGAATCCCGCCTCCAGGCCTGTGGCATCAATTATCCCATTCGGACAAGACTGCACGCAGTGCAGGCAGCGAATGCAATGGCGAAGAAAAGCGGCTTCATCCACCACCCCTGGCGGCCTCAGAAGCGCGGGCTCGCTGACGGTTGAGCCTGGCGAAAACCAAGGATGATCAGGCTTCGCCGGGCCAGGCGCTGAAAGCGCGCCAAGCCTTGCCAGCACGCCCCCGATCATGGCGCCGCCCAACAGACCTGCGCCGCGCATGAGAAATTCCCTGCGCGACGGATCAAAGGAGTTGCCGGCCCGACGTGGCGCGAGCAGAGCGCTCTTGCCCGCCTTTGCCGCGGGACCGTAGACAAACCCTTCCGGGGGACACGATTGCTCAAAGTGGAAGCAGAGGATGCATTGAGGGGACAGGATCTCACGCGTCCTGAAATCGGCCGCATGCATCGGGCAGCGGCCGCACGCTCCGCATTGGGAACATCTTTCTATCCGGAGCCGGAAGATCGATACCCGTGAGAGAACGCCGTAGAAGGCGCCCAGAGGGCAGAGGTATGCGCACCACAGTCTACTGCCAAAGAGCGACGAAAGGAGGATCAGCGCGAGAAAAACGATGCCGAGGACCGAGCGTGAAAATATCCTGACGATCCACACATTCGGGTGAAAGTAGGGCAGCAGGCTGGTCATGGTGAACACGGAAGCGACCACCGCTCCCAGCGCGACGAGCGCGGGAGGGAAGCGGATCAGGAAGGACCGCGGTGAAGCGTGGAGAGCCGCGGGATTGGCCTTCCTCGGAGAGGAAAGGATGAAATCGGAAAGCTCGATGAGGCTTCCCAGGGGGCACACCCAGCCGCAAAAGAACCGTCCCAGCACAAGCGTCAGCGCGATCAACCCGGCAATCGGAGCGATCACGGACACATCAGCGCGAGGATTGGTGAGGAAGATCAGGGGATCAAAGCGGAGGAATGGATTCTGGATCACCGAGAAGGGATCAAGGGAGCGTATGAACGTGTAAACGAACACGGAGAAAAAAACGGTCTGGGACGCCGCCCGCAGCCATTTGAGCAGAACAAGGGAGCGCTTTCGCATCGGATGCCGCCGTCCTACGCGCTGCTCCTCCGCACCGAATAGCCGGAGGCCTTCCCGACGCCTGCCTTTGCTCCTTCCCCGATGTAGGGTATGTCTTCCGCGCTGCGGCCGAAAAGCCGAGCGGCCTCGGCATCGGCCGATACGACATTCGAGGCGCCAATGAATGTGTCAAGCCTTTTCAGGTAGCTTATGCTGCCGCCCGTCGGGCCGTTGCGCAGCATGATGGAGCTGGCGTCGATAAGCACGAGCGTGGACTTCACCGCCCGGTTGATGTCCGCGATCGCATCATCAAGCTGCCAGTGCCACTTTCCGCGTTGGTCTCCCGTAATCCCCATCAGGTTCTTCATGGAGAGCGTCAATCCCGCCTCCCCATGGGTCTTCGCGATCGGAACGTTGATGAGCACATCCGATTCCAGGACGTACCTGTTCACAAGCGATTCTGTCAAGTAGTAGGCATTGGGGATCGATATGCGCTTGTACATGGCGTCGGTGATCTCGTCGACATGAAACACATTCGCCCCCGCCTCTTCCGCCGCCTTCTGGATCCCCGAGGTCACGTATGTCAGCCGGGAGTTGGCCACGGGACGGTCGAACACGTACACCTTGGAGGCCATGGCCTGGAAGCAAAGGTGCACGATGGTTCTGACCACCACGGGGTCCGTGGTTGCCTTCAGCTCAGGAGGCGAATCCCACCCGATGTTCGGCTTGACAACCACCTTGTCCCCCGGCTTGACGAATGCCGTGATGCCTCCCACCAGTTCTATCGCCCGTGTAACTGCTTTCTCATAATCCGCCCCCACCGCGATCCCCACGTCGGGACGCGCGAGAAGGCTCGCGGGGAAGACTCGCCGGGCGGAGAGGTACAATGATGAAGCTATCGCAGCCTTCAGGAACTCTCGACGTGTCATGGCGTCATGATAATCGGCGCCGGCGCGCGGCACAATATGGCGCGATCCTCTCAGGTGCCCGGCTGCACCTTCTGGCACCTGCTGACGGGACCGCCGCAGATGGGGCATTTGTTTTTGGGCAGCTCGACCAGGGTTGGTCCGCAGGCATCGCGGACAAAGTAGTCGACGGGAGTGCCTTCGATCCTCTTCACCATCACCCCGAAGAACAGCCCCGAGCCAGCATTATGGCGATCTGACGTCCGATGCCCCTCGAGAAGCCGGTGACGAGACACCACTTCCCTTCCAATCGCCTCAACGTTCAGATGGCCGGATTCCCATATGTGTAGGAGACGAAAGCTGCGGATTTTCCGTCTGGGCTCCACGAGGGGACATTCATAGTCCCTTGGCCCCCGTATAAATGCGCGAGCACCCGCACCTTCCCGGTTGCCAGTTCCTGCTCCCGGATCATGACGCGCTGATTGCGGGGGTGGCTGCCGGCCGGCACCGTTGGCGGGTAGGAGACATGCAGCATCCGCTTCCCGTTGGGAGAGATGTGGGCAAACCAGTCATTGTAATTGTCGAAGCTCACCTGCTCCTGCCCGCTGCCGTCGGGCCTCATCCTCCATATCTTCATCCGACCTGATCGCGTCGAGTTGAAATAGATAAATGCCCCATCAGGGCTGTATTCGGGGCCGTCGTCGAGGCCAGGGTCTGTGGTCAGCCGGGTTTCCTTTCCGCCTTTCGCCCCAATTGCCCAGACGTCGTAGTTGCCGTCGCGCTCGGCGCAATAGACCAGCGTCGAGCCGTCGGGCGACCATCCATGCCAGTAGGAAGGGGCCTGATCCGTGATCTTCGCCGGCTCCCCGCCATTCACGCTCACCACGTAGATTTGAGAACCGGCCTTCCTTCCCGCCTGCTCAGTATGGCTGGAGAGCGCGAGCCACTTCCCGTCAAAGGAGATTCCGTGATCGTTGTTGTTGGCCCTCACGCGTCCGGTGTCGAGCAACTCCGGCCTCATGGTATCGAGGGGAAACTTATAAATTCTGCCCTCCTGGTTGTACAGGAGGTACGTTCCATTACGCGACCAGTTGGGCGCTTCAAAGTGCCCGGCGCTTGAGTAGACGATCCTGCGCAGGCCCGTTTCCACGTCCAGCAGCTCCAGCCTGCTGGGCGATGGATTCTTTTCTCCGTCCGTGCCTTCAGCCGCGGGCACGTCGAATCGGACATTGCGGAAGAGAGCGGTTTCCGCCACGGCGATCTCGTGCGAGCAAACAAAGAGGCCGGCGAGTACCTCCGCGGGAAAGTCCATCGCAATCCTTCCCGTCTCCACGAGGGCCTCCCCCCACTTCGCGGCGCGCATGATGATCGTTTTCCCCGCGCGTTCAAGCTGAACGATAGCGGGCGAGCTGATTGCCGCTTTCACTTCGCGCGTCTCATCGCCCCTTTTCTCGCGATACTGCAGCGAGGCGAGGCCGTCGCCATGAATGGCGGCATCCGCGTACATCGAGTTTCCGTCCCGGTCCTGGCGGAATATAAGGCCCCATTTTCGATGCGGGTTGACGCCCTCTCCCCTGAATCCAGCTTCCGCGGTCAGGATGAAATCGCCGCTCACCTTCCGCGCGGCGAAGTGAAACTCGTCCGCCGTGCCCCACATGTTCCCGCCGCCGCCCGTGACCGTGTAGGAATGCTCGTGCGCGTCATACGTCGTGCTTCCAGGAACGCGCCTCGTCCCAATATCTTCGACGATATCGAAAACTCCTTGCCTTTGTTTGATTCTCATGTGCTTTATCCCGCGCGTCCCGGCGCGATCGGCCCCCCCTTTCCAAGCAGAACAAGAGCCTGCTCACGCGATGGTACTCCTCTATGGCGAATAGTCAATTGAAGTCCGCGGCCGCAAATGCCACGGAGTACCGTGGCCGCTCTAGAACCTCTTTTCCAGATTCTGCAGGCAGAGGGTGATCCCGAGGGCGGAGAGCGTGTCGAAGTACGCATAGCGGCCGCTTCCGTACTCCCCGAGGTGGTAGAGCGGCATTCCCCGGTTTTTCATTAATTCGATGTGATCCTCGAAACCATCCACGGTCCACACCACCGAGAAGACGCCTTGCCCCCGGGTCCGCAGATGCTCCGCCCATGGGGACTTCCCATCCAGCGGCTCAATGAGCTCGATCCCGATGGGTCCCATCTGGATATTGGCCAGCTTCACCAATCCCGGGATACGCTCTCCTCGCATCTCAGTGAACGCCCGCGATCCCGAAGCGGGCGGGGAAGACGAAACAACTTGGGGACGCTCGATGCCGAACAGCAGGGAGAACGCCTCCGCCTTTTTCTCAATGTCGTTGACCACCAGTACGATCTTTGCCACTCTGTTGTTCCCGATGTTCTGCATAAAGACCTCTCCTCACGGATAGCATTCGAAGATGGCGCCAACGGCCTGAATATGATGCTGGATCATTCGGGGGGTTTCGTCCAGCAGGCGCATCACAACGGCATTCGCCGGGCCGTCAAATGCGGCGAAAATGCTTTTGGGGTGGGCGCCGCCGCGCCCCGAGAGCTGTTCTTGAGCAGGAATCATCGGCAGGGTGCTGCTCCTTGCGCAAGATGAAGAAGCCAGAGAGATTGACAGCCCGCGGCGGGAGAGGACACTATAGCGAAGCAACAAGCATAGGGAGCGGGTCATATGGCGCATCAACAAGCAGACCACGTGTGTCCTCCTTGGATTGGATATCTTGTGCTTGCAAACCCTCTGAGGCGCCTGCTGTACACGGCGAAGTCAATCCTCGGTCCCTATGTCTCGGAAGGGATGACGATTCTTGAACCAGGACCAGGAATGGGATTCTTCACCCTGGACGCCGCGCGACTGGTCGGGCCTCACGGGCGTGTCATTGTGGTGGATATCCAGGCAAAAATGCTGGACGTTCTTCGGCGCCGAGCTCACCGCGCGGATCTCCTCGATCGGATCGACTCAAGACTTGTCACGGCCACCGACATGGGCATCAAGGACCTCAAAGGGAAAGTGGATTTTGTCCTCGCGTTTGCGATGGTCCACGAGCTGCCGGACCCGCGCACGTTTTTCTCGGAAGTTTCCGCTGCCCTCAAAAGAGGCGGACGCATGCTTTTTGCTGAGCCGTCTGGGCACGTCGGAGAAGATGATTTCCTTAGGTCGCTCGGCCTGGCTCAGGAAGCGGGGCTTCGCGTCGAAAGCCGCCTATTCATCTGGCGGAGCCGATCCGCGCTGCTCGCAAAGCCATGAACCCCTACGCCTGATAACCCGACTGGCGGATAAGCTCTGCGATCCGGGATGCGAGTGCGGCCGTCTCTTCCCGCAGCTTGCGGGCGTCGTCGATGGTAAACAGGTACGAGGGGTTGTAGTCCGCCTCCTCCCGGTATTTCATGAGCCGCGAGAAAAGGTGAGATGCTTCCGGCTCCAATCGTCCGGTTTTCACGAAATGCAGGGAGAGCAGCCGAAGGGCTCCTTCGTGACTTTTTGCTTCCAGCCCCAGGGTGAGGAGCAGCGCCCGCACCCGGAACAGAAGGGAATAATAGAGCCGGGATACAGCATCGGAAGGAAATCCCCCCTCCATAAGGAGGGTGGAAGCGGCGAGCGCGCTTTCCGCGCGGGCCAACTCCTCACGAATGCCTGCCGTACGGTTGGAATCCGTCATAGCTCAACGCCTTCCCTCTCTATGTCCAGCGCAATCCTCCGCTCCCGCTCGAGCAGCCGGCGGTACTCTTCCTCAGGAAGGATCAGTGTTGAAAGAGGCACCCCGTGCTCCAGTTCGACGTGGACAACGGAATCCAGGATGCGGTTCCTCATCCCCGCATCGGGACCGCGGAACACGATGGCGATATCCACATCGGAATCGGGATCAGCGTCGCCCCGTGCGCGGGAACCGTAGAGAACCAGCTTCACCAATGCACGGCCAAGGAGCAACCCCAGTCGCTCCTTGAGGGCGGCCAAAGCCGTGCGAATCTCATCATCCGTCAGGATCGCCGCGGCATCCATGTTTCCATTGTAAGGCTGCTTCAATCCCCGCACAAGAGCCTGGCGGCCGTCACCCCTTCATCACCTCGTCGTGAAACGCGTTGTAGTTCGCAAGGGGCACGTCGTTGCCGATCTCCGTTGAGCTTCCGATGAGGAGCTTCCCCTCCGAGCCCGTTTCCTGGATGATCCGCCGGGTCTCCCGCCTTACCTCCTCTGGCGTGGCGAACGGCAGAAGATGCGACACGTCCACCCCTCCCACGAGCAGCAGGCCCGGGTGTCTTTTCCTGATCTGGTAGATGTCCATGCCCGCGGCCTTCTCGATGGGGTTCAGCCCATCGATACCGGCGGCAAGCAGGTCGTCCAGTATCTCCATGATGTAGCCGTCGGAATGAAAGATGACGGACAGGCCTTTGCGGTGGCAGAGCTCGCAGATGCCCGCCACATCGTCGAAGAAGCCCATGTCCCGCATCATCGAGGGACTGAACATAAGCTTTCCATGGTAGGCGACGTCAGAATAGATCATGGCCAGGGAGCCCGTTTCCGAGTGCGCGGTGCGCTCGATAAGACGCAGGGTGTCCGCCATCAGCGCCCGCATCCATCGAAGCGCAAGGTCTCTTTCGTCGGCCCAGAGATAGGAGAAAAGGTCCAGGCCGCAACGGTTGCCGAAGAGGAGGGTATTGATGGCGGTGGAGGGAGTGCAGTGGATGAAAAGGGTCCCCTGCAGCCGGTCGTTGAGGGTTGTCTGGCTGTCGCGCTCCGCTACCTTCTCTTCCATTGAAGGGCCGCCGCGTGCAATCAAATTTTCGATATGTCCGGGAAGCCACGCCTTCCACTGCTCGGGCGTGGTGAAGGCATGGACCTTCACCCAACTGGTCCAACGCGCGGACTGGAGGAGGTTTCCCGTGTCGTCGGTCCATGTGTATCCCTCCGGGTAGGGCGGGGCCAGATGGCGGGTGCCGTCGAGCGCGTTGGCGGCAGCCGCGATCATTGCTTCCGCGTCGGCGGCGCCGTCCAGCCGCATCCGGCTCCAGTGCTCGATAACGGCGTCGTTCTGGAATATATCGAAGAGGGGCGTGCGCGGGGGACGAATCCCGCGGCAGGCCTGGCCGATGAGCGCTTGCGATTCTTTCATTGTCTCATGCCATTTATATCCCGGCCGCTCAATGTCGGCAAGCGCGCAGCCGTTCCCGGATGCGCGCGATTGACACTCCCTAGGCCGCGACATAGTATTTCCGGGAGTCGCGCGGAATGGATTTCAACTACCAGTTCGACGAGTACAGCGAAAACTTTTTTGCCGGCAGGGACTACTGCCTCCTTGGCAATGGATTTCTGCAGGTGATCGCCCAGCTGAAGAATAATTTCGGAGCCAGCGGCAACGCCCTCCTTCTCAACATGATCTCCTCGGACGAATACCGCTCCCGCAGGTTCTGGCTCCTTTCCCACCATGCGTTCAAGGAGCTTCCCTCCTGCGTCGCGATCCGCTCGGGAGAACGGCTGTACTGCGCGGACTCTCGGCAGATCGGCACACAATCTCTGAGCTACACGCTGTCCTTTGACACCGGCGTGCCGGCTCTGGTGGTCCGCTGGGATGCGCTGCATGAGCTGGACCGCGACGTGACGCCGCGGATCAACGATTCCCAGATCGAGGACGTGTCCCTTGCCCCGGGGAACATCGGTCTTGTGCCGGCAGGGGGAGCGCAGCGCCGGCCCCGGGCGTCCCTGCGGATCACCGAACGCATCTGGTGCCCGCTTGACGCTCCGGTCCTGGTGCGTGAAGTCACCATGGAGAACAGGGGAAAGGAAGACGCGTCGGACCTGGAAGTGTGGTTTTTCCTCGCGCCCAACAAGCTCTTCCTGCCGGAGGGGCGCATCATGGCGGGGAACGACTGCGTCGCGTGCGGCTATTGGGGCGGCGCTCGCCAATTCCTCGCCCTTGCCTCCGCGGAGGGGAAAGCCCGGCTGGTGCTTGCCGAATACCCGGGCGCCGTCGATGCCGTGCTCACGGGGCGGAACGCTGCGGCTGAAAAAATCGTCAATCCTTTCATGGGCGCGCACCTCGCGGCCGGGCTCCCGGTCGCCCCGCTCTCAAAAGGCGCCTCATGCACGGTGCGCTTCGTCCTTGCCTACGGCAAGACAGAGGAGGAGATGCTCGCGGCGCTTCGCGCGGTACGCGCGGCGGGCGTGGCGCACCTTGCCGCGTCGGACGCCGGCTCATGGGAGCGCCTGACGTCCGTGCGGACAGGGGATCCTGACGTCGATGAGCTGTACAGCGCAGCCAAGGCGGGGCTCCGTGCATCGGTGAGCCGGCACGAGAAATCGGGGCGCATCAACTCGGGGATACTGCAGTACGATACGGAGTGGAGCCGCGATACCGATTTTATCGCTGCCGCTGCCGTCATGAACGGGCAGCACGATATCGCCCGCAGCATTATAGCGTACGCTCTGGAGAACCTGACCGACGAGCGCGGCTACTGCTCCTGCGGCGCGGCATGGGAAGGACGGGACCGCGATTATCAGATAGACACAAATGGCATCAGACTGTGGTCGCTCTGGCTCTATCTGGCCTGGACGGGGGATGAAACTCTCCTGCGCTCGCATTGGAGCCGCATCCAGGCGCTCATCGGCGCCTTTTTCGACGCGAGCCGGTGGGTCGGCCGCGCGGGGATGATCGCCAGCAGCAGGGATTGCTGGGAGCGATGGAAGAACTGCGGGCTGGAGCCCGGGTTCGAGCTGCACCACCAGCACTGGTCGGCCCTTGGATTGGAAAAGGCGTCGGAGATGGCCGCTCTGGTGGGCGACGCGGAGCTTGCGGACAGATGTCTGCGCAGGTCGCGCCAGATTTGGAGCGCCGTGCTGGACAGCCCGAAGTACGCTCTTGTCCAGGCAGGGCACTTCATCAAGAGGCGTTCGCTGGACGGCACGGTCCCGCTGACGGCGAATGCCTACCGGGGAGCGCGGAAGGGATTCCTGGAACCAGACACAAGCGAGCTGCAGCCCATCCTCTCCGGGCTTGTAGAAGGGAGCAGCGCGCTCGCCCGGTCAACCCTCCAGCGGATGAAGCCGCTGTGGAACCAGGACGGCCTCTGGCGGTGCGGCGGGTACACGCGGTACAACATCACCTCCGATCCCGAGTTCTCCTCCGGTCCCTGGCCGGGCATCACCCTGATGGTGGCGCGCGCGGCGCTTGCCACGCGCCAGTGGAAAATCTATAAGCGCGCCATGAGCTGGGTGGCGGGAGTCGCGCGCCCGACGTGGACGCTCTTCGAGCACTTTGATTTCGCCGCCCCGGACAAGACAAACCGCAGGTGGTATCGGGGGGGGATCATCCCGTGGCTTTCCTTTGCCGAACCTTCATTCCTGGTGGTGCATGAGCTTCTCGGCTTCCGCGCCTCGCTGCACAACGTGCGGATCAGCCCGAGCATGCCGCCCAATATGAAACGCCTGCAGGCGAGCGTCCCCTTCCGGGGACACCGGGTCCGGGTGGAGGTGATCAACAACGGCGGCGCGTGCACGGGGGTTGCCGTGGACGGGAAGAGTTTCTCCGAGTTCGACGAACGGGGGGCGGCGTTTCGGCCTTTTACGCGCGACGTCGCCATCCGCATGACGCTCGGAGCACGGCGTGCCCGCGGCTAAGCCGCCCGGGGACCCGGCTTCGCGCCGCGGCGCGCGGCGGGGGGGTCTCCGCAGGCGCAGCGAGTTCTTCAGCGACAGAAACACCCTCGCGGTGCTGAATGTTCTGCGCCAGGAGCACAGCATCTCTCGCGCCGACATCGCCCGCATGACCGGGCTCACGCCGGCAACCGTCTCCTCCCTTGTGACCCGTCTGCAGTCATCCTCAATCGTCAGAATCACCGGGTTCGGAGAATCCCGCGGGGGCCGGCGGCCCCGGCTTGTCGAGTTCTTCCCTGATGCCTTCTACCTCGCGGGGGTCGACATCGGAATCGAAAAGGCCATCGCGCTGGTCACGGACCTGCACGGCCGGATCCGGTCCCGGGCGCGCATCACCTTGGTGCCGTCAGAGGGAAGGGAGAAGACGCTCCGAAACGTCATGAGCATGACGCGATCGGTGCTGGAACAGCTCGGGAGCGGCCGGAAGAAGGTGCGGGGCATCGGCGTGAGCTTTCCCGGTCTCATTGATGCCGATCGCGGCATCGCGCTGCAATTGCCGGCCCTTCCCGGCTGGCGCGAAACGCCGCTGGTGGCGGCTTTCCGGGACGAGTTCGGGCTTCCCTGCTGCTTGGAGAATGACGCCAAGGCGATGGCGCTGGGAGAAGCGTGGCTGGGGGCGGGCCGCGGCTGCAAGAATATATTCGCCACGATCATCGGAAGAGGCATAGGCGGCGGGATCGTCCTGAACGGGGAGCTGTACCGCGGCCAGTATTCCACCTCGGGGGAGATCGGCCATGTGACCATAAATCCCGATGGCCCCCGGTGCAGCTGCGGAAACCGCGGCTGCCTGGAGGCAATGGCAAGCGGCAAAGCTCTCGCCGCCGCCGCGATTCGAGCCGCGCGCAAGGGAGGCGCCGCCCGAATCGTGCGGGAGGCGAAGGGGAATATCGAACACATCACGGCGGAGAATGTCGCGGCGGCGGCCCGCGACGGCGACGCGCTGGCGCTGAGGCTGGTGAACGAATCTGCCCGGTACATCGGCATTGGCCTCGCCGCGGTTGTCAATCTCCTGAGCCCAGAAATGATCATCATCGGGGGGGGACTTTCCCGGATGGGAGATTTCTACCTCCGCACGATCAAGGAGACAATCGCCGCGCGCGCCTTCGCCCACGGCCTGACCATGCCCCGCATCGCGCTGTCTACCCTCGGCGAGAACGCGAGCTGCCTTGGCGCGGCGGCGCTCGTCTTGAAGGAAGCGCTCAGCGCATAGCGGGATCCGGGATCAGCCCTTCACGGCTCCGGCGGTGAGCCCGGTGACAAGGGCCTTCTCCAGCAGGAAAAAGAAAACAAGGGGCGGAAGCGCAAAAAGGATCGCGCTGGAACTGAGCATGTTCCAATACGTGATGTATTGCCCGACGAGGAGCCACATCCCGACAGGCAGCGTACGTACTCTCTCAGAATTGGTCATCACCAGAGCGAACAGGAACTCGTTCCATCCCCCGAGGAATGCAAACACGAATGTCGCCGCAAGCCCGGGGATCGTCAAAGGGATTATCATCCGAAAAAGGATCCCCATTTTCGAGCAGCCGTCAATGTATGCCGCCTCGTCGATTTCCTTCGGGATCATCCGGAAATAGCCGTAGAGCATCCAGCACGCGAAAGGGATGAAAAAGGCCGTGTAGACGAAGATCAGGCCCTGCAGCGTGTTGTAGATGTGCAGCCGGACGACCGTCTGTGTCACGGGGATAAGGATGGAAGCGCCGGGGAACATCTGGCTGAGAAGAAACACGGAAAGCAGAACCTTCACGCCCTTAAACCTGAATCGGGCCATGCCGTACGCCGCGAGGCTGCTCACCAGGAGAGCCAGGAACGCAGAGCCCAGCGCAACCACGGTGCTGTTGCGCGTGTAGGTGAGGAAGGGGGCCTTCTGCCACAGGTCGATGTACGGTTTCACCGTTGGGTGCAGGGGCAAGAGCCGAGGAGGAAAAGCCACCACCTCGGGGTCGGGCTTGATGGATGTCAACGCCACCCAGACCAGGGGGATCAGGGCGATGACCACAAAGGCCACCAGCAGCACGTGGACCACGACGGCATTCGCCGCTTTCCTGCTGAGCATCACGCCCACCATGTCAGTCGACATCCCTTTGGGCAAACTGCAGGTAGATGATGCTCAGCACGAGCAGGACCATCGAAAGCGTGAGCGCCAAAGCCGACGCGGTGCCCATTCGAAGATTGGCGAACGCGACCCTGTTGATCCGGACGGGCAGAACCATGGTAGCGCTCAGGGGTCCCCCCCCTGTCATGATCTGGATAAGCCCGAAGTCGTTGAAAGTCCAGATGAAGCTGAGCAGGAGGATGACCACGAGCACGCTTCTCAACTGCGGTACCGTGACGTAGCGGAACTTCTGCGCCGCCGACGCGCCGTCGATCTGCGCCGCTTCGAGGAGCTCCTGCGACACGCGTTGAAGGCCGGCCAAGATCATGATCATGGCGAAGGGAAAGGAGCGCCATGTGCCGGCAAGGATAACCGAAATTAACGCCCGCCCAGGGTCTCCGAGCCAGATAACGGGGTCCTTGATGATGCCGAGGCCGAGCAGGACGGCGTTGAGATACCCTAGCTTGTCGTTCAGCAGCCATCGCCACGTGAAGCCTGCGATAACGGGAGAGATCACCCAGGGAAGAACAATGAGCACGCGGTAGAAAGTCTGCGTGCGAACGAGCTGGTTGAGCAGTAATGCGCAGGTGAACCCGAGGATGAATGAAAGCACGACAACGCCGACGGTGTAGCGGAAGGAATTGGACACGCTCTGCTGCAGGAGTCCATCGTTCCACGCACCGATATAATTGGCGATCCCGACGAACTTCACTTCCTGCACCTGTTGAATGGCGCGGTAGTCGGTCTGCAGGCTGTTGATCACGTTGCTGATGAGGGGATAGATGACGATCATAGCGGTAAGAATGATCGCGGGGAGGATCAGGAGATAAGGAAGGAGGCCCACCCGGAGCCGGGCGAGCCTCCCTGCTCTGCTTCTTGTGCGAACAACGTTCAAAGGGCGATCCGCTATTTCCTCGCCAGGATCGCTGTCACCTTGGATTGAATATCGTTGATAGCCGCATCAACAGTCATGTCGCCCTTGATGGCCTTCAACAAGTCTGTGGCATAGACGTCGCGCGTGATCTCGGGCAAGGCGGGGTGATACGGCCAGGGTCTGCTGTTCGGGCCCATCGCCGTGTAGGCGTCATAGCCTTCGTATTGTTTCCAGGCCGGCAGGGCGTAGGTGGCCTTGCAGACAGGCATTCCGCCGCCCGCCGGGGTCGTGTTGACGACATCATAGTCCGGCCCGGTCTTGAACTTGATGAAAGTCCACGCCTCGTTCTTGTGCGTGCTGGACTTCATGATCGAGATGGCAGAGCCGTCGCTGAGTGTTCCCGGAGTCCCCGCCCCCGTCACCTTGGGTGCCTTGGGGATCTGCTCAACCCAGACGTCGACCCCGGGATGCTGCGATCGTATGACGGCGGGGAATCCCGGCCATTCGATGTCCATAGCGACAGTGCCGGCCGCCCACTTGTTCCACAGGTCGCCGCTGGTATCCGTAAGGTAGCCCGGCTCGATGCTCTTGTCCACCTGGTTCATGTCGACTTCCATCTGCATGACGTCTCTCCACGGCTGCGTGTTGAAAAGCGACTGGGACATATCGTCATTGAACGCCTGCCCCCCCTCCATGAAGACAAGGGGCGCGGCGCGGTACGCCGTGCCGCCGAGATCGCCTCCCATCATGGCATAGCCATACTGAACGACTTTGCCCGAGCTGTCCTTCAACGTCAGTTTTTTGGAAATGGCGCGCCAATCGTTGAAGGTCCAGGTGCTGTCATTCGGCTTGGCAACGCCCGCCGCCTTGAAGACTGCCGGGTTGGAGACGACCGGAAAGAGGATGGGAGTGTCGGGCAGGCCCCAGTAGTGGCCAGCATACTTCAGGGCATTAATGTACCCATCGACGTAGAGGTTTTTGACCGACGCGAAGTCAGGGAAGTTGTCCAGGGGCTCGATGTAGCCGCCCTTGGCTCCGAACGCGTTGATCATCGGTGCCTGTATCCGCGCCACGTCGGGCAGGCTGTTGGACATGGCCGCGGTCTGGAAGTGCTGAAAGATCGTGTTCCAATCCTGGTCGGTGATGACGACCTGGATGTTCGGGTACTGCTGGTTGAACTTGGCGACCCAGTCATGGTTGATTTTTATGTTCTCCGGCGCGCCGCCGTAGAGCCAGAACTGGATCGTCACCTTGGCCGCCGCAGTCCCGATGACCGCGACGGAGACGATCAGAAGAGCGATCAAGAGAAGCTTCTTCATTCGTAGCCTCCTCACTCTGCACATCGAAGACGTCAATTCAAACGAACGCCGCTCTACCCTCCTTTCCTCCGGGCGTTAGATTCTTTAGAATTAAAAAAAGTAAAGCAGAAAATTCTCTTGTTGTCAATGTCCCGACGGCCGTTCCCTCTTGTCATCCCGGCCTCACTATTCCCCGGAACGGCGGGCTCCGTATGACCGCGCCCGAGCAAGAAGCACGATGCTCATCAGCACAAGCGGCAGGATCGCGAAAACGACCAGCAGGGCGGCCGCCCGCAGCGGCGCCACCAGCCGGATCTGCCGGTCGCTTCCCTGCAGCGCCCTGCCATTTTCATCGAGCGTCCTCAGCCGAACCACCCGCGCGTTTTTCTCCAGCGGCACGCGAAGCGCGATGAGATTCGGCCCCTGGTCCTTGTAGGGTCCCGCGGGGTCCCAGGGAATGATCGTGTACCCGAGGCTGGATCCCGGCGACTGCTCCACGTAGTAGGGCTGCTCGGACAGGGTTGTCTGAGCGCCTCCGGGGCCCGCGGTCACCACGGTTGCGTGCGGCACCTGCTGGATGCGCACCCATTTCTGAATGGTCGGGTTTCCGCGCGCCTGGTTGTTCACTGTCTTCTCATAAGACAGGTCATTGAACTCGTCTTCGAAGAAGGGCCGCACGTAGAGGTCGGCCGTTCCGTTCACGTAAATCACGGAAGAGGGCGTCACGGAATTAACCGGCCGTGTCCATTTGTCGCTCGGGATGATTTCAAAGCCGATGCCGTTGGTGCGCCGACGGCTGTCCACGACCAGTTCCTTCTCGGAGCCTTCCATGAGCGTCCCGTCGGGGTTGCGCAGGAGAATCGAATAGCGGCCGGCCGGCAGGTTGACGATAAACCCCTGCTGGAGGTCCGACGGCGGCACCACGTAGTCGGCGGGCGGAACAGGGGCAACGGGTCGGTTCAGGGACTGCATGCGATGCAGGGGAGCGGAGAAGTCCTTGCCGGCATCCTTCAGCGACTGGACGGCGTTCACAAGCCGCTGGACCTCGGCGTCAAAGGCGGCCGTGTCCGCCTGGTACTTCTCCGTATCGGTGAAATACTGGTTGTACAATGCTTTGTACTTCTGGATTTCTGCGCGGGCGGCTTCAGCGGTGAGTATTTTCCAGTTTTTCTCGTACTCGCCCTTGATGTTGAAGTACGTGTACTCTTCCAGGGGATACGAGCGCAGGTTTCCCCGGCCGTCGCGCACCTCCAGGGTGCCGGGAAACAGGATATTGAGGGACTCGGTGTCCGGCTTCCACTCCTCCGTGATCGGCCACCAGTAGAGCAAAGTCTTGCGGGCGCTCAGGATGTTGTCCTGGCCCGCGATCAGGTAGATCGTGGATGAGGAATCGGGAACAAATGTCGCCGTATAGTCGCCGACGGTGGACGCGATGACCGACCAGATCAGCTGCTCGTTGCGGATGGGCACCTCCGCAATGGCCAGGGCAGCGGATGCCGCCAGGAAAAGAAAAACAAGGATCGCCCGTTTCATGCCCGCACTCCCCGCCGGGAAAGGACGCCGTGGCTTGCCGCCAAGAGCACGGCCGTCAACACCGGAAGCAGGACCATGCCGCCGAGGAAGCCCGCCAGGCTCCCGGCCTGCGTTGCGCGCACGGAGAGGGAGGCGTAATAAAAGGGAGAGAACCACTGTACGATCGCGGCGGCAATGGATGCAAGAGACCGAATGGAGTCACTCATGATGGAAAGCGTCCCCGCGAGCACCGCCGCAAAGACCACCATGATGCCCAGAAAGGCGGCCAGCGCGGAGGAGGCGTTGGCGGCAAGGACGGAGCACAGCACGCCGTAGGCGAACACCGCCAACGACAGAAAGAACAGCACCGGCAGGCACTCGAGAAAGAGCGGGCCCGGCACGAGATTTCCAAGGAGCGCCCCGACGCAAAAGAAGAGCGCAAGGAGCGCAAGAGAGGCGGCAGAGAAAAGGGCGTCCTTCAGGAAGGATGCCACGAAATACGAGGTGCCGTCGGCGGGGCCGTAGGTCAGAAGCTCGATTGCGCCCGCGTTTTTCTCGTGGCCGAAACGGAAAACCGAGCTGATTGCCAGGAAGAGGAACACGGGAAGGAAGGCGCAGAACAGGGCGAAGACGAACGGACCCTCGGCAAACAGCTTCTCGACGAACGCCGCCCCGAACAGGCTGCTTGCCACCCGGCTGATCACGTCATACAGCGGGCTGAGCTGCGCGTTGAACCCGGAAGAGTCGATCGAACGTGTGAAGCCTGCCACCAGGAAAAAGCCGATAAGCATGCCCGCGCTCAGCGTGGCATACAGGCCGGGCGCAAGAAACGTCTCGAATGCCTGCCTGCGCGCCATGACGATTGCCGCGTGCATCCTTTCTCTCATGCGCGGCTCCTCCCGGCAAGCGCCTGAATGTTGTCCTGCGTGATGGTGATGAAGGCCTCCTCCAGAGACGAGGCCTTCTCCGCGATGCTGAGGGGCACGAGCCCGAGGCTGAAAAAGCGCTCCGAGAGCTCCTTGCGGTAATCCCCTTCCTTGGCCACCTTCACAATAATCGTGCCGCCCTGGACCGAGCAGCCATGCACGAACGGCAGCTCCCTGATCCGGGCAGGCAGATCCGGAGGCGCCTTGTCCAGCTCCACGTGGATTTCCCTCTCCACGGTGACCCGGGAGAGAAGATCGTGCATGGTTGCCTCCACCAGGAGCTCCCCGCCAAAGATGATGGCGACCCTGTCGCAGATCTTCTCCATTTCCGATAGCTGGTGGCTGGAGATGAAAATGGTGCGGCCGTCGCGATTCTCCGACACCACCAGATCGCGCACCTGCTTGATGCCGATGGGATCCAGGCCCGCGATCGGCTCGTCCAGGAAGAGGATGTCGGGATCATGCAGGAGCGCGCGGATGATGCTGAGCTTCTGTGTCATGCCGTGGGAAAACTCGCGGATGCGTTTGGACTTGAAGCGCGCCAGGTCCACCTTTTCAAGAAGGACGTCGATGCGCTCCCGGGCGTGCGGCACCGAGAAAAGGTCTGCGAACAGGGAAAGGTACTCGCCGGCGGTCATCCAGGTCCAAACGCCGACAGGGTGCTTCTCCGGCACCACGCCGATCCTGCGGCGCAAGTCGAGCCGGCCCGGGGTGGAGAGCTCCCCGAACAGCCGGATCTCTCCGGCAGTCGGACGGGAGACGCCGAGAAGCATCATGATGGTTGAAGTCTTCCCCGCTCCGTTGGGCCCAAGGAACCCATAGATCTGGCCGCGCGGGATATTCAGGTTGATCCCGTTCACCGCGGTGAACGAGCCATAGCGCTTGATAAGCCCTGATGTGCGGATCATTCCTGCCCTCCCTTGAGGTTCCACGAGGTGTCAAGGAAGTAGCTCAGCTTCCCCTTCTCCCGGTCCAAAGCTGCGGTCATTTCTGCAGTGTCACGCAGAGCGAAGATTCCGCCCATGAGATCATCCAGCTCCGCCCGGCCGATTTCCTGAGGATTCGGCTCCACGATGAGGTAGTCGATGGCCAGATAGGAGCCGGGGGGGGCGGCGATGGCGGAACGGGGAATGCGCGCCGTGTAGCGGAACTGAGTCTCGGGCGCGGGATCCCATGCCCAGTCGATCTTCCCTCTGAAGATCTCCTCCCCTCTTGTTGAACCGGTCTCCTCTGTCCGCTGTACCGGCAGGCCGTTTTTCATCTGGATGTATGCCCGACATCCTATCCACAGGTCCATGCAGGGGTGGTTGAGGATTGCGGTGCCCTTCGAGTTCGTCGGCCGCAGCTGCGCTGCGATGTCGGCCGGCCCTACGGTCTCAAACACATAGATGTGGGTGAGATCCGGGATGCCCGTGCCAACAAGCGCTATCGGCTTCTCGATCCGGTTCTTGGCGCCCTTCCGAAGGATGACCGGCACCTGCACGCCCTCGTAGGAGGGCGCCGCGACCTCCAGCACAGCGCGACCCGGCGAGAGATGGTGAAACCTGCAGATCATGAGGCCGGCATCGCTCTGGTAGTAGCCGTACATCTCGCGGCCCTGGATGCGCATTGCCAGGTCATAGACCCATCGCCCGCTCACAGAATCGCAGACCTGCACGTCAAGGGTTGTTTCACGGCCGAGCCAGAGAGCGGAGAGAATCGCCGCGCAGACCAGGAGCGCGGCCGACGATGCGATGACGAGGATGCGCGCTTTTCTTTTCATTGCGGCTTTTCAAGCGGCGGCAGGTAGGCTGCCTCCAGGGCCTTGTACGAAGAGACGCCGAGCACATCCTCGACACGGTCCTTCGCTGCCATGCACGCCCTGATTTTCTCCGCCTTTCCCCTCTCCGTGAGTGACTCTACCATGGACATCAGGCCTTTCACCGCGGCAAAGAGAGGCTCGATGGCGAAGATCACGATAGAGTAGCCGAGAGAGTGAAGCTCCGCGGCGCTCGGAGGCGAGGGATCGTCCGAAAGAGAAAGCGCGGAATAGTTGACAAGCTTGGGGCCGCGAACCGCCCTGCCGACCTCCCGAAGCTCTTTGCGCGAAGAGATGCCATGGATGAAGATGATATCCGCGCCCGCCCTGCGGTAGGCGTTCCCCCGGCGTATCGCCTCGTCGAGCCCGAGACCCTGGATGCAATCCGTGCGTCCGATGATGAGGAAGCCGCTGCTGCGCCTGCTTTTCACGGCAAGCCTGATTCGTGAGGCATGCTCCTCAGAGGGCACCACTTGGGGCCACCGGGAATCCGCGTTCTTCTTTGGTACGATCTTGTCCTCAAGGTGAATGGCCGATGCTCCCGCCTGCTCGTATTCCCGCACCGTGCGCACAAGGTTCACGGCGTTTCCGAATCCCGACTCCGCGTCCGCGATCAAGGGAACGTCGATGACCTGGCAGATGTTGCGCACGACCCCGCACATGTCGTTGAGCGTGATGAAGCCGATGTCGGGCCGGGCCAGGAGGCTTGCCGTGGCGCCGTAGCCCGTCAGGTACACGGCCGGGAAGCCGCTGCGTGCGATCAACCGTGCGCTGAATGCGTCATAGGCGCCCGGTGCCACGATCACCCTGCCTGACTTCAGCAGAGACGGCAAGTCGCGGTTCTTCATGCGTCTCCCTCCGGCTTTAAAATGACCTTGACCGCCTGGCGCGACTCCACCAGCTCGTAGCCTTCCCGCCATCGCTCGATCGGGAGAACATGGCTGACAAGGGGTTTCAGTTTGAGGATCCCCGCATCAAGAAGCCGGATGACGTTCTCCCAGGCCTGGCGGGCATGCCCGTATGTGCCTTGCAATGTGACGGCCTTGGTGAGGAGGAGATCCAGGCTGAATCCCACGGGAGCGGGTCCCCACCCTATTTTAGTAATAAGCCCCAGGCGGCGGACCAGTGCGAGGCTCAGGCGGAGCGTCTCCGAGCTGCCGGCGGCATCCACAACGACGTCCGCGCCCAGTCCCGAGGTTGCGTCCATCACGACCGCGCTGCTTTCCTCTGCGGTTCCCCGCAGCATCACGGCGCTTGGGCAGACCTGGGAGGCAACCCGGAACCGGTTTTCATCGGCGGGCGTGCCGATCATGTACAGCCTCGCCGCGCCCGCGGCGCGGGCCACCTGGAGGCAGTTGATCCCGATCGGCCCCGGCCCGATGATGACGACGATGTCCCCCGGCCGGATGCGCGAACGGACCACAAGAGCGTTGTAGGCCACGCACGCCGGCTCGGTGATGGCCGCTTCCTCGAAACCCAGCCCTTCGGGCATGCGGTGGAGAATCTGCTGGCGCACGCGCACATAACGCGTGAACGCCCCGTTCGTACCGTATCCATACCCCAGACGGCTCGGACACATGTTGTAGTCGCCCGACCGGCAGAAGCGGCACTTCCCGCAGACAAAAGCCGATGTCTCGCTTACCACCCGGTCCCCTGGCTGCCACCCCTGGACATTTGCCCCGACGCGCTCGATCACGCCGCAGAACTCGTGGCCCTGGATCACCGGGGTGTTCACGTGGTAGGTGAAATGGTTGCGCCACATCTCGATGTCGCTGCCGCAAACCCCCGCGGCCTTGACCCGTAGCAGGACGTCGTTGTCCGTGAGGGAGGGGACCGGCATGTCGCGCAGTTCGACCTTGTCATCCTCCAGCGCGTACTTCACCACGGCCTTCATTGTTTCCAAGGTCTTCCTCCTCTCAGGGACTCGTAAGGGCGATGGTCTGCCCCCCATCCACCACGAGAGTATGCCCGGTGACGAAGCACGCCTCTTCGGATGCCAGGTAGATCACGGCATTGGCAATGTCTTCGGGCCTGCCCCAATGCCCGAGCGGAATGATGCTCTTCCACCGTCGCACGGCGGATGAGTGGGCGAACTCATCCTTGTTGCGCTCCACCCGGATGGCGCCGGGCGAAACGGAGTTGACCGTAATCCCCCGAGGGGCCAGCTCCACGGCGGCGCTGCGGGTGAGCATGTCCATGCCGGCTTTTGATGCGTCATACGCGCAGAGGTTGGAATGCGCCCTTATCCCACCCACGGATGACACATTGATGATCCGTCCGCGGATGCCCTGCCGCACCATCGCTCGCGCCGCTTCCTGCGCGCACACGAAAGCGGCGCGCAGGTTGACCGCAAAGGTCTCCTCCCAATCCTTTTCACGGAACTCGAGGAACGGAGCGCGGCGGACGACAGCGGCGTTGTTCACCAGGACGTGCACGGCGCCCATCGCCGCCTGGGCCCTCCGCACGAAATTTCTGGCCTCCCGAGCGCTGGAGAGATCAGCCTTCAGCACCTCGGCGCGCCGGCCCAACTGGCGGATCTGCTTCAGGACAGCGCGCGCGTCGGCGGCGCTGCTGTTGCACCCGATGGCGACATCCGCTCCCTCGCGAGCCGCTGCCAGGCAGATCGCACGGCCGATGCCGGTGCCTCCGCCGGTCACGAGGACCACCTTTCCTTCAAGCCTTTTGGCTACGACGCCGGACATGTGGACTCCCGCACGATCAATTCCACGTCAAGGACGAGCGGCTCCGCATCCCCGCGCTCCTGTCACGCCCATATTCACGGGGCAAGGCAAAAATCCTCAAACGCGCCGCACAGCGCCTCGATGTTGCGCAGCGGCACCTCGCCGTAGATCGATGCCAGGACCATGAGGCCTCCCTTCGGATCGTACATCGCGTCCACACAGCTTTTCACCTGGTCGCGAAGCTGGTCCGGGGCAAGGAAGGGAAAGCTCTGCCTGTCCAGATCGAGATTGACGCAGAGCTTTCCCTTGTACGCTTTCACGATGTCCTTGATGCCATTGGCGCGCAGCTGCGGGTCATGGATGTTCAGCCCGCACTCCACCAGGTCATCAATGATCTCCACGATCCTTCCGTCCGAGGAAAGCAGCACGATGCTCCCCGCTTCCCTGATCTTGCGAAACAGGGAGCAAAACATGGGCTTCAGGAGCTTGCGGAAGCTCTTCGGGCTGATCATGAGGCCCTTTTGCGTGCCGATGTCGGTGTGGAAGGTGATCATGTCAACCCCAATGCCGATCCACTGATCCACCACCTTGTGCTCGTGCTCGGCCAGCATGTCGATCAGCGTATGCAGCTCCGGCGGCTCCTCCACGACATCCATCATGAGGTTCTCAAAGCCCCGCAGGAAGTACAAGCGATCGAACAGCCGCTCGGCGTCGCCGCTCGTGAGGAGCATTTTTGCTTTTCGCTCCTCAATTTCCGCGCGGATCTTTCCCCAATCCCGGTCCGCCCGCTCGCTCTTCTTCATCGGGTCCGGCGGCCGCCAGGCGGCAAGCGCCTTCCAGTCCGCAAGAGGATGGCCCACCACCTGGCCTTCGAGCCCTTCAATCGCATTGGCCCAGACGCAGCCCCAGTTGTCGGTGAACATCTCCCCCTTGCGGTACACGGCGGGCATCTCATCGAAGTAGTCGAATGTATCCGGATCGTACTCGGGGAAGATCCGGGGATGATCGCGCATGAGCCGGCTCAATTCCCCTCGGTGATTCGTCAGGGTCAATGGGGAGAAGGCCATGCTGCAGGGAATCCACTGGGGAGAATGGAAGGTGGCTGCGCGGATGTAGTTCTCTCGATGATTCATGGAGCATCCCCGGGCCGGGATTATTCATCACGCCGGCCGCAACGTCAAGGCGCTCCAACCGTCGTGCTCTTTCTCCCTACAAGGAGAGTGACAAGGGATAACGCCTCGGATATCTTTTTTGCATGCGCAACAACGTCACCGAACGATACTATAGATTCTTCACCGGCCAGCAGGTCGACAGGATACCGGATGTCGAGTTTGGCTGGTGGCCGCAGACCGTCCGCCGCTGGCTCGGCGAGGGGCTGCCGCGCAACCTCACGGACGAGTGGTTCAATGCAAAGTTCGCGGCCGCGGATGAGATGGACACGATCAGCCCGAAGCTTGAGGAGTATTTCGGACTTGACACGTGTGGTGTGACGCTGTCCGTGCGGACGCACCTGAACCCCTGCTTCCCCGAACGCGTCCTGGAGAAGAGGGGCCATGCGCTGTTCATGGTCGATGCCCGGGGCACGCTCCTCGAACGCTATCCGAATGAAGCGGATGAAAGCTCCATTCCCCGATTCGTGAAGTTTCCGGTGGAGAACCCTGCCGATTGGGTTTCCTATCGGGAGCGTTATCGCCTGGACGATCCCACCCGTTTCATCCCGGAGTCGGACATCGAAATGGTCCGCAGCGCCGCGGGGCAAGGCCGCATGATAAACGTCTCCCTGCTGGGATTTTATGGGCAGCTGCGAAACTGGATGGGAATTGAAAACCTTTCATTGGCCCTCTATGACCAGCCCGGCTTGATTGAGGAGATGGTCGGCCACTGGTCGGAGCTCTGCGCACGGCAGATAGAGCGGCTCCCTGTTGACGTGCCCGTTGACCAGGTGGGGTGGTGGGAGGACATGGCGTCAAAGAACGGTCCGCTGGTCAGCCCGGCTCAGTTTCGGCAGTTTTTCACGCCGGGATACCGCCGCGTGATGGAGGCTGCCCGCCGGCGAGGCTGCGCATTTTCCTTGGTCGACTGCGACGGGAACCCGGCCGAACTGGTTCCCTGCTGGCTGGAGGTGGGCGTGAACGTGATGTTGCCCCTCGAAGTGCAGGCAGGGGCGGATCCGCATGAGTGGAGGAGGAGGTACGGCTCGGCGCTGCTGCTTCGCGGCGGCCTGGACAAGGAAGCGGTGGCCCGGGGTCCGCGCGCAATCCAGGAAGAGCTCCGCCGGGTGCGGCCCTTGATTGAGCAGGGCGGCTATATACCGCATCTGGATCATCTCGTTCCGCCGACGGTTCCCTACGTGAACTATCTCGAGTACCTGAGGCAGAAGCGGGCGTTCATTGGAAGAACCGCGTAGCGCATGCGCTTTGGCTCGGCCGGCTGGTCGTGAAGGCGCTCGGCAAAGGCTCTCAGGAAAAGGGTCGATGGCGCCGCGGAGGAGAGACGCTCTGGCCTTTTATTTCCTCAAGCAGAAAGACCTTGTGTTTGCGCGAGGCTTCCGGACGCTCAATGTGACGGAACAGGAACTCCGCGGCGGTGAATCCCATTTCGCTCAGGGGCTGGCGGTTGGAGCTGATGGGCGGGTTTGTGTAACGGATCATCTGGATGCCGTCAAAGCCGATGATCGACATGTCGCCGGGGACATGAAAGGAGCGCTCCCGCGCCGCATTCAGAAGCCCGATGGCGATAAGGTCCGTGCCGCACACCGCGGCCGTGGCCCGGTCTCCTGGAGCAAACAGCTCACCTATGATGCCGGGCCCCGGATCCGTGCCCATGTCCACCGTGAAGAGGTCCTTGTCGAGGAACGGCAACCCCTTTTCGGCGCAGGCCCGGCGAACACCTGAAAGGCGGTCAGCGATATTGGCGTTTCGGTTGTTCACCCCAATGAAGGCGATCCTTCTGTGGCCCTGGCCGATGAGCTTCAGAGCGCTCTGGTACCCCCCCTTCTCGTTGTCCGTATCCACCCACCCGATCGCCGGGCTGACCGGACGATCCCCCACCACGACGATGGGAATCCGCTCGCGTTCGATCCGCGCCGTATCCTCCTTTGAGAGCATGTAGTCTCCAAAGAGAATCGTGCCATCCACCTTTTTCTGTGAAAAAAGCCTCAGGTAGTCGAAGTCGCGGTCGATGATGCGCTGCGTGGACAGGAGCATGTCATAGCGGTGTTTCCGGCACGCCAATTCCACGCCTTCAAGCAGCCCCGAAAAGTAGAGGTCTCCCTCCAGGCTGCGTGTCGACACCACCGGGGCAATAACCCCTATGATCGCCGTGCGGCCCGAGTTGAGGGCGCGCCCCTGGCTGTTGGGATAGTAGCCAAGCTCTTTTATCGCGCGCTCGATCCGAAGCCGGGTCTCCTTCTTCACGTTGCCCCGGCCGTTGATGACCCGGGAGACGGTGATGAAAGACACTCCGGCCCGCTCCGCGACTTCCCTCTGGGTTGCCATCCAGCCTTCCCTCGCGCCTGCCGTCTATTTCTCCACGCCGGTCATCACGATCCCCTGCATCAGGTATTTCTGGGCAAATATGAAGATGCAGACGGGGATCGCGGTGGAAATCAATGCCGCCGCCTGCACAAGGCTGTTCTGACGTATATACATGTTGAAGAACTTGGTCAATCCGACAGAGATGGGAAAGCGTCCCGGCTGCCCGGCGAGGTAGATCAGGGGACCGAAAAAGTCGTTCCAGCAAAAGAAGAAGTGGAAAAGCATGACGACGATCAGGGCGGGAACGGCTTGCGGCACGATAATGGAAAAGAAGGTCTGAAGCGGACTGGCGCCGTCGATCTTCGCGGCTTCATCCAGCTCCCGAGGAACGCCCATCATGAATTGCCTCAAGAGAAAGACATTGTAAGCGTTGGAGAAGAATGTGGGGATGATGAGCGGGAGCCAGGTTCCGACCCAGTGGATAGAAAAGTAGAAAGAATAGGTGGGAATCAGGGTGACAGAGGGGGGAAGAACGATCGTTGCCATCAGCACCAGAAAGGCGGCGCCCTTGAACGGGAAATTGAATCTTGAAAATCCATAGGCCACAAACGCGGCGGAGCACACCGCGCCGACCGTGCTGATGCACGCATACATGATGGTGTTGAGGAGCAATCTCAGGAAATCGATGGTCTTCCATGCGGAGAGAAAATTGACCCATCGGAAATCGATCCGCCATGCGGCGCTGAGGGTGCGCCAGGAACCCTTCCATTCGATGAGCCCCGCATCCGGTCGGGCCGGATCCATGAATTTCGAGCTGTCCCGTCCCTTCTCCACAAGGGCCAGTTTTTTTGTCGTCCCCTCGGGCATCGGCACCAGGTACACATCATAGGTGTGACCCTCGTGCGTGAACTGCTCAAGAGAGGACGGCAAAACAGGGGCGCCCACGACTGTTTGCTGGAAGTCGCTCTGCAAAGACGTGACTACGCCGTACGCAAGAGGCAGCAGGAACACGACGAGAAGGATAAGAATGCCTGTGGCAAACCCGATCCGCTTGATCTGCCTGAATACCACGGCCGGGGCAACGCCCCTGCTCCCTGGGGGTGTGACGACGAGATTGTCAACCGGGCCGCCCATTATTTTTCCCCGAGGTAATAGACCCAGCGTCTCTGGGTCGTGAAAAGCAGGGCCGTGAGCGCCATCGCGATGATGAATATGATCCACGCGATCACGGCGCCGTATCCCATGTTGAAGTAGTTGAAGGACTGGCGATAGAAATACACCATGATGAAGTTCGTCATCCCCGCGGGCGTGCCGTCTCCCCGGTTGAGCACGTAGGGGACAAGGAAGAATTGCATGGTCCCGATGATGGCGAGGATCAGGTTGTAGAAGATGATCGGGGTGATCATGGGCAGGGTGATCCGAACAAGCCGGGTCCCCCAGCCGGCGCCGTCCACGGTTGCCGCTTCGTACAATTCCGTGGGGACCTTCTGGAGCCCGGCAATGAAGGTCATCATTGTATTGCCGATTCCCCAGAGACCGATCCAGGTAAAGGTGAGATAGACCAGCCTGGTGCTTTGGAGCCACTGGATTCCGCTGGCGCCGGTCGCCTTGAATCCGGTCACCGATTCAATGATCTGGTTGATCCACCCCGCGTGCTGGTTCAGAACGCCGAACCAGATGACAACGGTCGCGACAAACGGGATCATGGCGGGAAGGTAGAACAGGGCCCTGAAAAGGGCCTTGCCTCGAAGCAGGCCCGAGTTGAGCATCAGCGCAAGGGCCAGGGCGTAAAAGAACGTGATGGGAAGCGAGACCCCCGCGAAAGCGAAGCTCTTCAGCACCGCCAGGGGCACCTCGGGGTCCTGGGTGAAGGCCCGCTTCCAGTTCTCCAGGCCGATAAACTTATGGACCCCGACTGTGGACAGGTTGAAATCGTAGAGCGAAAAACCCAGCGACGACACCATCGGCACAAGAAAGAAGATAAAAAATCCGAGTATCCAGGGGCTGATGAATATGAGCCCCCATTTCAGCTCAAAGTGCCTATGCGACGATCCGCGGCGCCGGGCTGCGCCATCTGCACCCGCCATTTTCATGCGCATGCCTCATACGCGCGGGGCGGCGTGTCGCCGCCCCGCTGGAATGGCTCCCGCGTCCCTTTGCGCGCCGCGGAAGTCCTTGCGAATTACTTGCTTGCCGCTTGGAAAATCTTCTGCAGATCCGCGGTCAGCGAGTCCATTTCCTTTCCGACGTTGAGGGTCCCATCGTTCTGGAGTTTCGTCCAGTATTCCGTGTACTTGTTGCTTGTTTCCTGGAAGCTCGGCATCCAGGATTCGTGGTTGGGATTGTCATTGTACGCCATGCTGTCCACGAAAACCTGCCAGTCGATCGTTCTCCCGGGGAACTTCGCGTCATTGAACGTCTTGAAATAGGTGGGCTGCAGTGAAAGCCGGGCCGGCATGGCCCCGTAGGTGGTGCAGAGCTTCTGGGCCGCTTCTCCGATCAAGTAGGTGAGAGCCTTGAACCCGGCATCCTGCTTTTTGGAGGACTTGACCAGCTCGAAGGTGTCGGCGTGCATCTTGGCTGTCGTGCTGCCCTTGTAGCTCGGCACCGCGGCAACGTCCCAGTTGAATTTCAGGTCAGCGAACCCGAGGTACCAGATGTGGCAGTGGACCATGGCAATGTTGCCAGTTTGGAACCAGTTTCCCTGGAGCCAGGCAGCTGAATTGCCGTAGGCGTAGGTAGGGGCGAAATGGTCCTTCCACATGGCGTTGTAATACCACTGTATGCCTTGCCGCCAATTCTGCGGGATCTGCGCGTTGCCTTTCGCATCCACCAGGGAAGCCGCGCCAAACATGGTCGCCACCCCCCTGAAGTCGGTCATCTGATCGCCGTACCCGAACTGGACAATGTGATCGGGATCGAAATCCTTTACGGTCGCCGCTTTTCCGTTCTGGTCCACGGTAAGCTGCATCGCGATTGTCCGCAATGTGTCGGTGTTCCACGGCATCTTCTTGCCGGTTTTGTCCACATAGTCCTGGCCATACTTGTGGGGGGGATATGGCATCTTCGCCTCATCGAAGAGGTCCTTATTGTAGAACATCACCGAGGGGTAAATTGCAAAGGGCAAGCCGAGCTGTCCCTGCTTCTCCACTTGGAAAAACTTGACGATTTTCGGGTCGAAATCCTTGAGGTCGTACTTGTTCTTTGTGATAAGCGGCGTCATGTCCGCCCAGGTCCCAAGGAAACTGTCCCTTCCCCTGATGCCGACGGGACCGACGATATCGGGCGGGTTTCCCGCCTGGATTTCCGTGCTCAGGGTGTCATAGGCCTGGGCATTTGCAACGATCTCCAGGTTGAGCTGGATATCGTTTTGCGAGGCGTTGAACTGATCGACCACGTCTTTTTGCCCCTGGAAGGTCGGGGCATCGGATCCCCCTCCGAGCCCGACGTACCATCGCACCTGGATCTTGTCCGCCGAAGCCGCGGCGGCAACCAGGAGCAGACAGGCTGCGAAGCATATGAATTTTTTCATACGCTCTCCTTTTTTGGAAAAAATTTTAACAGGCCAACGGCCTATTTTTCGAAAAAAAGGTCGAAATAGAGCGTTGCGGGTCAAGGATCATTTTGACAGGCTCGGCGCTCAGCGGCCGACCTTCCCCAGCTTCCCACCGTTTTCCCGAAAAGCCACTGTTGCCCTTTCCGATCGAATGGAGTCTATCATGGTTCTATTGTTTGCGCAAACATTTTTTTCCCAATACCTCTCACCGCCCGCCCGCGGCGAGCATTCCCGGCACGTCGCCAGCCCGACGCACCGTTGGATTGGCCAGGTGACTGGCTTGCCCCCTTCTGCCGCGCCTCTCTAATAAGCCAGGCCATAGCCGAAATCGAAGAGCCCCTTCTTTCCGTCGCCTGAATTGATGGGCACTTGGTCCATGGATGCGGGCCACGTGCAGGGGAGCTTGCCACTGAACGCCCTCTTTCCGAACAGGACGTCGGCGACCCCCTCGCCCTCGGTTCCGGGCAGCCAAGCGGCAACAAAGGCGTCCGCCTTTCCGAATTCCTCGGTGACGATCATCGGCCGCCCGCTTATGAGTATGACGGTCACGGGCTTCCCGTATCGGGCCGCCCGGTCGAGGTTCCGCTCATCAACGCTGCCGAGCGAAAGATCCTTGCGGTCCCCGTACATTTCCGCGTAGGGTTCCTCGCCCACGACCGCGATCACCGCGTCGGGCGCGAATCCCGCGGGCGCGCTCCCGTCCAAGGAGAGCTCGACCCGCACGCCGGGGCCGGCGGCATCTTTTATCCCCTTGAATATCGTCGTGCCCTCGGTGATCGCTCCCTTCCCGCCCTGCCAGGTGATGGTCCATCCACCGCACTGCACGCCCATGTCGTCCGCCTTGTAGCCGACAACAAGTATGTTCTTCGTTGAAGGCCCGATCGGCAGGGCTCCGTTCCGGTTCTTGAGAAGAACGAGAGATTCGGCAACGGCTTTCCGCGCGACGGCGCGGTGCTCCGCCGAACCCACCGAGGGCAGGAGCCCGCGGTCCGCGAAGGGCCGCTCAAAGAGGCCCATTTCGAATTTGATCCTTAGTATCCTTCCTACGGCCTCGTCGACACGAGCGACGGAAATTTCCCCCTTTTCCGTCAAGTCCATCATGTCCGAAAAAAAGGCGCGATACGTATCGGGAATCATAACCATGTCGATCCCCGCGTTGATCCCTTGCCGAATTTGCTCCCTTGAAGAGCCCGGCAACTCCTTCAGCCCCCCCCAATCGGAGACGACGAATCCCGAGAAGCCGAGCTCTCCCCGCAGGATGCCGTTCAGGAGCTTTTCGTTCCCGTGGTTCTTGACGCCGTTCCAGGAACTGTACGACACCATGACGGATTCGGCGCCCGCGGCGATGGCATCGACATAGGGCGCGACGTGGAGGGAGCGGAAATCCTTGTCGTCATACTGGGCATTTCCCCGGTCGATGCCGAGGGAAGTGCCGCCGTCTCCCGCGAAGTGCTTGGCTGTCGCGAGCACCGCCATCGGCGAGCCCAGGCCGCCTTCCTGCAGACCCTTGATTTCCGCCGCCCCGAGCGGTCCCGAGAGGAGGGGCGTCTCGCCGAAGCCCTCGTACGTTCGGCCCCAGCGCTCGTCACGGGGAACGGTAATGCACGGGGCGAAATCCCAGCGCGCGCCGGTTGCAAGCATCTCCAGCGCCGTGATCCTGCCCTCCTGGGTGGAAAGCTCGACGTCGTTCGCCGCACCCATGCCGATGTTGTGCGGGAAAACGACGGCGCCGCGCACGTTGTTGTGGCCGTGCACCGCGTCGATGCCGTAGATCATGGGTATGCCGAGCCGCGACTCCAGCGCTTTCTTCTGATAGCCGTCGATCATGTCAGCCCACGCCTCCGGCGTGTTCACCGCGGGAGTCGAGCCGCCCCCGGAGAGGATGGAGCCAAAGCCGTACGAGGAGATGTCGCGCTGATCGTAGATATAGTCTCTCGCTACCTGCATCATCTGTCCAATTTTCTCCCGGACCGTCATGCGGGAAAGCAGGTCGCTGACCCGTTCCTGGACGGGAAGCGAGGGGTCCCTGTACGGCGCCTTGGCTTCGGCAATGCCGGGCTGGCTTCTACAGGAAATCAGAAAGAAAGAAGAAAGGGCAAGGAAAATGATAAAAGGTTTCATGTCGTGCGCTCACCGCGGGAGCCGTCAAGGGCGAGAGGGATCATTCGCTGAACTCAGCCATGGTCGTTTGAAACGCCCGTTCGTTCAGCTCCTTCAAGGACAGGTCAACCAGTTCTTTGGAAAAAACCTCAACCGCCCATGGACCAGTGTACCCCATGGCGTGCACGCAATGAATGAACCCTTTGACGTCGAAGTCGCCCTCTCCGCAGAATCGCCTTTCTCTGGACGGATCATACAGAGGGCTTGCGGGCAAGGCGCCATCGTTCAGCTCAAGGTTGACAATATATTTCAAGGGAATGCGGCTTATTTGGTCAAATGTGATTCCAAGATTCATCACCTGCACGATATCCACTATGAGGCCGCCGTTTCTGCATCCCGCTGTTTCCACCAGGGTGAGTGCATCCTTGAGATTGTCTATCATCGCGGAACCCATGAACTCAAAACCAATCGTGGCGCCGCAATTCTCCGCTTCACGGCATAACGCGGCGAACGCCTCGACGATCCGGGGCAGGGGACATGCGGAATTGTAAAAATCCCCGATCTTGACATGTTTTGCATGGAGCGCTTCCGACGCTTTCAGCAGTCTATTCTTGCGGCTGTCCGATTCTTTCTTCCTTGCGCCCTCAAGAAACCAGTCCGTGAGAAACTCTAGCTCAAGATAGGTGATGCCATTGTCGTCAAGGATCTTTTTCATTTCTTTGAGGGTCAGGTGGTACATGATATGTTCCAGATCGGCGTGCCAGATCCCTATGCCCTTGAAGCCGGCCCTGGCCGCGGCTCTTACCCTGTCCTTGAAATCATAGCGGCTTATATCACCGACGCCGGGAAACACGCCTGCGGTTGTCCAAAACAAATTCATCAACTCTACATTGCTTTTCACGCGACCATCCCTTCAAAGCCATTGGCGCCCCTGTGTGAAGGGGGCCTTGTTGCGATGTGAAGATACTGACGATGCGCATCATAAAAGACGCTCATTTCCGCGTCAAGCGGAGTGTCGCGCGCAATTGCACCGATGCGCCCATTTTATGGTTCGTTCGGCTTGTACGGTTGCTCTTCCCTCTGCGCGTGATTATCATTGAAGGGAAGGGAATGGGGAGATGTTGAGCATCAGGGCGCGTACTTTCCGGGCCTTCATCAGAAGAGGAACGAAATCCGTGCGCCAGCTTTCAATAGAGCAAAGGCGCGAACGGATCGATCGGCTTTCCGTAATGTCCAGGACGCCGCGGGGAACGGTGGTTCTTCCGTTTGAGGCGCAGGGACTGCGGGGTGAATGGGTGCGATTGCCGCAGTCCCGCGAAGACCGGGTGGTCCTCTACCTCCATGGCGGCGCTTTCTGCATGGGGTCTTCCCGCAGCCATCGGAACCTGGTTGCCCACATCTGCGTCCAAGGTCGGGCTCGCGCACTCTCGCTGGACTACGCCCTTGCCCCCGAGCACCCGTTTCCCGCGGCGCTCGATGACACGCTTGCCGCGTACCGTTTTCTGCTGGCCGGAGGCCTGGCGCCTTACCGCATCGCTTTTGCGGGAGACTCAGCGGGGGGAAACATCGTGCTGGCCGCGCTCCTCATGCTGCGCGACTCCGCCGAGCCGCTTCCCGCGGCTGCCATATGCCTCTCCCCGCCAACGGACTTCACCGGCGCGAGCGAATCCATGGTGAGCCGGGCGCATCTGGATCCGATGGTGAAGCTGGAGTCGGTGATTCCGCTCTGCCGCGCGTATGCGGGCAACTTGCCCGCGGATGACCCGCGCCTCTCCCCGCTCCTTGCCAACCTTGCCGGGCTCCCTCCCCTTCTCATCCAGGTGGGCAGCCATGAGATCCTCCACGACGATTCCGCGCGCTTCGCGCGGAAGGCCAGAGAGGCGGGGGTCGACGTCACGCTGGAAGTCGGGGACCAGCTATGGCACGTGTGGCAAGCGGCCGCGCCTTTCGTCCCTGAGTCTGAAAAAGCCATCAAGAGCATCGGCCGATTCCTCCGGGAGCGCATTCCGGATGAATCCCCTGCGCAACCGGGCGACCACTGAGGAGTGAAGGTCCGCTGTCCTTGGCATAGGGAATTGCCTCGTCTCTTCAGTCCCGCTACACTGCATCTGCCATGCGCGCCACAAAACCGCCAACCGCAGCGCTTCCTCACTGGAGACTGACCCGGCTGCGTCGGCGCGTATTCTGGCTCTTTGTGGCCGCCTATGCCGCGTTCATGCCGGTGCTGATCCTCTTTGCCTTTGGCATCAGCTATTCCAAGGGCAAGGCGCCCGTGCCGACCAGTTCTTTTACCGTGTCCACGATCCCTTCCGGGGCACGCGTGACTCTTCAAGGACAACGCGCGCAAATGAGCCCCGCCCTGTTCGATTCTCTCAAGGCTGGCCGCTACGCCTTCAGCATTTCCGCGGAGGGAGCGCGCACATGGACCGGCATGGTTGAATCCCGGCCCGAGCTTGTCTCCACCATCGCAGACCTGAAAATGATCTCCCAGCTCCCCCCGCATAAAATCCTTTCCTTTACCGCTCGCGGCGTTCCGCTTTGGGTTGAGGAGGATGCCGAAGCGGCATGGCTTCCGCGGGGAGAGAGCAGTCTCGCCACGACGCGCCTTGCGGGGACGTCCGAAGTCAACGACCGGGTATCGCTGCCCGGACTTTCCGGCGTTTTTGACCCGACGCTGCAATGGCTGCAGCTCACGGGCCAGCTTCTCTTATCGTGGCGGGAACAGGACAGCGGGTATGTCAGGCTGATGCAGAACGGCCGCAACTCTCCCCTCCTGCGCAATCCCGGCCCTGCCTTGCGGGTCCCTTCCAGCGCACTAGAGCTGGTTTCCTTGTCCGAGGATGAAAAAACCCTGACTGCCATCGATATGGCGGGGGTCGGCCGGTATAACCAGGCAGGACAGCGGACTTCATTGGTAAAGCTTTCCGCCCCGCTCTTTGCCTATGGCTACGCACGGGGGCGATGGTACCTCCTGGATCGCGACGGAACGCTCTCTCAGTACGGCAATCCCCTCGGTTTTGGAGAGATTCATCATGTCGACCTGAGACGATACGAGCAGTCCGGTTCTTCACCGGTCATGCGCATCCTGGCCGTGACGAGTGAGGCCATCGTCTGTCATCTTGCATCGGAGTCAACCGTACATGTGCTCACCGCAGAGAGGAGCATCATCTACGAGGGATACGAGGGCGGATCCGCCCAAAAGTCCGGTGAGGGGGCATGGGTGTGGTCAGGGAATGGCCTTTCCTCAACCCGAAGACTGGAGCAGCCTGTGGAAGAAGCGCAATTCCCCGACAGGGTCAGCGGGGTGAGCGAGGAGTTTTGGCCTCGGATCACCGCCGTTCGGACTGCGTCGTCATTATATCTGATTCCCAAGCCGCTCTCTTCGGGGGGTGTCCATTTTGCCCCCCTGCTTCTGTTCCAAGACAGCCAGCAGGTCCAACTGCTCGGATGCGCGAATGGCATGCTCCTCCTCCGGGATGACGGCGCCATCGACGGCCCGGCCTACGATATCATGGGATGGCAGCAGTGAACTTCCAGTACACCCCCTTTCCTGAAGACCCCGCTGAGATGGTCTGGCACCGACTCCTCTGTGTCGCGCCCGCGGCCGTTTCCTGGCTCGTGCTGCTGCTCTTGGTCGTGAGCTCCATCGCTGTTCCCGCCCTGGGGGCAGCCATGATAATCGCATTTCTCGTCTTTTATATCTTTCGCGTGGCGCACAACGCCCTCTTTCTCGTGATCTCATTTCTCCGGGTATTCGCGGAGGAAAGGTCCGATTGGCTGAAAAGGCTCGAAGAGCTCTCCGGTGTGTCGTTGGGCGCGGAGCAAGGACTGGTCTCCTCAATTCGGACAACGCGCTACGGCGAACGTCTGCATGCTGAAGTGCTGGCAAGCTGTCGTTCCCGGAGCGAACCCGTACCCGATCCACGGCAGCTTACTCATCTGGTCATCATCCCCGTGGCAAACGAACGCCGCGCGGTTTTCGAGCCGGGCATCCGCGCTCTGAGCAAAGGCATTCTGGATCCAAAAAGGTCCCTTGTAGTCGTCCTCAGCGTGGAAGCACGGTCCTCCGCGGAAGTGCGCGCGGAGGTGGAGGACGTGCGCGCCGCTTACGCGCGGTATTTCCGGGATTTTATCGTGGCGGTCCACCCCTCGGACCTTGCCGGGGAAGTGCCCGGCAAGGGCTCAAACGTCGGATACACGGCGCGCGCAATGGCCGACTACTTCCGACAGCGCTCGGTTTCCTTCGACATGGTCCTCCTCACCTGCGTTGATGCGGACGCTCTCCTCAATCCCTCCTATTTCGCGTGTCTCAGCTACTACTTTCTTGCAGAGCCGGACCGGCATCGCTCGTGCTTTCAGCCCCTGCCGGTTTTCAGCAACAACATCTGGAAAACCAACGCGCTTGTCCGGGTGCTGGAAATGAGCCAGACCATCTTTCAGCTCGTCGATTCGGCGAACGTCGATATGCTGGTGACATTCTCCTGCTACAGTTACAGCTTTCAGGCCCTCTATGAGTCCGGATTCTGGCCCGCGGATGTCATTGGCGAAGATGCCGGGGTCTTCTGGAAAACCTTCATGCACTTCAAAGGCGCTTTCAAGGCAATCCCCTTGCCCGTGACTGTCACCATGGACGCCCCGGAAGGACGCACGTTCTGGAAGACCCTTCGCACCGCGTATCGCCAGAAGGTTCGCTGGGCGTATGGCGTGGAAAATATGGCGATTGTATTCCGAGGCCTGCTGCGCCATCGGGTCGTGCGCGGAAGGCGGGCCTGGCAGGCCGCCCTGAAATTCATCGACATCAACCTTTCGCAGGCCACCTGGCCGTTCATCCTGTCGATCCTGGTCTGGCTGCCGCAGGCAACCCGGCTGCTCTCCGGCATGGATCCTCTGCCTGTATTCAACCTCGGGCGGATATCGTCGCTGATTTTTCAACTCTCCGGTGTTTTCCTGGCCTTGATGGTGCTGATCACGGCATTCTTCGCGTTCCGGGGCGCTCACGGCGTGCCGCTCTGGAAAAAGATCCTCTATCCGCTGGAGTGGCTCCTCGTGTTCCCGATCTCCTCGATTCTCCTGGGAGGCGCGCCGGCCATTCACGCGCAGTTCATGCTTGCATTCAACAAACCGCTGGTATATGTGCCGATGGAAAAACTGCGCGCGGGCCGCACCGATACGCCGCCGTAGCGCTCATCAGGGACCAGCATCGCCTCAGCCCCGGCATGGCGCTGAGCGCTGCCTCCCAATGCCCTTACAATTCCCACTCCGACGGGGAGACTACGATTGCGTGGCGCGTCCAGAATTTCAGGGCCATCGGCAGCTCCGACAATGGCAATTCGGGGTCATGGATCTCGCGGGGCGCGGCCCGGCCCGGATACAGGGTGTGCAGAACAAAGGTCCCTTCATCCTGCCAGAATCCCCAGACGCAGAGCCTCCTCGTGCCGCGTTTCCTGCCCGCGATGAGATGTGAGGGCAGGGTCCTTCCCCGGCGCCGGGCCCAGAAGTCGCCATGGGTCCAGGGCCAAATAGTCTTCAGGCCGGTCAGGCCGACATTCTGAGGCGCCTTGAAATCGAAGTGCTCCCAGCCGGTTCTGCGGGGCATTTCTTCCAGACGGGCGCGGACCCATTGGAGCGCCAGATCAAGGGGAACGCTGAAGTGGTCAATGTGTGCCTTCACGTGCTCTTCGTCGCGAAACGAAATGCGGATCGCTGCTTTCATTTGATCCCTGAAGAGATATAGCCCCTGACGAATTGCTTCTGGAAAACCACGAAGACGACGAACAGAGGCAGGGTAACAATCATGGTGGCCGCGGACAGCAGGCCCCATTGGGCCCCTATCTCTCCCATCTGAGTGAACCGGACCAGGCCGGCGGTCAGAGGCCGGACGGCATCAGACTGCGTGATCACCAGGGGCCAGAGGAAATCGTTCCAATGATAGGACAGCGATGAAAGGACTATTGCCGCCAGCGAGGACCTGGCCGTTGAGAGGTAGACGTGCCGCAGCTCCTGGTCCCAGCGGCACCCATCGATTGCCGCCGCGTCCGCCAGGTCCCTCGGCAGGGACAGGAAGGTCTGCCGGAGGAGGAAGGTGGCGAAGGCTGACCCGAAAAAAGGCAAGGCGATGCCCGGTATTGTATCGTAGAGCCTCAGGAACCGTATTGTCGAGAAATTCGGCACCAGCAAGGCGGCGGTTGGAATCATCATCTGCAGGAGAATGATCGTGAACAGCGCCCGGTCTCCCGCAAAACGATATCGGGTGAACGCGAAAGCTGCCAGGCTTGCCGTGATCACCTGGACTCCGATGATCGCCACGACCTGCATGATTGTATTCGCGTAATACCGGGCGAAGGGCGCCAGTGAGAAAGCCTTGGCGTAGTTGGCCAGGCTCAGGGAGGAGCCGAAGAATACGTTTCCCAGGGCAAAGGGGACCTCGGGGGGCCGCAGGGATGCGGCCAGGGCCCATGCCAAGGGAGTGAGCATCAAGGCGGCCAGGATCGTCAGTACCACGAAACGGACAAGCGGAGTGACTCTATTTTTCATGGCGTTCGCTTATGAGGGTATTGGTGACCGTGAAAGCCAGCAGCGCGAAAATCAACATCACCGTAACGGCGTCGCCGCGGCCGATGTCCAGCCGCTCGAAGCGAAGCTGCCAGAGGTAATACAGCGGGAGAGTGCTCGTTCCGCTGGGTCCTCCCTGGGTCAGAACGAATACATGGTCGACCGTTTGGAACGCGCCGATGAAGGCGATCGTTGTGACGAACAGAGTCTGACGTCGGATCAGGGGGAGGATGATTCCGGTCACCAACCGGGGTCCGCCTGCCCCGTCCAGCCGGGCTGCCTCGATCAGCGACCGGTCAAGATTCTGCAGGCCGGTAAGAAAGAACAGCATGAGAAAGCCGACATTTTTCCAGAAGGCGATCAAAGCAATGGCGAAAAGAGCCAGGGAAGGGTTGCCGGCCCAGTTTTGGGGGCCCGAATACCCGAACAAGCGCAGCAGCTGATTCCAGAGCCCGTAGCCGGGGGTGAAAAAGAACATCCAGATCGTCGCGGCGCTCACCAGGGGAAGAACGGTCGGATGAAAAACCGCCAGGCGGAAAAAGGCAAGCCCCTTGAGCTTCTCGTCCAACAGGAATGCCAGGCCAAGGGCTCCGATCAGCAATACGGGAATGAGAACCAGCACATAGATGCCAGTATTGGCCAGCACTTGCAGGAATTCAGGATCCTTGAAAAGGTCGGAGAAGTTGCCCAAACCGGCAAAAATCGGCACCTGGTATTTCGGAATATTGAGCTTGTGTTTGAACAGGCTCCCTACAAGGACTTCACCCAGGGGAAGCAGGGTGAAAACAACGACGAAAAAAAGGGTTGGCGCCACGAGCAAGTAAGGCAGGACCCGGTTTCGTTTCGTGGCGCCAACCTCTTCAGGGGCTTAGCGATAATCCGCCAATGTCTTGTCGGATTCAGCCTGAGCGGCTCCCATGGCATCCTTGGGAGACTGTGTGCCATTGAAAGCCGACTGCAGATACTTGTTGAAAATTGTTTTTACGGCGTTCAGGTTCTGGGTGGCCAGTTCCGGTTGCGCGGATGCCAGAGCGGCGACCGCGTCCGCCGCCTGGGGAACCTGTGCCAGCCACGCCTTGTACTCTGCCGTGGCAGTGGCCGAGGTCCTATGCGGAATATAGCCGGTGGCCTGGCTGAAGGTCGCGACACGGGCGGGGTCAAGCAGGAACTGAGCAAAGGCGAAGGCCGCCTTCCGCTCCTCAGGGGTATGGCCCGCGGTCAGGTAGAGGTTCCCGCCGCCGGTGACGCTGGCAAGGGTGCCGGCCTTTTTGCCGGGAACCGCCATCACGCCGACCTTGAACTTGGCAGTCTTGAGAATGCCCGCCAAACTTCCCGTCGTGTGGATGATCATGGCGGTTTTTCCAGCGGCGAAGTTCTGGGTCGATGTTCCCCAGCTCACCTGGACGCCGGCGGGAGTGGCCTTGTACTTCTGGCTCAGGTCCAGGTAGAACTGGACCGCGTCGATCACTTCAGGCGCGTTGAAATTGACCGTCACATCGTCAGTGAAGACGTTCCTTCCGGCGCCGATGGCCAGGGGCTGGAAGGTCCAGTAGGCGGTTTCTGTGGGAATTTCGATGCCCCAGCGGGTCTTGCCCCCGTCCACGGTCAACGCCTGGGCGTCGTTGCCCAACTCATCCCAGCTCTTGGGCGGAGTGAGCTTGGCAGCGGCAAAGAGGTCGGCGTTGTAGTATAGGACAACGGCGGAACGCTGGAAGGGGAGGCTCCACAGTTTCCCCTTGTACTGTGAGTTGCCCATGTATGCCGGCAGGAAGTCCTTGACGAAAGCTGCGCCTCCGGGCGCCTGGGCCACCAGGTCATCCAGGCTGTCGACGTACTTGGCATTGACGAGGTCGTACACGTCGGTTGCCAGCATCACCGCCAAGGTCGGCGGCTTGGCTCCGCCCTGGATGGCGGTCTGGACCGCGGTTTTCACGTCGGGATAGCCGCCGGAAAAGATAAGAGTCACTTTCACATCGGGGTTCTTGGCCAGGTAGTCCTGGGCCCATCCTTTCAGCATCGCGGTGATCGGGGCGTCCACCGCAACGGGGTACGCCAGGCTGACCTCTACCGGGGCCGCCGCAAGAGCGGAACCCAGGCAAATCACAAGCACCGCGCACAACAGCGTGAGTCTCTTCATGATCCTTCCTCCCTATCTATGGAACTGAAACCTTTGCGGATCTCCCTGCTATCATGGCCATGAATCATTCATCAAGTCAATTGCAGCCGTTCAAAGCTCCTGCCCTCTCTTGGAAGCTGTGGTATACTTAAAAAATCATGGAGTGAAGGGTGCGTGTCCTGTCCGGTCGGAGAGGAGCGTGAATATGAAAAGAAGAATGAGCATATTGGCCGGGCTGAGCCTGGTGTTTTTCATCACCGGCTTCAACGTCACGGCGGATTCCGCTGAGCAGCCCTCCTACTTGTCTCTACAGGTTTCACCAACAGTGTCGTTCCCCCTCATCGACAGCGTCAATTACTACGGATTTGTTGGCGGGGGAACGGCTTCCCTGGAGATCCGGCTGCCCTTTTTCCCCCTGCTGTTCTTCGACAGCGGGCTGGGCTATAGCTTCTACTCGATTCGAAACGCCAACGTTGCGGAGCAGTCCCTCTCAATGCTGTCCGCCGCGGCCGGGTTGGGCCTGCAGTACGATTTTTTTCCGCGGCTCAGCGCGAAACTCTACTTCAGCGGCGGATACAGCTACGGCTTTTCAAACTCCAGCGCGAGCCCCGCCTCCGGCGGAGGGACCTTCATTGAGGGGGGCGCCAGCCTTGCTTTAAACTTTCCTCCGAGCTTCAGCCTTGGGGTCGGCGCAGGGTACCGCTACGAGTTCGGATTGTTCCAGGGGGTCATCGTTTCCCTGGGGATGGGGTTCCCGTTGGGCGGCGCCGCGGCGGCAAAGGGAGCGCCGGTTCCGCAGAAGCCCGAACCGCTGGAGGAGGGGCCGGGGCTTACACTTGAAAACCTCCAGTTTTCAGACATTTTTCCGGTATTTCACAAATACTATGACGATCACCCCGTGGGCACGGCGGTTCTTGCCAACAATGAAAGCGACACGGCCACGGATATCAAGGTGAGTCTGGAGATCAAGCCGTACATGACCGCGCCCAAGCAATGCGGTGTCCAGGCTCAAATCGAGCCCGGACAATCCTCCCTGGTCCAGCTATATGCCCTTTTCTCCGAGGAGACGATCCTCCAGGTCACCGAGGGAACCAAAGCCTCGGCGGAAATCAACTGGGAGTACACGGTGAAGGGGCAGAAGCGCACGGGAACGACCGTGGAGACGGTGCGCATTCTCAACCGCAATGCCATGACCTGGGATGACGACCGCCGGGCCGCGGCGTTTGTCACCGCGCTGGATCCCGCGGTGCTCACTTTCTCCAAGAACGTCACGTCCATGGTAAGAACGATATCCGGTGGGGCAATCGACCCCAAAATGCAGAGCGCGATAGCGCTCTATGAGGCCCTGTGCCAGTACGGTATGTCATACGTCGTGGATCCGAAATCTTCCTACGTGGATTTTTCCCAGAATAGCGCGGCGGTGGATTTCCTTCAATTCCCCCAGCAGACCCTGGAGTACAAGGCGGGGGATTGCGACGACCTTTCAATCCTGTATTGCGCGCTGTTCGAATCAGTGGGAATCGACACCGCCTTCATCACCATTCCGGGCCACATCTTCATGGCCTTCTGCCTGGGCATGAAAAGCGATGATGCTCAAAAATCTTTCCAAATCCCCGGCGACGTGATTCTTGATGGAGATAAGGCGTGGATTCCCATCGAGGTCACTGCGCTCGACGGGAAGTTCCTGGAGGCGTGGCAATTGGGCGCCAAGGAGTGGAGGGAAGGCCAAGCGGCCGGCACTGCCGCGCTCTATCCCCTTCATGACGCGTGGGAGACCTACGAGCCGGTGGGGCTGTTCGGGGGGACCTTCAGGGTGACGGCTCCAGCCCAAGACGCCGTTGTTGCCGCCTACCAGCGGGAAACGCAAAGGTTTGCGGAACATGAGATCTACCCAGAGATGGCGAAGCTCCAGGCGGAAATAAAGCAAAACCCGAACAGCGTCAGCTCGATGAACAAGCTCGGGGTTCTCTACGCGAAGTACACTATGCTGGACCAGGCGGAGAAACAGTTCCAAGCCGTGGTGGCAAAGCAGGAATACGTACCGGCGCTCGTCAACCTGGGCAACATTTCTTACCTGCGCAAGGATATAAAGAAGGCGACGACGTACTACGAGCGCGCCTATAAAAAAGCCCCGGAGGATACCACGGTGATAGTCAATCTGGCCCGCGCGTACCACGAGGCGGAGAATTACGGGCTTGTGGCGGATCTCTACGACAAGCTGAAGAGCCTTGACCCGGAGCTGGCCTCACGGTTCTCGTACCTGGATATGAAGGGGGACGAATCAACGCGGGCCGCGGATGTGAGCGGAGCGAGGGAGGTCATGATATGGGGACAGGAATAACACGGACCTCCCGCTTTGCCGCCTGCACGGTTTTTGCGCTCCTGCTCCTGCTGGGGTGCAGCAATCCCCTCATCAACGTGGTGCGAGACATCGCTCTGAGCGACACCACTGCGGACCTCTCCGTACTGAAAGTGGAGGGAGGGGAAATCGAGCTTGCCTTGAGCCCCGGCTTTTCTCCAAGCATCCGCGCATACCGCGCCCTGGCCAGCCTGGCGACCACCCAGGTGACTGTCATGACCACACCCGTCGATGCTGCGGCCCAGGTGACTGTGAACGACCAACCCTCCGCGGTCCAGGGAGTTGCTGTCACGCTGAATGCGGGGGAGAACACCGTTTCAATCGAGGTGATCTCAACCAGCGGATTGGTGCATAAAACCTACACGGTCATCGTGTCCAGGGGTCTGATCCGCCAGATCACCGGCGGCGGCTACCACAACATGGTGATCAAGGGCGACGGCACTCTGTGGGCGTGGGGTCAGAACGACAGCGGGCAGCTAGGGGACGGGACCTTCACGGAACGGGCTTCTCCCGTGCACATCAGTGGAATCGCGGATGTCACCTATGTTTCCTCATCGAACGTGCATACCGTTGCTTTGAAAGCGGATGGAACCGTCTGGGCGTGGGGAGGGAACTGGGCCGGCCAGTACGGAGACGGGACCACCAATGGCCAGTGGCTTCCTGAACAGGTGGCCGGGCTGTCCGGAATTACAACGGTGGCCGCAGGGTGGGACCACACCCTGTTCGTGAAGAGCGACGGCACCGTGTGGGCGGCAGGAGCCAATTGGGCCGGACAACTCGGCGATGGCACGACAACGAACTCATCGTCCCCCGTCCACGTGGGTGGAGGCTTGACCCAGGTCACCGCGGTTGCAGCGGGAAATGGTTTCAGCCTTGCCTTGAAATCCGATGGGACTGTCTGGGCTTGGGGAAGCAATGGAAACGGACAGCTTGCTGATGGGACGAAGACGGATCATCGAGGGACACCTGCGCAGATAAGCGGGTTGACGGGAATAACGGCGATCGCTGCCGGCTATGGCCACGGCCTGGCGCTCAAGAGCGACGGCACGGTCTGGGCATGGGGAAGCAATGCGGAAGGGTCGGCGGGGGACGGGACCACAACGGACCAAACCAGCCCCGTACAGGTGAGCGGCTTGACGGGAGTAGCTGCAATAGCCGCCAATTGGGGGAATAGCATCGCCCTTACCAGCGACGGCAACGTCTACGTCTGGGGTTCGAACTGGCGCGGCGAAATGGGGAATGGGACGATCATTCCCCAGCTCACCCCACTATTAGTCTCTCTGCCCACGACAGCGGTCAAGATCGGAACAGGAGGCATGTGCATGCTCGTTTCCACGGGCGGGGATGACGTATACTGGTGGGGCGCGAACTTCGATCCGGCGGTTGCCATTTCAACCGTTCCCGTGCAAGGGATGTCGGGTGCGGCGACGAGCGGCGACATTATAAAGGGCGGCAGCAATTTCTCTGTCGTTTTGAAAAACAACGGGACTGTCTTTTCCTATGGAGACAATTACAACGGCGAGCTGGGTTACGCGATCACGACCGATATCAGCACACCCTTGTTGGTGAGCGGATCGACACAGGGATATACCTATACCGCGGTCGCTGCCGGCGCTGGTCACGTTCTCGCGCTACAAAGTGGCGGCAGTCAAGTGTGGGCGTGGGGAAGCGACGGGAACGGCCAGCTCGGCGACAACCTCTGGACGAACCGCATTACACCCGGCACCGTGAGCGGACTGTTGGCAACGATCACGGCCATCGCGGCGCGGGCCAACCATTCCCTGGCGCTTAAAAGCGACGGCACGGTCTGGGCATGGGGCGACAACTGGTATGGGGAGGCGGGCAACGCACAGAGCCAGAATGCAATAGGGGTGCCGGTCCAATCAGGCACGCTCACAGGTATTACTGCCATCGCGGCGGGTGGGTACCACTGCCTTGCGCTCAAGGGCGACGGTACGGTCTGGGCGTGGGGATGGAACTTGAATGGTCAGTTGGGGGATGGGAGCACGACGGACCGCAGCTCCCCGGGTTCCGTGGGTGGCTTGACAGGAGTGACGGCGATCGCAGCCGGGGGGGAACACAGCCTTGCTTTGAAGTCGGATGGGACCGTATGGGCATGGGGATGGAATGCCAGAGGAGAGCTGGGGGACGGAACCACAATGGACCGCGCCAGTCCCGTGCAGGTGAGCGGCTTAACGGAAGTAACGGCGATCGCTGCCGGGGACCAACACAGCCTTGCCATTAAGAGTGATGGCAGCGTGCGTGCGTGGGGAATGAACACAAAAGGCCAGCTGGGAAACGGATCGACCTTTGACAGCAACGTTCCCGTGCCGGTGACCGGCTTGACGGGCGCCGTGGCAATAGGGGCCGGAAACAACCACAGCCTCGCCGTGAAAAGCGACGGCACCGTGTGGGGGTGGGGCGACGCTGAGTTTGGGCAGCTTGGCAACGGCAGCGTCGCAGTCCAATACAGCCCTGTTTTGCTCAAATGGCAGTGAGCGGCGGAGGTCGCATGAGAAAATACATCAGGCCCATCACTTTCATGCTCGCGGCAGCCCTGGCATTGGCGTGTTCCGGCTGCTCGTGGTTTCCCTTGTCCCTGACCTTCAGCTTCGCCAAGGGGTGGGGATCTGATCTCGTAAGCGACGGACAGTTCTCTCGGCCGCTGGGCATCGCGGTCGATTCCTCGGGGAATGTCTATCTCACCGCGGATGCCCTCCACTGGATCCAGAAGTTCGACTCTTCGGGTGTTTTTCAGTCAAAGATAGGAACCCTGGGCTCGGGAAACGGCCAGTTCAAATATCCCTCGGGGCTCGCATTCGACGCGCAGGGTGATCTCTACGTCGTGGACAGAGGAAACAGCCGCATTGTGAAGCTCGACCCATCGGGAGCCTATGTCACGTCGTGGGGAACCGGCGGCAGCGGACAAAGCCAGTTTAATTGGCCGATGGGAGTCGCCGTTGATGCTGCGGGCTATGTCTACGTGACCGACACGTGGAACTACCGGGTGCAGAAGTTCGACTCCGCCGGAACCTTTGTCGCCACGTGGGGCAGCCAGGGATCGGGCACGGGGCAATTCAACGTTCCCCAGGGAATCGCCATCGATCACTCGGGCAAGGTCCTGGTTGCCGACACGCTCAACAATCGAATCCAGGTCTTCGCTTCCGATGGAACCTACGTGGCCCAATGGGGCTCTTTCGGGAACAAAGCCGGCCAGTTCGATCATCCCGCCGGAGTTTCCGTGGCCGCGGATGGAACCATCTACGTCATGGAGGACGGGAGCAACAACCGCGTCCAGAAGCTCGACTCTTCGGGGAGCTTCATCACCATGTGGGGGCAGTGGGGAAGCTGGAACAGCCAGTTCGAAAGCCCGTACTTTGCCGCGATCGACGCGTCGGGCGACTTGTACGTCGGGGACGGAAACAACTGCCGGGTGCAGAAGTTCGACTCCACGGGGGACTACCTCCTTCAGTGGGGCTCTTCCACCACCGGTGACGGTGAGTTCTTGTGGGCTTCTTCCGTGGCCGCGGACGCTTCAGGCTTCGTCTATGTCGCTGATTCGGGGAACAACCGCATCCAGAAGTTCGATACCACGGGCAACTTCGTCTCCAAGTGGGGGACCTGGGGCAATGGCCCAGCCGGCCTGTTCTGGAACCCGTTTGCGATGGCTTTCGACGCTTCGGGCAATATATACGTTGCTGACCAGCTCAATCATCGTATCCAGCAGTTCAGCGCCTCTGGTTCTTTTCTGCTTCAATGGGGAAGCGAAGGCTCGGCGGACGGCCAGTTCGAGCAGCCCACCGGCATAGCCGCGGATTCCGCTGGCAATGTGTACGTGGTTGACCTGGGAAACTATCGCGTCCAGAAGTTCAGCTCCAGTGGGACCTTTATTCTGAAATGGGGAACGCAAGGCACCGGAACCGGGCAGTTCGGACTGGCGTACGCGATCGCAACCGACTCCTCGGACAATGTGTACGTGGCGGACCGAAACAACCACAGGGTGGAAAAGTTCAGCTCGGACGGGACATACATCACTGCGTGGGGAGCGTGGGGAACCCTCAAGTCGCAATTCAACAGCCCAAGCGGGATCGCGGTGGACGGCAAAGACCGGATCTACGTCGTCGATACGGGAAATCAGCGCGTCCAGGTCTTCGATGCCAAGGGGGCCTATATTACGGCCTTTGGGCAATTGGGGACAGGGGACGGCGAGTTCGAAACTCCTCTCGGGATCTGCCTTGACCCGTCCGGCGCCGCCTATGTCGTGGACAACGCATTATGCCGCGTTCAGAAATTCGCACCCGCTGGAGGGAGCTGAAGCAGAGCCGGTCCAGCAATGCATCTTCACCCTGCAAGCCTGCTTCTCACAGCGGCCGTCCTGCTGCCCAATCTGCTGCTTCTTCCGCTTCCGCCCCGGCATGCCGAGAAGTATGGCAGGTCCAGAGACCCTCTCGCCCTCACGATCATCGAGAGAATGGGGCAGGTCTCCTGTTTCATCCTCCCGGTTTTCTTTCCGCTCTCCTTTGCAGGAGCCTGGACGCTGGCCGGGTGGATTCTGATGGCGGCCTCACTTGGGTTCTACTACGCGGGATGGGCCCGATTCCTCGCGGGAGACAGAGACTACGCGCTTCTGTTCGCGCCAATGCTCGGGCTGCCCGTCCCGATGGCGATAAGCCCTGTGATCTACTTCCTATCCGCGTCGCTCGTGCTCGGGTCCGTCTACCAGGCCATCGGAGCGGCGCTCCTGGGGGTCGGGCACATCGCAATAAGCATTCATGAACGGCGTCGAATCAAAGCTCGGGTGGCGGCGGGAGGCAGCGGGTGATCAAGGGTGTTCATGCCAAGCTCCAGTCATCGCGCCGGCTTCGCAGCGCGGCGCGGGTCATCGGGGCAGTAAGGCCGTGGTCGTTTTCGATGACCGCTATCTCCGTGGCCTTCGGAATCCTGGCCGCGGGGGCGGAGGGCCGGATCCACTGGTGGCTTGCCGCTGCCTCGCTTGCGGGCGCATTGTGCATGCACGCGGCAACGAACCTGGGCAACGATTACTTCGACTTCCAGACCGGCATTGATGCTCCTGGCTCTCCCTCCGTACGCGGCCGCCGCCATCCTTTGGTGGAGCGGACGCTCGAGCCCTGGCAGGTGCTCGGCGGCGCCATCGGCTTCTGGAGCGCGGCCCTCCTTATTGGAATCGCACTGAGCTTCCTGCGGGGCTGGCCAATTGCCTTGCTCACTTCACTCGGGGTGCTGGCCGGGTACTTCTATTCGGCAGGGCCGGTTCGCCTGAAGGCGCGCGCGCTGGGGGAGATTACCGCGTTTTTCATGTGGGGTCCGTTCATGGTTCTCGGAGCCTTCTACGTTCAGAGGGCGGCCTTCTCGGGTTCCCGTCATGCTCTTCTGCTCTCCGTGATGCAGGGGCTATGGGTCGCGCAGGTCCTCCTTGCCAACAACCTTCGCGACGTGGAAGCTGACACGGCCATGGGCATCCGCACTCCCGCAACGATTCTAGGAAGGCAGCCGGCCGCGGTCCTTGCGGTCGCGCTTGCCGCGGGCGCCTATCTCCTTGACGCTGCCGCGGTGCTGCTGGGGATCCTCGCGCCCTGGGCGCTCCTGGTGTTTCTTTCAGCTCCGCTGGCCGTGCTCGTCCTTCGTTCTCTCACTCCCCGCCGGGGAGTGGCGGGCAACGCCCCTGCCGCGGCCGCCAGGACCGCGATGGTGTTCGGACTGCTCCTCATTCTCTCTCTGGCAGTAGGAGGCATACCCCCGGGATAGAAAGGCCCCAACGCGGCGCTTGTCACTCTGAGGCCGGCTTGATCGCCTCCCGCGCCGTGCGGCTTTACCGGAAAGCGAAGGACGTGTACACTGCGGAGCATGAAACCGCGAGGCCCTTTGATGATCGAGCACCGGCTCATTGAAAAAATGCTCACCGTCATCGCGGCGGAGGCGCGCAGGATAAAGAATGGAGGGAAGATCGACCCTCTGTTCATCGACGTTGCCGTGGATTTCATCAGGACCTATGCGGATCGCACGCACCACGGGAAAGAGGAGGACATTCTTTTCCAGGAGCTTGCACGAAAGCCCCTGGGGAAGGCCGACTCCCTCTCAATGGCGGAGCTGGTGGACGAGCACCGGCAAGCCAGGCAGAAAGTGAAGGCGCTTGTGAACGCAAAGGAGCGGTTCGGGCAAGGCATCACGGAAGCGGCGCGGGAAATCATCTCACTCATGGAATGGCTGGCCGATTTCTACCCCCGGCACATCCGCAAGGAGGACAAGGATTTCTTTCCCCGCACGGAGGCCTATTTCACCAGGGATGAGCTTGATGCCATGCTTCTGGCATTCCGCGATTTCGATGCGAAAATGATCCATGAAAAATACGAGAAACTCGTGAAGGGCTTCCCCGCTTAAGGTCAGGGATATTCACCCTTCCAAATCCCGAGCATTCTCCCCCGTCATTTTCGCGGTTATGGCAAACCCCTACTCGGCCTGGCCCGGCTGGCTCAGACGCTGAGTGACAGCTCCCCGATCTTCCTTGCCGCGCACCAATGAGAATCCAGAGGCAAGCACGCAGAGCGCAATGGAGACCACGAACGCGCTGCGGATGCCCACAACGAATGCCTGCATTGCCTGCGAGCCCAGCGTGACGTTCGTTCCGACAAAGAGCTGCATCATCGCGTCCCGCGGAAGGCTGCCGGCGGCAACCGCCAGCGCCAGGGCGAAGCTGGTCACCATGCCCGTTTGCCGCAGCGTGGCAAGGGTAGCCGATGCGATTCCCAGCCGGTGTCTCGGGGCTCCGTTCATTGCGGCGCTCGTATTGGGGGAGAAGAAAAGTCCGCCGCCGAGCCCGACCAGCACCAGGCCGACAACGATGGAGCCGTAGCTGGTGGTGGGTGACAATCGCGCCACAAGCCACACGAGCCCCGCTCCCTGAAGCAGGAGCCCGGCCGTGGCGGGTATCCGCGCGCCGATGCGGTCAGCCAGCCAGCCGCTCAGAGGCCCCGTCACCGCGCTCATGATGGAAAGCGGGATGAGGAAGAGGGCCGCGGTGAGCGCGCTGTAGCCGCGCACCCCCTGAAAATAGAACACGATGAGGAAATTGACGGCAAACATGGCGAGTGACTGCAGCATGGCCGACAGGACGGAAAAGTTGTAGACGCGATTCTTGAAGAGCGAAAGATCGAGCACGGGATTCGCGATGCGCCGCTCCCGTATGAAAAAGACCGCCAGCATCGCGACGAACAGGACGAACAGCGAAAGGATTGGGAGCGAGGTCCAGCTCATCTCTATGCCGAGCGTAAGCGCGAAAAGAAGCGCAATAAGTCCCACACTGAACATGGCCGCGCCGCCCAGATCGAAGCTCTCGGTCCTGTTGCGCGCGGACATCTCTTTCAGCGCCAGGTAGCCCCATACGGTGCCCAGGATCCCGATGGGCACGTTGATGTAGAAGATCCATCGCCAGTTCGCTGCCGCGAGGATAAACCCGCCCAGCACGGGGCCGGCGATGCCGCCGACCGCCCAGGTGATGCCGTTGATTCCCAGCGCTCGTCCCCGCTGGTGGGGGGGAAAGACCTCCGCAATGATCGCGGGGCTGTTCACCATCATGAAGGCGGCCCCCGCGCCCTGCACCAGCCGGAATATGATGAGCTCCGTCGCGTTCTGCGACAGGCCGCAGAGCGCGGAGCCGATGGTGAAAATGACGAACCCGAGGTTGTACATCCGCACGCGGCCGAACATGTCCGCAATGCGTCCGAATGTCAGAAGGCAGACGGTGCTCATGAGGATATAGGCCATGATGACCCACACCATCTCCACAAGGCCCGCGTGCAGCTTCACCATCATGTCCGGCAGGGCCAGGGTCACGATCGTGCCGTCAATCGCCGCCATCAAGGCGCCGATTGTCGTCACGCTGAGCGCGATCCACTTGTAGTCTATTCTCCGATGCAACGGAGCGCCTTCGGCGGCGCTCATTCAGCCTCTTTCAGTCCGATGGAGGCGGTATACAACGCGCCGACCCCGCTCAGGTGAGCGGCTACCCGTAACGCTTCCGCGATCTCCTGGTCGGATGCTCCCGCTTTCTTGGCCCGGCCGGCAAGGCCTCGCACCCCGCCTGATGCTCCGTGAGCTGCGTCGAATGCCATTGCAATGAGAAGCTTCACCTTGCGCGGCAGGGCTCCGTCCGCATAGACGAACTCATCCTGCTCCCGAAGGCGCTTCATCATCTCGGGATCGATTTTGCCCAGCATTTCCAGTGGATCGTACGGCATGCTCTCCTCCCCTTTCCGAATATATTCACTCGCACACCGTCCGACAAGGCCCTCGGGAGCGCAGACAACTCTCCGTGGATGCGGCCTATCGCCAATGGCGGCGATTATGCCAGGGGCCATGCAAGGGGCCAGCCCAGAACCACACCGGGTAAACCGGAGTGACTGCTACCACCGCAAGGCTGCCCTGAGTGCTGCCCGCGAACGTCGTATAGGTGCTGAGCTTAGTGATCGCATCCCGCATCGCCTGGATGGCATCGAGCCATCGAGGATACGGCTGGATGTCGATGACCGATATTCCGCCGCGCAGGTCGGAGAGAACGTAATTGGAGCCGTTTGTAACGGTAACGCCGTTCAGCAAATTCGACGAGCTACCCACAGTGCCCTCGTTATTCGACTGCAGGGTGGCGATTTTCAGGACTTCACCCGTATCCTTGTCCGCTTGGATCACGACAGCGATCTCAACCGTCTTGCCGCTCGGTTTCAGAGCGCCGAACAAGCCATAATGATACAGATCGACGTCCCCTATCGCCATGTAAAAATCATTGCCTTTGAGGTTTGCGCTCACCGTGCCTGTCTGGAGGTAGTTCGAAACACCCTTTGTCACTTGCGGCATCGACGCGCAGCCGACAATCGCCAGCACGCCAATCAGCATCACGATGGCCCTGCTCACTGACCTATTCATAGCAATCGCCTCCCTCTCAATGATGCATTGAGTTCTGCCTCTGATACATGCATGCGGGATGAAAAGGGAAAAAGAATGCGTTATATAACAACAATTTATCCCCTTACGGCCTGCGACAGGGAGCGGCTGAAATCCACGCCGCGGCGCGCGCTATTCATAGCGCAGTGCATCAATGGGATCCAGCGCCGCCGCCCGCCGCGCCGGATAAAAGCCGAAGACGACTCCGGTGAGCGCCGCGGAGGCAAAACCGAGAATGACCGAGAAACCGGATATCAGCGTCGGCCAGTGCGCGAAATTGGACGCCAGGAATGAGATGCCGATGCCCAGCCCGATTCCGATCACCCCTCCCGCGGAGGCCATCGAAAGCGCTTCTATGAGGAATTGCAGCAGGATATCCCGCCCGCGCGCTCCCACGGCCATGCGCAGCCCTATCTCTCGCGTGCGCTCGGTCACCGAGACCAGCATGATGTTCATGATGCCGATTCCACCGACCACCAGGGACACGATCGCCACGGCTGCCAGGAGAAGGGCCTGCGTATCAGCGGTGGCGATCCGCACCTCCTGGACGTTCGCGATATTGCGAACGGTGAAATCGTCGGCCTGGATCGGGGAGAGATGATGCTCGAGCCGAAGGAGACGCTCGGTGGCATCGATCACTCCCGCCACCGTGTCAGCGCTTGAAGCCGACACGTAGATGGTATTGACCCACGTCTGTCCGGTGAGCCGCTCCTGGTGCGTGGTGATCGGAACGATCACCACGTCGTCCTGGTCCCGGCCGAAACCTGTTTGTCCCTTGGCTGCAAGAACGCCCACCACCCGGAAAGGCACGCTCTTGACAACGATCGTGCTGCCAACCGCCCCGCCGGCAGGAAAAAGGTTCGCCGCAACCGTGCTCCCCAGGACAGCCACCTTGCTGACCCGGGAAACGTCATCCGGGGAAAAAAAAGTCCCCTGGGCTACGGTCCAGTTTTCCACTGTCAGCCACGCGGGAGTCGTACCCCCGATCACCGTAAACCAGTTCACCCCGCCCGCCACCACCTGCGCGCTGGTCTGGGAATACGGCGCCGCCCCTGCAACCTCAGGCACATTGGCCTCGATGGCGATGACATCGTCCTGCTTGAGAGATGTCCGAGCCCCGCTGCCCAGGCTCACCCCTCCGCTGGTAACACTGCCGGGGGTAATGACGATCAGGTTGGCGCCGAGGCTCTCGATCTGCTTCAGCACCACCGCCTGAGCGCCGGAACCGATCGCAATCGAGGTGATCACCGCGCCGACTCCGATGATGATTCCCAGCATGGTGAGAAGCGACCTGCTGAAATTGCGCAGCAATGCCTTCCAGGCGGTGCGTACAAGAACTATGAAGCTCATGCGGAGCCCTCCCCGGACAGACGATCGTCGACGATCAATCCATCGTGAAATGTGACGATCCTGCTTGACCATGCCGCAATCTCGGTGGCGTGGGTGACCACGATGACGGTGATGCCATTGTCCTGGTTCAGGTGCCGAAACAGGGTCATGATCTCGACGCTGCTCGCGCTGTCCAGATTGCCCGTGGGCTCGTCCGCCATGAGCAGTGGCGCGTCATTGGCAAGCGCCCGGGCGATGGCAACGCGCTGCTGCTGGCCTCCGGAAAGCTCGTTCGGCCGATGCTCCATGCGCTCGGCAAGGCCGACCTTTTCCAGGATCGATCGCGCGCGTTCGTCCCGCGCCTCGCGCGCCACCCCTGCATACAGCATGGGCAGCTCGACATTTTCCCGCGCGCTTGTCCGGGAGAGAAGATTGAAGCTCTGGAAAACAAAGCCGATCTGCCGCCCGCGCACCAGCGCAAGCTGGTCACGCGAGAGGCCGGATACCTCCTGCCCTGCAAGCCGGTAGGAGCCCGAGGTCGGGTGGTCCAGGCACCCCAGGAGGTGCATGAAGGTGGATTTGCCGGAGCCGGATGGCCCCATGATAGCCAGGAACTCACCCCGGTGTATCGCAACGCTCACCCCTTTGAGCGCGTGGACCGCGTACGGCTCTTCGCCGTACACCTTGGTGATGTCCCGCACGTCGATGAGCGGCTCTCTATCGTCGGTGGGATTCATCACGAACTCTGCCCCGGGGCGTTTCCCCTGGAAGCGCTCTGCTGCCCCGACGCGCTGCCGCGCGTTCCGCTTCGGCCTGCCGAGCCTGTGCCGCCCCCAGAACCGCTTCTAGTCGAGGAGCCGCTTCCACCGCCGCGCCGCTGGGCCACAATGATCAGGTCCCCCTCTTGGACTCCACCGCTGGTGATCTCAAGGTTTTTGCCGTCCGAAAGACCGATCACCACCTGCACCGGCACTGGCCTCCCCGCGACCAGCTTCCAGATTGTGATTTTGGACCCCGGGGCGCCCGCGACCGGCTGTGCGGCGGCGCCGCCAGAGGACTGCACGACCCCTGCGCCGAAACCGCCCCCACCAAAACCGCCCCCGGGGCTTGCGACGGCCGCTGTCGGCGCGGCAAGCGGTCTGTAAAGAACAGCAGCGATGGGCACGGCCAGCACGTGCGTCTGTTTTCCCACCTCGATTGTCACCTGGGCCGTCATGCCGGGCAGGAGACGGCCCGAAGTGTCATGGACCGTTACCACCGCATCGTAGGTCACGACATTCTGCACGGTGGTCGGATTGATCCGGACCTGCAGCACCGTCCCGGTGAAGACGACGTTCGGGAAAGCCGTCACCGTGATCTGTGCGGGTTCATTTTCACGAAGACCGCCCACATCAGCCTCGTCAACGGATGTGTCGATCTCCATGTCCGTGAGGTTTGTCGCAAGGGTGAACAGGGTCGGCGTCTGCAAAGACGCGGCCACGGTCTGCCCGACATCGACGTTGCGGGCCATGACGATCCCGTCGAAGGGGCTCAGGATCACGGTCTTGGACAGGTTGTACTGAGCCTGCTCAAGCTGACCTTTCACAACCCCGATCTGCGCCTGGGCAACGCGCACCTGGGCCTGCGCGGCAAGGTAGTCCTGCTGGGCGGACTCCGCAGCGGTTGTATCCGTGTCCATCTGGTTCTGGTTGATCAGCCCCTGCTTGAGCAGGGGCTCGTCCCTCTGCACCGTCAGGTTCGCCAGGTCCAGCTCGGCTTTCATCTTGCCGACGTTCACCACTGCGCTGTCTGCGTTTGCCTGCGCCAGCATGATGTTCGCCTGGGCGGAGTCGACCGCCGCCTGGTAGGTCGTCGGGTCGAGATTGGCCAGGACCTGCCCCTTGCGCACCTTGGAGTTGAAATCAACGTTGAGCGTTCGGATCGTCCCGGAAACCTCGCTCCCGATCAGGACCTGCGTCACGGGATTGACAATACCCGTCTCACTGACCGTGGCCGCGATATCCGCGTAGGCGACGGGCCGGGTGACGTACGTGATGCCATCACTCCGGGAGATCAGCGGGCGCAGGATGAAGAATCCCACAAGCGCAACCACTACCACCGCACCGACAACCAACTCTATCTTCGATCGTGCCTTCATTTTCCCAACCTCACTATAGTCCCATGACATTGTCGAGATTCAACAGGGCCAGCAGGTAATTGATCTTTGCCTGCTCCAGACCCACCCGCGCGGTGGCGAGCGTGGAAAAAGCCGTCAACTCATCAAGGGTTGTTCCCAGGCCCACCGCGAGCTTCTCCTTTTGCAGATCGTACTGTCCCTGCGCCTGCTCTAGGTTCTGCGCAGCCAGCGTGTTGCGGTCCCGCGCGTCCGTAACGCTGAAAAGGGCGTTTTCCACGTCTATCGTGATGCTCTGCTCTTCCTGCGCCTGCTGCAGCGTGTATGCGGAAATCTGGTCCGCGGCCTGCTGCACCAGGGCGTTCTGCGAGCCTCCGTCGTACAGCGGCGGCAACGCAATGTGCACTCCCGCGGTGAAGGCGCCATTGTTCACATTTACCGTCCAATCCTGTCCCACCCCCAGAGAAGCGTTGAGCGAAACCACAGGCATGGTCTGGCTCTTCTGGAGCGCAAGCGCGATGCCCGCAGCGGCAATGTTCTGTTCCAGGGTCAGAAGCTCGGACCTGTTCTGCAAGGCCGACTTCAGCGCATCGTCCAGCCCCAGCGCCGGCAGATCGGGCAGCGGGCTGTCAGCCACGCTGTACTGCTTGTCCAGCGGCCACCCTATTGCCAGGGAAAGCTTCTTGCGGTCGCTCACAACGGTATTCTGAGCGGTGCGGACATTCAACTGCGCCTGGGTCAGGGCCACCTGCACCTGCAGGACGTCCAGTGTCGTTGCCTTCTGCGCGGTATACAGCCCCTGATACAGGGTGAGGTTTTCAGCGGCCTGCTGTGCAATTGCCTGGTCAAGAACAACGGTATCCTGATCCCCAAGGAGCGTGTAGTAAGCCTGCTTGACCTGGTAGACGGTGCTCTTCACAGCCGCATCATAGGCGATTTGGGAGATCCGGTAGGCAGCCTGCGCCTGCTGAACGGCTGCCGCTGCCTGGCCCCCGGGATAGCCGTCGTACACCGTCTGACTGCCGGAGAACACGAGCCCGCTCACCTGGTCGCTTGAGGCGCCTTCCGCAATGCTGTGCTGGGCCGTGAGGCCAAGGCTCGTCGAGGGGCCCGAGAGGGAAAGCCCGGCCTTGAAGTTTTCCCCCTCCAATCCGCTTCCACTGGCGGCGGTCCCGGCCAGCGCGCTCCCACCCGGATACGTCGGGCTCGTTGAGCTTAAGCTTCCCTGATGGGAATAGTCGCCGTTTTCCCCCAGGGTCACCCCGTTCTTTGCCAGTGCCTCCGCAAGGGCGGCTCTCGCCGTGTCCTGGGCAAGAGTGGTCAACTTCAAATTCGGGCTTGCCGCCTTGGCCGCCGCCACTGCGTCATCCAGCGTGACGGTAGCCATGGGGGCGGCGGCCTCAGCGGCTGGCGCCGGCTGTCCCGCCGTTTGCGCAAAGCCGGGGACTGCGCTCAGAGAAAGCAAAACAACCACTGATCTCAACATTGCCATTCGCTTCATGTTTCTGACTCTCCGCACTCTCAATTCCGCGCCTCCCTGCGTATCAGTGAATCTGTTATAAAAATACGCTATCGTGAACAGGTTTGTCATTAATATATTTTAACAAGAAAAGAAAATAACTTTCATGATGTGCTATGATGGCTCCCATGGACGAATCCCTGAAGCCTCCCTACCTCAGCCGCATCGACCAGCGCGGCGATCTTGTCGCATGGATCGTCGACGGCAGCTACATCCGCGGCCACATCGACGAGGAGTTCACGAACTTCGGCCAGCATTATCGGTTCCCCTATATCCCCGAAACCGAGCTCTGGCTTGATCAGGAAGCGCAGCACGACGAGCGGCGATTCTTCATCGAACACCTGCTCGTTGAGCACCGCTTGATGAAGCAGGGAATGCCGTACGCGGACGCAATCGTGCAGGCGGACCGGTGCGAGAGAAAGGAGCGCCGGAGGGCGGGAGACATTCGCACGGCCACGAGGAGCGGCCAGGCGCTGCCGAACGGCGCGGACATGCATGAGCAGATGTGGAAGCGGCTGGAGAACGGAGTCACGGTCTGGATCGTGAACGGCCGGGCGGTTCGGAGCACGTTCGACATCGACTTCACCGAGGGCGGGCACGACAAGGTCTACGAATTCGTGCCCGAAGGCGAGGTCTGGATTGACGACGCTATCATCCCCAACGAACGCGGCTACGTGCTCCTGCACGAGCTGCACGAGCGCAACCGGATGGCCGGCGGCTGGCCTTACAGCAAGGCGCACGCGGAGTCGAGCAGCCGGGAATACCGCTGCCGCCACCACCCCGACGAGCTGCACGATGCACTGGCTGCCGAGGGGTGGGCATAGGGGACACGCCGGGCACAGGCGGCCTTTGCTGCGTACCCCGTCGCCCTAGGCTTCCATTCTGGCCTTAAGGTTCGATAATGCCATTTCCGCTTCGCGTTCGTTCTGGCCTCGGATCACTGCTTCCGCCAACTTTCCCAGGACGGGTATGGGCACCTCATACTCGACTGACAGCAACAGCCGGGTGGCGTCTTTCTGCGGCTCAAACGTGAAATCCCACTTGCTGTTGATGCCGCCTTTGCTCTGCGTAACCATTTTCTTGTTCTGCACCCATTCGAGGGTCGTGGTTTCCCCTTCGAATCGGATCCCCGCCATCTTGTACGTCCAGCGGAAGTGCGCGCCGATATGGTTGTCGGTGTCCTGGAAGTCCCTGATATCCATCATGCCAGGGAGCCATTCCATATTGGATTCTGCCTTCGCCATGTAGTCGAACACCTTTTCCACCGGGGCTTTGACGATCACGCTCTTTTCAACTTTGACCATGCACAACCTCCTCGATGAACCATTTTAAAACAACCGTATCAAGCGGAATACTGAGGAGTCAAGCGCTCTTTTTCATTTCAGCGCCGGTGCCGGTGCGCCCCGGCGCTTGACTACGGCATCCATGATCGCGAAGGGGGAGTACACGAGCAGGCAACTCACCGCGCCGACCACTTCCATGCCCAGCACGTACCATGGCCACGGGCCTGTGACCTGCACCAGCACGTTCACGAGGGTGTCGAAATCAGGCACACGGTTGATGAACACGTAGTTCGATCCGATCAACAGATTGAAGAAAAAGATGACCACCAGGTAGGCGTTCGTGATGATGGCGACCTTCAGGAAGGATCGGAAGGTCGGCCTGAAACGCTCCACGATGGTCATGTACAGCACGGCAAGAATCAGCAGCCCATGGTGCACATAGGTCTGAAAGTACTCGAAGTGCGGGAACGCGAAGCGCGTATCCGGGGTCACGATGGCCTGCATTGCTCCGGCAAGGGCCCAGAAATAGGCGACCTCGTACCAGGTCTTCTTCCTGGTAAGGAGCATCACGATGCACACGAAGTTGGTGATCGCGCAAAGCTCCAGGGGCAGGTGCACCTTCACGTCGAACTGGTGCGCGGCGATCCTCCACAAATGCCAGCTCAGATGCTGGGTGAACATGATTCCGGCCAGGACCCACCGCGTGATGTTCTTCCCGCGCTCATCCAGTGTCCCTCGGAGAAGGAGGGGGACGGCCACCCAGATTGCCGCTACAACGAGCAGCGTCAGGAGATGGGAAGGAGAAAACAGGACAAAGGGATGATCGTAGGTGAAGGAGAAGATGCCGTTCACTGGTTGCCCTCTCTGGAGGGGCCCACTCTATCATGCGCCGAATGAAAGTCCAAGCTCATCGCCGCGTTAAAGTTCCTGCCTCGGCATGACGTCCAGCATTTCGTTGACCGGTTCTCAGGGCCGTGCGATAATGCGGAAAGGCTCGCGGATCAGACCGGGAATGCCCGCATCCCCGGCACCCGCTTGACTGGAGATCCTGCATGAAGAAGCTGTTCGACACTATGCTCGCGCGCTACCAAGACGCCGACATGTCCGTCGGGCTCAGGGCGCGCTACATCAGGAATCTCTGCTTTGCGGCTCTTGTCGTCGTCCCCCTGGCCGGTGTCTACAGCTCCTACCTCCAGCTCCACAGCGCCGCCCACGGCTATTCCATCAACCTTATCAACCTCCTCCTCATCGTGGCTATTTTTATTGGCGTGGCTTCCACGCTGGCCTTGATAATTCGAGGGCATCTGAACGCGGGCTCCCATCTGCTCCTGTCGGCCATGTTTGTCGCGGTTTGGGTCCTCATCTTCACCGACCGCAGCGAGCCGCTGTCGCGGCTGGATACCATAGCTTTTATATTCGCGCTGCTCGCGAGCATGCCGCTGCTGATTTCACGGGCGGGACCCAGCGTCATGGTGTTCGGCGCGTTGAACATCGCGGCCTTGTGGGTGTTCATGTTCACCATCGGCCGCACCCTGGACATCCCCGGTCCGTCGTTCTGGGATTATCTGGCCGACGACACGGCGGGCTTCCTTCTTGTGATTGCCGCCTCTTATGGCATCCTCTCCATCAACGGGCGCGCGCTGGAGAAGACCGAACAGCTCAACCAGGAGCTTACGCGGACCATAGAAGGCCTGCGCCAGAGCGAGGAGAAGTACCGCGGAATCTTCAATAACGCCATAGAAGGACTCTTCCAGAGCTCCCTGGAGGGGCGGTTCCTGACCGTCAATCCGGCCATGGCCGGCATTCTGGGCTACGATTCTCCCGCTGATCTGATGGAACGCGTCACCGACATTCGGCGGCAGCTCTATATCCGCGCGGAAGACCGAGACCAGGTGATCGCCGCCCTTCTTGAAGCAGGGAGGGTTGTCGGCCGGGAGGTCCAATTCCGGCGGAAGGACGGCGGGGCGATCTGGATTTCCCTCAACGAATATCTGGTCCGCGACGAGAACGGAAAGCCGCGTCATATCGAAGGTTTTATTTCCGACATCACCGGACGCAAGCGTCTGGAGGCGCAGCTCCTTCAATCCCAGAAGATGGAGGCGATCGGGCTCCTGGCGGGCGGGGTGGCCCACGATTTCAACAACCTGCTGACGCCGATCCTCGGATACTCTGAAATGCTCGCGTCCGGCTTGACGGAGGGCGACCCTTCCCTTGAACAGCTGGAGCAAATCAGGAAAGCGGCGGTGCAGGCCCGGGAACTGACTCAACGGCTGCTCGCCTTCAGCCGGAAGCAGATGATAGAGCTCAAGACGATTGATCTGGGAGAGGTCATCCGCCGGTTCCAGGGCATGGTGCAGCGGACCATCCGGGAGGATATCCGCATAGAGATAGCGATTCCCCCGTTGCTTTCGGCGGTGCGCGCGGATGCGGGTCAGATCGAGCAGGTCCTCCTCAATCTGTCGATCAACGCGCAGGACGCGATGCCCAGGGGGGGAACGCTCGCGATCGAAGCCGCGGATATTGAGCTGGACCAGTCGTACACGGCCAGGCACCCCGAGACCGCGCCGGGGTCGTACGTCATGCTTGCGGTGAGCGATACCGGCATCGGAATGGACGAGCAGACGCTGGACCGCATTTTCGAGCCCTTCTTCACGACAAAGGAGCTTGGCAAGGGCACGGGCCTGGGGCTTTCTTCCGTGTACGGCATCGTCAAGCAGCATGGCGGCTCCATCAGCGTCTACTCTGAAAAGAACCATGGGAGCACGTTCAAGATCTTCCTTCCTCGAGCGGCAATGAGCGGCGCCGCCGCACGGGGCGCGGATGCGCCGTTGGAGGCAGTCCGGGGAAAGGAGACGATCCTCGTGGTTGAGGATGAAGAGATGGTGCGGACGCTCGCGTGCAGGATGCTCTCAAGCCTCGGCTACCGGGTGCTCTCCGCGGAGACTGCCGAACGCTGCATCGCGCTCGCGGAGGCTCACCAGGACCGCATCGATCTGCTTTTGACCGATGTGATCATGCCGAAAATGAACGGAAGGGAGCTGTACCATGTCCTGCGGCGCGGGCGGCCGGACCTAAAGGTGCTGTTCATGTCGGGGTACCCCAGCAATGTGATCGGGCACCACGGCGTCCTGGACGAGGGCATGCAATTCATCCACAAGCCATTCACGCTGCACACCCTGCCGGCCAAGATTCGGCAGGTCCTCGATTCCCCGGCCTGATCGTGGACGCAGCGCCGGCCATCAGGGTCAGGGATCTCCGCAAGACCTATGTTGTGAGCGAGCGTGAACCGGGCGCCGTCGCCGCGCTGCGCAGCCTTGTACATCGACGCACACAGGAAGTCCCCGCGGTGGACGGCATCTCCTTTGATCTGGCCCCCGGAGAAATTGTCGGGTTCCTCGGCCCCAATGGGGCGGGAAAGACCACGACCCTCAAGATGCTCTCGGGCCTCCTGCACCCCACGGGGGGAGAGGTTTCCGTGTTGGGTCATGAGCCCTCGCGGCGGGAGAAGGCGTTTCTGCAAAAAATCACGCTGGTCATGGGGCAGCGCAACCAGCTTGTCTGGGACATCCCCGCCGCCGACTCCTTCGAGCTGAACCGCGCCATCTTCCGCATCCCGACGGCCGATTACCGGCGCACCCTTGATGAACTGGTCGCGCTGCTGGAGCTGGAGCCGCTCCTGAAAAAGCCCGTTCGGAACCTCTCCCTGGGAGAGAGGATGAAGTGCGAGGTGGCCGCGGCGCTGCTGCACCGGCCCCAGGTGGTGTTTTTGGACGAACCGACCATCGGGCTGGACGTGACCATGCAGCGCCGGCTGCGGGCGTTTATAGCGGAGTACAACCGCCGGCGCGGCGCAACCGTGCTCCTCACAAGCCACTACATGGCGGACGTTGAGGCTCTGTGCCGGCGCGTTCTGGTCATTCACCACGGCAGGCTCCTCTTTGACGGCGAGCTCTCCGCGCTTGTACAGCGTTTCACCGAGCACAAGACCATCGTGGTGCGGCTGGGAGACTGCGACGCGGACCTCAGCGTATACGGCGAGGTGGTTTCCTGCGACGAAGGCCTGGCAACCCTCCGGGTCCCAAAAGCCGAAACCGCCAGGGTCACGGAACGCCTGCTCGCCGACCTTCCGGTGATCGACCTGACGGTGGAAGATCCGCCCATTGAAGAGGTGATCGAACGGGTGTTCGCGCAGGAGCCGGGATGAGGGGCCTCGTGGACTTGTACGCGCAGCAGTTCAAGACCTCGCTCGCCTCCACGCTCCAGTACCGGGCAGCGCTTGTCATCTGGCTGATCGGGCACGTGCTGGACCCGCTCATCTACCTTTCCGTGTGGTCCGCGGTCTCGCGGTCCAGCGGCGGGAGCGTGGGCGGGTACGATGCGGCGGAGTTCGCCGCCTACTTCATCGTGCTCATGCTGGTCAACCACGTCACCTACACGTGGATCATGTTCGAGTTCGAGTACCGGGTGCGCCAGGGCATGCTTTCCTTCGCCCTGCTGCGCCCGGTGCACCCCCTCCACGCCGATCTGGCGGACAACATCTCCTCCAAGGTGATCACCCTGCCTCTCATACTCGCGGCCGCCGCGGTGCTCGCCCTCGTCTTCCGGCCCTCCTTCCACATCCTCCCCTGGGCCGTTGCCGGCTTCGCGCCCGCCTTGCTGCTTGCCTTCATCGTGCGCTTTCTCATGGAATGGACGCTCGCCCTCGCCGCTTTCTGGACCACGCGTGTGAGCGCGATCAACCAGATCTACTTCATCGCGGCCCTTTTTCTCTCGGGGCAGATGGCGCCCCTCTCCCTTCTCCCCCGTCCCCTGCAGCTCATTGCCGCGGTGCTTCCCTTCCGCTGGACAACGAGCTTCCCCGTGGAGCTTCTGCTGGGGCGCGTCAGCTACACGGAGGCCCTGCAAGGGCTTGGGGCGCAGGCCGCCTGGCTGGTTCTCTGCCTCCTTCTGCTGCGGTTGGTGTGGCGGGCGGGAACGCGCGTCTACTCGGCGGTGGGCGCATGAGGCATCTCCGCCTGCTGGGGACATTTTTCCGCGTCGGGGCAATGGGCGAGCTCGCCTACCGCGTAAACTTTTTCGTGCAGTTGTTCGAGTCTCTCCTTGAGCTGGGCACCGCCATCGCGGGGCTTGCGGTCATCTTCAACTACACGGATGCCCTCGGCGGGTGGTCGCCGAACGAGGTCCTTGCCCTTGTGGGAATCTTCTTCCTTTTCGGAGGGGCCATCCGGCTGGTCATCCAGCCCAGTCTGGAGCAGCTCATCGATTCCGTCCGTGACGGCAGCCTGGATTTCATGCTCGCGAAGCCCGAGGACGCGCAGCTTCTGGTCAGCATCCAGCGGGTGGACATCTGGAAGCTGACGGACGTTGGCCTCGGCATCGGCGTGCTTGCCGTGGCGCTGCACCGGCTCGGCGCCCACGTCGGCGCGGCAGAGGCGGCCGGCTTTGCGGCGGCGCTCCTAGCCGGCGGCGTGATCGTCTACAGCTTCTGGGTGATTCTGGCCGCCTCCGCGTTCTGGCTGGTGCGGGTGGAGAACATCCTGATGATCTTCCAGAGCATGTATGAGGCGGGCCGGTGGCCGGTGAGCATCTATCCCGGGTGGCTGCGGTTCGCGCTCACCTTCCTGGTGCCCGTCGCGTTCACTGTGACCGTGCCTGCGCAGGCGCTGGCGGGGCGCATGACGTGGCAGACCCTTGCCGGCGCGTGGGTCTTTGCCGCGGCGCTCCTTGTCGCGTCCCGGCTGTTCTGGCGCCTGGGGATCCGGAGGTACTCCGGCGCCTCGTCGTGACCAGACGGAAGGTCGCCCGCCCTGATCAGCGGCGGGGCGCGCTTCGGCGCCCAAGCGCTGGTTCATTGCCCGTCAGTCCGGCCCCCGCAAGGAGCAGCGCCGCGAAACCATACCCCATGACCGCGAACCAGAGCGACCTGCTGCTCCCGAGCACGGGAAGCAGAAGAACGCTCGCGCAGGCGCCGCCGATCGCCCCGCCGAGAAGATCCGCGCCGTAGACAGCCTCTGTTGCCGCCCCCGCGGCTTGGCGCTGCCAGAGCAGAAGGGAGACGGCTGCTCCGGAGCAGAAGCCTGAAAGCGCCATGGCGAGGTAGATGAAAAAGAGGAAGCCTCCGCGCGTTGATGCCATGAGCGCGGGCGCAGCCAACGCTGCAGCCCCGGCGCCTCCGAACCCAAGGAGCAGCACGGCAACGAGCAGTCGATTTCCGGTCATCCCTCGCGCCCGTCTGGCCAGGGCTGGGGCCGCGGCAGACCCGCCGGCCATGCCCGCCATGAAGAGGCCTACAAGTCCCGCCAGGCCCGCGTAGAGATTGCCTGAGACGAGCTGAAAGATTCCGAGCAGCGAGAGCTCAGCCACCATGCCAGAAAATCCAGCCGCGGCCGCACACCCCGGCATAACGACATCCCAGCGGAACAGGCGCCTTGCGATGACAAGCGCCAGGGCAAGCGCGAGCAGGCCCGCGGCCTCCTGCCAGAGCCGGAACCCCCTCAAGAAGGCGAGCGCAAGCCTGCCCCCCGACAGCTCCTCCCTATACTCGAGGCTGAAAAGGATCTGCACGGGATTCTCCAACGTGTTCAGCGCGCCGTTTGTCCCGCTGAGCTGCCCCTCGAGCGCCGCCCTGTTCCGCGGATCAAGGAGTGTGGCAAGGGAGTGCCGGTTGATCCACCGGGCAGCAATGCCTCGGCTCTCCAGAGCGTCGGCCAGCCGGCCCGGCTGGAATTGCGACGGATCGATCCCGCGCCCCGCGATGATGATATTACCCGCGTACTCCCCTGGGATGGCCACCACGCCTCCGAAGACAACTCGCAAGGTTGCAAGGAGGGACGCGTTCAGGGAAAGGAGCGCAGGGGAAAGGTGGCTCTGCACCGATGGCGCCGCGAGTACGATGATGCCGTCATCCACAAGAAGACCGTGGAGCCGCTGGAAAAACTCACGGGTGTACAGGCGCGCTGTGAGGAGGGTATCAGGCGGTCCGGCATCGATGAACACGGCGCCGAACCGCGGTCCGCCCTCCCGCAGGACCTGCTGGGGATCGCCGTAGCGGATCCGCAGGCGCGGATCAGACTGGAAAGCTGCCAGCTCCGCGGGCAGCACAGCCATACCGCCGCGGTGAACCTCTTCATCCTCGACAATCAGCTCCAGCGATTGCACGGGATGCTTCAGAATCTCCCGGGGAAGAAACGGCCATCCGTTTCCCACCACCAGCACGGACAATGGCGTCGGCCGCGACAGAAGCGCCAGGTGCGCGATCTCCTCCTCCCGCTCCCCGGCCTGAGAGAAGAAGGTGAGCACTCCGTCTTGATAGAAGGAAAGGCTTTCCCGGGAACGAATGGCCACGAAGCTCTGAAACCGGGAATCCACGCTCGAGACGATCTCTCCGGCCGTATACCTGGCCCGAGCAAGGGCGGTGGCCGCGGCGTGCCGGCTGACGGGCACTGCAACGATCGCGGCCATGGCGATACCGGCAGCCGCGCATGCCGCGGCCGTACCCGCGCCCGGCTTCAGGCGCAGGGCCACGACAGCGCTTGCCAGGAGCACCGTTGCCGCGGCCAGGAGCGCGATGGCGATCGTTGGCAGGAAGGGCGCGAGAAGAAACGAGGCCAGCAGGCCGCCGACAAAGGAACCAGCGGCATCGGCCAGGTAGAGGCCGGGCGCCGCCCGCTGGCCGTCCGGGGCCGCCCGGACCGCGGCGCCGAACAGCGCGCCGACGGTGAAGGACACGGGAAAAGCGGCAAGCGCCGCGAGCGTCAGCGTCTGCGCCAGGGAGAGGGAATAGGCAAGCCCGAAGAGAAGCCGGCGCGCCAGGACGATCCCATAGCAGCTTGCCGGAAGGAGGATGCCGAGCAGGCACAGAAGGAGGATGAACGCTGCCGCGGCCCGGCGCCGCGTCCGGCGGCCCGGCCGGGGGCGACTGAGCCGGGCGCGGCGGCAAAGACTGCGCCGCCCAGGGGCGGCCAGCGGAAGCAGGAGGCACCCCGCCCCCCCGAAGAGCAGCCAGAACCCGAGAAACAGCCCGGCTCCCAGCTCGTTTCCCGAAACGCTGGTGAGGGTCACCCGGGCCAGGGAGAACTGCGCGGCCACGGAGACCGCGCCGCAGACGCCGTAGGCCACGGCGACGGTCCTACTTCCAGACACCGCTCACCTTTGCCCCGCAATAGCGGCACGCGCCGTTGACGATCCCGTAGGTTGACCAGTCGATATCGAAGCCGATCCTCCGCACCAGCAGCCGGCCGCAGTTCGGGCAGATGGTGTCCTCGTACCCCGGGCCGGGAAGGTTTCCGATGTAGACGTACCGAAGGCCCTGCTCCTGCGCGATGCGCCGGGCCTGGAGGAGGGTTGATTCGGGCGTCGGCCCCGGCTGCTCCATCTTGTACATGGGGAAATACCGGGAAAAGTGGAGCACCGCGTCCGGACCCAGATTCTGCATGACCCAGGCCGACAGGTCCCGGATGTCCTGATCGGAGTCATTGCCATCAGGAACCACGAGGTTGGTGATCTCCACGTATACCCCCTCCTCCTTGAGGATCTTGATCGCATCAAGCACGGGCTCCACGTGGCCGTCGCAGTACTTTCTGTAGTAATCGTCCCGGATGCCCTTGATGTCGACGTTCGCAGCGTCCAGGTACTTGGCCAGCTCACGCAGGGGTCCGGGGGTGATGTACGCCGCCGTCACCCACACGTTGCGGATCCCGTTCTGCCGGGCGAGCTTTGCGCAGTCGAGCATGAACTCGTAGAAGACGGTCGGCTCGTTGTAGGTGTACGCGATCACCTGGCATCCCTCGCGCTTGGCCATGTCCACGATATCCCGGGGCGTGAGCGTCTCCGCCTGGGTCTCCTCGGGGTAGGCCTGGGAGATGGTCCAGTTCTGGCAGAACGCGCAGGAGAGGTCGCACCCTGCCGTGGCGATGGACAGGGCTTTCGCGCCGGGGAGGAAGTGGAAGAGGGGCTTCTTCTCGATGGGATCGACGTGGATGGCCGCGATTCTGCCGTAGACCAGGGAGTACAGCGTGCCGTCGATGTTCACCCGGACCTTGCAGTATCCGCGAGCCCCCGGGCCCAGGATGCACAGCCGGGGACACAGCTCGCAGCGGACGACTCCGTTCTCCTGCTTGGTGTACCAGGCGGCCTCCTTCATCGAGAGGCCGGCCTTCTCCGCCTCAGCGCGGCTGATCCCCTTCACGTTCGGCCTGCTGCCCTGGATTCCCGCCGGCGCTGACAGGCGGCTGATGACCACACCGGCTCCGAGGCCGACGGCGAGCGCCAGCGCCCCGAGCACGATCCAGTCCCCCCGTCTCATGTCTTCCTCCCTCCGCAGGCGAAGCACTCGGATTCGAACGATGCCTTGCCCTTCGAGCATCCCTCGCAGGTGCGGCCCGGAACCATGAAGCGCTGCCGCGGGAAGAGCCGGGCCACGGAGAGGAGGGAGAAGAGGGCTCCAACCGGGCAGAGGTACTTGCAGTAGAACCGCTCGGTCACCAGGTTGGCGAGGAGCAGGACAACCAGGAAAAGAAACAGTGGGAACTGCGCGGTGAGCAGGCCGCGGAGGAACTCAGGGCTTCGGATCGCATGGAAAGTGGCGTCGAAAGGCTCAAAGGCAAGGACGCTGAAATCCCTGCTGAAGGCGAAGAGCACCGGGACGGCGAGCAGGAGCACGTATTTGCCGGCGCGCAGGGCCGTGTCCAATTGGGGGGAAACCGGCCGTTTGAACGGCGAGGCAGCGTACAGGAGCTCCTGCAGGGCGCCGTAGGGGCAGAGAAGCGAACAATAGTGCCGCCCGAATGCAACCGTGAGCGCAAGGGCGATCCCCATCAGGGCCAGGCGCGGGACAAGCTCCACCGGGCTTGAGGCAACGCCGAAGAGCAGCCGCACAATGTCGGAGATGCTGAGGAAGAAGCCGAAAACCAGGCCGAGGCAGATGACGGTGAACCCGAGGAACCAGAGCCGCAGGCGCCGACCGAAGAACAGCACGGCGATGCTCAGCGCTGCCATCGCGGCGAACGCCGCAAGACGGAAATCCGCCAGTCGCGGCAGCGCGTGCGGCTCGTTCACGGGCTCCTGGCGCAGGACTTTTGTCGCAAAGACCCGCAGCGTGGCCTGCATCGTGCGCGCCAGGGCCTCCTGGGAGACGGTGGCGCCGCTCACGGCGTCGACGTCGCTGCCGATTTGGAAGGGGTCGCGGTACGACTTGCCCGCATAGCGGGCCAGGCAGTCCGCGGAGAAAAGCCAGGAGACATACGACGGCGTCTCGTCGTTGGGAAGCACCGTCACGCCGAGGATCCTGCCTTCTGGATCGAGCGCGAGGAGCAGAGGCAGGGGGCCCGCGTAGCCGCGGATGTCCGGCGCGCATTCCATGCTGGACACCGCATACCCCGCCAGCGTCCGGCCCGTCTCCGAGCCGGCATACACCCGGTAGTAGCGCGGGGAGGCGTCCGCCGCGAGCTCGACCGTAATGGCGCCGGGAAAGAGCTTCTCCACATCGGCCTGGGTGACAACGGGCGGCAGATGAGCCTGGGGGAGGAGTATCATCAGCGCCTTGGCAAGGTAGACCAGGGCGAAGACGGCTGCGATCACCGCTGAAGCCCTGCCCAGCCAATCCCTGAAGGCCGCGCGGCGGACCAGGGGGAGGAGGAACAGGGGCGCGAGGAAGGCGCTCGTCCCCAGGAAGAAACCGGCAAAAACAACCATTCCGCCGACCGGACCGCCCGCGGCCGCGGCCACCGCAATGACGATGAGAAAGGGATAGCAGATGCTGAATCCCAGCAGGAACCCGACCAGCAGCGGAGAACGGATCCGCTCGTTCAGCCGATTCAGCACGCCGCAGATACGGATCTCTTTCGTGAACACCCCCGACGCCCGGAGAAAAAGCAGCACGCTGAGGGGGATGATCGCGATTGCCGAAAGCCGCGACACCGCGCTGGTCGAGAACGCGCTTCCCAGCGCGCCGGCAATGGCGCCCATCAATAGATAGGCGGCAAGCCTGCCGACCAGCAGCATGCCTACCCTGCCCCAATCCCTGCCGCCTTCCGCGGTCACGCTGAAGGGCAGATACACGGGAAGACACGTGAAGGCGCAGGAGAGGCTGACCGAAAACCCGAGCCCCACGGAACCCAGGAACTGACTCATCGCTCCCCGTATTGTAGCACATTTGCAGAAAGACGCGGTTCGCGATAGGATAAAGCAGCAATTTTCAGAAAGGTGACTGAATGATGCAGTTCTCATTTTGTCCCATGATAAACGGCCGTTTTCAAGGTTCAACTACCGGTTCCCTTCCTTGGGAAGGTCCAAAATGAGAACTGCTGAGGATGAAGGCATGTCGGGGCGCAGGCTCCTTTTTGCGGCCATCACCGTCATGCTGCTGCTGGGCTGCAGGGGCAAGGAGCAGCCAGCGGCGGCAGCGCCGTCAGGCCTCCGTCCGCCGGCCGTGGCCGGCTCCTTTTATCCCGCTGACCCGGCGCAGCTTCGGTCCACCGTCGACGGGTTTCTCTCCCGGGCGCGCCAGAGCCTGCCCGCGCTCCCCGGAGGGGAGCAGGTGGTCGGCATCCTTGTCCCGCACGCGGGCTATGATTTCTCCGGCCCCTGCGCCGCCTTCGCCTTCGCCGCCCTCCCGGCGGCCCGGCAAGGCGCGTCGGCAAACGCTGCGCCGCCTTTGGCGGGGCAGTACGACCGGGTCGTGCTCCTCGGCCCGCCTCACACGGTTGCCGTGAACGGAGCCGCGGTCTACTGCGGTCCTGGCTTCCAGACCCCGCTCGGCGCCGTGCCTGTTGACACAGCGCTCGCCCGGGCCATGGTCGGATCATCCCCTGTGATGCACGACGACCCGGCCGCGCACGCCGCGGAGCATTCGCTGGAGGTGGAGCTCCCCTTCCTTCAGGCCACGCTGAAGGATGTCCGCATCGTGCCGATTCTCGTCATGGGCGATCCCTCAACGCTGGATGCGGTGGCCCGGTCGATCATCGACGCGGTCCGCTCGTCCAAAGGCGGTTTCTCGCGCACCCTTTTCGTGATCTCAAGCGATCTTGCGCATTACCCCGACAAGGCGGACGCGCAGGCAAGCAATCGGGAAATCCTCTCCGCGTTTTGCTCGCTCGATCCAGAGAAGCTGATCGCGGCGGATCGCCTCATTATGGCGCGGAAGCTTCCGAATCTTGTGTGCACGATGTGCGGCCTGGACGCCGCCTACGTCGGCCTGAAAATCGCGCGGGAAGCCGGCGCCACCGAGGCGCGCCTCCTTGATACCCGAACAAGCGCCGATGCCGGGATCGCCGGCGCCGGCCCGGACAGCGTCGTGGGATACGGCGCCGTGCTGCTCACCCGGCCCGGCGCTGAGGCGTCCCGCATTCCCCTCCGGGAACCCTTGACAGGCGACGAGCAGAAGTTCTTGCTCACCATCGCCCGAAAGTCCATCGAGGAGTATCTGAAGACGGGAAAGACATCCTCAATCGCTGCTCCTGCCGGCGATGTTCACCTCAGCGAAAATCGGGGATGTTTCGTCACTCTCTATACCCGCTCGGGAAACGGCCTGGAGCTGCGGGGGTGCATCGGCATGCACGAATCACCGTACCCGCTGGTTCAGCTTGTACAGCAGATGGCGCTCGCGAGCGCGTTCCAGGATCCGCGCTTTCCACCGCTGACCGCGGACGAGCTTCGCACCATAGAGATCGAGATCTCAGTGTACCGAACTGGCGTGGTGCCGATCGCTTCGCCGAATGAGTTCGTCGTGGGAGAGCAGGGGATCATCCTCAGGGTCGGCGCGGCGGAGGCGACGTTCCTGCCCCAGGTGGCCACCGAGCAGGGGTGGGACCGGGTGGCGACCTTTGAGAACCTCTGCCTGAAGGCCGGCCTTGACCGCAACGCGTGGAAAAGCCGGGATGCCCGATTCTTCGTCTACGTGACGCAAGCGTTCCGCGAGTAACATTGTGTATCATCGTGCGGAGTGACACCCATGAGCAACATGCCTGAGAAACTGCCGATTTGGAAGCTCATCATTTTCGCCCTCGGTCAACTGGGCTGGTCTCTCGCATCCTACGGCGTGAGCAACCTCATCATGTACTTCTACATGCCGCCTGAAACAGCCGCGGCCACGCGCATCTTCCCCCCCTTCATTTTCGAAGGCGCCGTGCTGGGCGTTCTCACGATCATCGGCATCATCAACTTCGGCGCGCGCTTCTTCGACGCCATCACCAATCCCCTCCTTGCATCCTGGTCGGATCGTTCCCGGGCCCGTTTGGGCCGGCGGCGCTACTACATGGCCATCAGCGCGGCCCCCTTTGCCGTGTTCTCCGTCCTGGTGTTCATCCCCCTCAAGCATTTCCACCAGAACCCCAGTCCCGCGGCAAGCTGGATGAACGTGGCGTGGCTCACCATCACGATCCTCGTCTTTTATTTCTTCTTCGTGATGTATACGGCGCCCTACAACGCTCTCATCAGCGAGCTGGGCCACAATCCCAAGGAACGGCTGGTGATCAGCACGGTGATCGGCGTCACGTGGTCCCTCGGCTTCGCGGTGGGTAACTTTGTCTACGACTTCCAGGGCAACTTTGAGCATGCCGGCATGGATTCCATAACCGCATTCCAGACGGTGGAGATCATCTTTGCCGCGATCGCCCTGGTCCTCATGCTCCTGCCGGTCTTCTTCCTGAACGAGCACAGGTACGCCGCATACTCGGTCTCCAATGAGACCACAACCCAGGCGCTCCGTTCCTCCCTGGGGAACAAGAACTTCCTGAGGTTCCTGATCTCGGAGCTCCTCTACAACGTATGCCAGACCATCATCCAGATGGGAATCGTCTACTACGTGGTCACGCTCCTGCGGCTGGAAAAGGAGCTTACTTCGTTCCTCATGATCGTGATGTTCGTGCTGTCATTCGTCTTCTACCCCTTCATCACCGCCGCCGCGGTGAAATGGGAGAAGAAAAAAGTGCTCATCGTGGGCTTCGGACTTCTCGCGCTGCTCTTTGCCATGTTCTCTCTCATGGGACTGATCAGGGTGCCGCCCCTCATTTTCGCCTACGCCACGGTGGCCATGGCTGCCATCCCCATAGCGATTTTCACCGTGGTGCCGAACGCTGTTGTCGCGGACATCGCGGAGGCGGACGGAATAGAGACGGGCAATTTCAAGGCCGGAATGTTTTTCGGCGTGCGCTCCTTCGAGAGCAATCTCGGCGTATCGATCGCCAATATCCTCTTCCCTTCTCTCCTCGTGCTGGGCATGTCGGTGGAGCATCCCATCGGGATACGGATGAGCGCCGTCGTCTCCATCGTCATCTGCGCGGCCGGAATGCTCGTTTTCCTCCTCTACGATGAACGGGCAGTGCTGAGAAGCCTGGCTAAGAAAGAGAAGCTCAGCAGCAAGGAGATGGAAATAGCCGCGGGCAGCCAGGAAGGCGAATGAACAGCGGAGACCGCTCATGAGCGCGCGCTATTGGATCGTCCCCCATACGCACTGGGACCGCGAATGGTATCTCACCTTCCAGGATTTTCGCTGGAAGCTGGTTCGCGCGCTGGACGAGATTATCGAAACCCTCGGCTCGAACCCCTCGTTTGCGCATTTCATGCTCGACGGTCAGACCGTTGTCCTGGACGATTACCTTGCCCTGAGGCCCGAGCGCGGCGCCGCCCTGAAAACCTTTGTCGAGTCAGGGAGGCTCGCCGTCGGGCCCTGGTACGTTCAACCCGACGACATTCTCGCCACGGGAGAAGCTCTCATCCGAAACCTCCAGCGAGGGCTGGCAAGCGCACGCATGCTGGGCGCTCCGATGATGGTCGGCTACCTGCCGGACAGCTTCGGGCATATCGGAACCCTTCCGTCCATCCTTGCGGGATTCGGCATCGGCTCCGCCTGCCTGATGCGTGGTCCCGGCCCCTCCCTCGACAAGGTGTTTTTCCAGTGGCTCGCGCGGGACGGCTCACGAGTCCTTGTCGCGTACCTTATTGACGGTTACGGGAACGGCGCGGAGCTCCCGATGGAGACGGCAGACATCGGCGCCGCGTTCAGCGAGCTGAGGGAGAGGCAGGAAGGGGCCCTTGTCCCAGGCGTTCCCCTTCTTGTCATGAATGGAATCGACCATCGTTCCATCGATTCCCAGCTCCCCGACGTGCTCGCCGCTGCCGGCCTCAGCGCTGAGTCGAGAATCGGCTCATTGGAGCACTACATCGAGGCGGCGCGCGGCGCGCTTCCCGACACGATCCCCCAGTGGCAGGGCGAGCTGCGCTCCGTTTATCGCTGCCCGATCACCGTCGGCTGCGCGTCGGTCCGGCAATGGATCAAGCGCGAGGACCAGGCGATCTCGGCGCTGCTGGAGCGCCGCGCGGAGCCGTTGGCAGCGCTTGCCTCCCTGCTCGGAGCCCCCTCCCCAGGGGCGGCGATCGATCTGGCGTGGCAGCACCTGCTTCTCAATCAACCCCACGACTCGATCTGCGGCTGTTCCATCGACTCCGTGCATGACGACATGAGGTACCGCTACGCGCAGGCGCGGGGTCTTGCAAAAAACATCGCTGACGACGCTGCCCGGTATATTGCGGGCAGGATGCGCGGGCCTTTCACCCCGGCGGAAGCCATTGTGGCCGTGAATCCCGCGCCCGCGCGGTCGGCCCGCGCCCTCTCTTTCGAGGTCGCGGAGGTGCCTGCACGGCCCGTACTGCAAAACGCGGCGGGCCACCTTTTCCCCATTCAGGTTGTCTCAGAATCCGGAGAGCCCGCGCTGTTCTTTGACGAACGTTTCCGTCCCGCCCAGCTCAGGCTTGCCATGGGCCTGGTGAGAAATGGCCAGATCATGTCCTACCGGATCCAGAATGCGCGCACATCCTGGGAATCCGATTCAGTGCTGAGAGTGGACCTGTCCCTTGCTGAAGGAGGGGCAGCGGGCTTCGATTGGAACGGCTGGGTCGCGGAAACGAGCCCTCTCCTGAACCGCAAAGGGTTGACCGGCATCCATGCCGTGGGCATGCGTTTCGGCAGGAAAACCGTCCTCTTCTCATCCCGGCTCCCCAGCTTCGGTGCAGCATCATTCGCGCTCCGCTCACTCGACGCCGGTGAGGAAGCGCGGGCTGGCGAGGAGCTGCACGCCGGCAGGAATTCGCTGGAAAATGAGCGCTACCGCGTGAGCGTATTGAGGGATGGGAGCCTTGAGCTGCACGACAAGAAGAACAATCGGCTCTATCCCGGGCTGGGAAGGCTTGTCGACTCGGGTGACCGCGGCGATGAATATAACTTCGACGCGCCCATGATGGACAGGATCGTCGGCCAGCCTTTTCGCGTGAGAACGCGCCTCACCGAGCAGGGTCCGGTGCGCGCCACGCTGCGAATCCAGGCGGACTACCGGGTGCCGGCATCGCTCACCCCTGACCGCCGCGGCCGCAGCAGGAAAATGGAGATAATCAAGACGGTGCTTTTCGTGAGTCTGGCGGCGGGCGCCTCGCGTGTCGAGATCCACGCCGAAGTCGATAATACCGCGTGCGACCATCGCCTGCGGGTCCATTTCCCGGTCCCCGGACGATGCGCGGAGAGCCTCGCAGGAGGAACATTCGAGACGGTGCGGCGCAAGAGCAGTCCAGAAACTATTCCGCACCGGCTAGCTCGCGGGGGAGTGGCCTCTGACCTGAGCCAGGAGCAGCCCGCTGCAACTCATCCCTTCACAGGTTTTGTGGCAGCGCCGTGGGAGGATGCCGGCTCGGGGGACAGCGGCACGCTCGCGGTGCTTTCCCGGGGAAGCCGGGAGTACGAGATTGTCGAAAACCGCGGCCGCGGCGAGCTTGCCATCACGCTGTTCCGTTCCGTGGGGTGGCTTTCGCGCGCCGACCTTGTCTCCCGCACCGGCCACGCGGGGATGGATATCCCGACTCCCGGCGCCCAGGAGCTGGGCCGACTAACGTTCGAGTACGCGGTTACGACCTGCGACAACGAACCCGAGCGGCTGCAGGAAGAGTGGGAAGACTACCGGTGCCCGGCCGAGGTGGTCACAGCGCCCGCTGGCAAAGGCGATCTCGGGCCCGAGGTCAGCCTCCTCGACATCCAGGGCGCAGGAGCAACATTCAGCTCTCTCACACGCGCGGCTTCAGGCTGCATGTGGCTGCGCTTCTTCGAGCATGAGGGAAAAGCCGGAGTTGTCACTCTGCGATTTCATTTCCCGGCCCGCGCTGTTCGAAAGATCAGGCTCGACGGAACACGGCTCCGCGATGTCAAGCTTGCCGACGATGGCAGGTCCGCGCTTGTGGAGATCTCTCCCCATGAAATCGCGACCGTGGAGATCGAACCGGTGTAGCGGCGCCGTGGAAGCAAGCGGCGGGGAGAGGGTCATTCGCGCCCGCGGTCGCGCCCGAGTGCTCAGGGCGCCGCGAGCTTCCGGCACGCTGGGCATGCGCATCCCTTGGGCTTGATATAGGCGTCGAAGTACTCCTTCCCATAGTCATAGGAAAGCTCTTCGCCGGGCGCGATATCCCTGCAGGCATAGATGCGGATCTTTTTGCCGCGGGTATAGGCAATGCAATTGGGCGCGCAGGAATGGTTGATGTAGCGGCTCAGGTTCTCGCGCCCCAAGCCGTCAATGGTCCAGCGCGAGTTCACTCTGAAAAGGTAGCGTCCCCCCTTGCGATCCGCCACGTCATTCGGGAGCAGGACGCCGGTATATTCAATGACGAAATCGTCCTTGGCGAAGCTCCTCCTGGTGAAGAGCCCCAGCCCTGTCCGGGTTTTCCGCACCACGAAGAGATTCCTTGCATCAACCGTCTTTCGCGTGCTCATTGCCGCGCCTTGCAGGAATAGGAAGGTAACCGCATCTTTATCGGCAGGCAAGAGCTGCTGGAGGCTCGAGAGCCGGCAGGATCGCGCGGCACTGGTTGCACGAACCGCCGGAATCCGCCGAAAATAAAGGGATGACGACTGAACGGTCACCCGCTCCCCTTCCGTCCGTGTTTTCCGACGCTGACCGGCTCTTCCGCGATCCTCTTACGGGGCTCCCCAGTGAGCACCTCTTCCATCACCTTTTGCCGGATGAGTTCGGACGCGCTCGGGACAAGGAGGCCAACGGCGCGTTCCTCGCGGTGAAGCTGGACAACATTCTCGCGATCAATTCCCTGCACGGCCGTACGGGCGGCGACGAGGCGCTCCGCGCCGTCGCTTCTGTCCTGGAAAATTACCGAGCCGGCGCGGGCCGGGAGTCCCATGTCGCGTTTCGGCTCGCCGGGCCGCTTTTCGGCTATTCCCTCCCGGCCTGCAGCGCCCCGCAGGCGAAGTCCGCGGCCGACGACATCCGCAGGCTCGTCCAGCAATCGGAGATGTACATCGGACGGCTCACCGTGTCAGTAGGCGTGGTGAACTATTACGAGATGTTCATGGAAGACGGCACCCGGGAGCAGATGGCTCTCCGCATCGAGCAGACCGCCATCCACCGGCTGGGCATCGCGGAGCGGCAGGGCGGCAACACGGTCTGCGATGAGTCAGGGACGGACGCGAGCGTGGTTTCCGCCCGGCCCGTGGTTCTCATGGTAGACCCCGAGCCGGCCTCCATGGCATTGCTCCTGCGCGCGCTGGAAGCCGCGGACCTCACCGTGCGGGTCTGCGAGGACGGTGAGAGCGCTGTCACCGCGATCGAGGAGAATCCCCCGCAGGTGATCATCTGCGAGGCCATGTGCCCGAGGCTCAGCGGCTTCAGCGTGCGCGAGCGGCTGCGGGCCAACGCCCTGTGGAACGCCATCCCCTTCATTCTTGTCTCCCACCGCAAGAACGAAGAGATGATCCGCAAGGCTGTGGAGAACGACATCCGTCACTTCTTCCGCAAGCCCGTCAGCCTTACGGAGGTCGTCGGCCTCGTGCTCAACATCACCCGGAGCCCGACAGGGTGAACGGCAGGGAACCGGCAGTCCTCCTATTCCTCGTGGTCCTCGGTCTGGATGCGGCGGTCATTGTCTTCTATTTCGCGCGGCTCCTGGGAACCCGCATCCGACGCGGGCTTGAGAAGCGAATCCAATCCATCCTCTTCGGCATCGTGGAACACACCGTACGGCTGGAGGAAGTGCCGCCCGCTGACCGCCGCTTCATTTCCCGTCACCGGTGGCTTTTCCTGCGCGACTTTGCGCGCGCCGCTGACGGGGTGCGGCTGCCGCGGGAGAAGCGCGGCCTGCTCTCTGCGCTCCTTGAGCAGACGCACGTGGATGTCGCCCTCATCAGGGACCTGCACGCGAGGATGCGCGATCGGCGCCTGCGCGCGGCGTCCTTCCTCCCGCTCGTGCCGACCCGGGCTGCCCGGATCTCGATGATCTCCCAGCTGGAGAGGGAGACGAGCAGGTCGGTGAAGCTCTTCCTCGCTGCCGGGCTCACCGACCTCGGTGAACCCTTCGCCATTCCCTCCATGATCGACGCGCTCGCCGGCCAGCCGCTGCGCTACCAGCGCAAGTTCTGGGGACTCCTGTCCGAGTTCGGGGAGGATTTTGCCGCACTCCTGCCGGTGCTCACAATGCGGCCCGAGAAGGAGATCCAGCTCCTCCTCATCCACTTCGCCGGCCGCTACCGCTCCCCGGAGCTGGAGGAATACCTGCGCTTCCGTGTTGGCGGAGGGGACCTGGACATTTCGCACGCTGCTTTCCGCGCCCTGTGCACGGCCTACCCCTCGACGCTGGACTCCGCGGCGTTCCTGGAGAGCGCGGACTTCCTGATCCGCAACCTGGCCGCGGAGTCCCTCGGCAACGCGCCCACCGCCCGATCGCTCTCCCTGCTCTTCGAGCACCTGGGTGACACGCTCATCCAGCGCAGCGTGTGCCTGGCCATCACCGCCATTCTCCGCGCGCGGCCGCAGCACTTCCGGTCCGTGATGCTTCGCTGCCTCAACGAGCAGAACAACGCGGCCCATGCCGCGCTCGTCGAGGTGCTCTCCAGCTTCGTCGATTATCTTATGGAGAAACTCCTCTCGCCGGAAGCGCAGACCGTCGAGAGAATCCTCGCGGAGATCGTCCGTCACGGACGGACCGGAGAGATCATCAATTTCCTCAACCGCAATGCCAACCCCGACATCGAAGTCCGCGCGCTTGAAGTCCTGCGCCAAATGCTCGCAGAGGACCCGGGCCGGGCCAAGGAGCTCTCCCTGTACCTGGACGGGAGACTGCTCACCGCGCTGGATCTGTCGCCGGCGCCCGCGTCCGCGGCCGCTCCGGCACGGCGGGAGCATCCCAACCTCCGCCTGCTGTACATCTTCCTCTCCATCGGCGTGGCCCTCGTTCCCGTGATCTGCCTCGCGCGCGTGCTTGCCGCTCCCGGGGCTGACTTCGGTGCGCGCTTCCTCTCGTCATTCAACGGGGCTTTCGCGATTTACGCTATGGCTCTCAACGCGGTGTACCTCGTGCTCCTGGGCTCATCGCTGGCCGGGGTACGGCGCCAGGCCAGGCACGGAGACCTCCTGCGGCTGTCCTTTCTCTTCCGGGAGCAGGTGCTTCCCTCCATCTCGATCATCAGCCCGGCGTTCAACGAGGAAGCCTCCATCGTGGAGAGCGTGAGCTCCCTGCTCACGCTGCGCTACCCCGACTACGAAGTCATCGTGGTGAACGACGGCTCCCGGGACTCCACCCTCCGGCGCCCGGTGACCTATTTCGGCCTGGAGAGGACCGATGTGTTCGTGCATCGCTATCTCTCCACGGAGGAGATACGCGGGGTCTACGCCAGCAAGGCATACCCGGAGCTGCTGGTGATCGACAAGGTGAACGGCGGCAAGGCGGATTCCCTGAACGCGGGGATCAATGTCGCGCGCAAGGAATACTTCGCGGGGATCGACGCCGACTCCCTGCTCGAGCGCGATGCCCTGCTGAACCTCGCGGGCCGGTTCCTCTTCGCCGAGGAGGAGGTGGTTGCATCGGGGGGGAATATCATGCCGGTGAATGGCTGCACGGTTCGCAGTGGCGCCATCGTGCGGACACGCATCCCGCGGGGTCCGGTTGCCCGGTTTCAGACCATCGAGTACCTGCGCGCATTCATGGCAGGCCGGGTGGGATGGGCCACCCTGAAATCCCTCCTCATCATCTCCGGCGCGTTCGGCGTCTTCCACCGCCGCAGAGTGATCGACGCGCACGGCTATCTCACGCGCAGCGAGCACTACATGAAGGACACCGTGGGAGAAGACATGGAGCTCGTGGTGCGTCTCACCCGCGGGCTGCAGGAGAACCGCATCCCCTTTGACGTGCAATACACGTACGACGCGAACTGCTGGACCGAGATCCCCGAGCGCATGAAGGTCCTGAACCGGCAGCGGGACCGCTGGCAGCGCGGCCTGCTGGACATCGTGACATACCATTCGAAAATGATCGGCAACCCGCGCTATGGCCGAACCGGGATGATCGGCTTCCCCTACTTCCTGGTCTTCGAGGTGTTGGGACCGTGGTTCGAGGCGGAAGGCTACCTCGCGCTGTTCGCTTCCCTGGCCCTGGGCGCCATCGGCCTCCCCCTGTTCCTCCTGGTCTTCACCGCCACCGTTCTGCTCGGGATTCTGGTGTCCATGGTGTCGATGATCATCGCGGAGTATCGCCGCGCCTACTTCCCCCTCCGTGATAAAATCGTTCTCGTGCTGTATGCTTTTCTGGAGAATTTCGGGTTCCGGCAGCTTATGAGCCTGCTCCGCGTCCGCGGATTCCTTCGGATGCTCGCCCGGGTCGGGGGGTGGGGGGCTATGGAGAGAAGGGGCCTCGGGGCAAGCTCGAAGAAACCGTAGGAGAAAGACATGCGTCCATGCACCATGACAAAGCCGCTCGTCCTTGCGCTGCTCATCGCGTTCTCCGGGGCCGGCCTTGCTGCCGCGGACGGGTTTCGCGACATCGCCTCCGTGAACGCGATCACCTACTTTGACGGCTCCTGGCGCATCGAGACATCCGATGCGTTCCTCGCCAGGATCGTCCCGGGCTTCACGGTCCTCGCCCGGGTCGCGCGCAACGATGAGGAGGGATGGAACCAATACGTGTTTACGGTCGGGCCGGTCGTCAATTTCTCGGATACCCTCTACCTGGATGCCGCGTACGGCCTGGGCATAGATTCCCTCGGCGCCTTGATGCATGAGGTCGGAGCCAACTTCAACTATGAGACCGATGCAACGTCCACGTCGCTGGGCGTGCGGGCGGACTTCTTCCCGGATTCAGGCTATTTCTACTTCCTGCCCTCCCTCAGCGGCAAGTTTCATCCCCTCCCGGCGCTTGGCGTGTTCGGGAAGCTCTTCCTCAGCATCGACAGCGCGGCGATCGTGACCGAGGCATTCTGGGGGGAGGCGGACTACGCCTTCTCTCCCGTGTTCCGCGCGCGCGCCGGGTTCACGGTGAGCCGCGCCAGCACCCTCGGCTACTCCCTGATTGGAGGCATCGACGTTTCTTTCACCCCGAGTCTCACCCTGAAGTACTCCCTGCAGTACCTTTCGGACAGCATCGAGTACCTCACCGCGCCGCAGCTGCACAGCGGCGTATCCAACCTCCTCCTCCTGGACTGGAGATTCTAGGCGCCCCGGGAAAACCGCCTTGCGCCGCTCCTCAGTCTCGCGCATGCAATCCGCGTTTCCCCTGGAATGGGGCGGACCCATGGGGAAGAGCCGCGTCTTTCAGCCTGCCCAGATCCGCAGGCCGGGGACATGCTCGAAGTGCGAATCGAACGTGACAAGCACGGAGCCGGTCTCCAAGGCTTGCGCGGCGATCCAGATGTCATTCAGGGGCATCGGTGTGCCGTTTTTCTTGAGATGAGCCTTCAGCGACCCATAATGCTCGGATGTCGCTTCCGTCCCTTCGAGGATTCGGGACTTGGCTCCGCCAAGGAACTTCCTAAGCAAAAGCCGGTTCGCCCGTTCTCTTGCGCCCCATTTAAAGCCATAGAGCAACTCTCCGAGCACGAAGATTGACATATAGACGACATCTGCTTGCTGGATTGCGTCGAGGACCGCTGACTCTCCCGCTGTATAGCGATTGTATGCGTTTGTATCAAGGATCACGGTGTTCATTTCCAGTCCTTTTCATCAATCACTTCGAACTCCTTTTCCGCCTCCTCCATTTTCTTGAGCTCTTTGCCAGAGATGGCCCCGCACAGCTCTGCATAAATATCCTTCTTCTTCGCGGTTTTTCCCTTCAGCCCCATCGATTCTCTGAGCAGCTCCTGAATGGTGCGGTTCAAACTTTTGCCCTCCTTACGGGCCTTTTGCTTGAGCAACGTATAGAGGGAATCCTCGAGATTATGCAGGGTGATTGAGCTCATGGCAGGCCTCCCCTTGAACCATTTTTGGTTCAAGGGTTCAATAGTGGTTCATAAAATGAGTGATGTCAAGGAGCTTTTTCAGGCTCTATGGGGCGGGTAAAGCTGCGGGGGGATGGGTGTCTCCTTGATCGCGTTCATGAAAAGCGATCGACGCCCACGCAATGGACGGGCTCTGAGGGAGAGAAAAGAATAGCGCGTGCGGGGTCCGCGCTCAATCCCCGACTTTTTCGCCGACGAACAAGAGGGTAAGCTTCCTGTTGAGAAACGGGGTCTCCTGTTCGATGATCAGCAGCTTGCCGATCCTGCTGCCCATCCGGCCCCCCGTGGAATCCCTCATCCGTTTGTCTTCGTGAGGGAGCACGAACTCCCGCAGCCGCCGGATCGCCAGATCCAGAGTTGCGGTGATCTTTTGCGCGCCGACCACCCAGATCACGTTCGAAGCGGAATAGGCGTATGGCGCAAGCTGGCTGCCCGTCATGCTTCCGATGACCAGCTCGCCGGTCTCTGCAACGGCGTGAACGCTGCCCAGAAAGTAGTCGGCGAGAGTACTCTGCCGCCTTAAGAGAGACTGGCGCGCGGGATCCTTTTCCGCCACGATGTCCGCCTTGAGGTTTTTCCAGGGGTGGGCGCCGGAGATGAGAAGATCCTCGAATCCGATCTCCCTCAAGGTGAGCGAGGCCCCGGTTGTCACCGATGCGCCAGCGGGAATAAGGGACTGCAATCGGGAAATGGCGTCCTGTTTCGTCTGCGCGAGCTCAGCAGCGATGCCCCGCGCCTTCAAAGCCTCCATGGTCTTGGTGATCGTATCAGATGTTGCGAGCGTTGAAAAATCCATTTACTTCCTCCATCTTCGTTCAATCTTGGTTCAATGGCAGCGATGGCCGCCATCTCCATCACTGTTACTAAAGTAGTGGAACGAACGAGAACAGACAAACCAGGGTGCAAAAGCCGCGCAAAACCGTGTACCCTGAGCCGAGGCATACTACGATGCGCCAGAACGACATTCCCTCCGGCTTTTGCCTGGCGGAGACAGGGCGTGATCCCCGACACACAAAGCACTACGAGGGCGCGTTCGCCCAGGGCTCGGGATATCTCCACGTTCGCGGCAGCTATGAAGAAGGGCTCGCGGCCGCGGCCCAGGACGAGGAGTACACCCGGTTGCCCGCCAACGTCACCCTGGAGAAGCCGCGCCATCCCCGGTCCAAGTGGGGGACCTACGTGCCGGGCATCACCGGGCAGCACCCGCTGCTGCGGAAGGAGCTCGTCAATCTCCCCTACTTCATGGACCTCCGGGTTTTCGCGAACGACGAACGGCTTGATATGGACGGCTGCGCCATCGAGGACTACGAGCGCTATCTTGACCTGCGGGATGCTGTGCTGTACAGGCGCTTCCTGTGGAAGACAAGAGCCGGAGCCGTCCTGGAAGCGTCGTACAAGAGATACGTCTCCCGCGCGCAAGAGAGGGTCTGCGTGCAGGAGATCGATTATCAGTGCCTCTCCGGACAGGTCACGCTGCGAATCGAGTCCGGCATCGACGCCCGGGTGAGAACCAATGGCTACAATCATTTCACCAATGTCGCAGCCTCGACTTCGGGAGACCGGGTCATGGTCCAAGTCACCACTGACACGGGAGACAAGGTTGCCCTCAGCTCCGAGGCGCGCGCGGAAGGCATGATCTTCATGCCGGTCCGCGGGGATGCTCGCAGGCCGGCGGGCGCCGCGGAAAGACTGATCCGCCCAGGTGACGGGGTCAGGATTATAAAAATCAGCGCTGTTGCCACGAGCCGGGATCCAGGGATCGGGGAGTCGGTGCAACAAAGCGCCGCGGGGGAAGTCGACGCGGCGTTCGCGGCCCGACAAAACCTCTACGCTGAGCATGCCGCCGAGTGGCAGGAGATGTGGAGCAGGAGCGCGGTCACGATCGAAGGCGACGATCGCGCGCAGAAAGCGGTGCGCTTCGCTCTGCACCACCTGCTCCGCGCGGCGCACCCGCGGGACGCGCGCGTCGCCGTGTGCGCCAAAGGTTCCGCCGGAGAGGCGTACTTCGGCCACTTCTTCTGGGACAGCGAGATCTACCTCCTGCCCTTCTTCCTCTACAGCCGGCCCGAAGCCGCGCGCGCCCTGGTGGAGTTCCGGCTGAACACGCTGGAAGGGGCGCGGCGCAATGCAAGGCTGTACGGCTATCGGGGCGCGCGCTACCCCTGGGAATCCTCCGTTACGGGAGATGAGCAGTGCCCCAACTGGCAGTACGCTGATTTCGAGATCCACGTCACCGCGGACGTGGCCCATGCCATCCGGCACTACGTCGCGGCGACCGGCGATCTTGACCTGCTCTTCCGCGCGACGGATGTCCTGGTGGAAACAGCGCGCTACTGGGCAAGCCGGGTGGAGCGACGCCCGGATGGCGCGGTCAACCTCAATGGCGTCATGGGACCGGACGAATACACGTGCTTTTCCAACAACAATGCCTACACGAACAAAATGGTGAAGCGGTCCCTGCGATTCACTATTGAAGCCCTGGAAATCCTGGAGAAGCAGCGGCCGGGAGAACATGCCGCCCTCGTGAAAAGGCGCGATCTCTCACCCGCGGAAGTCGCCGACTTTGCCGCGATCGCGGCCGCCCTGCCGGTCCGATCACGGTCCGACGGCGTGGTGATGCAATGCGATCACTTCGAGGACTTGGAAAGAATCGACTTCCATGAGGTCTGGAAGGACCATTCCCTGCCCTTCGGCCATTTCGTCTCCCAGGAACGGAACTACCGGTCCCAGGCGCTCAAGCAGGCCGATGTCCTTCTGCTCGCTTATCTGTTTCCCGCGGATTTCCCGCTGGAGAGGCTCGCCGCGAACTATGACTACTACGAGCCATTGACCACGCACGACTCGTCGTTGTCATGCGTCATCCACTCGATCCTGGCCACCCGGCTCGGAAAGCAGGTGGAGGGCTACAGGTTCTTCGAGCGCGCGCTGGGCATCGACATGGATCCGGATCATGGCGGCGCCGCGGAGGGCATCCACATTGCAAACTGCGGCGGCATCTGGCAGGCCGTGGTCATGGGGTTTGCCGGCATGACGTGGGCGTACGAATCTGCGACGCCTGGCTTCACGCCCCGCCTCCCTCCGCACTGGCGCGGCGTGGAGTTTCCCCTCTCCTATGGGGGCCGGTCGTACTCGGTCCGGGTCACTCACACTGGTGTGGACATCAAGGAAATAAAACAAAGCCCGCGCGGCGCCGCTACAACGCGCTGATATTCCGGCCTTCACTTTCCGAACACGAACGTCCCGAAATGCTCGGGCCTGTGGAAATCAGGCTGAGGCCACGCCACGGGCGACCACGTAAGCCAGTGCGGGTGCGAAGTGTTGTCCGCGCACTTGTACAGGTTGGCCCGCCAGACCACGCCAGCGGCTGGAATGGTCACGAGGGCACGCCTGCTCAGGACGGAATAGGGCACGCGATACTGCACCAGCCACTCCACCGGTTCCCGGATCTCCGGCTCTACCACGGCGGGCATGGTGTGAAAGATCGTGAGGGCCGCGATGTCCTTGTCCGACATCGGCCGGCACGCGCTGCCGCGCGCGAGCTGGTGCATGAAGAGCACTGTCCCGCCGCAGTTGGCCTCTATGTTGAAGTACCCCTCTCGGATGTCGTCCCCCGGCGTGAAGAAAAACTCCACGCAGCTATCGGTGCAGACAGGGCCCTGGGCCGCGGTCACCACCGAGCGCACGTACCGATCCTGCACGTGAAAAATCACGTGCAGGAACTCTTCGTCGTAAAGGAGCTTCGCGTGCACCCGAGGCTTGTGAGTTGGCGCGTCGCCCATATGGTTGTCGATGACAAGGCTCGGGGCATCCCGCCACTCCGGCTTCTCCCATGCACAGCCAGGCACAATCCTGCCCTGGCTCCTGTTCACCGTGTACGTGAGACTTGCTTCCATGCGTGCAGAATATACAAACGCGCGTCCCTTGTCGCGCCAGGGAGCCAGCCGGTATAATCCCGCAATGCCTCCGCGACCCTTCACGATAGTCTCCTACGGCGAAGTGCTCTGGGACCTCCTCCCCACGGGTCCTGTCATCGGGGGAGCCCCCTTCAACTTTGCCTGCCGCGCGGCGAGCCTCGGAGACAGGTCCGTCATGGTGAGCCGACTCGGCAGGGATGAGCGGGGACGCGACGCCATGCGATGCATCTCCGAGCTGGGCGTCGAGACATCGTACATTCAATGGGACGAGGAGCGGCCCACCGGCACCGTGAACGTCACCCTCGACGCCGGGGGCATTCCCGACTACTTCATCACTCCGGATGCGGCCTACGATCGGATCGCGTTATCACAGAAGCTGCTCGATCTCGCGGCGAATGCCGACTGCATCTGCTACGGCATGATCGCCCGTCGCGGCCCGGAATCCGCCGCCACGCTGGAGCGGCTGCTCGCGGCGTTCAAGGGACGATTCGCCCTGCTGGACTTGAACCTGCGAAAGAACTGCTGGACTCCCGAGAGCATCGCGGCCTCCATCGGCGGCGCGGGAATGCTGAAGCTCAACGACCACGAGCTGGACGTCGCGGCCGGCATCTTCGCCATCCCGGCCGGACCCATCGCGGAACGCGCGCGCGCGCTCCTCAACCGCACGAAGCTTACGCACGTCGTGGTGACTCTCGGCGAAGGAGGGGCCTTTGCCGCCTCGCGCGACGGGCAGAGCGTGTATCGGCCCGGGTTCTCCGTGAAGCTCGTTGACACCGTGGGATCCGGGGATGCGTTCACGGCGGGATTCCTCCATACCCTGCTCTCCAGCGGCACACTGGCCGATGCCTGCATGTTCGGCAATGCGCTCGGTGCCCTCGTTGCCGGACAGCGCGGCGCAACCCAGCCCACGCCTCTGGCGAGCATCCGCGCGGTCCTCCAGGAAGGCGTGCCCATGCCCCCGGATGCAAGGTTCGCGGCTCCCTCGGAATGCAATCATGGAGAGGACGGTGGGGCATGAGGGAAATGAGGATGCTGGGCATTATCGGCGGCATGAGCTGGCTGTCGACCACGGAGTATTACCGCCTTCTGAACGAAGGCGTCCAGAAGGCATTGGGCGGGTCGCATTCCGCGCGCCTTATCCTAAGCTCCGTCGAATTCCAGGGAGTGGCGGATGCAATGGCCCGTGGCGATTGGCCTGCGGTGAGGGAAGTACTGGTGGCCGAAGCCAGGCGTCTCTCCAGCGCAGGGGCGCAGGCCATCCTTATTGCCACCAACACCATGCATATGTTCGCCGAAGAGGCGTCTGAGGCGGGCGGAGTGCCCGTCCTTCATATCGCCGACGCCGTGGGGGAGAAAATCAAGGCGCGCTCCCTGCGCACGGTCGGCCTTCTCGGCACGAAGTATTCCATGGAGAAAGACTTTTATCGCGTGAGGCTGAGCGAACGGTTCGGGATAGAGTGCCTTATTCCCGCTGAAGATCAGCGGGAACGCATCAATGCCATCATCTTTAAGGAGCTGTGCGAAGGCAGGTTCCTCGACGCCTCCCGTCGATACGTCCTCGAGGCTGCCCAGGGGCTCGTTGCGCGCGGCGCGCAGGGGATCGTGTTGGCATGCACCGAGCTGCCCCTGATTGTCCGGCAGGAGGATCTCTCCGTGGCACGCTTCGACACCATGGCCTCCCATGTGGAGAGGGGAGTGCGGTTTTTGCTGGGGGATCCCCCCACCGGCTGCTAGTCGAACGCGCATTCAAAGCGCTCGGCCTGGTGAGCGGCGAAACACACCTCCATCTCCCGCGCCGTGATCCTCTCCACTGAAAGCTCGGGAAGCTTGGAGGGAGCAAAAAACGCCCGCTCGGAGGTCTCCATGTTGGACGTGAACTCCTCCATGGCAAGCAGGCTCGCCTCCACGAAGATCTTGTACGTGCTGTAAGGGGAGGGGGGATGATTCTGCGTGGTCCGATCAAGAATGGCAATGACCCGTTGCGGCCTGATGCGTACGGCGGCTTCCTCCCATGCCTCCTTTGCGGCGACCTGCGCGACGGTGTAGCCCACGTCGGCCCATCCTCCGGGCAGGGTCCACCTGCCGTCGGCTCGCTCCCGCACCATGAGGATGGCTCCCTCCCTGAAAACCGCGGCTCGAACGTCAACCTTGGGAGTCTGGTAGCCTGTTTCAGAGGCAAAGAGATCAACCAGCTTGCCGGTGTCCAGGCCGGTATGCTGCTCCATGATCTCCACGCTGAGCTCCCGGATGCGTTCGAACCGCATGCGGTCATGCGGGTCTTTTGAGTAGGTGAGTCCGATCTGGGCGATGGATTGCAGCTCCTTTGCCCAGGCGAGCCATTTCGGTTCATCAGGCATGTCTTTTCCCGTTGCGACAATATCGAGCCTTCCTGTTCGCCGCAAGTCTGCGAGCGCGAAGATGCCGTTATGTGCGCGGCGGCGCCTGCCAGCAAGCAATATATCTTATCCTGTGCTGATTGAAAGTGTTGATTTCAGGTTGCCAAGTCAATCATAATACCTTACAATATCAGCATGTACCGCAGAACGTTATCGACAAAGCTGACGTCCTTGGCATCCCAGTTCCCGGTGGTGTTTCTGACGGGGCCGCGCCAATCCGGCAAAACGACGCTTGCACGGGCTCTGTTTAGCTCTCACGAGTACATCAACCTCGAGGACTCAGGGACGCGGGACTTCGCGCTTCGCGACCCCAAGGGTCTACTCCATCGACAGCGCGACAGCGTTGTAATTGATGAGGTGCAGCGCGCCCCGAATCTTCTTTCCGCGATCCAGGTACAGGTGGACGAAGACCCCACCCCAGGGCGATTCATCCTGACCGGCTCTCAGCAGCTGCCGCTTTCTCAATCCATATCACAGACCCTGGCCGGACGCGCTGCCGTCTGCGTGCTCCTCCCGTTGGGCCTCTCGGAACTTGTGGACCGGCCGGACGGTGATCCGTGGACGCCGGAAAAACTGGGTCCCCCGACGGCGCCTCCGGGCTTTGAGCTGGACCTGATTCTGCACCAGGGCCTGTTCCCGAGAATCCATGACCGGAACCTGGATGCCAGCGACTGGCTGGGCTCCTATTACACCACGTACGTGGAAAGGGATGTGTTGGATCTCGCGCACATTGGCGACCTGGATCTCTTCCACCGGTTCGTACAGCTCTGCGCAGGAAGGAGCGGCCAGCTCCTGAACCTCACGTCAATGGGCTCGGACTGCGGCGTTTCCCACACCACGGCGCGCGCGTGGATATCAACGCTCCAGGCCACCTTCGTGGTGCATCTGCTGCAGCCGCATCACCGAAACTTCTCCAAACGCGTGATCCGAACGCCCAAACTGTACTTCACCGACACCGGGCTTCTCTGCAATATCCTCCGCATTCGGGACCCAGGGGACATCGCAATGCACGCCATGCGCGGCGCCATATTCGAGACCTTTATCGCGGCGGAGTACCTGAAGGCGTTTACCCACCGAGGCGTCGCCTCGCCTCTGTACTTCTGGCGGGATCGCACCGGGCACGAGGTGGACTTGGTCATCGACGATGGCAAGCGACTGCTCCCCATCGAGATCAAGGCGAGCCGCACAATCACAGGCGCGCTCTACGACGGGCTGCGATGGTTTGGAGAACTAGGCGAGCCCGCGGCCCGGCGCGGCGTACTGGTGCACGGCGGGGATGATACCTACGAACGCGAGGGACACGCGACCCGGCCCTGGTTCAGCTGCTACTGACAGAGCCCTCGCCGGGCAATTCCTGCTCACCCTCCAGCACCGGCAATTCATCTTCGCAACCCGTAGGGCGGTAGCCGCGCTTGCGCGGCGGCGTGCTACAATCCTTGCATGAGCATGCGCATGCACGGGTTCCTCCATTTTACGTTGTTCGCTCTTGCGCTCTCAATCGTGCGGCCGACATTCGCGGACGTGCCGCGGGTGGACCTGGTCACCGACGGAATCATTCTTGCTGGCGGTGTTGCGGCGGCCGGTTTGAGCGAGCTTCTCGGCAGCCTCCCGCCGCCCTGGGGCAGCCTGGGCGCTCCCAACATCTCCAGCGTGAACACCTTGGACCAGGCAGCCATGTTTCCCTACTCGCACGGTTTGGACCTCGCGAGCACCCTGCTTGAGTACTCGACCGCGGCGGCCCCCGCCCTCTTCGCACTGGTCCTGGATCCGGGAGATTTCATCCCCATGGCGCTCGTCTACGGAGAGGCCGTATCCTATGCGTTTGCCGTGAAAAATGTCCTGAACTTCCTTCTGCCAAGGTACCGCCCCTACATGTACAGCGGAGGCGCTCCGGGAGTGGCCTCAACGGAAGATGATCAGTCCTTCCCCTCGGGGCATGCGACCGTGGCTTTTGCTGCGGCAACGGCTGGCGTGACGATTTACGCAATGTCCTTCCCGGATTCCCCCTTCCTCGTCCCCTTCGCCGTGACCAGCTACGGCATGGCGGTTCTGATCGGCGTATTCCGCGTTACCTCGGGAATGCATTTCGTGACGGATGTCGTGGCCGGGGCCGCGCTAGGCTCGGCCATCGGCTATCTCGTGCCCTATCTCCACCGGCAGCGAACTTCGAAGGACAGGACCGGGGGCCTCAGCCTGGAGTGCACGGGTCCGGATCTCCTGGTGCGCTTCAGCTACTGAGGGAGGCCAGGAACCCCCCAGTAGGGCTGGAAGGAAACATGCGGCGGTCTGCTTTCAGGCCACGTCCGGGAAACAGTCCGCGAGCCTTTTTCCATTCCCAGACTTGAGGCGAGATGGTAGACCGCGGAATGAGCGAAAGAATGATATCCCCGGCTGAGAGGAAAACGCTCCGCGACCTCGCCACACGGTGGATGGATCATGCCGCCAACCCGGTGTTGAGGACTGTCGCGGGCATCGTGTGGGCGCTCGTCGTCACCGGCCTTGCCGCCTACGCCATCTCTAAGAAAACGCTCCCGTTCAAGCGGCTGATCTCCATATTCTTCGTCATCCCCATGTACATCAGCGGAGGGCTTCTGCCCACCTACGTGCTGATTCATGACCTGCACTTGTTCAACAACTTCCTGGTCTACATCCTTCCCCATGGTTTCTGGGCATTCAACATGCTGCTGATGCGCACGTACTTCGACACCATTCCGGAGAGCCTGGATGAGGCTTCCCGTATGGACGGGGCCAAGGACCTGCGGATCCTGGTGCAAGTGGTGATACCGCTGTCGATGCCCGTCATCTCGGTGATCGCCATGTACGTCGGGGTATGGCACTGGAACGAGTGGTTCGAGCCTCTCCTCTACGTGACGCGAGAGGAGTTGAAGCCGCTGCAGTCCATGCTGCAGCGGATCATCATGGAATCGATGGGAAGCGCGATGGAGGCGCAGTCGGGGCGTGTCACGGAGCACGCGGTCTCCCCAACCTCCATCCAGATGGCCACCCTGGTCGTCAGCACGGTGCCGATCATCCTCATCTACCCCTTCTTCCAGCGCTATTTCATCCAAGGGATGATGATCGGCGCGGTAAAGGCTTAAACAGACACTGCTGAACGCGACGCCAGCTCCGGAGAAAGACCCGGGCAGGCTCAGCCGGTAATGCCTACGCGGGCGCGGGGAGCTGCGATTCTCGGATGAGCTGCCTGCAGCAGATTTCTCAAAGCGCTGGGCTTGATGCATCCGGCGGCTTCCCTGCCTCCTTCGCTGCGTCCTCGTGCACGCCGGGAATGATTCCCACGAGAGCGAGAGACACGCCGCCTGGCCGTGGTCCAACTGCTGCTAAAATGGAGACGTATCGTTATTACTATCACTCGCCTGAAAGCGTCAGCTGCCGCACCAAGCCAGCGGGAATCTGCGACATGTGCGGGTCCTTGTGCACGAGGACGGCGTCGGCTGCTCGCGCAGTAGCCGCGATCAACGCATCCACCAGTGGGAGTCGATGGGGAGTGGCTTGCCGCAGTTGCCACGCCAGCTCTGCTGTTGCCCGATCCACGGGCAGACAGATCGTCAATTCGCATAAGTACGCGTCCGCGGCGTTCATGGCTTCGGCATCATCCGTGATCTCCTGACGGAGCCGTCCTTTCAATTCCGTTATCGTGATCGTGGAGATCGCGATCCTGGAGGATTCATCCGACCACAGCCCTTCAATAATCCCGGCGCCGGGCTCGTTGAAGTAATGCGCGAGGATTGCTGATGTGTCCAGCACGTGCGAAATGCGGCTCATGACCCTTTCCTGAGATCCTCTTCCTGTTCGCGCTCGCGATGAAGCCGATCGACGGCGCTGCCGTCCCGTTGCCTGAACCTGTTCCCGCGGCCGCGCAGTCCTGCCGCAAGAGTGACGTTGTCCGGCAACACGCGCACTTCCAGCACGCCCTCTCGATCTGTAGTGCGCCAATCCAGACGCGTGCCTGTTTTGAGGCCTGCCTCGGCAACAATCTCGGCCGGAACGGTTACCTGATTTTTTCCCGTTATTCGAGTGATCACGGAAAAAATCTATTCCTTGAAAAATGAAATGTCAAGGGGATCAGATTTCCCTTGACAGGGCGCTATTCCGGCCTCTTTTTATCCATGCGCTCGATTGCGGCGTCAAGAAGGCTGCGCATCGCAAGGAGCATCTCTTTTCGCGCGGCCTTGCGGTGCTCTATAAAGCCGTGGGGAATCAGCTCTTCGAAGCTCTTCAGCATCGAGGAGCGTGCGGCCCTGGCATGCGCGCGGGCCTCGGTCATCTTCGAGGTGGTTTCCTCAGCGTGATGGGTTTTCTCCGGCATGGGGCTCCTCCTGCATAAATGGTAGGAGCTTCCCCCTGTGGAGTCAAGACATCCCGCGGCGGGGAGGCGTGAAAAATAAAATTGCATTTTCCCTTCATTTTTAAACTTCAGTCTGTCGAAACAAGGAGTGAGGGTAGCTCCGGCCCAGGGAGGCGTTGCCTGTTCATTTTCCTCCCTCGTCTTCTTTTCGACGGGAAAATGAGACGACTGGAGGAAAAACTGAAGAAGGGGGCGCGGTCCCGGCGCCCTGTTAAGGAGGATACGACATGATCATCAATCACAACATGAGCGCGATCTTCGCCAATCGTCAGCTGAAGCTGAACAACCTGGCGCTCGACAAGAACATGGAGAAGCTCTCGTCGGGAAGCAGGATCACGCGCGCGGGCGACGACGCCTCGGGGCTCGCCGTCTCGGAGAAGATGCGCTCCCAGATC
>JBEKQU010000002.1:0-121153 GCA_049519415.1 Spirochaetia bacterium
GGCGAAAAGCATCCTGTCCACGAAGAAGGCCGCTTCCTCATTGTAGATCCCCTTCTCGAGGGCCTTTGTGGCCCAGAACCCTATGCCCTTGCAGGCGTAGAGGACGAGGTCCTGCAGATCGGCGACGTCGGAAGTTTTGCCGCAGACGCCCCGGGCTGCGTTGCAGCCCTGATTTCTCATGGTTTCCTGGCACTGGTGGCAGAACATGGTCCGCGCTGGGGCTGACCTGCCCCTCAAAACTAGTCCAGCCGGTGAGCTACACTTGCTGGGCTATATTCAGGAGGAGCGGATGGTCACCGAGTTGAGGAAGCGGAAGCTCGATTTCCTGCGTACGAAGGAGCTGGCCGAGCTGCTGCTGAAGTGCGACAGAATCCTCGGGGGACTCGTTGGTCCCTGCACCTTTCTGCCGTGCCAGTGGCGCGGACAAGGAGACTTGGTAAACAAGTTCCATCGGGTGTTGGGGCACCGAAAATCGTGTCCGTAAATTTTGGAGGTGCAGGCAGCGCAAGAACTTTAAGGGGTAACCAGATAACAAGATATTATGTAATGCCATATTACAGGATGTGATAAAATATAGCCCAGCTGAGCTTAATGCAGCCTGCCAAACGCATCTACAGCCGCATGTGAAATTCGTAAACAAAGCCAGCAGATGGCGAAGTGACGCGCGGGAGGATGCCTATGGCCAAGCGTTTTTTCACTGTTGCCCTATTGCTGTTGCTGTTGTGTGGCAGCGCCTGGGGACAACAACCGGGCAGCGGAAGTAATAGCTCTCTCTTTTCCGTAACCCTCACCCCACGCTTCACTGTGCCGCTTGGACGTGACACAGCCGTGTATACCTACGGCGGCGGAGGGGACCTCGAAGCAGAATATCGTATGCCCTTCCTGCCGATTCTGTTCGTTGGCGGCAACCTGGGCTACTCATATGTGCCGCTTCAGGCGGTGACGTCAGTTTCTCTCATCGATGCCGTGCTTGTCGCGGGAGTGCGCTTTGATCTGCTCCCCGTCCTGAGCGTGCGCGCGTTTGGATCAGGTGGATATTTCTATGCCCTTATGAACGATGGGACCGGAAGGGGAGGAGGGAATCCTGTTGCAATTGGAGGGGCCGACATTTCCTGGGCGATCACTCCGGCGCTGGGTGTTGGGCTCGGTGCTGCATATCGGTATTACTTTGGGTTGTACAACGATCTTGCCGTGACCCTGGGTATGTCGTACCGCTTTGGCGGGGCGGGCGGACAGGCGGCCAAGCCTGTGCAGCAGATCCAGGCGCAGCCCAAGCCTCAGCCGCTTCAGAGCACACCTCAAGCGCCTGCGGAGCCAAAGGGCAAAGGGCTCGTTGTCGAAGAGCTCACGCTTGGAAACGTTTTTCCCGTACAGCACGCATTTTATGACACCAATCCTCTCGGGAGAATGGTCTTAAAGAACACGGAGGATTCTCCCATGACAGACATTTCGGTGTCCCTGATTGTCCGCCAGTTCATGGATGCTCCCAAGGACTGCGGGACTATCGCTGAGCTCGCGCCGGGGGAAGAGAAGAGCGTCGATCTGTTCGCGCTTTTCAAGAACACCATTTTTGAGACCAAGGAATCGACCAAGGTGCCCGCGGAGATCGCAATAACCTATACTCTGGGCGGCAAGCAGCAGACGGCGGGCAAAGTGGAAACCCTCAGGGTGTATGATCGCAACGCCCTGATTTGGGACGATACGAACAAGGCTGCGGCCTTCATTATGCCCAAAGAGCCCGCCGTGCTGATGATGTCCAACCAGATAAACTCCTTAGTCAAGGCGGAGATGAACCGGGCGATCGACAAGAACCTACAGACCGCCATGGCATTCCACGACGCATTACGGCTGCTCAATATCGCATACGTTTCTCCGCCCCTTACCTCGTATGCCAGCCTTTCCGCGGACAAGACCGCGGTGGATTCAGTGAAATTTCCCCTGGAAACCCTCCAGTATCACTCGGGGGACTGCAGCGATCTTTCGATTCTCTACTGCTCACTGCTGGAGTCGGTGCAGATCGAGACCGCCTTTATCACGATTCCCGGGCACATATTCATGGCATTTGCTCTCAGTTCAAACGAGGCGGATGTAAAGAAGACCTTCACGAGCTGGGATGAGTTCATCTTCCGTGATGGCAAGGTCTGGGTGCCCGTGGAGGTGACCGAGCGGGACGGGATGTTCCTGAAAGCCTGGCAGGAGGGGGCCAAGGAATGGAGGGAGAACCTGCTGAAGAAGCAGGCGGACTTCTATCCCGTTCGTGACGCCTGGAAGACGTACGAGCCTGTCAATTATCCCGGCATGGGAAGCCAGCCCACGCTGCCGGACCAGGTGCAGGTGGTGAAGGATTTCCAGCAGGACAAGATGAGCATGATAGCGCGTGAAATCTCGGATAAGGAGACCGAGCTATTAGCCGCGGCGAGCAAGAGCAACAACAGCCCCAAGTCCTTGAACGCTCTCGGTGTGCTGTATGCGCGTTACGACCTTGCAGACAAGGCCGAAGCGCAGTTTCAAGCCGCGATCAAGAAGAGTGAGTACGTACCCGCACTTGTGAATCTGGGGAATCTCCGTTTCCGAGACGGCAAGATCGACGATGCGCTTGCCTTTTATGAACGCGCCTCCAAGCAAGGTCCGCACGACCCGCTGGTGCTTCTGGGTCTGGCCCGTGCCAATCATGAGCTGCAGAACTATGGCATCGTGAAAACGGAGTATGAGGAGTTGCGGACGCTCAACCCGGAACTGGCAGATCAGTTTGCCTATCTTCGGCTTCAGGGCGAGGAGTCAACGCGCGCCGCGGAGGCGAGCCAAGTTGTCGGGGTCATGGTGTGGGCGGAAGAGAAATAATGAAAAAGCTGCTCATCTGGCGTGTGGTGCTTCCCTGCCTCCTTTTGGCAGGCTGCGGCGACATAAGCGACATGAGCCTCCGCAACATTCTGGCGAATACTGTTGCAAATGCAAAGCTTCATTTGTACATCGCGGGAGACTGCTGGTCGGGCTCTGTTCAGGCGCCTTGCTACTGGAAGGACGGGACGCTGAACACCCTCCCAATGCGCTCGGGAGACACGTACGCGCAAGCAAGTTTTTTCGTAGAGGACAACTCGGGGAACCTTTACATCTCGGGACGGGTGGGACTGTCGAGCTCTACCATTGTGCCCTGCTACTGGAAAAATGGGACCTTGAACCTTTTGCCGATGGGCTCGGGGAACACAGTTGGGAAGGCGTGGACGAACCCCACACTGGACGGCTCAGGAAACCTCTACCTCGCGGGATTGGTGGGGGCTTCGAGCGCTTCTTGGAACGGAGGCATGATGCCCTGCTACTGGAAAAATGGGGCTTTCATCGCTCTCTCAATAGTCGGAGACCTGTACGGGGAAGCATATTTCATCGCACTGAACAGCTCGGGTGACCTCTACATCTCGGGAATCACGAATGGCATCACTCACGGGACGCCCTGCTACTGGAAAAATGGGACTCAGACCTCTCTGCCAACTGGGGGGAACCCATGGGGGCTAGCACTTGGCGCCACACTGGACAGCTCAGGAAATCTTTACATCACGGGAGAAACTGGGACCTCGTCATCATATTGCGTACCCTGCTACTGGGAAAACGGCGCGCTGAACCTTCTGCCGATGGGCTCGGGGAACTCATACGGGTTTATACAGACCCCTTCTGTGGCGGACAGCTCGGGAAACCTCTACATCGCGGGATATGTAGGGCCGTCGAGCTCTACCGTGGTGCCTTGCTACTGGAAAAACGGCACGCTGAACCTTCTGCCGATGGGCTCGGGGAACACAACCGGGCAGGCTTTTGGCACAGCGCTGGACATTTTGGGAAACATCTTTATCGGGGGATGGGTGGGGCCGTCGAGTGCTGCAGCGCCCTGTTACTGGGAGAACGGCACGTTGAACATTCTGCCGCTAGGCTCAGGAAACAGGGATGCGGTTTCCCTTGGCGTCATGGTCGGACCATAAATAGGTAGCTGCTTTTCGGTGTGTTTTAAACTTGGTGCGCGTTCGGCATCAAGGTGAGAAATAAAAGCGTGCTACCGAGGCGAGCCAAGGCGTTAGGGTCGTGGCGTGGGAGGAAGAGAAATAATGAAGAAGCTGCCACTTTGGCCCGCGGCGTTTTCTTGCATGCTTCTGGCGGGCTGCGGCAATATAAGCGACATGAGCCTCCGCAACATCCTGGCGGATACTGTTACAAATGCAAAACTTCATGTGTACATTACGGGATCCTGCTGGTCGAGTTCCTCCCAGGTGCCTTGCTACTGGAAGGACGGGACGCTGAACATCCTCTCCATGCGCTCGGGCGACACATACGGGATGACAGGTCAACCCGTAGAGGACAGCTCGGGTGACCTCTACATCGCGGGCCGGGTGGGGACGACCAGTTCTACTGTTGTGCCCTGCTACTGGAAAAACGGAACTTTGATCCCTCTGCCGATGGGCTCGGGGAACACGGTCGGAGATACGTGGACAACCCCCGCACTGGACAGTGCGGGAAACCTCTACATCCCGGGATTGGTGGGGGCTTCAAGCGCTTCTTTTCATGTGAGCATGATGCCCTGCTATTGGAAAAATGGGATCCAGATCCCCCTGTCGATAGTGGGAGACCTGTACGGGGAGGCTTACGGCATCGCACTGGACTACTCGGGTGACCTCTACGTCTCGGGAATCACGTGGGGCATCACTAACGGGACGCCTTGCTACTGGAAAAACGGGACCCAGACCTCTCTGCCAACCGGGGGGAACCCATTCGGGAATGCTTTTGGCATCGCACTGGACAGCTCAGGAAACCTCTATTTCTCCGGAGAAACGGGGCAGTCGTGGCCTTTTTCCACGGTACCCTGCTACTGGAAAAGCGGAGCGCTGACACTTCTAACGATGGGCTCGGGAAACTCATACGGGTATGTAAACACGCCCGCACAAATAGACAGCTCGGGTGACCTCTACATCACAGGACAGGTAGGGCCGTCGAGCTCTACCATTGTGCCCTGCTACTGGGAAAACGGAACCTTGATTTTTCTGCCAATGGGCTCGGGGAACTCATGGGGGGAGACAAATGGCGTTGCCCTGGACAGCTCGGACTCCTATATCGCGGGGGTTGTGGGGACGTCGAGCTCTGCCGCGTTGCCCTGCTACTGGAAAAACGGACTGCTGAACATTCTGCCGATGGGCGCGGGGAACACAGGGGGGTGGGGACTTGGCGTCATGGTCGGACCATGAATAGGTAGAACTGAGGCGCCAACGCGCGTTGCTGAGGCGAGTCAAGCTTGGGCGCCATCATGTGGGAGAAGGAGAAATGAGGAAGCTGCCAATCTGGCTTGTGCTCCCCTGCATTCTTCTGGCGGGCTGCGGCGACATGGATCTGCGCAACATTCTGGCGGACACTGTTGAAAGAGCAAAGGGTGACATAGTGGCCACTCCAACTTTCACCCCGGGTGCTGGAATCTGCGTAAGCGGGCAGACTGTGACCATCAGCACCACGACAGCGGAGGCATCGATCCGCTACACGATCGACGGCAGCACACCGACAGACACGATTGGGGCGCTCTACACGGCACCCATCAACGTGGCAAACGAGACGATAAAAGCCATCGCGTATGAATCAGGTTGGGCGGATTCGTCGGTGTCCTCTGCCGCATACATACTTGGTCACATTTACATCTCAGGAACTACGGGAACGTCGCAGAATTTCCAGACGCCCTGCTACTGGAGGGATGGGACCCTAACTCCTCTGCAGATGGGCTCGGGGAACACGGTCGGACAGGCAGTAAACGCTGCTGTGGACAGCTCGGGAAACCTCTACATCGCGGGATGCGCGGGGCCCACGACCAGTTCTTGGGGTTATAACACACTGCCTTGCTACTGGGAAAACGAAACCTTAACACTTCTGTCGATAGTTGGGAACACGTACGGGCAGGCAGCGGGCGTTGCCATTGACAGCTCGGGTAACCTCTACGTTGCAGGATGCATATGGGGCATAGCCGGCGGGGAGCCCTGCTACTGGAAAAACGGGACCCAGTTTATTCTATCGATGGGCTCGGGAAATACATTCGGCTATGCAAACAGCGTGGCCCTGGACAACGCGGGTAATGTCTACATCGTGGGAAAAGTGGGGCCCGCATACAATTCCGCGATGCCTTGCTACTGGGAAAACGGAACCCTCACACTTTTGCCGATGGGCTCGGGGAACACAGTCGGATATGCCAGTACTATTGCCCTGGACAGCGCGGGTAATGTCTACATCGCGGGATAGACGGGGCCTTTGAGCGCAACTTGGGGAACGAACACGCTGCCCTGCTACTGGGAAAACGGGAACCTGACACTTCTGCCGATGGGCACGGGGAACACAGTCGGGTATGCAAGTAACGTTGCCCTGGATAGCTCAGGAAACGTCTACATCGCGGGATACACAGGATCTTCAAGCGTTTCCCTGCCTTGTTACTGGGAAAACGGAACCCTCACACTTCTACCGATGGGCTCGGGGAACACAAACGGTCAGGCGGGTGGCATCGCACTAGACAGCTTGGGAAACACTTATATCGGGGGAGACACGTGGTCCTCAAGCTATTGGCCACCTTGCTACTGGAAGAACGGGACGCTGAACATCCTCCCGATGGGCACGGGAAATACAGGCGGGTGGGGAGAAAGCGTCGTGGTGTGGGCAGAAGAGAAATGAAGAAGTAGCGGCGCACAAGGTGGGCCCGCGCATCGGGCAGATGCTGCAGGAGTTGGACCAGGAGCTCGATCGCGGGGAACAGCTTCACGTTTGTCTTGAAATACGGATTGTACGCTGAGCGGTACCGGACGCTGGGCTCGTGTTCCTCCACGTGCATCGTGCTGCGGGAGACCGGCGAGAGGACGATGCGTGCAAGCTCGATGATGTGAGGGAAGCCTTGCGGCGGAGCGATATCGCCGCAGCATCCCGATCTTCACGCGTCTTTTCTTTGACCCCGGTGTCGTGATCGGTGAGGCAAACGCCAAGCGGAAAGGACGGCAATTCTGATCTGTCGCGGTACCACCCTCGGTGCTTGTAATAAAGACTGTATTTCTTCTCACATCTCCTCTCTTACAGTGCAGCCGCACCGGCCTTCGTGACGAGACGGTTTTTAGGCTGGCCAGATGCAGCAGGCCCGCAAAAGCGCAAAAAGGATCGCGAGGCCGGCCTGGCAAAGCGCTGCGAGGCGGTGGGGCGGGTAGTACAGCAATTACAGGTACCCAAGAATCACGGCGCTCTTGCGCGAGGAAGGCTGGAGGGTGAATCACAAACGAATCGGGCTCACTTATGGGCTGAATGAGGCATCCTGCATTCGTCTGCGACCTGCTCATCCCATGCACGTGTGGAGCTACGACATGGTGGGGTGATTACTATGCTATTGAATGACGGCGCGGACGCGAAGGCGAAAGAAAAGTTGGGAACGACAGCCTTTGGCTATGGTCAGTCTAGCTCAAAGCTCAAAGACACCGACGCCTATCGACAGCTTCAGGAAGCGTCACAGTAGATAAGAAAGATCTGACGGGGGTAGAGACACCCCACCACAGCAGAGGTCCGGCGCATTCGCCCATGGACCGCCATGCGCGACTGGGGGTAATCTGGCGCGTAGAGGTACAGACTGGTACGCCGGTAGTGTCAATGATCTTTCGCGGGTCTCTCGATGTGCCTCACGCAGGCCGAGGAGGCGGGGTGGGTATCCCGCTGGACTGAGTTTTCTCTCTGATGATCAACAACAAGACTGCGGCTGCCACGGGAAAGAGGCTCGTGATCAAGACAGAAGTGACGATTCCCAGTTTCTCGAAGGCGTAGCCCAATGGCGCCATGCCGGCGATGCACCCGACCCACAACGCTGATCCCAGGAGGGAGACGTTTCGTCCCACGTTCCCATGAGGGTCGACATCGACTACGTAGGCGGGACCAATGGCGGTTGACGCACCGAAAAACGCGTTCAGAATGGCAAAGACGCAGAACTGCCAGAAAACCCGCGAGAACGAAAGAAGCACAAGGCTCGCGCCGGTCAGCAGATATGAAGCAACCAAGACCCACCGCCGGCCGATACGGTCAGAAAGTCGCCCCGCGAGAATTGGAATGGAGAGCGATATCAGCCCACTGATTGCTGTTGTCAGCGTTAAAGCCGACTTCGAGAAACCAGCCGCATTCATGGAAAGTGACCGGCCGAGATTGGCTGGCCCGTTGCTCACCGCTACAAGGACTTGCGCCAACAACAGAAGCACGAGAAAACCACCGAGCTGTCGACGGACTGGGGGAACGCTTGGGCTGTCCTCAGGCGCTGCTGAAGAGGAGCCTTCAATAGAAATCAAACCTCCCACCACGATCAGGACGCAGAAGACCGCGAGGCCATCATAGGCACCCCTGTATCCGAATCGGTCAGCTATAGGGCCGACCGTAAGCCCGCCAATCAGGGCGCCCAGACCGTTGGTCATGCCGAGAATGCCAAATGCAGTGCCCCTGTCCTCAGGCCCTGCAGCGAGTCCGACCAACGTTGTTCCCTGGGAGAAGATTATTCCGGCGAGAAACCAGCCTGCCCCTGTAGCGATTGCCAACTGTAGAACGTTGGCCACGCGCCCCGCAAGCCACGCCAATACAATCTCAAGGACTCCACAGGCGACAAGGAGCAACCTGCGGTGACGAAAATCCTTCGGGAGCGCGGCAGGACTCATGTTCCCGAGCGCGAGACAGAGGAACGCGAATGCAAGAAACAGTCCGCTTGCGGACTGAGAGGCTCCGCGCTCCATTGCGTAGAGAGGTAGCAAGGGCAGCGTCCCGTTGCCAGAGGTCCACGTTGCGAGAAGACAGAGGAAAGGGCCAACCAAGTACTTTCTACGCATGGAGGCGTTACGCTTCCGAGAAAGGCATCGTAGCACTCGGTATCTGGCTTGTCAAAGTCTGCGGGACAGGACGATAAAGAGCATTTGTTGGCGCTTGCCTATTCCAATGCCCGTCGTGGCGCTTGCAGCAAGGCGGAATTCAGGGAGAAGAAAAAAGAACCACACACACCTATGGCAGCCCCCACGAATGCGCTGCTGGCCCGCAACACGCATCTGGCGTGCATCTTTGGATGAGGTCTTGGCGTCCCTTGAAGGATGCTTGTGGGTTGGAATCGTAACAGCCGTTGTGCGAGCAACTTTTCCTCAAAACAAGGATCAGCCGAAATGAGCTCGTCTCAAAAGCGTTGACATAACTCCTTTTCGGATATTTCTCACTATTAATCTGTACGAATGGAGGAACAGGGGTCTGCGGGCAGGCGGAGCTGTATTCCGCGTTCTACGCGAACCACTCCCTTCCGACCGTGCCTTCATGCTGCAATTGTGCGAGCTCTCTCTGGGCCTCGATTTCCGCAAGGTAGGCCGCAGCGGCAATTTGCCGCCTGAAAAGCGCGGAAGACCCGCTCATCGTGGCGATCTGGAGTACCTCCTCGGCATTTCGAATCATTGCCCGAGGGTTGTCTCCGGCAAGGCGGACCGGGGATTGAGGCAATGCGGCAGGCGAGTAGGAGGCCCGACTCGGAGTCAACCGGCTAGGTGAGGGCTGAGGCGACTGAGAGCTCCCTCGGGATCTTTCCGTTTCCGCTTTGGGCGGAATGACACCTGCGTCCCCGAGAGTCTCGGTATTCCTGGGCTTGGCGCGCTTTGCACCGGTCAGACTTGCGGATGGGCGCAGTAAAGATTCAGCCGCGCGATCGAGAATCGCAGTGCTGTCGAGAGGATCCATCGAGTTCCTACCCACCCTGCAGGCCTGTCCTCCGCCTATTGTCGGATTTGCGATCGAAGAAACGGGCGGAGCATGCCAGGCTCACACTGCTTGAATGCAGCTTCAAGCCCAGTATACGACCGCCGCGGTGGCATTGACAAGTGGAGTCCCCAGTGAGGATTTTGCGCTCCGTAGGTCAACGGAGGTTCGGAGACTTAGAACTCCGGATGGGGATCTGGGCGCTTCTTCCGGTTTTTGCTGAAATGGATGTGGCCGTATTTGCCTGGCCATCTATGTGGCGCGTCGTGATACAATAAAGACCGCTCATGATCCGATTCGTCCCCGTCCAAGTGCAATCCTACTCCGGCTACAGAAGCGACGAGGCCCCCCGCAGCTTCATTTGGAACAATCGTCGCTATGAAATCGTGGAAATCATCGACAGATGGTACCAGGCAAACCGGGATCCGGCCGTTCCCACCTCCGACTATTTCAAGGTCCGCACATCGGATTCGCTCCAGTACATCATCCGCCTGGATCGCCAATCGTCAGAATGGTACCTCATGAAAACAGGATCCCCATGAGAATGATCAGGAGCCCGCGGGATAACCGACCAGGAGCCAAGTGACATGTCCTGGGAGATCATACTTCCTGAAGACGACTACCGGTACTACAAGGAAAACATAACCTTGCTGGAAGATCGGGTGGTTCAGAAATTTCCGGACTGTTACAAAAACCCCGCCATCCTCAGCGCAATACGGAACGTGCCCCGGCACTTTTTCGTAAACCAGGGCTACAAGGCTCTGGCGTACACCGACAGTGCGCTGCCGACCTGTGGAGACCTGACGACCTCGGCCCCTTCAGTGATCGCTCGGATGATCTTCCAGTCCGGCATCACAAAGGGCGAAAAGCTTTTGGAGATCGGGACCGGAACCGGGTACCAGGCCGCCGTTCTTGCCGAGATGGGGGTGAAGGTTTTCACCATAGAGATCGACGGCTCAGCGGTGCACACCGCTGACAAAGTGCTCGTCGGTCTCGGCTACAAAATGGATAAACGGCTGAAACATGTCCGCGGTACCAGTGATGCCTTGCAGCGTTATCGGGCCGTCAGGAGGCAATTCCCCCAGCGGGAACCGATCACACTCTACTGGGGCAACGGCCAGAGGGGGCTCGCGGGGAAATCGCCGTTCAAGGCGATCATCGTTGCAGCTTCGATCCCACACCTGCGGAACGTCTGGCATCTTGTTGCCCAGCTGTCGTCGGCAGGAGGGACAATGGTGGTGCCGGTCGGGGAAAGGAACGAGCAGTCCCTCGCCATCGTCGAACGTTCGAGAGAGAGGATCAGCCTTTCCACGCTCGAAGGGATCTCTTTCGTCTTTCTTCGAATGGTGCTTGGAACGCAGGATTCATAGATCACCCGCGCCGGTGACCCCGTGGGAGAGCGCACTGACTTTCGCGCGCAGAGTGAAGATGAGTTCTGACGCTGCGTCTGACCCTGTGAGACCCCAATCGGCTGCAGCCAACGGTTGCGGTATCAAAGGTAGTCCCTTATAATGCCTGGAGATCGGCGCTTTGAACGGGACGCGATGACGAAGGCTGGCCCATGAGTGACGAAGAGAAGACCGTAGGGATACGGAAACTCACTGCGATACTTTCTGCAGACGTATTCGGCTACAGCCGCTTGATGAGCACTGACGAGGCATCCACCTTCAAGCGCCTGACGGATTGCCGTGAAATCATCTTTAGGCTCATTCGCGAGCATCATGGCAGGGTGGCGAATACGGCGGGGGACGCCGTGCTGGCAGAGTTCGCGAGCGTCAGAGATGCTGCCGCCGGGGCTATTGAAATCCAGAAAGCTCTGGCTGAACTGAACTCAGGAGTGTCCGCTGATCAAAAGATGCACTTTCGAATTGGGATAAACCTCGGGGACGTCTATGAGCAGCAAGGTGATTTGTTTGGGGATGGCGTTAACCTTGCGGCCCGTATTCAATCGCTCGCGGACCCCGGAGGCATACTACTGTCCGCCTCGGTGTACGAGCAGTTGGAGCACAAATCGGATGTCCCTGTCGAGTTTGCAGGCGAACAAAAAGTGAAGAACATGGAGAAGCCTGTAAAGGTTTACCGGGTCGTGATGAAGAACGCCCCGGCCTCCGTGATCGCTGCGCCGGCATTGCCGCAAGAGATCACAGAGAGCGCTCCCCCTTCCATAGTTGTTGGAGTGCTGCCTTTCGAAAACCTGTCTGAAGACCCGGAGCAGGCATACTTTTGCGATGGGCTTGTCGAGGACCTCACGACGGCGCTGGCCGCCATTCCTGAAATGAAGACAATAGCTCGCAACACGATGTTTGGATTCAAGGGCAAGTCTCCGGACGTCCGGCAGTTGGCACGAGATATCGGGGCGACTCATGTCGTTGAGGGCAGTGTTCGAAAGTCAGGCAGCCGGATTCGAATCAATGCCCAGCTTCTTGAGACGAAAGAAGGCAGCCACCTTTGGGCGCGACGATACGACAAGGAAATCGCTGATCTTTTCGACATACAGGATGATATTGTTCGAAGCATTGCAACCGAAATGGACGTTCATCTCATCAGAGGCGAACAAGCGCGATTTTGGCGCGCTACAACAAGAAACGCAGAGGCATATGACCTGCTCATGCAGGCGTTGAGCTCCGCTGCGATCTTCGCGCCGCAGTCGTTTCACCGTGCCTTGGCTTCGCTGGAAAGGGCGCTTGATCTCGACCCTGATTTTCTTCAGGCTCTCTGCTTCAAGTCTCTCTACCTCCGTCAACAAGCGCGAAATGGAATGTGCAGTGACCCGGATGAGGGCATGCGTCAGTCGCGTTTGGCGTGCGAAAAGGCTCTTCGACTAGACAGCCGATATCCCTCCGCTCATGCGAACTTAGCGGCTTTGCTGCAAATCGACGGAAAGTTGGAAGAGTCAAAAAAAGAGTGGGAACTGTCAATGTCTTTGAACCCGAACATATCCGGCATTCTCAGCGGCTGGGGCTGGTACTGCCTCCTGACCAGGGACTACCAGAAAGCCCTGTCGGCGGTTCGCCGCGCAAATGAACTCGCGCCCTTTCCGCAGACCCTGAACATCGCTCTCGAAGCCCTGGCCCTCCAATTCCTTGGAAGACCTGAAGAGTCGCTCGTGATTGTATCGCGTGCCTTGAGACGCCAACAGGGCGACTTGTTTCTCTGGGTTACCTACGCAGGCTTGACTGGGCCTTTGGGACTTGTGGAGGAATCGAAAAAGGCTGTCCTCAAGATTCTGGAGATACAGCCCAATTTCAGTGCGGAAAGATTTGCGACTTCCAATGCGATGTTCGACCATGAAACGGCTGAGTCATATGCAAGAGTGCTGCATCAGCTTGGGCTCCCGTAGCAGATCCCGACCGTAAGTCAGCGGATTGCCAGCCCAGACCTGGGAGGGGCTATGCGAAGTTGGTCGGGCAGGAGCCGGGCTCTGATGAAGCGCCGAAGCCGTCTAAGATCAACAGAAACGAACGACGGGGCCTGCAGATGGGACCGAAGCTGGCAATCGGTGATGGGGCGCTGCGTTCCTGGGCATCCGGTGGGACGTGGCATGCCTGGCTTGCAACGCCCTCCAGTATTTCAGTGATCCCCTCTCGGGAACCGCGCGTCCAGCCATGCGCTGAGGATGCTGAGCAGTTCGGCGTCGACGGGCTCCTTGCACTGCAGCTTGTACAGCTTCGTCAGCGTCACCATGCTGACAGATTTGCTCGTCCGGCGCAACAGGTGGGTCATATCTGGGATGATGTGCCATTCCGCTGGCCCAGCGACGGTCTCGGCGATAAGCCGTGCGTGTTCGGGAAGAACCTGTATGTCCTTCGTGCCGCTGATCGCCAGCGTTGGGCAGCGGACGCTGGGGAGGTCGCGAGCCACGTCATACTCAACGTGTTCCCGAATCCACTTCGCGTTCATCCTGAACCCTGAGATCCGGATCCAGGGACGATCCGAGGCCATGATCCTGGCCATGACAGCCCTGGATTTTCGACCCTGCCTTTCGGCCACGTGCAGCGCTCGAATGAGAACGCCCAAGAAGCCGGCCATCTTCCTGAGGTCTTCGACCGCGCGCTCCTGCTGACGGGGGAGCGTGACCGAGAGCGACTCGCAGGCGCCGGCCAGCATTATGAGACCTTGAACGGGTAATCGGACATTCACGGCTGGCGCGATGATGCAGCCCTCGCTGTGACCCAGGAGGATGATCGGACTCGGATTCTCCGAAGACCGCGCCTGAAGAAATTCGACAGCGGCTTTGGCGTCGTCAACAAGATCCCAGAACCCTGCCGCGAAGGAGTCGCCCTGGCTTTGTCCGATGCCGCGCTTGTCGTACCGCAATGTGACGAATCCCTGTCCGCTCAGCGCATGTGCCAAGTCACGGTAGATGCCCATGGCGAGCCTCTTGTTATTTCCATCGCGGTCGGCGCGTCCGCTCCCGGGAAGGATCACGACCGAACCGCGGGAGCTGGATGCGCTGGGAACCGCGAGCGTTCCTGCAAGCTTTCCGGCGGAACCCTCGAAGGTCACTGTCTCTTCGCGAAAAGGTTCCTGCTCCATCGACATCATACGAACTTTCCTTTCTCTCCTGGGACGGGCCGGCTTCCGGTGCCTTTCGCGGCACCGGGCGAGGCTGCTAGCAATACAGCCTCAACAGGCTGTGTCCACGTTATTCAAAGGGTTCTCCGTCAGTCTGTACGCTTTGCTTTTTTAATACAAAGGCCGGCGAACGGCGTCCCAAGTAGGTTGGCGCTCCTGACAACAGGATCGCTGTTCTTTCGAACGAGCTCTGACGCCCCGAGACAACTATTGTTGACCTTTCCCGGAACTTGAGCACGGGAATCACCGTTCACCGGTCCTATAAGTATATCACAAAAAGTCTTCGCGTGCTACTTCCTTCAAGCAAGCCCTCGGAAAGTCTCACCACGACCATCTACGAGCGATGTTTATCTTCTGTTCTGCTGTGGTTCATGCGGTCCTTTCAGCGGCTTCGGCGCATGCACAGACAAAGAGAAGGACGTCATCCTGCAGATCAGCAAAGCGCGTTCAAATCCCGCACGCGTCAAATCTTCCACAACCGACGTTGACAATTGCCCGCAAACCACTATTCTATGGGTCCAAAGATTGAGTATGACTATTCGCGAGCTGGTTCAGATTCTGAGCGGTGAAGTAGTCTCGGGAGAGGACAAGCTGGACAAAACCGTTGAGGACTTTGCGGCAACGGACCTGCTCAGCGACGTGCTGGCCCTTGAAAAGGAAAACTATGCCCTCATTACCGGCCTGACCAACACCCAGATCCTGAGGACGGCAGAGATCACCAATGCCTGTTGTGTCGTCATCGTCCGCAACAAGCAGCCGCAGCAGCAAGCCATTACCCTGGCCCGCCGCAGCGGCATCCCGCTGGTTCTGTCGCCTTTTACCATGTTTGATGCCTGCAGCCGGTTGAGCCGTTTTCTGGAGAAACAGAATGGCGGAGCTACGCGAACATCAAATCCTTCTGGTGCATGAATTGATGTATCAGATCAAGGTTCGGGAAGTGATGACCACCCCGGTGGTCTGTTTTTCCCCGGCCACGACGTTCCGCGAAATCCAGCTCTGCATGAAGGAGAGGAAATTCTCCGGAACCCCCATCACGGACAATGGGGAACTGGTGGGGATCATCAGCATTGACGACATCATCAGCGCGTTCGACCACGGCCGGATTGACCAACCGGTTGGCCCGTACATGGCCCGCAACGTGATCACCGTGCCCCAGAACTACTCGGTCATTACCGCCTCCAACATCTTCGAAAAATTCCATTTCGGCCGGTTGCCGGTGGTGGAGGCGGCGCAGAGCCGCAAGGTGGTGGGGATGCTCACCAACAGCGACATCCTCTCCCACCTGCTGATGGCGGTCAATTCCATTGCGGAACGCTTCGAGCGGGAAGAAAGCGTCTCCGGCAGCATCCTGCGCCGGCCCACCGACACCCTGCGGTTCGAACTGGTTCCCGATAATTTCGACTTGGCCGGCCTGGCCTCCACCGCGGTCAAGAAGCACCTGCAGAAGTGCGGCATCAACCCGGCCATTCTGCGTCGGATCGCGGTGATCTGCTACGAGGCGGAAATGAATGCCATCATCCATTCTTTGGGCGGCTACATGGAAGTCCAGTTGCTGAAGGACCGGGTCCGGATTCTTGTGGTGGATGAAGGGCCCGGGATTCCGGATGTGGAGAGGGCAATGCAACCGGGGTACACCACCGCCAATGAGAAAATCCGGGCTTTGGGATTCGGCGCCGGCATGGGGTTGAGCAACATGAAACGCTGCGCCGACCAGTTTTCGATCCGCTCCTCCATGGAGTCCGGGACCGAGGTCGAGGCCGAGGTGAATATCAACCCGGAAGCAGTCGCCGCTTCAGCACCGCCAGGCAAGCCTACAGAGAGCAGGGAAGGACGGGAGCCATGAAGCTGAAACAGGCCATTGAGCTCTTGGGATTGTATCCGGTGCATCTGGCGGATGAGAACGCCGAAGTGGCCGCGGTGTACTGCGGTGATCTATTGAGCGACGTTTTGGCTCATATTCAGACGAATTCGCTCTGGTTTTCGATCCAGGGGCACATGAATGTGGTGGCGGTGGCCCAGTTGCGGGACGTGGCCTGCATTGTGCTGGTCAACGGCGTTGCTCCCGACCCGCAGACCGTGGTGAAAGCCCGGAGCCAGGGGGTCAATATCTGCGGCAGCGATGAAACCTCGGCCTCGTTGTGCATGAAATTGGCCGGTAAGCTGTGAATGACCCGGTTTGACCTTCACATTCATTCGGCGCTTTCCGCCTGCGCGGAGATGATCATGAGCCCGCGGCAGATTCTGCTTCGGGCCCGGGCCGCGGGATTGACGGTGCTGACGCTGGCGGACCACAATGCCTCGGCCCATGTTCCCCTGGCCCAGCGTTTGGGACGGGACAACGGCATCCTAGGGATTCCCGGGATGGAGGTTGCCAGCCGCGAAGAGGTGCACCTGTTGGTCTATTTTGCTGATATGACGGCATTGGCGGAATTCCAGGAGCTGGTGGATCGGAATCTGCCGGAGGAGGCGAACTCCCCCGAGATGTTCGGCTATCAACTCCTCTATGACGACCAGGATGAAATCGTGGGGTGCGACGAGCGTCTGCGGCAAGTGGGTACCGGCCTCGGTCTGGAAGAGATCATCACTACCGTCCACGGCTTGGGCGGCGCGGTGGTGCCGGCGCACATTCACCGCAAGCGGTTCAGCCTGATGAGTCAACTGGGCTTTGTGGATTCGACGGCGGCTTTCGATGCGGTGGAGATCGCCCGGCCCGCATGGGTGAAGGGCGGTTACCGCCTGGGGCAACGGGTCGAAGGTTTTCCCGCCCTGAGCGGGTCCGACGCCCATTATCTGGAGGACGTCGGTCGGCTCCGGATGGAACTCGAGCGGTCCGTGGATGGCATTCATGACCTGATCCAAGGTGTGCGGGACCTTCCCAATTGATATGCAAATGGACATCGGGAATACGAACGTGCAGTTTTTCCTCCACCAGCTTTTTCGCCAGGAATTGGCGCCGCTCGATGACTGGGCGGCGACGCTTTTGCTGAATACAGGCAACCCCAACAAGGAGAGGCATCAGTCATGAAAAGCTTGGACGAGCTGCGTAAAATCCGTGACGAGGTCAAGAAGAACTTGGAGACCCGGGCCGGTGAGCATCGGGCTAAAATTGTGGTTGGCATGGGTACCTGTGGGATTGCCGCCGGCGCCCGGGAGACCATGATGGCCTTCATAGAGGCGCTGGACGCGGCAGGGATCACCGATGTGGCGCTGACCGCCACGGGGTGCGCCGGCTTCTGCAACCAGGAACCCCTGGTGGACGTGGAATTGCAGGGCCAGCCCGTGGTGCGCTACGGCCGGGTGGATGCCGCTGCCGCAAAAAAAATAGTGCGGGAGCACATCGTGGGCGGGAAAAAGGTGGATGCCCTGGTTTTTGGCTAAGAGAGCAGCGATCAGCCGCCGGCAGGAATGGCCGGCGGATCATGGAGGTGACAACAGCATGACCGTGGCTGAAATCGTCGACAAGCGGGGGAACGCCCGCGAGAACCTGCTGCAGATCCTGCACGACATCCAGGATCAGAGCGCGGACCATTCTCTGCATCCGGCGGAGCTGGATGCGCTGGCCAGAATAATGACCATCCCGGTGGCGGACATCGTCGGCACCGCTTCGTTCTACACCATGTTCAGCTTCAGACCGCGGGGCCGCCACGTTATCCGGCTCTGCGAGAGCCCGCCCTGCTATATCATGGGAGAGGAAAACATCCTGGCCGCGCTGGAGGCCAAGCTGGGGATCACGGTGGGAGAGACCACCCCGGACCGGCAGTTCACGCTGGAAGCCAGCAGCTGCCTGGGCACCTGCGGGGTGGCGCCGGTGATGATGATCGACGACGAAGCATACGGCAATTTGACCGCGGAAAAAGTGGTCGGGATCATCGACCGGATCAAGGAGCTGTCATGAGCAAACCGAGAGCATATGTGATGGTCGCCATCGATGCGAATACCGTCATCGCCGGCGCCCGGGAGGTGAAAAACCGGTTCTCCGCAGAGCTTGGCCGCCGGGGCCTGGGCCAGGAGGTGCAGGTGATCGAGACCGGATCCTTCGGCCCGGCGGATGCCGGGGTGGTGGCAGTGGTGCAGCCGGAGGGCATCGTCTATGGCCGCCTGACGCCGGAGTGCGTTGCGGAGATCGTCGAAGAGCATTTCATCAAGGGCCGTCCCTGCGCGAAGCACATCCTCCCCGGCGAACGGCCCCTGCCGGCGCCCGGAGAAATGGACTCCCGGCAGGTCCAGCACCAGGGCCGGATTGTGCTTGACAACTGCGGCCGCATCAACCCGGAAAGCATTGACGAATACATTGCCAATGAAGGGTATTTCGCCCTCGGCAAAGCGCTCACGGGTATGACGCCGGGGCAGGTTGTGGAGGAGATGAAGAAATCCGGACTCCGCGGCCGCGGCGGCGCCGGCTTCCCCACCGGCTTGAAATGGAGCTTCTGCGCTCCGGTGAAGGCGGACCAGAAATACGTGATCTGCAATGCCGACGAGGGGGAGCCAGGCACCTTCAAGGACCGCCTGATCATGGAGGGCGACCCACACAAGGTGATCGAGGGCATGACATTGTGCGGTTATGCGATCGGCGCCACCCAGGGGTTCATCTACATCCGCGGCGAGTACAAGCTTTCGATTGAGCGGATGCAGAAAGCCATTGCGGCAGCCAGGAAGTACGGCCTGCTGGGCCCGAACATTTTCGATTCCGGGTTCGATTTCAACATCGAAATCCGCATCGGCGCCGGGGCGTACGTCTGCGGCGAGGAAACCGCCCTGATCGAGTCCATGGAAGGCAAGCGCGGCCTGCCGCGGCTCAAGCCGCCGTTCCCGGCCCAGTGCGGCTACAAGGGAAAGCCGACGAATGTCAACAATGTAGAAACGCTGGCCAATGTGCCAGCCATCCTTAGAAACGGCGCGGAGTGGTTTCGGAAATTTGGCACCGCTGGCACACCGGGCACCAAGGTCTACACCGTGCTCGGCCACATCAATCGGCCGGGCCTGATCGAGGTTCCTGCCGGCGTCACCCTGCGGGAGATCATCAATGATTACGGCGGCGGGATGAAGAGCGGCCAGTTCCACATGGCCCAGCTTGGCGGCACCGCCGGTGATATCCTGGGGGCTGAGGTTTTGGATGTGCCGCTGGACTACGACGCCCTGCAGAAGGTTGGCCACGTGCTGGGATCCGGCGCCATTTTGATCATGAACGAAACCGTGGACGTGAAGAGTTTTCTCCACGCCTGCATGCATTTCTTCCTCCATGAATCCTGCGGCAGCTGCAACCCCTGCCGGAACGGCTTGAAGACGCTCTCTGACATCACCCTGCGGCTCAAGGAGCATAAGGCCTATGAGGATGACATCGAATGCATGGAGGAGATAAGTCAGGCCTTGAAAATTTCGGCGTTTTGTCCCTTGGGGCAGTCTCCGGCGTCACCGATCATGTCCGCGCTCCGCTATTTCCGGGAGGAGATCAAGGCGGGCCTGGACCCGCAGGCGGTCAAGCCCAAACCGGTGCACACCCTACGGGACTTTATACCGGTGGCGCGCTAAGCTCATGAAACGGATATGAAGACAAAGGAGAAGACCATGGCAGTTCACCTGAAAATTGACAATCAACCCATCGGCGTGGCTGAAGGCACGACCATTCTTGCCGCTGCTGCCCAGGCGGGGATACGAATTCCCACTCTCTGCAATCTGGAAGGCGTTTCCAGTCCCGGTTCCTGCCGGGTCTGCCTGGTGGAGGTGCAGGGATCACGGACCTTGCAGCCCGCCTGCGTCACCACGGCGGCCGAGGGGATGGTCGTGAAAACCAGCACAAAGTTGGCTCGGGACGCCCGCCAGCTCTCCGTCGAACTGATGCTGGCCAACCACCCCTGGGACTGCAACGAGTGCGTGCGCAACGGCACCTGCGAGCTTCAGACCCTGGCCCAGCAGATGGGCATCACCCATGTCCGTTTCCCCTACGACAAGGAAGAGATTCCGCTGGACACCTCCACGCCGGCCCTTGTCCGGGACATGAATAAATGCGTGCTGTGCCGGCGGTGCGTAACGGTCTGCCAGGATGTTCAAGGCGTTTCGTCGCTGTCTCCCCGGGCCCGCGGGTTTGACACCATCATCGGCGCAGGCGCTGGTGATTCCCTGAGTGAGGCCATCTGCGTCCAGTGCGGCCAGTGCTCCGCGGTCTGTCCCGTCGGCGCCATTTATGAAAAAGATGCCATTGAAGCCGTGTGGAAGGCGCTGGACGACCCTGCCAAGCATGTGGTGGTGCAGACTGCCCCCGCCATTCGGGCGGCGCTCGGGGAATGCTTCGGCCTGCCGCCGGGCACCCGGGTCACCGGCAAAATGGTCACGGCGTTGCGGCGCATGGGGTTTGCCAAGGTTTTTGACACCAACTTCACCGCTGACCTGACCATCATCGAGGAAGGACACGAACTGCTGCAGCGCCTGAAAAAGGCGGTGGCGGACAAAGACCCGTCGATCCGCTTGCCGATGTTTACCTCCTGCTCGCCGGGATGGATCAATTTCATGGAGTATTTCTATCCCCAGTTGCTGCCGAACCTGTCCAGCTGCAAGTCGCCGCAGCAGATGTTCGGCGCCCTGGCCAAGACCTATTATGCGCGGAAGGCCGGAATCGATCCCAAAAATATCGTCGTGGTGTCCGTCATGCCCTGCACCGCGAAAAAGTACGAATGCGAACGGCCGGAGATGGATGCGTCCGGGTTCAAGGACGTGGATTACGTCCTGACCACCCGGGAGCTGGGCCGGATGATCGTCGAATCAGGGATCGATTTCCTCAAGCTGCCCGATGGCGAGCAGGACGCCCCGATGGGGATGTCCACCGGCGCCGCCGACATTTTCGCCAACACCGGAGGTGTGATGGAGGCGGCGCTCCGGACCGTGTTTGAAGTGGTCACCGGTCGGGAACTGCCCATGGAAAAGCTGCACGTCAAACCCGTCATGGGGTTGCAGGGATTGAAAGAGGCGGAAATCAAGCTCACCTATTGCGTGCCGGCTTGGAAATTCCTCGAAGGGGTCACGGCCCGGGTGGCGGTTGCTCACGGACTGGCCAATGCCCGCAAGGTCTGCGACTTGGTGGCCACCGGCAAGGCCCAGTATCACTTCATCGAGATCATGTGCTGCCCCGGCGGTTGCATCGGCGGCGGCGGTCAGCCCCGGCTGACAACGCCGGAAGTGCGCATGGCCCGAATCAACGGGATTTATGCCGAAGACGAGCATCGGCCCATGCGGAAATCCCACATGAACCCGGCAATCACGCAGATTTACGAGGAGTTCCTCAAAGAGCCTCTTGGCCACAAATCACATGAGCTGCTGCACACCCATTACGCGCCGAAAAGCGAGAAGACCGAAGCCTCCCCGGTAGCCGCCACGCATTAGCGGAGCAGGTAGTAGCTCCGCACAACCTGCTCTGCCGTCTTCATGTGGGGCGTGTAGCCTGTATCCGCGGGACCGCCTGCATTGGGATCAGTTTCCCAGTTCCACAGGAACGCGCCTGCCCACCATGTCTGGTCCCATAGGGTTGAGAAAAGGGCCTCGTAGCAGTCAGCTTGTTCCTGGAGGTCCAGCCCCCAGGTGGACGAATAGTCCCACGGCGCCCTGTTGGCTCCGTCCGCTGATCGATAGCCCACCTCCGTGAAGACCACTGTCATTGACGGCCAATGGGAGTCCCGCCATCTTTTGATGCTCCTGCCGCGCGACATCCATGCTTCCTTCAGCTCCGCCAGGGTCGGGTTCTTGCCGGCAGTGAGCGGGTAGTATGCGTCGATGCCGATGAAATCCACCGCATCCCACCATTTCACTGCGTCCTCGGAACCGTGGTTCGCGGCGTAGGTGAGGGGTCCGGGGTAGACGGTTCGAACCGCCGCGGCCGCCTGTCTCCATTCCTTGGCCCATGAGTCGGTCATCACGAACTCGCAGCCAATGCAGAATGCTTCCGCGTTCTCCTCCCGGGCAATCCTCGCCCAGAGGGTGATGAAGGTCCGGTAAGCGGCGAACCACGCCGCGGACGGCCGGATCTCCCCCCGCCACCTTCCGTTGCGGCAGTCGACCATGGGTTTCAGGAGCACCTTCAATCCAGCGGAATGCATGAACCGGATCGCGCGCCGCACCGATTCCTGGCTCGCGCTGTAGCGAGTGAAGTCCTCCGTGATGCTGCTGGAACCCTCGTTGTCCTGGAACCACCAGACGTTCAGGGCCACGGCGTTCGCGCCATCGGCCTTCATGTTCAGGATGGACTTGTCTGATCCTGAACTGAGCAGCGCATCCCGGGACCACGGGGTGTAGGAGAAGCCGCGGTACAGGGGAGCTCCCGCAGCGCCGCTCGTCAACGCGGCCAAGAACGCCAAGATCACGAGGAGGCGTGTATGGATGCAGCGCCTATGAGACCACTGCACGGAGCTTATAGCAGCTTCTCCTGCGCTTCTGCGAGCATATCTGCCGTATTTTCTCATTTCACGCGGAGCCATGTTAGTAGATTCTAATATATCAGTATTCTATATAGTAGATATTTATTTACATTTAACATAGACACAAAAAATCGCCAGCAGGAAGATACCCCGCTTTTGCAATTGAAACACTTTCTTTCTGTTGGATCACATTAAACTTTACTTTTTATTTACCTTCCTGCTGGCGCTCTAACTTTACTCCTCGATTTTACAGCAAGCAGCAGCAGAAGCAATAGTCCAAAAGTCTCATTTTCAGTAATTCACGGTATGCGTCTCCTGAATGAGCACTGTTCATTTGGGAGGGTTTATGAGATTGAGGAGCTGAATCTTGTTTTCCACGCCTGTTTTCTGATAGATGTGGTAAATATGGTTCTTCACGGTTATCGAGGATATAAAGAGCTCCTCGCCGATCTTTCGATTGCTGAAACCCTGTACGATCCGGGAAATAATCTGACACTCCCGAGGTGAGATCCCATACTTCTGAACAAAGGCGTCAGGGAGCGTAAAGTCAGTGTTGTTCGCAATTTTAAACAGATTGAGCAGCGCAAAGGTCACGAGAATGGCGCCGGCGATAAAAAAGTACGCAATTCCAACGATCGACAAATAGCGAAAGAATTGCGGAGCACCAGGCAGGTTGCGTACGACAATCTCCACGCATGCCGCTGCCATCATGACGCACACAAGCCAGACGCAAAGGCGTATGAGGAACCGAAGCCGGGAGTCCTCTATTTTTCCCAGGCGCGGAAACACAATGCTGACTCCATACGCCTGCACGCCCACAAGCCCCAGCGTGACGACCGTCGGCATCACATTGCCAGGGATGACCTCCCGAAGACCGCCCAGGATCCCCATCGTGACGGCAAGCGCAATGTGCCACGCATTCCTCGTGGATGAAACGGAAGAGTCTGTGATCCGGAAGCAAAGAGCCGGTATCATGTACGTGAGAATTCCGCAGCCCACGGCGAAAAAACCGGTATAGAAAAAAGTTGCAAGAATGCCGAAATTGTCGGTGGTCGCCATGTCATATATTTTCACCATATCGACGATCTGTATGAGCGTTGCTGAAATGATAAGAACAGCGAGGTCGCGGAAGGCAATTCTTCCGTAGCGGGCATAAGCCATGAAGCTGAGGACAAGGGCTGTTATCCCCAGTGAAAAAGAGATTAAATACAGTGCAAGCGCAGCGTGCAGCACTGCTCCCCCATTAGAACCAGCTTTATCATTTTATAATAACTTGTAGAGTATGAGCAAATATCCTAACAATCAAGTGACGAACCGCGGCCTCGCGGCCCGCTCACCCTGCAATCCGCCGTCCCCCTACGGAGAGGCTATTGGGGAAGAACCCGGATGTTCGGGTCCAGCTCTGCCTTGAGGAAATCCTCGATATACGTGAGTGTCCCAACTGCCGCGCTGGGGCAGCCCTTGCAGGCCCCAAGGTAGTTGATGAACACCTGGATGGCGCCGTCGGCCTCCTTCATGTCAACGACCTCCAGGTTCCCGCCGTCCCGAAGCAGGTTGGGCCGCACCTTCTCATCCAGCACCTTCTCCACCGCCCTGTGCTTCTGGATCAGGCCAAGGGACGCAAAGCTCCTTGGAGCGGCGGTAGCGGCCGCCTTCTCCCGATCCATCTCCGCGCGCACGTCCCGCAGGATGTCCACGAGGTAGTGCTTGCGCGATTCATGGCCGCCGGGCCGGATGCATGATTTGCAGAACGCGCCCGCCTTGGTGAAGCGGGTGACGTCCTCCACGGTCTTCAGGTCATTGATGCGAATCACGTCCTTGATCGTGCGCAGGCTCACCCGGGCGCACTGGCAGACAATCACCTCCTCTTCCAGGGAGTCCATGTCCACGCCCTTGTATTCCGAAGCAGCCTTGCGGATAACGTCGTAGGCCATGACGCTGCAATGCATCTTCTGCGGGGGGATGGCGGCGGTGTCGTCGCTGTCCCGCAAGGCGTGTTCAACGTCGATGTTGGTAATCTTCATGGCCTCATCCACGGTTTTGCCAATGATCATCTCGCACATCATGTCGCTTGAGGCAATAGCCGTGCCGCACCCGAAGGTCTTGAACTTCGCGTCCCGGATCCTGTCGGACTTGGGATCCACGGCCCAGAATGCCCGAATGGCGTCCCCGCAGACCTCGGCGCCCCAGTCAGCAACCACCAGCCGCGCGCCCATCTTCTCCGCGTCCGCCGCTGTGATTTCCCCCAGGTGCCGGGGATTGAGCATCCTGTCGTTCACCTTGCTTGAATAGCTTTCCCAGAGAGTCCCACCGATCAAATCAGACTTTGCCATGCCTCACCCTTTGCGATCCGCCACCGCGGATCCTTTGCGATCCTTTATTGCGGGTCCTTTGCTGCCCACCGCGGCGGGCGAAATAGTCCTGAGCCGCGCGATCCCGGCGCGAATGGCGGAGATGGCCGCATCGATCTCCTCCTCCGTGGTGAATCGCGAAAGGGACAGGCGCACGCCGGTATGAGCCAGCTCGTTGTCGATGCTCATGGCAATGAAGGTGGGGTTGGGCTCCAGGGACTCGGAGGCGCACGCGCTGCCGGTGGACGCGGCCACGCCTTGCCTGTTGAGGTCCCAGATCATCGCCTCCCCTTCCACGCCCTTCACGCTCATGAGGATGGTGTTGGGCACCCGCAGCCCGCGTTTTCCTATTATTTCAACCCCTTCGATGGAGAGGAGCGCGTCCTCCAGACGGTCGCGCAGCCGGCGCACCTCCGACTGCTCGTGTGCCAAGCCCTGGCTCGCAAGCTCCATGGCAAGCCCCATGCCCACGAGGAACGCGACGTTCACCGTGCCTCCACGCCTGCCTCCCATCTGCTCCCCGCCGTGGAGAAGGGGGGTCATGGTGAGGCCCTTGCGCACGTACAGCCCGCCCACGCCCTTGGGCCCGTGGAACTTGTGGGCGCTGAAGCTCAGGAAATCCACGGGCGCGTCCCGCATGTCGACGGACACCTTGCCGATGGCCTGCACGGCGTCGGTGTGAAAGAGGATTCCCTTCTCCCGGCACAGGGAGGCAAGCTCCCTGATGGGGAAGAGGAGGCCGGTCTCATTGTTGGCCCACATGATGGAGACCAGCGCCGTGCGGTCGGGATGGATGTGCGCGCGGAGGATGTCGGCGTCGACGATCCCGTCCGCGTTCACGGGGAGGTAGATCACCTTCGCGCCAAGGGATTCCAGGAACCTGCAGGTGTTGCTCACCGCGGGGTGCTCCACCTGGGTGGTCACGATCTCTGTCTTCTTGCCCGCGCGGACAAGGTCATACCACACGGAATGGAGCACGGTGTTGTTCGACTCCGTGGCGCAGCTTGTGATCAGGATGTCATCGTCATCACGGGCATTGATGCCGGCGTAAAGCCTGTCCAGCGCGATGCGCATGTAGGGATGCACCTCCGTGCCGAAGGAGTGCAGGGAGTTGGGGTTGCCGTAGAGCTGGCACCAGAATGGCTCCATGGCCTCCTTGACGCGCGGATCCACCAGGGTGGTTGCATTGTTGTCGAGATAGATTCTCTCCATGTTCTACCAATATAGCGCGGCAGAGGGGGTGACGTCATCCCCGGCCGCCGCGTTTCGCGGAGGCATTTTCCTCCCAGCGCGGCACTCCCCAGGGCGGCAGCCGGCTCGCGCAGCGAGACGGCGAGAGCCCGCGCTGGCCTATTTCAGCTTCTTGCGCAGCTTGCGGCCGGTGGGACGCGGCGTTTCCGGCTGCGCCGCGGCGCGATGCGCCCACGCCTTGAAGACAGCCATCATGATGAGCGCGGCTGCGATGAGCAGCACGTTGAGGATCTGGCCCGTGGTGAAATTGAACCAGCTAAACTGGGAATAGTAGTTGGCCAGGGGCTGCAGCGTGATGGGATAGCCGTACCCGCCGAACCCGATGCCCTTGTCCGGCTGGCGCACGTACTCTATGAAGAAACGGATGATGCCGTAGCCCATCATGTACCAGCAGACCACGAAGCCCTTGTACGGCTTGCGCTTCCTCACGATGAACCACAGGATCAGCCACAGGACGATGCCCTCAAAGAACGCCTCGTACAGCTCCGAGGGGTGCCGCGGAAGGTTCACCAGCCCCGAGCCAGGCACGGGCATGCCGACCGCGGAGGCAAAGTCTTTCACCCAATGCTCGCTTGCCGGAAAGCTCTCCGCATTGGGAAACACCATGCCCCAGGACACCTTTGTGATCCTTCCGTACAGCTCGCCGTTGATGAAGTTCCCCAGCCTGCCGAAGGTGTAGCCCAGGGGGATGCCCGCAACCAGCATGTCGCCCCATTCCAGCACGTCGAGCTTCTTCACCTTCAGGTAGATGATGATCGCGACGGTCGCACCCACCAGGCCGCCGTGATAGGACATGCCCGCGATGCCGGTGAGGCGTATCCTGCCGTCCACCACGGAGAAGGGGAGGATGATCTGCAGGGGGTGGTGGAGGTAGTAGCCGCTGGAATCATAGATGGTCACGGCAAAGGCGCGCGCGCCCACCAGCAGCCCGATGATGCCCCAGAAGAACATGTCCAGCACCGCGTCCTTTTCACCGGCAATGCCGCGCTCCTTCATCTGCCAGTTGAACAGGAGGTAGGCGACGGCAAAGGCCACCAGGTACATGAGGCCGTACCATCGGATGGGAAGGAAGGGAACGATCTGGGGCCGTATCCACGAGGGGAAGGTGATGTATGCAAGCATGGGTCCTCCTTTCACATAGGCCGATCAGAGCTTTTCCACGATCCTGCCCTGCGTGGGATCGAAGTGCAGGGTGATCATCTTCTTCTCCGTCCGCGTCTCCCACCGCCGGCCGTGACTCTCCAGCACGACCCCCGGGTACACGGTGCCGCGCACGGCGATCTCCGAGGGGACGTGCTCATCGTACCTGTCATGCAGCGTGATGAGGCGCAGCTTGCGCTGCTCAATGAGCTTCATGGCCTGGACCTTCTGCGCCCGGGCCCGGCCCAGCATGACGGCCGCCTGCGACTGGCCGGCCGCCGCGCCCGCCGCGGCCACGGTTTCCGCGGCGCGTCTTTCCAGCACGAACATCTCGGCGTCCAGATCAGCCACCCTCTTGATGAGGGCGGCAACCTCCCGCTCCTCGCGCTCGATCTGGTCCTTCACCAGGAAGTCCTGCCCGAATGACACCACGGTGCGGATGCCCCCCGGGGAACCGATGTTCTGCACCTCCGCTCCCCGGCTGGCGCGCACCTCGCCCCCCACGAGCGTTCCCTTTTCCGAATCAAGGAGAACCCTGCCATTGCACTTGACCTGGCAGCGGACGCAGGGGCCGCGCAGGTGCACGTCCCCGATGGAGAGAAGGACCGCCTGCTCGGCGAAAGCGCTGAGGATGTCCCTCTTTGACCTGAGGATCGCCTTGCCCTCGCCCTTGATCCCCAGCCCCACGATGATGGAGCCGTCCGCGGAGAGCAGCGCGGCCTCCACCCCTTCCCCCACCTCCAGGATGCCGGCAGCCACCACGGTGAAGCCCGAGCGCACCGAGCCGCTGATCTTCACGTTGCCGGGGAACTTGATGTTGCCCGTGGCCATGCCCACGTCTCCTTCGATGGGGTGCATGTCCATGACGGAGAGGACCGTGCCGTCCTGCGCCAGCTCTCCCGCTGCCTCCGCTGTGTACAGGATGCTCCCGTCAGCCTGCACCTGCTCGCGCACGCCGCGCCCCGCCTGCAGGCTCTCCTGCGCCTGGGTCGGCAGGGTGACGGCGGCGCCCGTCACGTCCCACCCGTCCTCTGATGCGGCGTCGCGGGGGCGCACCGTTGCGATCAGCTCGCCCTTGTTGACCCGCGTGATCCTGTCCTGGGCCCGGAAATCGGCCCTGCCGTCCTTGCGCAGGGTCACCGCCTTGCCGGTGGCGATGTGGACGTTGAAGACCACCCGCTTTTTTATGTCCAGCGCCGGCGGCCTGCCCTCCGCGATCAGGCAGTCGATGAGCGGCTCCCCGCGGACCATGCTGTCCAGCGCGGCAAGCAGCTTCTCCTCCTTGATCCCCTTGAGCACGCCCGCCTGCCGGATGCGGGCGCGCGCATCGTCCACCGAGATCCGGGTTCCGTCGCCCTCGGCGGGGGAGAAGGAGAGGGTAGCCTTCATGCGGTCGGGCGACACATTCACGCGCATCTCGGCGTCCTTGTGGGGCCTCACCCTGAGGAGGATGGTGGCGCCGTCGCTGCCCTTTTCCAGGATGCCCGGCTCCGTGGCAACCACGACGTCCTTGCGCAGCGCGACGCCCTCGAACAGGCGCACGTCGGCTCCGGATCCCTTCCCCGGGGGTATGGCTGCGCCGAACACGTTGACGCCGGGCTCCGCGCCGGCTCCCCCGGTGATCCGCAGCACCTCCGCGTCCGGCTTCACCCGGGCAACGGCCTCCACCCGGGCAAGCGGGAAAGCGGAAAGGGAGGCGATCGATTTCAAGCCCTCCGCGTTGGCATTTGCCGTGGCCCGGATGGCGGCCGCCTCTTCCGCCGGCAGGAACAGGGCGCGCCACTCGATCTTTGACTCCTTGCCCTGCTTCGGCGGCCGACCGGTGACAAGTACGTAGTCGGAGAGCTCCGCGTTTTTCCCAGCGAAAAAGGCGAGCAGGTCCCTGCGCACAGTCTCGGGATTGAACCCCTTCACCTTGCTCGCCCTGATGGCCTCAGACACCGCGGCCGGCAGGAGGTGCTTTCCCCCTCCCCGTCCCTTGCGCAGGAAGAGCACCGCCTTGAGCTTGTCCGGTGAGACCGTGACCACGGCCGCCCCGTGCACGAGGGGCGTGAGGAAAGCCCGGGCGATCGGCGCCGCGCGCGCGACGGCCTGCCGCAGCATCGAGGCGATCTCCGCTTCTGGCAGCAGGGACTGCGCGTTGAATCCCAGCTTTCCCGCGCGCGCAAGGATTTCAGCAGGGTCGGGCGCCGGCGCCGCGGGGTCGCCGGGCATGAATGAAAACAGGCAGCTCAGGCCGTCTCGCGACGCGGTGACTTCCATGGAATGGTCGCGGAAGGGGACCACGTCGCTCCAGTGAGCCCCCCTGCGGAGGAATCCGGTGACATCGGCCTTTACCTCGGCGCCCGCGCGAGTAAGGCCGTCGCAGAAGAGAAACCCCGCCTGGGCAGGACGCGGGGCGGGAACCAGCCGTCCGAAAACGCTCCTGCCTTCCTTGCCCTGTTTGCCGGGGCGCACCCGGGCCACAAGGCTTCCCTGGATCGCGAAGCCCGTGCCCGTGACCGCGGGATCGATCTTCACCTCTTCCCGGACGACCCGCTTCTCCACCACGGTTTCGATCATCTCCCTGGCGGGAAGGAAGGGAAGAGCGGGCTTCTTGAGGACCTTCTTTTCCACCTTGACCCGCTCTTCCCGCATGCGGAATCCGCGCGGCCGCGGCGCCGCGTCGAGGATTGAGCGGGCCACGGCCGCAAGCCGCTCAGGGATGGGAAGCTGCTCGAAATCGACGCTTTCCGGCGCGCCGGGCTGCGGCGGAGTGCCGCTGGCCGCGATGAAGCTCACCGGATCGGTCTTCTTCCGGGCCAGCGTGCGGAACGCAGCGTCGACGGCATTGGCATCGATGCCGGCGCGCACCTTCTTCTCCGCAAGCATGGCCTGGATGGTCTCCGGGCTGATATCCGCGCCGTTGTCATCAGGGGTGATGGTGATGCGAACTTCGATGCCCTGCTCGTCGATCTCGAGCTTCAGATCGCCTTTTACCGCCATGAATGAGCCTGTGCGCGGCGCGCGGCTGGGATGTGCCGACTGCCGCCCCCGCGTCCGGTTTTTCTCAGCATAGACGAAGGCATGTCATCCGACAAGGGTGAACACGGCGAGCCCCACGAATACGACCGCGAGCCCCAGCTTCACCTTGCCCATGTGGATCTGGAAGGAGGTCGTGATCCGGGCTGAGCTCACCCCTAAAAAGCTGGCGCCGAACACCACGAGCAGGGGAAGGATGAAGCAGAGATTATACAACCCCAGGAGGCCGATGGCGTACCCCTGGCGGTGGACGCGCACGAGGTATCCCAGCGTTGGCAGGTACACCTGCCCGGTGCACGCGAACTCGAAAACCGACACCAGGAACCCGAGGACCAGGGAGCTGCCGGCAATGGCGGCCATGCGCACGCGTGTTCGTATGGAGGAGTGGATGCGCTTTTTCATCGCCGACGGCAGCTGCAAAAGGATCTCGGTGGGCCGGCCCTTGCGGATGAGCAGATAGTCGTACACGGAGAGTCCCGCGAAAATGAGCAGCACCGTGACCAACACCCACCGGAGAATGACGGACACAAGGGAAACCGTGGTCGCCGCTCGCAGCGCCGCAAAAAAACCCAACCCGATGAGAAAATACGTGAGAAAGACGGCAACGGAGAAAAGCGCGCCGATGAGGAGCACCTCGCGCCTCCCTCTGCCCGCAAGCGCCAGGGACGCCAGCAGGAAGATCAGCGTCGTGAAGGCGCAGGGATTGATGCCGTCGATAAGCCCCGCGGCGATTATCGGCAGGACAGCCAGCTTGTCCGTTGCCGAAGTGAAGAAAGGCGAGCCGCCGGCGGGCGACGAGCCCGCCGGCGTCGCGATACCGGACAGGACGCCGGGCAGCTTGTCGCGGATGGTTTGGTCGCCCTGCAGGAGGGTCGCGCCGATCAGCACCACCGGCATGGCCGTGATGGCCTGGCCCCGGGCAGAGGCCAGCGAGGCAAGCTCTTCAAACAACTTTGCATCCAGCACATCCTTGCGCTGCACCTCAATGTTGATTCCCAGCTTTTTCTCCAGCCGGGGGATTTCAACGGAAAGGAACTCTTCGCAGCTTCGGCATCCAGAGGTGTAGTAGTAGGAGAGCGTCACGACGCCCGGCGCCCCTTCAAGCGCGGACCCCGGCGCGGATCCCTGCGCGGCACCGCCGGCCCCTGCCGGGATCGTTCGCTCCTGGCGCACCGTGCCCCGCAGCCAGTAGTACAGCGGTTTTGGGTCGGGCAAGTCCGTGCGCACGATGTAGCCCCGGGTCATGTTGCCCGTGTCGTCGGAGGACTCGTAGCTCAGCTCAAAGGCGCCCTTTTTGCCTGCGCCGATCTTCCGCGCCGCCGGCTTGACGCTGATGCAGGTGCAGGTGGGGACAAACGTCACGGTCACGGGGACTGGCTCGAGATTCGTCACCGTGACGGTGAGCGTGATCGTCACCCCCTGGACGATCGCTCCGAACTTCCATTGCACAGGCGAGAACTCAAGCCGGGGAAGGGTCGCCGCGGACAAAAGCGTCGGGCACAGAAGGAGGGGAAAAAGGATCGCGAGGAAGAATCGGAGGCGTTTCATGATTCAGGTCCGGGAGCCTTCGCGGAGGGCGCCCCGCTGCAGCCGCGCGCGAAGCTGCGCGTTCTCCCTGCGAAGCGTGGCGAGCTCCACCTGCTGCGTGCGCACGGATTCGACAAGGTCGGCCATGGTGAGCGCCCCGGAGTGCAGCAGGTCCTCCAGATCGCGGCGCATGTCCTTGAAATCCGCCTCCGCCTCGGCCTCCACCGCGGGGTAGCCGTCCTCCGCTTCCCCCCCGGCAGCGGCCCCCGCGCGCCACTGGGCGGCTCCTGTCTCGTCGGGACGCGCGGAAAGTAGCTTCTCCGCAATCCTGTACACCGCGCGGGAGAGGACCGAGCCGGGCTTGTACCGGAGGATGGGAATCCGCGATCCCAGCGCCACCGCCTGCAGCTCGTCCCTGAAGATGACGCCGAGGTGCGCCACCTCGACGCCCAGGTATTCGCGGGCCGATCGGCGAAGCTTCTCTCCCTTGTCAGCGTCCGAGGGGTCTTCCACCATGTTGAGCACAAGGCGCGGCCGCATGCCTCCGATAAGGTCGGTGAGCCGCGCGTGGCTCTGCGGATCCTCGCGGCTGATCCGTTCCAGGATGCGGGGCACGAAGGTGCGCTGCAGGCCAGCCCCGCCTTCCTTGCGCGTCTCTTCCAGCACGGCGAATGCCCGCGACTGCCGATCCACGGCCGCGTACATCAGCCGAAAGACCGCGTTCTTGAGAAAGAGGTATGCGTTGAGAATGGAGGTCAGGGCGGGCGTGGTGACAAGGATGCCGCCCGGGCTGAGGAGGAAGAAGTCCAGCGCGTTCGCGCCGGATCCAGGACCCAGGTCGAGCACGAGGAAGTCGACGGCCAAAGATTCCAGGCACCTGATGAGCCGCTTCTTCTGCGCGGCCTTGAGGATCGCGATGCCCGGCACCTCGGCGTCGCCGGGGATGAAGGAGAGACCGCGGTACTCCGTGTCGAGCACGACCTGGTCAAAGCGCGTGTGGGGCACGGAAAGGAAGGTGCCGATGCCCCGGCTCACGGCCCGGATGCCGAGCATGGTATGGGCATTGGAGGCGCCGAGGTCCAGGTCCGCGAGCGCCACTTTCCGTCCCGCCTCTGCAAGGGCGATGGAAAGATTGGTGGCAAGGAGCGACTTCCCCACCCCGCCTTTGCCGCTTCCGATAGGGAGGATTACCATACCCTGAGCGCTCCCCTGCTAGTGGTAATCCCCCACCTCCGTCTCCGTATACTCCGGCAAGCCGCTGCCGCCGGGCCCCGGGGGAAGGTTCGGCGGATTTTCCTCCCGGCGCCAGGCGAAAAGCACCCCGAGGAAAAACAGGTCAACCACGAACACTCCCAGAACCGCGGCTCCCCGCGTGATCGCCACCCTTCCCATTCCCAGCGCCGCGCGGGTTGCCGTGCCCCGCAGAGCGCCGGAAACGAGAAGAAGCACCAATGAAAAAACGCTCATGACCTTGCCGAGGCGCAGGAAGGCGATGAGCCGGCCGTAGCGGTCGGGAAAGAGGGCCAGCATTCCCGCACCCGCCGCGATGAGGAGGTTGCCCGATCCCACCACCAACAGCCACGGGAACACCCACGGACCCGCGCCCGCCGACTCCTGGAGCACGACCGCGAAAAGCAGCAGGACGAGGAAGAAACGCACAAGCTCCCAGAAGGAGCCGACTAGGAGCAAAGCGCGCCGCGCGGTCATGTCAGAGCAGTGTAGCCATGCGGGGAAAGCTGGGTCAAGGGTGGGACCGACGCGCGAGACGGGGATTTCTGTACATTGACAAGCAGGGGAACGAGCGTAAAATGATGCCCCTGGGGAGTAATGAATGAGACCTTTCACCTCACGCGAACGCCTTGCCTGGACCATTGTCACGGCGGTGCTGTTGGCCGCGCTCGCCTTTTTCGCCTTCTCGCCGCGGCTGCTGGCGGGAAGCGCGGAGGATGAAACGCAGGCATATCTCGGCACAATCGGCCAGATCTTCCGGGAGATCCGCGACAACTATGTGGATGCCGACAAGGCGATGCCGAAAACCCTCTACGAGGGCGCGCTTAAAGGCATGTTCGACTCCCTCGGCGATCCGTATTCCATGTACCTCACCGCGAGCGACTGGACCGAGATGACCGACATTTCCACCGGCACCTTCGGGGGGGTGGGCCTGGAGATCGTCAAGGCGGAAAAGCTGGGAGCCCAGGTGGTGTCAGCCCTCGAAGGCACGCCCGGCTACAGGGCGGGCATCACGGCGGGTGACATCATCGTCAAGGTGGACGGCAACTCCATGGCGGATCTCAGCCTGAACGCCATTCGCGACGTGCTCCGCGGCGAGCCCAAGACCAAGGTCACGGTCACCATCAAGCGCGGGGACGCGGTGCAATTCGACACAACGATCACGCGCGACATCATCCAGCTCCGCACGGTGAAATACACGATGATGCCCGACGGCATCGGCTACCTGCGCATCTCCGAGTTCACCCCTCAGACCGCGGAACAGTGCCGCGACGCCATCCGCTCCTTCATCGCCGCCGGATACACCTCCCTGGTGGTCGATCTGCGGGGAAATCCCGGCGGGCTTCTGACCTCCGCCGTGGACGTGGCGAACCTCTTCATCGACGAAGGGCTCATCGTGCAGCGCAAGAGCGATCGGGTGCAGAGCGAGAACATGATCTACAACGCGCGCAGAAACCGCAGGATGGTGGACCCCGGCATCCCGACGATCGTCCTGGTCGATCACTATTCCGCTTCAGCGGCGGAAATCCTGGCCGGGGCATTGAAGGATTACCACAGGGCCACGCTCATGGGGGAGAACACGTACGGAAAGGGGTCCGTGCAGACCGTTGAAGCATTGGGTGACGGCGGGTATCGGCTCACCACCTCGCGCTACTACACGCCCTCCGGCGCGGCCACGGGCATCTCCATCGACAAGAAGGGAATCGCGCCTGACCGCGCGATCTCCGAGCCCGCCCTCACCGATGCCCAGCAGAAGTCTCTCAACGACCTGCTGAACGGCACGTTCATCAAGGATTTCGTGAAGGCCAATCCGAAGCCCACGGACGCCGACCTGAGCCAGTTCATCGCCGGTCTGCGCGCAAAGGGGATCGTGCTGGACGATCGGATCGTCCGAAGACTCGTACGGGTGGAGCAGAACACCACCAACAATGCCCCGCCCCTCTACGACCTGGAATATGACATTGTGCTCCAAGCCGCGGTGAAGGCGCTGACGAACAAAGAGATCGGATCGTAAAAAAGAATAAAGCCCTTGGGAGGCGCTGCGCATGAAACAGTTCCTCCTGCCGCGGCGTTATTCCGGGGAAACCCGCATGACGCTCTCCGGCGGGGATTTCCGCTACCTCGCGCGCGTGCTGCGCAAGAAAGAGGGGGACGCAATCCCCGCTGTTGATGCCCATGGCAGCCGTTATACCATGCGGATTGTCCAGATCGGCAAGGCGCAATGTGCGGTAGAACTGGCGCCGGAGGCGGCTTCTTTTTCCCCAGCGCCGCAGGCCGTTTCCTCGCGCCCCGGGCCAAGCTTTTCCATCACTCTTCTGCAGTGCTTGCCAAAGGGGCGCAAAATCGATCTCATTGTGCGCCAGGCCACGGAAGCGGGGGTGGCGCGGATCGTGCCGCTGTTGAGCGAGCACACCGTCGTTCGGCCCGGGGAGGGAGACGCACGGGTGGCGCGGCTGCGCAGGATCGCGCGTGAGGCCCTCCAACAGTGCGGCGGCGCACGGCTTCCCGAGATCGGGGAGCCCAGGAGTCTTGCATCGATCGCCGAGAAGGGGGAAGACTGGGGCCTGGCCCTATTCTTCCACGAGCAGCCTCTCGGCGGCCTGCCGCTCCACCGGCTCCTTGCCGGACGGCCCGCAAAGGTCAGCATAGTGATCGGCCCCGAGGGGGGATTGTCCGGTACGGAGGTCGGGCTTCTCACGACCGCGGGCTTCCTACCGGTGCACCTCGGCGCCAGCGTGCTGCGCGTGGAAACCGCGGCAACATACGCCCTTGGGGCGGTGACAATGATCCTGCAGGAGAGAGACGCGTGGAAACCGGTTCGGGTGGAGTGAAAAGAATCAAGGTTCTCGACGTACCCCTGGACAGCATCGAACCGGATGCCGTGGGTACCGCGGTGGCGCAGCTGCTGGACAACGGGCAGCACAACCAGATCGTGTTCCTCTCCTTGAGAGGGCTGCTGAGGGCGCGCCACGATCCCGAGCTCATGCGCTGTCTCCGCGACGCGGCTCTCATCCTCCCGGTATCGCTTCCCATCGTGCGGGGCGCGCGCTTCCTCAGGGCCGGCACGCTCTCCCTCTTCAATACCTTCGAGTGCACCATACGCGTCCTGAGCGCCATCGAAAAAGCCAAGGGTTCCGTGTACCTGCTGGGCGCGCGCAAAGAGGTGCTCGAGGTGGCGGAGGAGAACCTCAAGGGCTCTTTCCACGGGATCAGGGTGGTGGGCAGGTTCTACGGGTTCTTCCCGAAATCAGTGGAAAACGACATCGTCACGGCGATAAAAAAATCCTCCCCTTTCATGGTCCTGGTCGGATCCGGGGTTCCGGGCAAGGACAAGTGGATCCTCAAGCATCGCAAGGAGCTGAACCCCGGCATTTCACTGTGGGGGGGGAACTGCTTCGAGGTGTTCGCCGGCCGGGAGAAGCAGACATCGCGGAAGCTGCATGCCGCGGGGCTCGGCGCGCTCTCCGGCATCGGCCGCCGGCCGTGGCGCCTGGCAGCCGTGTTCCCCTACCTGTACTTTCTCATCCTGCTGCTCGGCTACCGGATCTTCAAGCTATAGCTGGGCCAGCTTCAGGTGTTCGTACACTTCCTTGAATCCGCTGTCGAGCTTCTTCACGACAAACCTGCCAGCCGCCGCGCGAAGCGACGGAACGAGCAGGAGATACCCGCAGAGGTCCGTGATGAATCCAGGGGTGATGAGCAATACCCCGGCCACCAGGAGCCCTGCAAGTTCCATAAACTCCCTGCCGGGATAGCTGCCCTGATTGATCCTGTTCCGCAGCCTCTCCGCGATGCGTCTGAGCTCTCCCAGTGCAACGAGCGCTCCCCCCACTCCCGCGACCGCGGCGATGATGAGAACGAGGTAGTTGCCGATCAGGTTTCCCAGGTAGAGAAACAGGAAGATTTCAGCGAGCGGAACCAGCGCATAGAGAAGCAGGATGAGAATCAACTTGAAAAGGCGATCCCGGTCGAGGAGCCTGCGCAGCAGTTGAACGGTGGTCATGGAGGCAGATGGTAGCAGGGTCGGGTCCCCTTTGCCTACCCGGCCGATCCTGTGGGTTTCAGTCAGACGAGCCGGTCGGGACGGCCTTGATCGGGTTTCAGGCCGAGGTGTCGATCCGCGCGCCAACGGAGGAATCCTCAATTGCCTGCCGCACGCCCGCCTTCAGCAGTTTATCCGCGAGCTGCATCGCCTGATCCTGTGAGCTCTGCAAAAGAGCCGCAAGAGCCTCAACTGACCGGCTGAGATCCATGGCCGCAGACCCTGAAGTAATCCCTGAGATCATGCTCATATATCGACACAGCAGGACATAAACATTCCCCTTTCAAGAGACTGATTGACTAAGCGCTTCAACATCGATATATTGTCCCTATTACATAGGCTGTCTATGCATTGGCTATCTATGCTCAGTTTAGCGAAAATGACGCAAGGGGGCGGGAGAAATGATCATCGGCTCGACCATGCTTCAGCAAGGGCTGCACCTTCTGTTCCTTATGGGAACCATATACTTCCTCCTGCTTTCGCTCTCGAACATCCTCTGGCTCCGATTGAGCTCTCGACAGCCCCGGCTCACGGAAGGAGGGCTTGTGTCCGTCCTGATCCCCGCCCGCAACGAAGAAAAGAACATCAGGGCCTGCATCGACTCGCTCCTGGATCAGACCTACGCCAACTACGAGATCGTAGTCTTGGATGACCAATCCACTGATGCCACATGGGCCATCATCAGCGAGTTGGCCGCGCGTTTCCCCGCGCGCGTGCGCGCCGTGCAGGGGGAGCCGCTTGCCGGGATGGGCTGGCTGGGCAAGCCGCACGCTATGCAGCAGCTTTCGCGGCGCGCGCGGGGTGATTACCTTTTTTTCACTGATGCCGACACGGTCCACGGCAGGCAAAGCATCACCTGGGCCGTGACGAATATGGAATCCCACAAGGCGGACTGCGTATCCGGCTACGTGCTCCAGGAAATGGGTACGTTGGGGGAGCAGTGCATCGTACCCGCCACCTACATCATGTCCACGATGCTTCTCCCCCTGTGGCTGATCGCCGCGCTGCCCGCGCCGGGGATCTCCTTCGCGATAGGACAGGCGATCATGTTCCGTAGAGGCGCATTCGAGGCCATCGGCGGCTATGAACATGTCCGCGGAACGATCAGCGACGATCTGGCAATAGCGCGGGAGATGAAAAAGGCCGGCTTCAAACAGGTGTTTCTCGACGTGCGCCGCCACGTGCGCTGCCGGATGTACGACGGCTACCGCGCATCGTTCAACGGCATGTCCAAGAACATTTATGACCTTGCCCGCCACAGATCCGCGTTTTTCGCCGCCGCGGTGACGCTCCTCGTGACATTCGTTGTCCTTCCCCTCATGCTGCTGCCGGTGCAGCTCCTCACGGGAGACCCGGGGGCGGAGCGGACGATTCTCTGCGTTGCGCTGTTCCTCCTCGCGTGGGCGCTCGCCCTGTACGACAGGGGCATGCGGTGGTGGACCCCGTTCCTGTACCCGGTGCTCTTCCTTCACCTGCTCTACATGGCATGGTGGAGCTTCGCCCGCGCCCTGACGGGGCGCGGGGTGACATGGAAGGGACGCATGGTGCGCTGAGGTCTCCATGGCATACAGGAAAGGCGGACCGATCATTGGCTTCACTCCCCGTTTCCTCCCGTTTCGGATCCTCTTTGTCATGGTCCTCGCGGCCGTGCGGCTCTTCAATCTGCTGGTCTACAGGATGCGGATCCGGGGGCGGGAGAACCTGAGGCGCATCGACGCGGCAGTGCTCGTGAGCAACCACACCCTGCTGCTGGACCCGGGCATCGTGGCCCACGCCATCAGGCCCCGGCGGACGTATTTCACGATGCTGGAGGAGACGGCGCTCATCCCTTTTCTCGGCACTTTCGTACGGCTGCTTGGCGGCGTGCCCATTCCGGAAAGACCCGGCGTCATGCGCTCGCTCGACGAGGCGGCCCGCGCGGCCGTTCGTGAGACGGGATTCATCCACTTCTTTCCCGAAGGGGAGTGCTACAGGGGAAACCAGCAGATCCGCCCCTTCCACCACGGGGCTTTTCTCCTTGCCTGCCGTCTGGGTGTGCCCGTGGTGTCCGTCACGACCGTGCTGCACGAGACTCGGTGGTTCGGCAGATCCTCCCTGCGGCTCCCCGGCTGCACGATCCGTATCCCTCCCCGGATCACGGTCGTCATCGGCGCCCCCGTGCGCCCTCCCCTTGCGCTCCTGGACGGCGTTTCCCGGCGGGGCGGCGGTGTTCCGCTGCGATCCGCGGCGCGCGCCATTGCCGGCCGGGTGGAGGATGCGATGCAGGCGGCGATCGACCGCGAGGGAGGGAGCAAGAACATGTACCGCGGGATGATGCCGCGGCTGGTCAAGCGCGCCGAGCGGGACGCCGCTGCCTCTTGACACGATGGCTCCCGCGGTCCATAGTGATAGTGAGAATCATTCACAATTGTGGCGGGGGGCGGCGCGGCCACGCGGCCCCGCCCGTCCAGCGGAGTGTGACGGAAGCGCATGGAACCGGCGGATCGCCTTCGCAGATACCTGAGCGAGCACGGCCTCACCTTCACCTCGGCGCGCGGCGCCATCCTCAGGGGCATCGCCGCCTCCCGCGGCCATTTCGACGCCGATGAGCTGCATGACCGGCTGAAGCGCAAAGGAGAGACCCTGTCCGCGGCCACCATCTATAGAACGCTGCCCCTCTTCGTGGAAAGCGGGATCATCCGGGAGACGCTCCGCGCCCACGGCCGGGCCCGCTACGAACCCGCGTGGGATCGCGAGCACCACGATCACCTGGAGTGCCTGGGGTGCGGCAGGATCATCGAGTTCAAGGACGACGAGCTGGAGAGGCTGCAGGACAAGGTATGCCGCAGGCACGGGTTCCGCGCCGTGGAGCACCGGCTGGGCATCCGGGGCTACTGCTCCTCCTGCCGGGGCAAGAGGTAGGTGAGTCGTGCGGGGGAGGGAGAAGGCGCCAGAATTGAGAATGACTCTCATTCACAAAAAGACGGCGGGGGGAGGCCCCTCTCACCCAGCGGCGCCCGCCGCAGCCCGGCGCCCAAAGCGCATTATCATCGTCGGCCTGCCCAACAGCGGCAAAAGCCAGCTCTGGAACAGCCTCACCGGAGCATACGATCTGGTCTCCAACTATCCCCAGACCACCGTGGAGGTGGCGACGCACCGCTCAAGCGTGGAAGGGGAGGCTTGGGAAGTCACCGACACCCCCGGCCTGCACGGGCTGTACATCCAGTCGGAGGAGGAGCTGGTGGTGCGCGACCTGCTGTTCTCCGATCCGCCGGACGTGCTGGTGCAGTGCGTGGACGCGCACCGGCTGCGGGAATCGCTCCTGCTCACCTCTGATCTGCTGGGCCTGGGCATCCCCCTGGTCCTTGTTCTTACGGCGGTGGGGGAAAGCGCGCAGAGGGGGGTCCATCTGGACGTGCCGGCGCTTTCCCAGATGATCGGGGTGCCGGTCATCCCGTCCCCGGCGCCGGGAGCAGGGGTTTCCGAGTGCAGGCGCGCGCTGCTCGGAACCCTGTCCACGCCCCGCGCCCCGTCCCTCGGCGATCCGCTTGAATCAGCGATCGACCGCATCGGCCCGCTTCTCCCCGGATCATGCCCCTTTCCCCGCGCTTCTGCGCTGCTTCTCCTGGAAAACGATCCATCTTTCAATGACTTCCTTACATCCGCCAACGGCTCAGCAGCCGACCACGCCACCGCGGTGGAGGCCATCCGGACCAGCCTTGCCGGCACGGCGCCGCTCCTGGTGAGCAGCCGAAGAAACCAGTGGGTGGACCGGATCGCGGCGCGCGTGACCGACACCACGGTCATGCCGAACGCCCGGCTGGGGTTCTCCGAGACTTTCGCGCGCCTCTGCCGCCACCCCCTGTACGGCCTGCCCATCCTCGCCTTCTTCCTGGGGGTGATCTACCTCATGGTGGTGTACGTGGCCGGCACCCTGTCGCTCTTCCTCACCACCACGCTCACCGACCCGGTGGTGGCGGCCGTCGGCCGGCTCCTCCCTGCAGGCTTCTGGAAGGACCTCCTGATCGGGCAGCACGGGCTGCTCACCCTGGGGCTGTTCAATTCGCTCACCACGGTCCTCCCGATCCTCTCCGTCTTCTTCCTGTTCTTCGGGCTCCTGGAGGACATCGGCTACCTTCCCAACCTGGCCATCCTGACCAGGAGGATCTCGGAGAAGATCGGGATCACGGGCAACGCCGTGATTCCGCTGGTGCTCGGGTTCGGATGCAAGACCGTGGCAACCATGACCGCGCGCACGCTGCAATCCCGCAAGGAGAAGCTCATCGTCATTGCGCTCATCGCGTTCGGCGTTCCCTGCTCAGCGCAGATGGGCATGTCCATCGCCATCCTCGGCCAGCACGGCATCCGGTATTTCCTCATCGCCTTTGGCTTCCTTGCCCTGGCGGAGGTGATAGCGGGGCTTCTGCTCAATCGCCTGCTCCCCGACGACAGCCAGAGCCAGTTCATCCAGGAGCTGCCGCCCATCCGGCTGCCGCGCGTCACCGCGGTTGCCCGCAAGACGGGCTACCGTCTGCTCTGGTTCCTGCGGGAAGCGATCCCGATCTTCCTCATCGCGGCCTTGGCCATGTTCGCCATCGACGAGCTGGGCCTGCTGGCGCTGCTCAAGCACGCCCTCTCTCCCGTCATCACGGGCTGGCTCGGCCTTCCCCTGGACATGGTGGATGCCCTGCTTCTCACCCTGGCGCGCAGCGAGGCCGCGGCGGGAATGGTCCTGCGCATGTCGCAGCAGGGGAAGCTCAACGGCGTGCAGAGCGTGGTGGCCGTGCTGCTCCTCACCACCTTTGCCCAGTGTTTCGCCAACATCGCCGCGATGTTCAAGGAGGTGGGCGCCCGGGCCGCGATCATCATTGTGGTTGCGATCTACGTCGCGGCCTTTGCATACACGGGCGCCGTGCACGAAGTGCTGGCGCTGACAGCGGGGGTGCTAGGGTTATGAACGGAATCACGGATCGCGAAGAGATTCTCGAGCGGCTGTGGCAGCTCCACGAGCGCGGTACGGCTACCGTGGACGGGCTGCGCAGATCGCTCAAGGGCCGGTTCAGCCAGGACGATCTCACGCTTTTGCAGGCCGATGGTCTTGTTGCCGCGCAGGGGGACGACATCTCCCTGACCGCGAAGGGTTCGGCTCATGCGGAGCGGCTCATACGGGCCCATAGGATCGGCGAGAGGCTCATACACGACGTGCTGGGCCGGGAGTTCGAGTCCGGCGCCTGCGAGTTCGAGCACATCCTGGCAACGGACATCGTGGACGGGATCTGCACGCTCCTCGGCCACCCTCGGGAATGTCCGCACGGCTTCCCCATACCGCAGGGGGAATGCTGCCGGGTGTCGGCGCGCTACGTGCAGAAGATCATCGTGCCGCTCACGGAGCTGAAGATCGGGCAGACGGCGCGCGTGGCGTACGTGTACACGCGCAGCGACCAGCAGCTGCATCGCCTCACCTCGCTGCAGATCCGGCCCGGCTCCGTGGTGAAGCTCCACCAGCAGTATCCCTCCTACGTCATCGAATGCGACGGCGCGAGCATCGCCATGGATGCCGATGTGGCGCGGAACATCAACGTGTGGCTTGAAGGCGCGGCCGCTTTCGTCCCGGGCACCACGGAGCCCGGCAAGGAGCCGCGGCCCAATTTCACTCGTCCCCGCTGGCGATGGCGGCTGGGCGCGCGCGGGCGATAGCGGGCCACGGAGAGCCCGCGCCACACCGTTCGGGGCCGCGCAGCGCCCCGCGCGCTCCGCTTCCCTCGAGACAATATATCTGATAATCTCTATATTCCAGAAAAGAGGGTCATGGGGATGATGACATATCGGAACATGGGGCGCACCGGGGTGAAGCTCTCTCCTCTCGGGTTCGGATGCATGCGTCTGCCAATGAAGGAAGGAAAGACGGTGGACCGCGACAAGGCCATTCCCCTCCTCCTGCGCGCGTACAAGCTGGGCGTGAACTATTTCGACACGGGCAAGCATTACTGCAACCAGGATTCCGAGCGGACCCTTGGCGAAGCGGTGAAGTCCATGGATCGGGGAAAGATCTTCATCTCCACCAAGTACGCATTTGAAAAACCCACGGCCGCTGATCTGCGGGAAAAGTTTGAAGCCAGCCTGAAGCTTCTCGACCAGGAGTACGTCGATTTCTACCACCTCTGGGGGATCTCCTGGGAGTTCTTCACGACAAAGATCGATATCCCCGGCGGGCCTCTGAAAGCATTTCTCACGCTGAAGGAGGAAGTGCTGGCAAAGCACCTCTCCTTCTCCTTCCACTCAGAACCGTCCGATATCAAGAAGATCGTGGACACCGGCTATTTTGAGAGCATGCTTTGCCAGTACAACCTCCTGGACCGGCGCTGCGAAGAGGGAATGGCCTACGCGGCATCCAAAGGGCTCGGGGTGGCCGTGATGGGACCCGTGGGAGGCGGACGCCTTGGCACGCAGAGTGACGTGATCGCGAAGATGCTTCCGGCGGGCGGGGCCGTGAGCACCCCGGAACTCGCGCTTCGCTTCGTGCTGGCCAACCCGTCGGTCACCGTTGCCCTGAGCGGCATGTCCGCCATGGAACACGTGGAGCAGAACGTGGCCACGGCCTTGCGTGATTCCTGGCTCTCCAGCGACGAGCAGGCGCGGATCCAAAAAACCGCGGAGGACAACCAGAAGTTCATGGACCTGTACTGCACGGGATGCAAGTACTGCATGCCCTGCCCGCAGGACGTGAACATCCCCCGGATCTTCGAGGCGATGAACCTGGAGCGTGTATGGGGCCTTGCGCAATCGGCCCGGAGCATGTATCGCGAGATCGGCACCAATGAGTGGGTCAAGGGGAAGAAGGCAGACGCTTGCTCCGAGTGCGGAGAGTGCGAGGAGAAGTGCCCGCAGAAAATCCCCATCATCGAACAGCTCAAGGAGACCCGCAAAGCTCTGGAGTAGCGGCCGCCCAGCTCTTGCACGCGTCCACGTTTTTTCCTATCCTGTCGCCATCCAGAACGTGGAGCTCTTATGGTAAAAGTGCTTTTCATCGACGACGACCCCCAGGCGCAGAAGACCCTTGAGCTCGTGCTGCCGGAACACTACTCGCTGGTGTCCGCCTACACCGCGCGCCAGGGCATCGACGCCGCGGCGCGGGAGCGCCCCGACGTCATCCTCCTCGACGTCAACCTCCCCGATATGGATGGAATTGCGGCTCTGCGCCAGATCGTAAGCCGTCCCCTGCCGGCCCCGGTCGTAATGCTCACGGCGCTCTCCGCCCCCCGGGTGGTGAAGGAAGCGATCCTGGCCGGCGCGTGCGACTATATCGTGAAGCCATACGACCTCAAGGAGCTGCTGGGCACGCTCCGCACCGCCGTGGGAGGCGCCGATGCGCGGCGCGCGGCGCGCACCGGGACCGAGCCGCTCATGGAAGCGTTGATAGGAGAGAGCGCGGGGATGCTTGAGGTGAAGCATCTCATCCTCCGCTACGCTCCTTCGGATTCGCCCGTTCTCATCCTGGGAGAAAGCGGAACGGGCAAGGAGAAGGCGGCGCGGCTCATTCACGAGGCGTCGCGGCGAAGGGGTGGGCCATTCGTGGCGCTGAACTGCGCCGCGCTGGCCGAGACGCTCCTGGAAACGGAGCTGTTCGGCGCTGAAAGGGGGGCGTTCACCGACGCGGTGTCGCGCCCCGGCAGCTTCGAGCAGGCCAACGGCGGCACGCTCTTCCTCGATGAGATCGGCGAGATGTCGCCCACGGCGCAGACGCGCCTGCTGCGCGTGATCGAGCAGAAGGAGCTGACCAGGGTGGGGGGGACGCATGCGGTTCCCCTGGATGTGCGCGTTGTGTCAGCGACGAACAGGGATCTGAAGAGCGACGCATCGGCGGGCAGCTTCCGCCCGGACCTGTTCTACCGGCTGGGCGTTCTCCCCATCAGGATCCCCTCGCTGCGCGAGCGCCCCGAGGACATCCCGATCCTGGCCGTCCATTTCCTGGCGCTGCTGGCGCGCACGCCGACCGGGATCAGCCCCGAGGCGCGGGAGAAGCTGTGCGCGTATTCGTGGCCGGGGAACATTCGCGAGCTGCGCAATGTAATGGAGAGGGCCGCGCTTGCGGCAGAAGACGGGACCATTCGGGCCCGCGACGTCGCGTTCGACTGAGGATACGCGCGGGGCCGGATGACGGCAGCTCCTATTCCACGGAACGGATGTACGCGCCCTCGACGAGAACGTGTTTGGCGCCCAATGGCGTGCTGACCACGTCCATCGGCCTTCCGATAATCAGCACGCGGGAGTTGAGGGTAATCACGTCAGGGGTGGCTTCGCGAGGCGCCCGCGCGGGAAAGATTTTAAAGTACTCCGGACCTGAGAACTCGATATAGCAGGTATACGCCTTCACGTCCTCAAGCCCGATCCATTCGCCCGTGATCAGCTCGATCCTCACCTTGAAGGTCGCCTGGTCCTTGTCAATGATGTTGACATCCGAAACAGTGCCGGAGAGCAGGATCATCTTGCCCGCGGGGAAAGGGGCTTTTCCCTCCGCCACCGCGGAGAGCGTCTTCAGTGTGACGGAAACGTCCATGATCCTGTCCAGATCGGCGCGGGAGAGAGCAGGCAGCACGGCGGAACCAAGCAGAAGAAGGGCACATGCCAGGACCGGTATGGATCTGCGCATCGGGCTACTCCTTGCAGCTATACTATGGAGGATTCGGCTACGGGTCAATTCCCTGCGGCCGCTGTACTCAGCGGCATTTACTGCGGCCGACGTACCCGGCGGATTTATCGGCCGAAGTGCCTCCTTCCGACGGCGGCGCCAGCTTCTTCAATACGAGTCCCGCAATCTTTCTGAAGGTCACGTTGAGCCTTTTTGCTTCGTTCACGGAGAGCCCCGCCCTGGCAATGATGTCCCTGAGGAACACGGCCATCTGTTGCGGACCCACAAGGGTGAAGAACCCGATCCGCTTGAGAGACTCCGTGATGACCGAGACAAGATCGTCCACGGCGTTCGCATTGATGGGGGAAAAAGGGGTGAGATGAGCCTTGTTCGACGCGCGGTAGATCTCATAGCAGATCACCTGCACGGCATGGGAGAGATTGAGCGAAGGGAAATCAGGTGAAGCCGGAATGGTGACCGCGAGGTGGCAGAGGCTGAGCTCATCATCCGTGAGACCCGTCTCCTCGTTGCCGAACACCACCGCGACCGTCCCCTCACCGGCCCACGCGATCCTTTCGGCAAGCTGTTCGGGGAAGAGGGTGAAGTATTTGCGGTTCCTGCCCCTGCGGCGCGTTGTTCCCGCCACGAGCACGGCGTCGCCGACCGCATCGCGCAGGTCGGCGTGGAGGGTGGCGTTCTCCAGCACGTCCGCCGCGTAATGCGCCAGCGTGCGCGCCTGCTGTGGATCGATGATCCCCTCCGGCACGATGGCAAGCGACGTGATGCCCATGCACTTCATCGCCCTGCAGGCGGCCCCCACGTTTCGCGGGTCCCTCGGCCTCACCAGGACGATCCTCACATCTTTCAGCGCGCTCATGCACCCCTCTGCGGCAGGCGGCCGCTCTGATTGCATAGAGTAGCCGATCCAGGGGCGAGAGTCAGCGGGGAAGCTCGTTCCTCCGTTCCACGGCCGCTCTGGCTTTGACTTTACCGGTAATATGACCTATTATGGTCATATGAAGACCATAAACATTTCCACCCTGAAAGCCCACCTCTCCGCAGAGCTGAAGAAGGTGCGCCGGGGGGGAAAGCTGGTCATAATGGATCGAGAAACTCCCATCGCCGAGCTGGTACCCTATAAAGAGCCTGAGCGGCTTCTCGTCCGGCCTCCGCAGCGGAAGCTCGATTATCCGCGCGGTATCCCCAGCCTTGGAATCGATCCTCTGGAAGCGCTTCTTGCTGACCGGAAGGCGCGATGATCTGCTACGTCGATTCCTCGGTAGTGTTGCGATACCTCTTCGGCGTGGACCAGCGATTCGCTGAGACATCCGAATGCGAGGCCATAGGCTCCTCCCGGCTCCTTCAAGTGGAATGCGCCCGAATTATCGAACGGTATCGACTCACGGGCGTGCTCGACGATCGTCAAACAGCGGATGCCCATGGGCTGCTTGCGCGTCTGCTGGAGGGGTTGCACATCATCGAAATCACGCCCGCCATATTCGAACGGGCCTCTCAGTCATTCCCCACAGTCGTCGGGACCCCGGACGCGATTCACCTGGCTTCCGCGCTCGAATGGAGATCGACGCACGCCGATCTGGTTCTTCTCACCGATGACAGTCAGATGGAGACCTGCGCGCAGGCGCTGGGAATAAAGATGTGGGGATCATCGTAAGGCGAGGGCTGGCGGCACTTGGCGCCGCAACCGCCATTGATGGCTGTTCCCTCCTCAGTAGTCGGCGCGAATTCACCGACAATAAGCGTATGAAGAAAGGCATGTTCGCCTTGCTGATAATCGTGTGTCTCCCTGCTTGGTCGCTGGATTGGGAGCTGCCGATTTTTACTCTGAGATATGAGATTATGGGCGGAGAAAGCGAGGATCCGGATGACGACACGCTTCAGCCCTCTTCCCGGCGCGACATGGTGACCTTCCACGTGAAGGAGGAGGCGGATCCGGCGGCGTTCGGGCTTACGCTGACCTTTTCCGCAAAGGACTACTTCCAGCAGTCCGGCGACTACTCCTATCTCAAGGCCGAGCATGACGCCTCGGTGCGCCTGGGCGACGCATGGAAGCTCGGCTACCTGATTGGCGCAAAGTGGATGGAGTACGCGCAGCTTGACTCAAAGGGATTGTCGAAGAACGCCCTTTCTCTGAACGCGGGCGGGGTGGCGACGTTTATCCTGGTCAGGGGCACGAGCCTTGAGGCGGGGTTTGCCGGGCGCTTCGCGCTGGCGGAAAACCCGGCGGATGCGGCGCAGACCTATGTCGCGACAACGGGGCTGAGCACCCGGCTGGGAGAATGGCTGCTGGCCGCGCGGTATCGGGGGGAGTTCCGCTCCCCTTTCGGGGCCGCAAGCAGCATGAGCGCGAACGCGTACAACACGGGCAGCGTCTCCCTCCAGTGGGACCCCAACAGGTGAGGGCTGAGCGCCGGCGACCGCAAAATCTCGATTTTCTGGAGGCGCTATTTGACAAAAGCATATCAAACACGTACAATAGATCGAAATCGTCCAAAGGAAGTCTCTAGAGATAGGCTCTTGCGGCTCGGTTGCGCCGTGGCTATAATTACAGGGATGAGGGGAATTCTCGAAGGCAAAGGGGCGCCATGAGTAACAACGAGATAGTTCCGGGATTTGACGACGAAAAGGACGACAGCCTCAAGATACGCCTCCAGAAGATCGAGGACACCGAAGGGTGTCTCGTGCTCTATCTCACGGGATATATCGACACTTACAACTCCAACTACTTCCAGAAGCGCGTGGCCAAGGCGATCGAGGCGAGCTTCATCAAGTTGATCTTCCATTGCAGCGGGCTGAACTACGTGTCCAGCACGGGCATCGGCTCCTTCACCGCGTTCCTCAAGGCGGTGAAGCCGCGCGGCGGCGACCTGGTCCTCCTGGAGATACAGCCCAAGGTCTACGAGGTCTTCCAGCTTCTCGGCTTCTCCCAGTTCTTCAACATCAAGGAGAACCTGGACGAGGCGGTCTCCTTCTTCGCCGCGCGCGGGGAAGAGGGCAAGGGAGCGATCTTCCCCCGCATTTTCAAGTGCCCGATCTGCAGCAAGAAGCTGAGGGCCTCCAAGGCCGGACGCTTCCGCTGCTCGGAATGCAAGACCATTCTCGCAATCGACAACGTCGGCAACGTATTCCTCGGCTGAGGGAGGCCCCATGATCTCCCGGGAAAAAATCGAAGGCTATCTCGTGAAGCTGTCCTTGACCTTCCACGAGGCCAATCCCGGCACGTGGGTCGTCAGGGATCAGCAGAAGGGGCTGGAGAACCTCCTCATCGTCCTCTCCGATCCCCTGGTGATCCTCCGCATCAACGTCATGCTGGTCCCCCCGTCCGGCAAGGAAAAGCTCTTCGAGGAGCTGCTGCGGCTGAACGCCACGGACCTGATGCACGGCGCCTACGCGGTCGATGGAAAGAACGTCATCATCATCGACACGCTGGAGGCGGACACCATGGACCTGGAGGAGTTCGAGGCATCCATCGACGCCATTGGGCTGGCCCTGGCTCAGCACTACCGGCTTCTCTCCGCCTACCGCGTCAAGGCATAACAGGAGCACTCCATGGGGATTCTTGATCGCATCCGCACGGTCCTCAAATCCAACATCAACGCCCTGATCAGCAAGGCCGAGGATCCTGAAAAGATGCTCAACCAGCTGATCATCGACATGAACGAGTCGCTTCTGGAAGCCAAGAAGCAGACGGCCATGGCCATCGCTGATGAGAAGAAGCTGGAGCGGCAGGCGCTGGAGAACAAGGCGCAGGGGGAGGACTGGGAAAAGAAGGCCATGCTCGCCGTGAAGGCGGGCAAGGATGACCTTGCCAAGGAAGCCCTTGCGCGCAAGCAGGAATACGACGGCTACGCGGCCTCATTCCAGAAGGAGTTCGAGAGCCAGCACGCATCCGTGGAGCAGCTCAAGGACGCGCTGCGCCAGCTGCAGGCCAAGATCGAGGAGGCCAGCCGGAAGAAAAACCTCCTTGTCGCCCGGGCCAAGCGGGCGGAGGCGCAGAAGCAGATCCAACAGACCATGGGCTCGCTCTCCGCAACGTCCTCCTTCGACACGTTTGACCGCATGGCGCAGAAGGTGGACCAGATCGAGGCAGAGGCCGAGGCCATGAAGGAGCTGGGCGCCGTGACGGGGGACCAGAAGCTGGAGGACAAGTTCAAGGAGCTGGAGTCTTCGGACGCCTCCGCGGACAAGCTCCTGGAAGACCTCAAGGCCAAGATGGGCCAGATTGAAAACAAAGAGAAACAGTGATGACGCGCTGACGGTCAACCTCGTCGGCTGCGACCCCGTCCTGTTTGAACGAATCCGGGCTTCTCTGCGGAGAAGCCCGTTTTTTTTGTCGAACACGGATGCGCCGCTGCCCGGCGACGAGGTGGCTCTGTATATCGTCCCGGCGGCGGAAGTGGAGGAGCTTCCGGCGCGAGGCGTGCCGGTGATCGCGTGGGGCCCTGCCGGCATGATGCGGGCCGCCTTCCTTGGCGGCTGCGACGACTATCTCAGGGACCCGTGGACACCGGAAGAGCTGGGACTTCGCGCGCATGCCGCCCTTTCGCGCGTGCGTCATCGCTGCCAATTCCCCTGGGGGGAGGTCTCCTTCGAGGGGGACACCCTGCTCCTGCCGGGCGCTGCGGCGGCGCTCACCCACCACGAATCGCTCATCCTCCGCGCGCTCCTGAGAGCCCGGAGCAGGCCCGTGCCGCGGACAGCCCTGGCCTACTCTCTGGATGGAACGCCCCGGCGCGCGGCGGGCCGGGTCATCGACGCTCATGTCTCGGCGATACGCAGGAAGGTCCGCCAGGCCTTTCCCGACGCGGGCAGGTTCATCGTCTGCGTCCGGGGCCAGGGGTACATGATCCAATAGCGCGGTACGCCGCGCGAGGGGTGTAAGCTCGTCCGCGCAGCGGACAGCGAGAGCCCTTGTTAGGAGTGTAGGTATTGGACGATCTTGATGATCTCCTTGCACGCCTGAACCGCCTGGCAGGGGCGGATGAGGGTTTTTTCGTCCTCGCTGTTCATGCCTTCATGGAAGGATTCATCCGCGACCGCGTGCCTTCGCTCCGGCATATAAGCGATTTCGCCGACCTGGTGTGGGCGTACCGGGAGCTCCTCACGGCTCAGGGCCGCAGCGAGGACGAGCTTGCGCCCCTCATGCGCGTCATCCGCGAGCATTCGCTCCTGGATCAAGTCGCCCATTCCTTCCAAAAGCTCGACGGTGAGGAGGCGCGCGCCGCCACTCACAATTTCCTGAGGTTCTGCTCCACGGCCGGCATCGATTCCCCGCGCCTGCGCGATATAGAGACGAACCTTCGCGCGTGGGAGGAGAAGCGGCCTCCGCGCAGTGAGTACGGAGAGCTGAAACGCATCCAGGAGGAGCTTCTCCTTTCTCAAGAGGACGGCAAGAAGCTGCTCGCGCAAACCGCGCAGTGGTCGCGGGACAAGCAGCATCTGGCGGAGTTGGACGGGGAGACCATGCGTCTTTCCGCGGAGCAGTCCAGGGAGACGGCGCGGCCTGACGCCGATCAGGAAAGAATTGCGCGCATTGGCAAAGAGCTGGCCGATCTTGCCGGGCGGAAGCGCGAGCTCTCCCAGCAGTTGGAAGCCTACCGGGATCTGGACGCGTACGTGCGGCAGGTGAGCCGGTTCTCCCTCTATACGCGCACGCGCATGGACTACGAGCGCAGCGTGATGAAGCTCACCGAGGAACAGCAGGAGGCTGTGGATGCCCTGCGCCCTGGCCACGACTTTCTCATCCGCGGCGGCGCGGGAACGGGAAAGACAATCGTGCTCCTGCATGCCCTGGAAAAAGTCAAGCGCGCCAGGAAAGGGGAGCTGGAGCTCAGGCCGGGGTCGCGCATCCTCCTTCTCACCTACACCAGCACGCTGGTGAAGTACGACCGCTACGTGGCGGAGATCCTCAAGGAGCGGGAAGCGGACAGCCTGATCTTCACCGCTGACGGCTTCCTGCAATCCCGGCTGAAACAGCTTGGGCGGAGTCAAAGGGTGGACTATGGCATCATGGCCCGGCTGGCAGAGAAGCTCAATACAACGGGCTTTTTCTCGGCCCAGGAGCTTGCCGTGGAGATAGAGGATTTCATCTTCGGCACGCTGGTCACGCGGCAGGAATACGTGGATGAGCGGATCCCGCGCAAGGGCATGCGGCAGCCCCTTTCCGCCGGGCAGCGCGAAGAGGTCTGGGCCATCCGCGAAAGAATCGTGGAGCAGATGGAGCACGATGGGATTCTCAGCAAGAACTATTCCCGCTTAAAGCTCATCGAGCGCCTGGAGGCCCCTCCCGATGACGGCGACCTGCGCAACCTGGACTTCGCATTTGTCGATGAGTCGCAGGATCTCTCCGCCGCCGACCTCAAGGCGCTGAAGCTCATGACGCTCCGCGGCCTTGTCATGGCGGGAGACACGGGTCAGAGCATTTACGGCGCAAGCTCTCCGTACAAACGCGCGGGCATTGATGTGACGGGCCGGTCGCGCGTCCTGCACACCAGCTTCCGCAACACGGTCCCCATCCAGGCGCTCTCTGAAGCCTACCGGTTGATATCAGGCCTGGAGGACGACGAGGGCACCGGTGCGGTGGCGTTCCGCGAAGGGCCCATCCCTGAGCTGTACACAGCAGTCAACAGGGAGGAGCTCTGCCGGCTTCTCCTGCGCAAGGCCGCGCTTTTCATTGAAAGGCTCGGCTACGATCCGGAGAACATCGCGGTGCTCGCGCCCACAAAGACCGATCTTGCCACTATCGGCGATGCCCTGGGCCACGCGGGCTACCGTTACGCCAACATCCGGGACGAGGATTTCTCCTTCAAGCAGGAGAAAACAATACGGCTTTCCACCATGCATTCCAGCAAGGGCCTGGACTTTGCAGTGGTGCTTCTCTATCTGCCCTCCCTGCCTGCCCGCGTCGATTATGATGACGCGACCGCCGATGCCTTGATGCGCAATCTCCTCTACGTGGCCATGACCCGCGCCATGGACAACCTGAATGTATTCACGCTGGAAGGCGCGCACGAAGGGCAGCAGGAAGAGCCGCTGCAGGATCTTGTGCGGGTATTCAGGGAGTATCGCGCCGGAAGGCGATGAGGGCTCCGCGCCGCCATTCTTCTTGATATCAGGGGCGCGCAATGGTAGGCTCGGGATCAGCGTGAAAGAGCCCCTAAAGGCGCCCTTCGTATTCCTCTTCATCCTCATCTGCGCGACGTTCGTACTCGCCCTCTTGAACCTATTCAGCACCTGGGGCTTGTACGACTCCGCCGCGACCCCTTTCAGCTTCGCCTACGCCGTGCGGATGCTCCCCCGCCGCATCTTCGAAACCCTCATCCCCTCCGTGGTGCTCTCCATCGTGCTCATCGGGTTCCGGCTTGCGCGCAGGCCGTTCTCCCGGTTCCTCGGGCTCCTCATTGTCCTGGCGGTGAGCTATATCGTCCTGGTGAATGGGATGCTGTGGCTCAGATTGCCCGCCGCCGCGTCCCCGACGGTGGCAGAAACACCGCGCCGATACCTCGCGCCCTCCACGCTCGTGAAGGTGGGCGGCGCAACAATCAGCGTGCGCGCCATCAGCGACGCGAGCGTTCAGGGCATCCTCCTCTTCGACCCGGCCCGGACGCCCGGTCGTTTCTCCGTGTACGCCGCGGGTACCATAGCCGCCAGTGCGGGCGTGATGACGATCACGGCCGCGGGACAGCCGCAACCGGTGATCTCCGGCACGCCCGCCCTGGCGTGGACGGGCGTGTTTGCTCCCGACCGTTTCACTGCCGCGTTCCTCCGGGACATCGGCACCCTCACCGCTGATTTCGAGGGCCTGCTCCACGGCCCGCTCGCGGAGTTCTTTGCCGCCTGTTTCTCTCTGGTTTTCCTCTGCACAGCCTCCCTCGCGCTGCTGCGGATCACGCGATGGCCCCTTATCAACATCATGGTCATGGTGATTGCCGCGCGGGGCTATTTCTCCCTCTACCACTACCTCGCCGTCACGATTGCGCCGCACATAGCCCGGGCCGTGACGGACAGGCTGGTGGCGCGGCTGTTCCCTTCCGCCGTTTTTTCGGCGCTGGGAGTCCTGCTGCTCCTCTTGGACATCCTCTTCATACCCGCTGATCGGTGGGCAGGCGGGAAGCCGGCATGAAAAAATCCCTTCTTTCGCAGATCGCGCCGTACCTCCTCGTATTCTACGGCTTGAGCCTTGCCGCGTTCTTCGCCTACGCGCTCCTCACGTTCTCCGTGAACCAGTACCTGCCCAGCCTGCGCATGGGGTATTCATTGGATCGGGCGTTCGTGCTTTTCATGGACTACCTGATTCCCGTGCACGCGGCAGCGGTCGCAGTTGCCGCGTCTTTGGCGGGCAGAGAGCAAGCCCGGCTGGGCGCCCCAGCGCAGCGCTTCAGCAAGATCGTCTCCTCCACGCTGGTCGCTTTCCTCCTCCTCACGGTCGCATACACGGCGTTGTACGAGGGAGTGTACCCCCGGGCGCGCGCGCGGCTCTCCGACATGCAGTACCAGAGCCGGCTGGCTCAAACGTATAGGAAACAGGCGGCCGAAAGAACGAGCGCCGGCGACTTCGGCGCCGCGCTCGACGCCATCGACCTCTACCTGGCAATCGACCCGGGGAACAAGGAGATGGCTGAACAGAGGCTCGTTGTCGCGGGCAAGGCGGTGAAGCAGCCGGCGCCCGCGCCTGCCCCGTCGGTGGAGGGCGCGGCATCCGCGGAGGAGAGCGCGGAAGCCCTCATAGAGAAGGCGCGGTCAGCCTCCGCCCGGCAGGACTGGTATTCGGCCAATTACTACGCCCAGTACGCCGCGTCGCTGGACCCGAGGCGCGCGGACGCGCAGCGGCTTGCGTCGCAGGCGGAGAACATGCTCAGCGCCGCTTCTGGATCGAAAGACGTCAAGACCTCCGAGCTCTTCCTGCAGAAGCGGCAGGCCTACTCTCTGCTCATGAGCGGCGATCCCCTGGCCGCGTACTATAGTTTCATAGACCTTGCGGCAAGGGACCCCAAGGACCCGGACATCACGACGTACCTCGCGGAGGCGAGCAACAAGCTGAAAGCCGTCACCTTCTTCGTGGAGGATGCGCGCAAGATGGAGACGCTTCCCGGCGCGCAGGGAATCCTCTTCCTCAACAACAACGACGCTGAAGGCACGGAAGCCGTCTACCTGGGCAAGATGGTGGAACTGACCACGGGAGAGGCGTATTTCTTCGATATCGAGGCCATCCGCTATGACGCGGCGGGCGCGGTCACCTGGCACTTCCGCGCCCCCTATGGCATGCGCACATCGAGCAACGCGGTGCTGATGCATTGCATCAGTGCAGCCGACCGGAAGATCCAGTATCTCCCCCAGTACCTGAGAGGCTCGCGGCCCGAAGGGGACAGGAACGTTCTGGTGATGCGGCCGACCCTGGAAGAGCTGCGGGCGCTCTCCACCAGCCGCGACGCTCTTGCCGTCATGGGGATCGCCGAGCTGTGGCGCCTCAGAACGGATCTGGGCTCCTTCGGGCTGGCGCGCCAGACCCTCACGGTGGACATGGCAATGCAGATGCTGATGCCCTTCGCCTTCCTCATCCTGTCGGTGTTGTGCGTGTCGCTGGGCTGGGCGTTCCGCTCACGGCACCCGGGACGGCTCCCCTTCTCCAACGTTCTTCTGATGCCGCTGGTCCCCGTCGTGCTGGCCCTGCTCTCGCTGCTCTACCTCTACGTGCACCGGATCATCATCGGCTTCGTCGTGCTCGGTTTCGGCTTCGCCGTCGCGCTGGTGGCCGTCGGCGTGCTCCAGCTCGCCCTGCTTGCCGTGGCGCTTGTTCTCCTGGCGGGACAGTCAGCCAAGTAGGAACGCCGGGCCTTTCCCGTTCCTTGACACGGGACGGCCAGGCTGCGTACTGTGACCAGTCGTGGTCTATCGCATCACCCTCCGTTCCAACCCGCGCATCCTTGCCCTCTACCTGCTCGTTCCCGTAATCCTTGCGGCCGGGATCGGCGCGCTATTCCTCCTCGGGATCCTTTTCGGGCTCATTGCGCTGGCAGCGGCGCTTTTCATAGGGTGGTCGATGGTGAAGCTCACCCGGCGCCAGCTCGCCACCCGGATCGAGACGCTTACTGACCAGATCCTTTTTGTCCTCCACGGCGACGAGCGTATCGCCTACCCGTGGGACGCGCTGCGCATAGCGGGCATCGCGCACGAGCAGCGCGAAGACGGCCGGAAGCGCCGCGGGGACCGCCGGCTGTTCATCTACAACGAGCAGGACGACCGCATGATCGCCCTCACCGATGAGTTCGAAAACCTCGATGGGTTGGCAGCCGAGCTTCGGACGCGCACCGACTTCCGAGAGATCACCCTCGTTCCCGGAGAGACCCTGAAGGAAAAGCTGCGGGAGCTCGTCGGGCAGTCCTAGCATGGCCATCACGGGAAAACTCCTCGGTGCGCTTATAGGCTCCATCGCGGGTCCCCTCGGCACGCTCCTTGGCGGATTCATCGGCCACCTCTTCGATCGCGCCGCGGAGGAACGGCGGTTTCTGGGCTCGGCGTCAGCGGCCCGTTTGGCCGCGGAAAGCGACCCGTGGAGGTCCAGCGTCGATCCAGTGTCGCAGGCGCAGATCAATTTCCTGACCTGCCTCATCGGGCTCTCCATCCGGGTGGCTGACGCCGACGGCCGCGTGAAAACCTCCCACGTTGAGGCCATGAAGGCTTTTTTCCGGCAGAACTTCACGTTCCCCGTCGTGGACCAGGACCTTCTCCAGCGGCTCATCGACGAGATGTACCGCAACAGGGACAGGATCGACGTGCAGGGCCTCTGCGCGTACTACGCTGCAATCTCCACTTTTGAGGGCCGGGTCCTGCTCCTCCGCCTCCTGTTCCAGATCGCGCGCGCTGATGCGGCGGGAGTGACCTGGACCGAGGAGGACCTCATCCGCCGCATCGCCTTTTTCCTGGGACTGAGCGAGCAGGTTTTCCGGCAGGTAAGGGCGGAGTTCGTGCGGGAGACCGGCCGGGCGTGGGAAGTCCTGGGAATCAATCCCGCCGCGAGCATCGAAGAGATCAAGACAGCCTATCGGCAGCTCTCTCTTCAGCACCACCCGGACAAGGTGGCCAATCTTGGACCCGAGTTCGTGAAGGTGGCCGAGGATAAGTTCAAGGCCATCCAGGAGGCATACGAGGAGATACGCCGGGAAAAGGGGTTTTAAGCCGGGGGCGGCGACTGAGAGCGCCCGCCATCAGGGGCATTCATCCCGGCCCCTGAGGGCGCCCACCTTCACTCCGCCAGCCCTGCTTACGGGCATTCATCCTTCTTGCTGATCCGCGCCCCGAGTGACTGCAGCCGCTGCGTGAGGTTCTCGTAGCCGCGCTCGATCTGGTAGATATTCTGGATGACGCTCCTTCCCTGGGCGCACATGGCGGCAATCAGCATGGCCATGCCCGCGCGGACGTCGGGGGAGGACAGCTCCGATCCGTTCAGGCGCGAGGGCCCGCTCACCACGGCCCGGTGAGGATCGCAGAGGATGATTTTTGCGCCCATGCCGATGAGCCTGTCCACGTAGAACATGCGCGACTCGAACATCTTCTCGTGAATGAGAACCACCCCCTCCGCCTGCGTGGCGGCCACCAGCGCAATGCTGGTGAGATCTGCGGGGAATCCCGGCCAGGGCGCATCGTCGATCTTGGGAATCTGGCCTCCCATGGTGGGCACGACCTTGAGGCCCTGCACGGCGGGCACGCGGATCACCTCTCCCGCGCTCTCCCACGTGATCCCCAGCTTGGCGAACGCGATCTTCGTCATGCGCAGGTTCCGCGGCGTCGCCTCCTCGATCTCGATCTCCCCGCGTGTCGCCGCGGCCAGGCCGATCAGGGATCCGACCTCCATATAGTCGCTGCCGATCCTGAACTCGGCGCCGGACAGCCGTTGCACGCCGTCGATCGTGAGGATATTGGAGCCGATCCCCGCGATGCGGGCGCCCATGGAAACGAGCATGCGGCAGAGGTCCTGGACGTGCGGCTCCGAGGCCGCGTTCTCGATGACCGTGGTCCCGTCCGCCAGCACGGCGGCCATGATCGCGTTCTCCGTGGCCGTCACCGAGGCCTCGTCCAGGAACAGGGAGGCGCCCTTGAGCTTGTTGGCGGAGAGGGTGAAGAAGGTGCCCGCCTCCACGCGCGTCCCCAGCTCCTTGAGCGCCATGAAATGGGTGTCCAGGGGCCTGCTGCCGATCACATCGCCCCCCGGAGGAGGAAGGAGCACCCGGCCCCGGCGGGCCAGAAGCGGTCCGGCAAAGAGGATGGATGCGCGGATCTTCTGCGAAAGATGCGGCGGGATCTCCTCCCGCTTGATGTCCAGGGTCTGGAAACGGAACTCGTTGTGCCCGATCTTCTCCACCGCGCTGCCGAGGACCTTGAGGATCTCTATCATCACGTGCACGTCTTCGATCTCGGGCAGGTTGCGCAGAACCACGGGCTGGTCGGTGAGCAGAGTGGCGGCCAGGCAGGGAAGAGCCGAGTTCTTGTTCCCGCTCGCCTTGATCCGCCCCTTCAAGGGGAATCCGCCCTCGATCACGTATTGGGATTGCGGCATGGGGGTATTATAGAGGGAGTCCCGGGGAGATCAAGGCCGGGCGGATGGCTTGGCGCCATTCGACCTGCTCGTCTCGATTTGAGCGAGCATGGAGCGATGATATGAGGCCGTGATGGGATAGAAGGACACAACGGCGATGCCCAGGAGAATGAAGGCGAGCGGAACAAGCGTAAGGAAAAGCCGTATGCCCAGCAGGGAACGCGCGGACTGCTCGACGTTCGGCTGGTAGCCGAAGGCCGCCAATCCAATGCCCGTGAGCCATCCTGAAATCGCCGAGCCGAGCTTGAAACAGAAGAAGAACCCTCCGTACAGGATGCCCTCCCTCCGCAGCCCCGTTTTCAGCTCCGAATATTCCACGGTGTCGGGAATCATGGACCAGGGGCTGAGAAAAACCGTCGACATCCCGAAACCGCCGATGACGAAGAGGGCGAGGGTGAGGGGGATGCTGCGGCCCGCAAAAAAAAGGCCAAGGAGCACGGCCGCCATCACCCCCATGCCAAGGAGGATGACGAGCTTCTTGCCCCTGCGCCGCGACAGAAAGACGAAGAGCGGGATGAAGAGCGCGGCCACGACAAAGAGGCCGATGAAGGCGAAGGTCACCAGCCCCTCGGACCGCAGGTAGTACTTGAAGTAATAGTTCACGACCGCGGCGAGCATGTTCACGGCGATCATGAAGAGAAGCGTTGACAGCGCAAGGATGAGGAACGGCGCATTGCCGAAGATGACGTTGAGGTAGCGGCGGACCGTGAGCCGCTCCGGTTTCTCCTCGGGCACGTTCTCCCTGGTCGCAAGGAACGTGGTGATGGAAAGCGCAATGGCAATGACGCCGTACAGGGCCCCGACGAAACGGAATCCGAGGAGCTCCGAGCCGAACAGCCCCGCGAGCACCTTGGTCGCGCTGGCGGCGAACAGTGTGCCGACGAGGGCGAATGTCATGCGGTACCCTGAAAGCGAGGCCCGCTCTGCGCTGTCGCGCGTCAAGACCGCTGTCAGGGCGCCGTAGGGTATGTTGACCACGGTGATGGCGGTGCTGAAAAGAATGAAGGTGGCATAGCCCCAGATGATCCGGGCCTGCGGCAGCAGGTCCGGTCCGGCAAAGAGGAGGAAGATCGAGAGCCCGAGCGGCACGGCGCCGAACAGAAGATACGGCCTCTTCTTTCCCCACCGGGACCGGGTAAGGTCGCTGACGATTCCCATTGCCGGATCAGTCACGGCGTCCCAGAGCTTGGAAACAAGGAAAATGGCGCCCGCCGCTGCCGGGGGAATGCCGAAGACATCGGTGAAATAGTATATGAGAAAGATCGAGATGACCTGGTAGGAAAGGTTGCCGACAAAATCCCACGAGCCGTAGCCCACCTTTTGAGCCAGTCCCAGCCGCGGCGCCGTGTTGTCCATGCGCGCAGTATAGGGGGGTCGGTATTCGGCGTCAATGCGCGGCTCCTTGCCTCCGTGGGCGGCCTGCCGCTGCGGAGGGTGTTCCGCATCCAGCACGGACATTCCCGACGATAATAACTTTACTTCCGATCTTTTTTGCACTACTTTGACATTGCGTTTCGGACCGCGGCAAAGCCCGCGCCAGGCGCGTTGTGAGAAACCAGACAAGGAGCAGGGAATGCTGAAGGAAACCGTGCAGAAGGCATTGAACGAGATCCGGCCCTCGCTTCAGGCGGATGGAGGGGACGTGGAGCTTGTCGATGTGTCGGAACAAGGCGTGGTGAAGGTCAAACTGACGGGCGCGTGCCGGGGATGCCCCATGGGCATGCAGACGCTGAAGATGGGAATCGAAAAGCAGCTCAAACAGAAGGTCCCGGAAGTGAGCGAAGTCGTCGGAGCATAATACGTGTTGAAAGGAGAATTGAAATGCCGGAATTGAAGGATCTGTATCAGTCCGCGGATTGGAAGAAGGAGAAGCACGCGCCCGTCATCGAGGCGCCTGATTCGGTGAAGAAGGGCGATGTCGTGCGGGTCATGGTGAGCGTCGGCAAGGAGATCGCGCACCCCAACACCACCCCGCACCACATACGGTGGATCGAGGTGTACTTTCACCCTGACGGGGGGAAGTTCCCCTTCCAGGTGGCGCACTTTGATTTCACGGCGCACGGAGAATCCCCCGACGGCCCTGACACGAGCACGGTCTACACCGCGCCCGATGTTCAGTGCTCGTTCAAAACCGACAAGCCGGGCACGATCATGGCATCCTCCTACTGCAACATCCACGGATTGTGGGAAAGCTCGAAGAAACTGAACCTCGCGTAAAGAAGGAGTGGGCATGGACAAGCAATTGGAGAAGCTGTTTCAGGATCAGATCAAGAACGAATGGTATTCCGCGTACCTTTATGTTTCCATGGCCGCGTACTTCCAGTCCATCAACCTCGACGGGTTCGCGCACTGGATGCACAAGCAGGCCGGGGAAGAGCAGGTCCACGGGAAGAAGATGTTCGACTTTCTCATCGACCGGGGCGTGAAGGTCGTCTTGCAGGCCATCCCCCAGCCGCCTTCGGATTTCGCCTCTCCCGTCGATATCTTCGAAAAGAGCTACGAGCACGAACAGAAGGTGACCGGGCTCATCAATGCCATAGCGGACCAGGCGGACAAGGTGAACGACCATCCCACCAAGGTGTTCATCCAATGGTTCATCACGGAGCAGGTGGAGGAGGAGAAGAACGCCTCCCGGATCCTGGATCTCTTGAAGAAGATTCCCGCCAATTCCGCGGGCATCTTCCAGCTCGATCACCAGCTCAGCAAGAGAGAGTAGCAGCCAGGCGTACCCGTGGCGCCCGCAAAAGCCGAAAAGCCCTCGCTCATGCGGGGGTTTTTTTTGCCATCCGGAACAAGCGAAAAACGCTGCCACCAAGGCTGATTTCCGTTATCGCGTGCTGTTCATAGCCGAGTCGGGCATACAAGCGCCTGGCCGGCAGGTGGTCCGTCTCTACGTCGAGCACCAGGTTTGTGCATCCCACCGACCTGGCCTCGGTCTCGGTAAAGTCCATCAGGCGCGCGCCGATGCCCTTCCCTCGATGGTCCTCATACACGGCCATGTTGCTGACATACCATTCGCCAGAGGCCACTCTGCCAAGAGTCCCCTGCAGCCGAAGAAGCCTGCCAAGCCTGCGCACCATTCCCAGACCGAGCATTCGGAAAAGCCCGATCCCCGTTGCCAGGTCCTCGGCTGCCTTTTCCCTGCCCGAGTAGCTAAGAAGCATTCCCGCGGTTTTACCGTCCGATTCAGCCATCCAGGCGTGCTCATGGCTGAACAGGGTGCCCCAGCGCGCAGCCAGGCATTCAAGCGCATGCCCAATCCGGGGCCCGAAAATCGCGGGCAGGAAATGCTCGGCCGAGAGGAGAACCAGCCGCGCGATATCAGGAGCGTCAGCGGCTTGGGCGCGACGGATCATCAGATTAGCCCTTGACACCATGTAGTATGCCTCTTATCTTGTATCGATATTTATACACGAAAGGAGTGCTTATGAAGAGACTGTTTACTCTGCTTCTCGTTGCAGGGCTGGCCCTTTCCGTCTCCGCGGTTTGGGGTCAGACCCTGGTCTACGGCACAACGGACAAGATCACCGACATCGATCCGGCAAACGCTTATGACTTCCACACGTGGGAGATCTTCTACAACACGATGGACGGCCTGGTCGGATACGAGCCGGGCGGGAGCACCCTTGTGCCGGCGCTGGCCACAAGCTGGACCTCGAATGCCGCCAGTGACGAGTTCACCTTCACGTTGCGCAAGGGCGTAAAGTTCTCCGACGGAACCCCGTTCGACGCAAGTGTCGTGAAGTGGACCATCGACCGAAACGCGGCCATCGAAGGCGATCCGTCATGGCTCATCACCGATTTCGTGAAATCCGTGGAGGTGGTGGACCAGTACACGGTGAAGTTCATTCTGAAGAACCCCGTGGCGTTCTTCCCCAAGCTCGTGGCAAATCCGCCCTACTACCCGCTGAGCCCGAATACGTTCCCCGAAGGCTCCAAGGGAGTGTACGTGAAGGATCCCAGCGAGCTGAAAGGCGGCGTCCTGGCCGGCCTGGGCACGTATATGATGACCTCCTTCAAGCGTGACGAGGAAATCGTACTCGAGTACAACCCCAACTATTGGGGCAAGGAACCGGCGTACAAGAAGATCATCATCCGGTATTTCGCCGACGCGACGACCATGCGGCTCGCGTTGGAGAAGGGCGAGGTGGACCTGGTCTACAAGTCGCTGAACCCCTCGGACATCAGCGATCTTTCCAAAAACCCCAAGCTCACGGTGTTCAAGAACCAGGGGCCGTTCATCCGCTACCTGGCTTTCGAGACATCGGAGAGCGTGTTCAAGGACAAGAGGCTCCGCCAGGCCATCGCCGCCCTGGTGAACCGGCCAGAGATCGCCCAGAAGGTGTATCTCGGCCAGGTCATTCCACTGTACTCCATGGTTCCCAATGGGATGCTGTACCAGAAGACCACGTTTAAAACGGCGTTCGGCGACGGCAATGTCGCGGCCGCTGAAAAGATCCTCAAGGGCCTTGGGTACACCAAGGACAAGCCATTCACATTCGATCTCTGGTACAGCCCCAGCCACTACGGCGACACCGAGGCGAACCTGGCCGACGTGGTCAAGGCGGAGATCGAGAAGACGCCCCTCGTGAAGGTCACGATCAAGAGCGCGGAATGGGCCACGTACAAGCAGCAGTGGCACGCCAAGCAGATGGCCGTGTTCTTCCTCGGCTGGTATCCCGATTACGTCGACGCCGACAACTACACCGCGGCGTTTGCAGGCACTTCGGGATCGATCGGCAACGGCATCTACTTCTCCAACCCGGATTGGGATGCCATGTTCACAAAGGAACAGACCTCAACCAAGGAGAGCGAGCGCAAGGCGATTTTCGAAAAGGTGCAGGACCTGTGGGTTGACGAGGTCCCGACCGCGCCCCTGTTCCAGGGCTATCTCATTCTCGTCTCAAAGAATAGCGTCACGGGTGTAAAGATCGGCCCTCCGATGATCTTCCTCTACAACCAACTGAAGCCCGTGAAATAACGCTCACGACACTATTGTCCGGACCCCCGTGCGGGGTCCGGGCTTTTCATCATCGATGAGACATCTCCTCAGCTACATCATCACCCGCGTTCTTCTCGCCATTCCGATGATATTCATCATGCTCACCCTCGTGTTCGTCGTGCTGCGCGTCATGCCTGGCGACCCGGTATCCGCCATGCTGGGCGGACACGCGCCCGAGAAGGTGATACAGCAGAAAAAAGCGGACCTGGGGCTCAACAAGCCCATCGGCGCGCAGTACCTGGAATACCTGGGAAAGCTCGCGCGATTCGACCTTGGCGATTCGATGATCTTCAAGCAGAAGGTCAGCCAACCGATCATTGAAAAGCTCCCCGCCACGCTGGAGCTCACGCTGTTCGGGCTCCTCGTGAGCCTCGGGTTGGGGATCCCCCTGGGCGCGCTCGCCGCCCGGCGACGCCGCAGCGGCCGGGATTATGGCATTCGTTTCTACGCGAACGTCGTGTACTGCATCCCGGTTTTCTGGATGGGCCTGCTCCTCCAGCTCGTCTTTGGCATCTTTCTGGGGTGGTTTCCCATCGCGGGCCGCACCAGTCCCCGCGTGGAGGTATCCTCTTTCTCGAAGACCGGATTCTACATCATCGATACGCTGCGGATCGGAAATTTCGCGGCGTTTGGCGACGTGATGTGGCATCTCGTCCTCCCCGCGGTGACCCTCGGGGTCGTGCTCTCGGGCATTTTTGTTCGGCTCACCCGGGCAAATATGCTCGACGTCCTGAAAAGCGACTACATCCTGGCTGCCCGTGCCCGGGGCATCCCGGAACGCCGGGTGGTGTACAATCACGGCCTGCGTAACGCCCTCATACCGATCGTGACCATGCTCGGTCTCCAGTTCAGCCTGCTCCTGGCGGGCGCCATCCTCACGGAGAGCACTTTTTCATGGCCGGGCATGGGGAGGCTCCTTCTGGAACGCATCTCGCTCCGTGACTACCCCGTGATACAGGGCGTCATCGTTGTCTACACCCTTTTCGTGAGCGTGATCTCGCTCGTCGTGGACCTGCTCTACGCGGCAATCGACCCGCGGGTGAAGTACTGAAGGAACACGATGAGCAGCCAACCCACGAAGCCGCGACTCCAGGCGGCACGCTTCTCTCCCGCAGCGGGAATCGCGGGGTTTTTCCATTGGTTCTCCTCCTCTCGAAAAAAGTACCGGACCGAATTGTGGATCATGATCGCGGGGATCGTTGTGATCGCCTTCATCGTGGCCATGACCCTTTTCCCCCACGTCTTCACGCGTTTTGATCCGAACGACCAGAACGCGGGCGGCCAGATGACGGCGCCCAGCAGCGCGCACATCATGGGCACGGACAACTTGAGCCGCGACGTGTGGGCGCGCATGGTCTACGGAGCGCAGACCATCCTCGGCGTGGCAATCGCGGCGGCCCTGATGTCGGCGATCATCGGCATCCCGCTCGGATTGCTCTCCGGTTTTGCCGGCGGAGTCTTCGACAGGATCCTTTCGCTGGTGATGGACTCGGTCTACTCCTTTCCCGGCCTGATCCTCGCCATCGCATTCGCCGCCATGCTGGGGCCGGGGATCATCAACATCACCATGGCGGTCGCCGTTGTCTACATCCCCACCTACTTCCGCCTGGTCCGCGGGCAGACCCTCGCCATCAAGGAAGAGATGTACGTAGAGGCGGCACGCGCAATCGGCGCGCGTCGGGGCACGATCCTCAGCCGCTACGTCTTCCCCAACGTGATCGCCACGGTCGTGGTGATCCTTTCGTTGAACATTGCCGATGCGATCATGACCGAGGCTGCCCTCTCCTACATCGGATTGGGGCTGCCTGCCGGCATTCCCGACTGGGGCATGGACCTGTCCATGGGCAAGAAATTCCTGCCCTCGGGCGTCTGGTGGATGATCACCTTCCCCGGCCTTATGATCATGCTGCTTGCCCTCGGGTTCACGATGCTCGGCGAGGGTCTCGCCGAGATCCTCAACCCCCGGCTGTTGGAGAGATAGGGATGCCGCTTTCGGAAAAGACCATCCTGGAAGTGCGGAACCTTTCCATCGCCTATCCCATATCCATCGGCGTGGTGCAGGCGGTGGAGGATGTATCCTTCACCCTGGACGACGGCGAGGCCCTGGGCTTGGTGGGCGAATCGGGGTGCGGTAAGTCGACTCTCGGTCTTTCCATCCTCAAGCTGCAGCGGCCGCCGGGAAGGGTGACCGGAGGCAGGATCATGTACCGGGGCTCGGACATCCTTGCGATGAATGACCGTGCGCTGCTCAAGATGCGCGGTCGCAACATCTCCATGATCTTCCAGAACCCGCTCACCTCCCTCAACCCGCTCTTCACCGTGGAGCATCATTTCCTGGAAACGATCCATTTCCACGATCCGGCCATGCCGCGGGACAAGGCCACCGCGGCCGTGGAGAAGATGCTCGCCGAGCTCGCGATCGAGCGCAAGCGCCTGAAAGAGTATCCCCACCAGCTCTCCGGGGGAATGCGCCAGCGGATCATGATCGGTCTTGCCCTGATCATGAACCCCGATATCCTGATCGCCGACGAACCGACCACGTCGCTTGACGTGATCGTTGAGGCGGGCTTTACCGAGCTTCTCATGGGCCTGCGAGAGCTGTACAAGCTTTCCATCGTGCTCATCACGCATAACCTGGGCCTCGTGGCGGAGATCGCCGATCGGATCGCCGTGATGTACGCGGGGAGGATCATGGAAGTCGCCTCCGCCACGGAGATATTCGCGCGTCCCCTTCATCCCTACACGCAGGGGCTCATCAACTGCGTGCCGAACATCCGGCTCGACCAGAAGGAGCTGGTGACCATGCCGGGGAGCCCTCCGGACCTGGTGGCGCCTCCGGCAGGATGCCGGTTCGCCCCGCGCTGTCCCCAGGTCATGCCCATCTGCGGGGAAAAGACTCCGGCATTCGAGGAGCGCGCGCCCGGGCATTCCGTCGCGTGCTGGCTGTACGGAAAGACGGAGGCCTGACGGAATGGCTACGCTCGTGTCGGCGCGCGATCTGGTGAAAGACTTCCCTCTCCGCGGGACGATCTTCGACGTTTTCTCCCCAAAGAGGAAGAGCGTGCACGCGGTGGACCGGGTGAGTTTCTCCATCGAGGAGGGGGAGGTTCTGGGCCTGGCGGGGGAAAGCGGTTCGGGAAAATCAACAACGGGCCGGCTTCTCCTCCGGCTCCTTGAGCCGACGTCCGGCAGGATAGAGTACCGCGGCCGGGATATCACGAGCTTCGCCGCCCGGGAGCTGGAGCATCTCAGGGCCAAGGCGCAGATCGTGTTCCAGGATCCCAATTCCTCGTTGAGCCCGCGTATGAGCGTGGGCCAGGCCATCACCCACCCCCTGCAGATCCACGGCATCGGGACTTCCGCGGAGCGCAAGGAGAGGGTGCTGGACCTCATGGAAAAGGTGGGACTCTCCCCCGCGCAGTTTCTCTACCGCAAATACCCCCACCAGCTCTCCGGCGGCCAGAGCCAGCGCGTCGTGCTGGCCCGGGCGCTTGTCACGCAGCCGGATTTCCTGGTGGCCGACGAACCCATTGCCATGGCCGACGTGTCCGTGCGCGCCCTCATTCTCCAGCTCATGCGCCAGCTCAAGCAGGACATGGGTCTCACCTACCTTTTTATCACGCACGATCTGGCCACGGCAAAATACCTCTGCGATAGGATCGCCGTCATGTATCTCGGAAGGATCGTGGAGGTGGCGCCGCGTGATGCCCTCTTCGGCCAGCCCCATCACCCTTACACGAAGGCGCTCCTGGCCGCCGTGCCCGTGCCCGATCCCGCGGCGCGCCACGACAAGCACCTGCCCAAGGGTGAGATCCCCAGCGCCATCGATCCTCCTCCCGGCTGCCACTTCCACCCCCGCTGCCCCTTTGCCGTGGCGCGGTGCCGCGATGCCCGGCCTCCGCTGCGCGAGGTTGCCCCGGGGCATTTTTCCGCCTGCATCCTGGACTGACACCCGGCGCGCCGACCACCGCCGCGCCTTCCCATCACCCCCGCTTGCCTTTTCACAGTTCCGTTCGGACCTTATTTCCAAGGAGGATCACACTTGGAAAAACGCAGGCTCGGCAAAACGGACATCGAGATAACCCCCATCGGGCTCGGCTCCTGGCAGTTCTCCCAGGGCGCCAAAGGAATGTCGCGCATATGGGACAACATCGGCCAGGAAGCCATTACCGGCATCGTGGACACCGCGTTGAAGGGCGGAATCTCATGGTTTGACACCGCGGAGCTCTACGGCCGCGGCACGTCGGAGCAGACGCTCGCGGCCGCGCTTTCGGCCCTGGGCGTGCAACCGGGGAGCGTCGTCGTGGCAACCAAGTGGTGGCCGTTCCCGCGCACTGCCAGGTCCATCTCCGCCACCATCGACACCCGGCTCTCCCGGCTGAGCCCGTATCCCATCGATCTCTATCAGATCCACCAGCCCATCAGCTTCTCCCCCATCCCCGCGCAGATGCGGGAGATGGTGAAGCTTCTCAGGGCGGGAAAGATCGCGTCCATCGGCGTCAGCAACTTCTCGGCCAAACAGATGGAAATAGCGCACGCCGCGCTCGCGGCGGAGGGCATCGTCCTTGCCTCAAACCAGGTCAGGTTCAATCTCCTGGACAGGGGCATCGAGCGCAACGGGATCTTGGAAAAAGCGAAGAAGCTGGGCGTCACCATCATCGCGTGGTCGCCTCTCGCCCAGGGGGTCCTCACGGGCCGGTATCACGAGGACCCCTCCCTGCTGAACAAGGTGCCGCTGATGCGCAGGATGATGGGCCGCCTGAGCCCGACAGCCCTTGAGAGAACCCGGCCGCTGGTCAATGAGATGCGCTCCATCGCGCGCGCGCACGGAGCGAGCATCGCCCAGGTCGCGCTCTCCTGGGAGGTGAGCTTCCATGGCCAGACAGTGGTGGCTATCCCCGGGGCCACGCGCTCAACGCAGGCCGAACAAAACGCGGAGGCCATGAAGGTGCAATTGTCGGAGACGGAACGATCCGCACTTGATGCGCTCTCCCGGACAGCGGGGGGATAGGGAGCCTTTTTCAGGTCGGTTAATCCCGCCGCATTGCGCCTGCCGGAAGAATCGGATACCCTCACCTCTCATGCCGTCACGACGCGTCGCGGTCTCGTCGTTTGCCAATTACTTCCTTCTTTTCATCAGCTATGCCATCCTTTCGCCCTATCTCCAGCTCTTCCTGAAGGCGCGTGGCCTTTCCGCGTCCCGGATCGGCCTCCTTCTCGGCCTTCTGGAGCTTGCCGGCGTTGTCGGTCCGATTCTCCTGGGCAGGATGGCGGATTCCCGTTCCGCCTACCGCGCGCTTCTCGCGGCGAGCTTCCTGGTGCCGATTGTCGTTTTCCTCCCCATGCAGCTCACGACATCTTTCCCCGTGTACATCGCGTGCATCCTCGTCATGGGGTTCACCTACCGGTCCACCATTCCCCTCCTGGATTCGATCGTGAGCCGGATCCTGCCCGATCCGGCGCGGCAATATGGCAGGTTCAGGGTCGCGGGCAGCATCGGGTTCATCCTCATCTCCCTCTTCCTCCAATTCAGCGGCCTGGTCTCGGGCGACTCCTCCCTTGCCATTCTCATCGCTTTCAGCGCGGCTGCGCTGTGCGCCGCAGTCGCTCCAGCCCTTCTCCCCCCTGCGCCAAAGGTCGGCCGGCGCCGGGACGCCGCGCAGCATGCTGAGACGGATGACGGCTTTGACCTGAGGTTCTGGGCCGTCATCGGCATCATCTTCCTTGGTCGATTCGGGCTCGGCGCGTACTACTCCTTCTTCTCTCTGTACCTTCAGGAGACTTTTCCTGGCATGGGCGTGAGCATGCTGTGGGCCATAGGCCCGCTTGCGGAGATCGCCACCATCTGGTTCTCCGGTCCCCTCATCAGCAGATGGGGCATTCGGACAATGTTCATCGTATCCCTTGCAGCGGTGAGCATCCGGCTGGGGCTTTTCGTCGTGGCCCCGTCCATCGTCGTTGTTGCGCTGGCGCAGCTCCTCCACGCCTTCACGTTCGGCACTTTCCACACCACGGCGGTGGCCTACATCAATGCCAAGATCGGACATGAGAAGCGGGGCATGGGCATGGCCATCTACAATGCCGTGGGCGTCGGCTTTGCGTCGTTCATGGCAAGCGTAGCCGGCGGGTACATCCTTGACGCGCACGGCTTCGCTTTCCTTTTCCTGCTCTACGGGACAATCCCCCTCATCGGCGTCATCATCCTGGCCGTCTTTGGCAGGAAGCTGCTCGCCCCGACGCGCAATCGCTCATGAGCCTGTGCTGCCGTACACCCGCAGACCCCGTTTCCAGATGAAGTAGGCGACGGCGAATGTCAGGACGCCCACCAGGGGCGTCGCGTAGGCAAGCGCCGGGTGGAAGAGGACGGCTGAGGACTTGTCCAGAAAATAGAGCGAGGGGTAGAAGTTGACGAAGGCGAAAGGGATGACAAAAGTGAGAAGGATTTGGATGGGCTTTCCATAAATGTTGAGGGGATAGAGGATGTACTGCTCGTGGAACTGGAAGGCAATATCGATGAGCGCCTCCAGTTTCAGGATCCAGAAAGAAGCTGCCGAAGCGGCCAGGTACACGGCCATCTCGATCAGCAGGGCGCCGAGAATGACCGCGATGAGCGCCAGTATCTTCACCACCGTCCAATGCAGCCCGAGGGTCAGGGAAGAAATCACGACAATCGCCACCCCGCTGGAGAAATCGGTGAATCCATTGAGCAGGACGCTGTTCGCGGCCAATAAAAAAAGCGGGTTCACCGGCTTCAGCAGGAACTTGTCGAACTCGCCCGAGACGATATGTTCGTTCGCGCCCCCGCGGATGTCGGGGAAGAAGAGGATGAGAAGCCCGTGGGAGAGAAGCCTCAGGCCCACCAGGAAGGCCACCTCTCCGAAGGTCCAGCCGCCCAGCGCGTGAAACCGGTCCAGCACCACCCAGACCAGGCCCAGGCTGCCAAGCTGAAGGAGCGTGATCTGGAAGATGCTCACGATGAAATCCACCCGGTACTCCATCTGAGCCTTGAGGTTGAGCGCAAAGAGCTTGAAGAAAAGCCTGAGGTGGAACACCGCGGCTACCCCGCGTGTATCATGAGATGCCGCCGGGACCGGGCCCAGAGAAGACGACTCAAGCTGAAAAGGATGATCACCCACGCCACCTGGACCACGATGGTCCGTACAGCATCCGCTCCCTGAAGCTTTCCGATGAAAATGGAAAGAGGCGCGTGGTAGATGGACGCGAAGGGCAGCCAGGACAGGGCGTCGCGCGCCCACGCGGGAAAGAACCACAGGGGGATGAAAGAGCCTGACAGCAGGGCGATGATCAGCCGGGTGAAGCCTCCCACTCCCCGGGTCTGGGTTGTCCAGAACGCAATGAGGGAAACGAGGAAATCGATGAGGAAAACCAGAAGATAGCTTATTGCCAGGCTTGCCAGGAAGAAAAGCAGGGCCTGCAGCCCCGAGGGAGGCGCGAGCTTGAAGACGAGGAATGCGAAGCACACGACCGGCACTGAAATGATCAGGTTGAAAACGAAGCGTCCCGTTGAGTTCGAAAAAAGGGAAAGCTGGAAATCGGTCGGCCTCAGCATGTCCATCACGATCTCTCCGCTTCTCATCTTCCGCGCCATCCAATAGGCGATGTAGACCTGCAGCAGGCCGAAGATATTGAGTATCCCGCCGGTCACCGCGCTGAGGATGGCGTAGGTGAGCATCTCGTTGAACGTGATCCCCTGGACCTCCGCCGCGTTCGCGTAGAGCCCCTTCCAGAACGTGTAGAGGAGGTAGAGGGAGAGGAGCATGGCGAGCAGGCGAAGGAGTGCCTCGCCCCGTGAGGAAAGCATCTCCTGGAAGGATTTCTTCGCAAGCTCAAGGTAGGCGCGCATCGTGAGTTTTCTCCATGTAGATTTCCCTGATGATCTTCTCCAGCGACGTATCCTCTATGGTCAGGTCTGAAACGGCGCATTTCGACAAAAGCGCGCCGATCAGGTCGCTCGCCGCAATGCGCTTGCGGTCGAACCTGATGCGGGCCCGCATGCCGTCCACCACCATCTCCTCGACGCCCTGCAGCGTGACGGCGCGGGGCGGTTCCTTGAAGACCACCAGGAGCGAGCTTTCAGATCCGAAACGCCTGCGAATTTCCTCCACGCGGCCGTCATAGATGATGCGGCCGGTGTCGATGATGATGATGCGGTCGCACAGCGTGCCGATGTCGGTGAGGTCGTGCGTCGTGAGGATGACGGTGGTCTTCTTCTCTCGATTGAGATCTGCGATGAAGCGCCTGATGCGCTCCTTGGCCACCACGTCCAAGCCGATTGTCGGCTCATCCAGATAGAGAAGGTCGGGATTATGAAGGAGCGACGCGGCGATGTCCCCGCGCATCCGCTGTCCGAGTGAAAGCTGCCGCACCGGCGTGCGCATGAACTCATCAAGGTCCAGGATGTCGCGGAACCGCTCCATGTTCTCCTTGTAGGCCGCGGCGGGAACCTTGTAGATGAACTTGAGCAGCTCGAATGACTCGATGAGCGGAAGATCCCACCACAACTGGGTGCGCTGGCCGAAGACGGTGCCGATGTGCATGAGGTTGCGTCTGCGATCCTTCGAGGGGATGAGGCCGCACACGCTGACCGCTCCGCTGGTCGGGTACAGGATGCCCGTCAACAGCTTTATGGTCGTTGATTTGCCTGCGCCGTTGGGGCCCACATAGCCGACCATCTCCCCTCTGTCCACCGTGAAGCTCGCGTGGTCCACCGCTTTCTTGGTGATCTGTTTCCGGGTGAAAAGCGATCGGAGCGATCCCGCAAGGCCTCTCCCGCGCTCGTAGGTGGTGAACTCCTTGCAAAGATCCCTGACCTCTATCACGCTCAATGGGTTCCTCCAGGCAGCGCGGACGGATCAAGAACAGTGAGGTCCTTGAAGTAGCCCCGGAAAAAACCCCGATCACGCGCGATCAGCCTATCGGCATGCACCAGCGCGTGTGCTCCTATCAGGAAATCCGCTACGACCCGTTTCTTTTCGACGTGCGCCCTTTTCCCAACGCCGGCCCGTTTCAGATAGACCGCGAACATCGTGCCAGCGGTCACGGCGCTCTCAACCGTTGACGGAACGAAATCAAGCTGCCAATCGGAAAGCAGCTCATTGAAACGCAATGGGTCCGCGATGGCGGGGTACACTTCCGCGATGACGGTTTCGCACACGATGAGCCTTCCCTCCTGTGCGCACTGACGCAGCGCGACCATGCTGGATTCCGCGAACGCGGGCGCGTCGGCCAGCACATCGAGGATCACCGAGCTGTCTACAGCAGAGATCATCCCCGGGCCTTTTTTAAATAGCCGTTGACATCCCCACCGCCGGGGATTCTTCCCTTTCCGCGCCATCGGGAGAATGCGTCTTCCCCGCTTTTCTTCACGCCAATGAGCCTGCCGCCGACGGCCTCGAAGTCAAGAACCGTTCCCGGCCGGATGCCCAGCCGTTCGCGCACGCCCTTGGGAATGGTCACTTGTCCCTTCTGCGATACAATCGATTTCATACTTTAGTTGTATGAAATCATACTTGAATAGTCAACTGACATGGGGTCGCAGCGGGCTGAGAGCGCCTCACGCCCCCAGCAGCTCCAGGATCTTCTCGTACTGAAACGACTCCACCAGCCCGGCAAAGCTGCGGGCCGCCGCGGGATGGTTGGGCCTGATCTCCGCCACCATCGCAAGCAGGCGCGCGTAATCCGCGTCCGCCGTTGCCTTGCGGAAACCGGCGCGCCACTCCTCGGGAAGAGCGGAGACCGCCTCCGCCGTGAGCGGGGTTTCCGGCGCGACGGCCCCGGCTGTCGTCTCCGGGCCCTCCTCGGTGAGGAACGTGACGCCGAGGTGCTTTTCCAGCTTCTCGTAGATCTCCTCCTCGACAAAGGGCTTGCGCACGAAGTCATCGCACCCCTCGGAGAGGATGAGCTTGCGATCGCTCTCGAAGGCGCTTGCCGTGAGGGCGATGATGACCGTTGCCTGCCCCTTGGCGCTCGCCTTGATGCGCCGGGTGGCCTCGTAGCCGTCCATCACGGGCATGCGCATGTCCATCCAGATCAGGTGCGGCTCCCAGCTCTCCCACAAGGAAATGCATTCGGCGCCGTTCTTCGCGCTCTTCACCTCGAACCCCAGGGGTTCCAGCATCTTGGTCAACAGGAGCCGGTTGGATTCCCTGTCCTCGGCGATGAGGATGCGGTACCGCGGCTGCCCGGGGGCGAGCCGGATCACGCGCCTGCGCGGCCGCGTCGCGGCCACCTGGCTGTGGTCGGCGGGTGCCACGCGCACGTCGAAGCTGAACACGCTCCCCTTGCCGGGCTCGCTCTTTGCCGAGATGCGGCCGCCCATGAGCGCCACGTATTTCCTGCTGATGGGCAGCCCCAGGCCCGTGCCCTCCAAGGCTTCCGTGCCGCTCCGCGTCTGCACGAAGGGCTGAAACAGCGTTTCGATCTCATCCGCGGCGATCCCCACGCCGGTGTCCTCCACCTCGAAAAGAAGACGCAGGTCGCCGCCCGATTCCGGGTGCGAGCGCACGCGCAGGGTGGCCCCCCCCTTCTCCGTGAACTTTACCGCGTTGCCCACCAGGTTCACGATCACCTGCCGGAGCTTTCCCTCGTCGCTCACGACGTACCGGGGCACGTCGGGGGAGACGTCGAAGATAAGGGTGAGGCCCTTTTCCTTGGCCTTGAGGGAGAACATGCCGTCCAGGCCGGAGAGCATCTCGTGCAGATCGAAGGGTCGAGGATTCATCTCCGCGCGCCCCGCCTCGATCTTGGACATGTCCAGGATATCGTTGATGAGGGACAACAGGTGCGTTCCACTCTGCGTGATGGTCTGGAGATTCTGCTTCTGGTCCTCGTTCAGGTTTCCGCCCCGGCCCAGGAGCTGGGCGAAACCGATGATCGCGTTCAGCGGCGTGCGCAGCTCATGGCTCATGTTGGCAAGAAAGGCGCTCTTGGCGACGTTGGCCTTTTCCGCCGCCTCCTTCTCTATCCGCAGGCGATCCGACTCCTGGAGGTTGGCGAGCATCCCGTTGAAATCCTCTGTGAGATGGCCGATCTCGTCCGCGTTGCGCACCGGCGTGACGTGCGTGAAATCCCCCTGCGCGGCGCGCATGACATTACGCTGCAGCTCCTGCAGCGGAATGACGATCGCCAGCGTTGACCACTGGGAGATGAGCAGGAGCAGCACTAGGGAGATGGCGAAGGCCATGCACACGCCGCCGATGAACAGAACGGTGTCCGTCACCGTGAGATAGGGCAGCCGTACCAGGTCGCTCGCCGGAACGTCCTTGACCAGGAGGGCGTATGCCTGGCTGAAAGAGCCCAGGAGAACGCCGCGCACCTCCGCCGACACCGCGCGCATGTCGACGGTGGAGAGAAAGGCGAAAAGATAGAGGATCACCAGCGCCATGGGGAGGAGAGCGGTGATGACCTTGGAAAGCCACATCTGCGACCTGATGCTCTTGCGCCGGGTCTTCCGAGAGGCGCGGACAAATCCCGCCCGGGTGAAAATGAAGGGGGAATAAATGATCGTGATGCGGTGGTTCTGCCAGTAGTAGACAAAGAAGGTGATGAGCAGAGCCACCACGATGTAGAAGGGGATGCTCCGCAGAGCGATCTGCGCAACCGTGGCGCTGCCGGACAGCATGGAGATCAGTCGAACGGCGATGTCGCTCGCGGCCGCAACGAAGCACAGGCCGGCCGTCATGCTCGCGGACCTCAGGGCGAGACGCTCGCAGCTCAACTGGAGCGCTTCCGGAACCGTCCTTCCCCTGCGGCGCCGGGAGAAAAGCGAGCCGAGGGGCATGTGCACGAAAATCACCGACAGGATCGACACGATGCAGAGCGCGCGAAGAAGCCGGGTGAGGGGGCGCGCTGACACGGGGGCTTCCATGGTGTACTGGAAAAAGGATCCCAGGGACATGTCGCCGGCCGCCGTCATGCTCACGGCGGACCCGGAAGCATGCTGGGCAATGACGGATCCGGGAAAGCTCTTCAGCCAAACGAAAAGCATGAGAAAGAGCGTGAGGAGAAAGTACAGCGCGATGCTGGCAATCGCCACTCCCACCATGGTGAACCTCGGCGCCCTGCCCCGAGGTACAAGCATTTCACCCTGCGCTTCAGCCATGATCTTCTCCCCTCAGGGACATCCTAACAGCCTGCCGCCGGCATGGCAATCACGATTCTCGTCCAGGGGCGAGCTTTGACAGCGGCGCGCGTGGGAGGATATGATGGGCCGCGAGGCACATCATGTCCGACTCTCCCGCCGCCCCTGCCCGGGGCAACATACTTGTGGTGGACGACACGCCCGCAAACCTCACGCTCCTTGCCCGCATGCTGGGGGACAGGGGCTACCGGGTGCGGCCCGTGCCGTCGGGAAAGCTCGCCCTGAGCGCCGCGGCGAGCGACCCTCCGGATCTCCTTCTCCTGGACATCAGCATGCCGGAGATGGACGGCTTCGAGGTCTGCAGGAGGTTGAAGGAGGATCCCCGGCTGCGCGACGTGCCGGTCATCTTCATCAGCGCCCTCACGGAGACGGAGGGAAAGGTCAAGGCCTTCCAGCGCGGCGGTGTGGACTACATCACCAAGCCCTTCCAGATCGAGGAGGTGGAGGCCCGGGTGGAGACCCACCTCAAGCTGCGCCGCGGCCAGGCGGAGCTCGCGCGCTACAACCGCTACCTTGAGCAGTTGGTGGAGGAAAAGGTGAAGGAGATCTCCGAGTCGCAGCTTGCCACCATCTTCGCCATGGTGAAGCTGGCGGAATCCCGCGACGACGAGACGGGAACCCACATCTGGCGCGTGCGCGAGTACTGCCTCGCTCTGGCCAATGCGCTGCGCGACGAGGCCGGTTTCCGCGAGACCCTCACCGATCCCTTTGTCCGGGACTTGTACAACGCCGCGCCCCTGCACGACATCGGCAAGGTGGGAATCTCGGACCTCATCCTCCTGAAACCAGAGCGCCACACCCCTGAAGAGTTCGAAATCATGAAGACCCATACAACGCTCGGGGCGCGCACGCTCCAGGGCGTGAAGGAAAGCTACCCCCGGAACAGCTTCGTCACCATGGGAGTGGAAGTGGCGCACTCACACCACGAGCGATGGGACGGCAGCGGATATCCGCGCGGACTGGCCGGCGATGCCATCCCCCTGGCGGCGCAGATCATGTCCATCGCCGACGTGTATGACGCGCTGCGCACGCCGCGGCGCTACAAGCCCGGCTTCGACCATGCGGCCAGCGTGACCATCATCACAAAGGGCGACGGCCGCACCAAGCCCTCCCACTTCGACGCGCGGATGCTGCCGGTATTCGCGGCAGTGGCGCCTGAGTTCGACGCCATCTACAACCGGCTTTCAAGCTGACCGCGCTGGCTTTACCAATCCCCTCCCCCCTGCTATGTTCATCCCATGGAAACCGCCAGCCTGGTAAGGGAGCTCACCGAGGCCCGGGGGCCTTCCGGCTACGAAGCCGAGGTCCGCGACGTCATCAGGAAACGCTTCGAAGAGCACGCGCACGAAGTGCGCGTGGACGCCCTGGGGAACTGCATTGCCCTGCGCCGGGGCTCTGGAAACGCCCCTGCCGGCGGCGCGAGGCCCTCGCTCATGCTGGCCGGGCACATGGATGAGATCGCCCTCATGGTGGCGCAGAGAGAAAAGGGCTTTCTGCGGATTGCACAGATCGGAGGATTCGATCCCCGGGTCCTTTTTGGCCAGGAAGTGGTTGTGCACGGACGCCGTGAGCTTGCCGGGCTGGTGGTGAGCGTTCCTCCCCATTTCACCGATGCGGCGGAGCGCGACAAGCCGGTGCCGCTGGAAAAGCTTTTCGTCGACGTCGGCCTGCCGGCGCAGGAGGTGGAAACCCTGGTCCGGGTGGGCGACATCGTGACGCTGCGCGCCCGGTGGACCAGCCTTGCCGGCGGCTACGCCGCCTGCAAATCCATGGACGACAGGCTCGCCGTCGCGGCAATCGCGCTGTGCCTGGAGGAGCTCTCGCGGCGCAGCCACGAATGGGACGTGTACGCGGTGGCCACGGTGCAGGAGGAGGTGGGCCTGCGCGGCGCCGTGACGGGCGCGTACGGAATCGCGCCCACGGCAGCCATAGCCATCGACGTCACCTTCGGCGCGCAGCCGGGCCTCTCTGCCGCGAAAACGGTCAAGATGGACGGGGGACCGGGCATCGCTCTCGGTCCCAACTTTCATCCCCGGCTTTTCGAGAGATTGGTGGATGCGGCAAAGGCGATTGAGCTTTCCTATCAGGTGGATCCGATCCCCGGCGCGAGCGGCACCGACGCGTGGGGCATCCAGATGAGCCGCTCGGGCGTGCCCTGCGGCCTGGTGAGCATCCCCTTGCGCTCCATGCATACGCCGGTGGAAACGGTCTGCCTGCGGGACGTGGAGAGAGCCGGGCGGCTCCTGGCCGAGTTCATCTGCCGGCTGCCCGCCAGTTTCGCCGAAACGCTCGTGCTCCGCGACGCCCTGGCAAAGGAGAAAACCTAAAGATGCTGCTGCAGAAGCTCTCGGAGGCGCACGGCGTCTCAGGCCGTGAGGAGGAAGTCCGGTCGATCATCCTTGAAGAGATCCGCGGCCGGGTGGACGAGTGCCGGGTGGACGGCGTGGGCAACCTTATAGCCCGGAAAAAGGGCACGGCCGGCTCCAAGCTTATAGTGCTCGTTGCCGCGCACATGGATGAGGTCGGGCTCATGATCACGCTGGTGGAGGACTCCGGCCTGCTGCGCTTTGCCAAGGTGGGCAGCATCGACGATCGGGTGCTTCCCGCGCGCTCCGTGCTGATCGGTGAAAAAAGGGTGCCCGGCGTGATCGGCGTCAAGCCGGTGCACCTGACGGAGCCGGCTGAGCGGGAGAAGGTCATGGAGTGGGAGCAGCTGGCCATCGACATCGGCGCCTCCAGCAAGGCCGAGGCTGAGCGATTGGTGCAGAGGGGCGACTGCGCAGTTTTTGCCACGGAGTACCGTGTGCTTGCCGAGGCCGGCTCCGCGTGGAGGACCGTGCAGGGGAAGGCGTTCGACGATCGGGCCGGGTGCGCCCTGCTGGCGGAGCTGCTGAAGGAGCGCTTCCCGTTCGACCTTGCGGCGGCATTCACCGTGCAGGAGGAGGTCGGCCTGCGCGGCGCGCGGGTGGCGGCCTACGCGGAGAACCCCGACGCAGCCGTGGCGTTGGAGTGCACGGGAGCAAACGAGGTCCCCACGAAGCGCGACGTAAGCCCCTCCACCCGGCTGGGCGCCGGTCCCGCCATCACCATCAGGGACAACAGCTTCATTGCTGACCCCCGGCTGGTGGAGCTTTTCACGAGCACTGCCCGGGACAAGAGCATCCCCTGCCAATTCAAGCAGCCGAACATCGGCGGCACGGACGCGGGGGCCATCCATCGCGCCCGGGCCGGCGTGCCGTCCATCACCGTGGCCGTGCCTGCGCGCTACATACATTCCCCGGCGGCCATCCTGGACCTCAACGACTTTGAAAACACAATGTCACTCGCACGGGAGGCGCTGCATCGACTTCCGGGCGCAATTTCCAAATGAGGAGCTGCACGTGAAAGAGATGATCAAAAGGCTCACCGAGTGTTTCGGCCCCTCCGGCTGTGAGGCGGCCGTGCGCGAATACATCCGCGCCGAGCTTCCCAAGGGGGTCGATGCGCGCGTGGACGCATTGGGCAGCCTCATTGTGCATAGAAAAGGATCCGCCGGAGGGCGCCGTGTCATGGTGGCCGCGCACATGGACGAGATCGGCATCGTGGTCACGCACGTCGACAAGCAGGGCTTCCTCAGGTTCGGCAGCGTCGGAGGCGTGCAACTGCTGCCCCTCATGGGCGGCCGGGTGCGGTTTGCCAACGGGACCCCTGGCATGATTGGATTGGAAAAGCTGGAGGACGCCACGCGCGTGCCGCAGATGGACAAATTTTACATCGACGTCGGCGCAAGCGGTCCCGACCAATGCCCGGTCCGGGTCGGCGACATCGCCTGCTTTGACCGGCCCTGCGAGGAGCTGGGCGGCAGGATCGTGGCCAAGGCCATGGACGACCGGATCGGCTGCGCCGTTCTTCTGCAAACGCTGAAGGAGATCACGGCTTCGCCGCACGAGCTTTTTTTCGTCTTCACGGTGCAGGAGGAGGTGGGCCTGCGCGGCGCGGCCACTTCCGGCTTCGGGGTGGAGCCTGAAATCGCCCTTGCCGTGGATGTGACTCTGACGGGCGACACTCCGGAATGCCCGCCCATGGCTGTAAGCCTCGGGGCGGGACCCGCGATCAAGATCAAGGACAGCGGAATGCTCAGCCACGCGGGCGTAAAGGATTGGCTGATCCGGACAGCGGAAGAAGCGGCCCTGCCCTTTCAGCGGGAAGTGCTCATACGCGGCACCACCGATGCCACCGCAATCCAGGTCTCCCGCGCGGGGGTGCCGGCAGGGTGCGTTTCCATCCCCACGCGGTACACGCACACGCCGTCAGAGATGGTCGATTTCGGCGACGTGCAGGCCAGCGTCCAGCTTTTGAAAAGCGCGCTCACAAAGCCGATCGACATCGGCTAGGCCGGCAGGCACGGATATGATGCGCGTTGGCGTCGGGATCATCGGCTATGGGTTCATCGGCAAGGCGCATACTTTCGGGTATCGGAGCATCCCTTTCCACTACGATCCGCCCCCCCTGGAAGCCCGGCTGGTCGGCGTTGCAACCTCGCGGCCAGAGACGGCCGAGGCTGCCCGGACCCACGGCGGATTCGAGATGGCCACGGCAGACTGGAGGAAGCTGGTCGAGCGCCGTGACATCCAGATCATCAACATCTGCACCCCTACAGCGGAACATGCCGTACAGCTTATCGCTGCCATGGCCGCGGGCAAGCACATCTACTGCGAGAAGCCCCTGCTTGCCGCAGCCTCGGAGCGGGATGCCGTGCGGAAAGCCATTGCCGGTTGGAGCGGCATCGGGCAGGTGACCTTCCAGAACCGGTTCTTCTCCGCGACGCTGAGGGCGAAGCAGCTCATCAACGAGGGATTTCTCGGCGAGCCCGTGAGCTTCCGAGGAGTGTACCTGCACGGCGGCAGCGTGGACCCGGCAGCTCCCATGCGGTGGAGGTTCAGGAAATCCGCGGGCGGCGGGGTCCTGCGAGACCTGGGCTCGCACCTGCTCGACCTGGTGGACTGGCTAGCGGGTCCGATCACGGCCATCCAGGCAAGCTCGCGCATCCTGTACCCGGTGCGACCCGACGGCCGGGGAGGCACGGAGCGCGTGGAAGCCGAGGACCAGATGGTGATGACGGCCCGGATTGCCAATGGCGCGATCGGCACTTTGGAAGCATCCAAAATCGCCACGGGCGCCGAGGATGACTTTCGGGTGGAGATCCATGGGACCCGGGGAGCGATCAGATTCGACCTGATGCAGCCGGATTTCCTGGAGGCCTACTCATTGTCCGATCCCGACGCGCCCATCGGCGGCACCCGGGGCTGGAAAAAAATCGCCACGGTGCAGCGCTTCCCTTCCCCCGCCGTGTTTCCCTCGCCGCGCTCATCCTCCGGATGGCTGCGCGGGCACACGCATTGCCTCTACAGCTTCCTGCGCTCGGTTGCAGAGGGCGCGCCGGCAGAGCCTTCGCTGGCCCGGGGCTGCGCGGTGGAGGACCTCATTGCATGCGCGGAGAGATCTTCAGCCACAGGAACCTGGCAGGCCGTCGAGCGGGAGTAGCGGCGCCGATTCCGGCTCATTCTCCCGTCTGCAGGTCGGTCGCGTCGATCGACCAGGTGAACTCCTTCCCCTTGTTCGGGTCGATGCTCATGTCGAACTGGTACTCGTCGTTGTTCTCATCCACAGCCATGAGGTTGTATTTCACCTTTTGCTTTCCAACGGGAAGCACGATGCTGTGCGTGTCCCCGTCGGCAAGGGTGGTATCCTCGTCCAGCAGATCGACCCCCCATGCCTTGGAATCGTTCGGCGACAGGAAAAGATACTGCAGCTCGTGACCGGTGTCGTTTTCCAAGTGTATGGTGGCCAGCGTGAAATCCGGCGCCGCGCTGTTGAGGCTCTTCCTGGTCAGCTTGACGGTGCCTTCCTTGCCATCGGTGAGCACAAGGTCGCGCAGCTCGAACTTGTTCCCCTGGTCGTCGGTGGCCATGATGTCGAACTTGAAGGATTTCTCGGGATAGTGGACGTAGTAGCCGATCGAACTGCTGTCCTTGAGCACGTAGTCTGCGCCAATGATGTCGGGTCCCCAGTAATCGCTGTCCCCCGGAGAGAGAAAGATCATCTCGATCTTTGTTCCGGTAGTGTTCTGGAAGGTGATCTTGTTCAGCTCATCAGGATCGAATGCGAACACGGTTGCCGCTGAAACAAAGGCGAACAGGACCGCTGCGCAAAGTATTTTCCGCATGGGCATTTCCCCCCTTTCCCTCATCGTGTGAAATATAACCCTGCACGGGGATGGGCACAATGCGCCATCCCCGTCACCTCTTGGCCCGGCCCCGCGCAAGGGCTACACTTCAAACAGGGGAACACCATGGCTCAGAAGAAACCGTCAGCCGCAAGAAAAGCCGCGAAGGGCCACGCACCAGATGCCCAGCGCTCACGGCTTCGCCGCATGCTCATTGAGGCCATCGACCAGGTGGATGCCGAGGGACTCCTGTTCCTCCTGCGGCAGGCCAATACCCTAATCCACAATCAGAAGGTGGATGAGGTGAACAGGGAGCTTGAGGAACTATCCGAGAGATCGCCGGGACCGCGCGCGCAAAAGCCTCGAAACAACGTAGAGATCGAAGATAGCGGGAACCAATCCGCGGTGTTCATCACGCTCGGTCCGGCACGAAAAGTGCTCAACCGGGAGGAATTGAAACGCCTCGTGCGCATCTGTTACGCCGCGGAGAGCAAGTCCGCAGCTCTGCAGCAGCTTTTTACGGTACTGACCCGCGAGCGCTCCGATATTCTGAAAGACGCCGGCATCGCCGGCCCCGGCAGCCCGTTTTTAGACAAGCTTTTCCATGCCCTGCGCGACAGGTATCATCTCTAAGGACGCGCCGCTATGAAGTGATCCTATAACCTCTCCGCGGAAGTCAGGCTTGCGTCGTTCACTGAAGAAGCGCGCTTCCCGGGCCATCCGATTCCGGCTACACTTAAGGGACGCCACCAAGAGGAGCCTTTCAACCATGCCGAAGGATTACCTGTTCACTTCTGAATCCGTCAACGAAGGCCATCCCGACAAGATTTGCGACCAGATCGCCGACGCCCTGCTGGATTCACTTCTCGCGCAGGATCCGGATTCGCGCGTAGCGGTGGAGTGCATGGTGACCACTGGCAGCGTGCACGTGGCTGGAGAGGTCACCACGCGCGGCTTTGCCGACGTTCAGCAGATCACGCGGCGCATCCTCCGGGAGGTCGGCTATACGAATCCCGAGTTCGGAATCGACTGCCAGGACGCGGGCGTGTGGGTTTCGCTGCACGAGCAGAGCAGCGAGATCGCGGAGGGCGTGAACGTCGGCAGGGGCCATCCCCAGGGCGCAGGCGATCAGGGCATGATGTTCGGCTTTGCCTGCGACGAAACCCCCGAGTTGATGCCCCTGCCCATCATGATCGCCCACCGGCTGTGCATGCGCCTCTCCGAGGCGCGCCGGGAGCGGAGCATCCCCGACCTGGGGCCCGACGGCAAGAGCCAGGTGACGGTGGAGTACCGTGACGGCAGGCCGGCGCGCCTGGCATCCGTGGTCATCGCGCAGCAGCACGGCAGGAGCATCGTTGAGAGCCGGCTGCGGCAGGAGATCATAGAGAAGGTAATCAAGCCCGTGTGCGGCGCCCTCTACGACGACGGAACGCGCTCATACATTAATGCTGCCGGCACCTTCACACTCGGCGGACCCGAGGCTGATACCGGCGTCACTGGCCGCAAGGTGATCTCCGACAGCTACGGCGGCATGGCGCGCAACGGAGGGGGCGCCATCTCGGGAAAGGACCCCTCCAAGGTCGACCGTTCAGGCGCCTACGCCGCGCGGTGGATCGCCAAGTGCATCGTCGCGGCCGGTCTGGCGCGTCGCTTGGAGATCCAGCTCTCCTACGTCATCGGCGAGCCCAGCCCGACCAGCATTTTTATCGACACTTTCGGAACAGGGCTGCGAGAGGAATGCGAGATCGAGCGGCTGGTGCGGAAGCTCTTCCCCCTCACCCCGCGGGAGATCATCGCGGCGCTGGACCTTAAAAGGCCGATCTACAGGAAAACCGCCGTGTTCGGCCACTTTGGAAGGCAGGACCCGGATTTCACGTGGGAGCGCACCGACAAGGCGACGGAGCTTAAAAAGGAAGCGGGGATCTGATGGCCGCCACCCCGTACCGCGCCGTGCTCTTCGACTTCGACGGCACTCTCACCAAACCGGACGCCTTGGATTTTGCCGCGGTCCGCAATGCCATGGGGTGTCCCCTTACCTCGCCCATCCTTGAGTTCATAGAATCGCTTGCAACCGAAGAGGAGCGCGCGAAAGCGCACCGGATCCTGGACGAGTTCGAACAGGAAGCGGCGCGCGCTTCGGTTCCCAACCACGGCGCCGAGGAGGTGATCCTGCTCCTGCGAAAAAAGGGCATCGATCGGGGCATAATAACCAGAAACTCGATGGCGTCGATCCGCGAAGCTTTGAAGAACTTCCCCACCCTCTCAGCAACGGACTTTTCCGTCATCCTCACCCGGGAGAGCGCGGGCAGGCCGAAGCCTCATCCCGACGGCGTGCTGGAGGCTGCGCGGCTGTTCGGCGTGCCCCCTGGAGAGATGCTGGTGGTGGGGGATTTCATTTTTGACATCGCGGCGGGAAAGGCGGCGGGAGCGGCCGCGGCGCTCATCACCAACGGCCACGACGCGGCTGAGTCGTGGAGGGGTCATATTCAGACGCCGCTCCTCGCGGCCCCCGATTTCACCATCTCTTCGCTCATCGAGCTGAAAGGGATCCTCGGGCTGTAAGCGGCCCCAGGACCGCCGGGCGCGCGGGGACCCGTCAGCTCGATCGCGGCTCCTGCTCTTCCAACAGCCGGTAGGCCACCTTGCCCACGACGGTGACCGGCAGTCCGTCCCTGAACTCTATGCAGCGGGGGCAGGAATGGGGCATCAGCTCCTTCTGGCAGTGCTCAATCAATTCCTTTTCCAGCGCTGAGCTCGGCTGGTACCCGGAATTGAGCGTGACGAATCCCTTGGGGATCTGCACCTTGGTCGGATGGGAAACCCCGATCACGCAGGAAAGGCGCACGGCCGGATGCTTGTTCAGCACATCCTCTATCTGCGAAGGGAAGACGCTGATGCCGGAGGTCTTGATGATCCGTTTCATGCGCTGCTTGAAATAGAAGAAACCGTCCTGGTCCATGCACCCGAGGTCCCCCGTGTGCAGCCACCGAAGGCCGTCCTTATGCGTGCGCACCGCCGCGGCCGTGGCCTCTGGATCGTCCAGGTAGCCGAGCATCAGGGTGGGGCCGGTCACGCAGATCTCCCCATCCTCCCCGGGGGGCGCTTCCTCGGTCGTGCCGGTGCGAACCACCTTGGCGAGCATGTCGGGATACGGGATGCCCATGCTTGCCTCTCGATAATGGTCCTTCGGCATCAGGATGTTGGCAGTGACGGTTTCCGTGAGTCCGTAGCCCTCGCGCAGCGGCGCGCTCCCGCCGCCCTGCCGGACAACCGCCTCGAACCGCTCCTTGGTCTGCCTGCTCAGGCTGTCGCCGCCGCAGAACAGGCCCTTGAAGCCGGCAAGGGGGGCGCGCTGGAACTTCTCATTGGCTGCCAGGGCATCGAAAAGGGTCGGGACCCCGGCCAGGTATTCCGGCCTGTGCTTCCGCACCAGCCCGGCCAGCGCATCCGCGCTGAAGCGCGGAACAAGAATGCACGTCCCTCCGTTGATCAGCATGGCGTGGATGCCCACGGCAAGGCCGAACCCGTGGAACATGGGCAGGATCGACAGCATTGAATCGCCCGGGAGAATGGGTCCTCCCGCCGCATTGGTCTGGATGGCCAGGGCATTGCAATTGAGGTTGGAGAGCATGATCCCCTTGGAGACGCCGGTGGTGCCGCCGCTGAACAGGAGCACGGCGGTCTCCTCCTCAGAAAGAGGATCGGGATGCTCCAGCTCGGGCGCGTCCAGCGATTTCTTCTCCATTTCCTTCCAGCGAATGAGGCTCGGGTCCGCGGGCACGGGAGGGATCTTGCGGCCCTCCGTGAGCGCGAAGCCCAGCGACAGGAGAGGGCCCATGGCGTCGCTCACGCGGCAGAGGAGAATCTTGCGGAGGGGACTTTCCGGCCGCGCCTCGGCAAAGCGCGGGTAGAAAGCATCCAGAGTCACCGCCCACGTGCAGGCGGCCTGCCGGGCGTACGTTCGGATCTCCGCGGGCACCGAAAGGGGATGTATCATGGCGGGCACGGCGCCCAGCCGGTTGAGGGCGTAGAAAACGATGACGGCCTGGGGGATGTTCGGCAGGCAGACAAGGACGCGATCGCCCCGGCGCATTCCCAGGCCAGCCAGCCCCCGGCTCACCCGGCAGATCCTGCGGTCAAGGTCTCCATGGGTCATCCGCTGCCCCATGAAAACAAGCGCTGCCACCTCCGGCACTTTTTCCGCCCTCTGATGAAGGGCGCCGTAGAGCGAGAGTTTCGGGTAGGAGAGGGTGGGGGAGACCGCGCCGTAGAATTTCAGCCAGGGCTTGTTTTCATGCATATGTTTTCCTCATGTCCTCAGCATCAGCTCGGCCCTCTGCTCAGGGGAGAGCTGCGGGGGGTTTTCAAGCTGCTCAGGGTTCTCCACCAGCCCGCGGAACATGTCGATTGCCCTGCCGCAGTAGATCCCGTCCGCGATGCGGTCATCATAGGTGAAGGTGACCTTCACCCGAGCTCTCTCTTCCATGGTCCCGTCCCGGCCCGGCGACTTTTCCCTGCGGATCATTCCCAGGGCGATGAACAGGCTGCAGGAGCCGATGTTGAAGTTGTGGTGGAACGGGGCATCGATGCCCACGCTCCCCACATTGGTGAAGAATATGCTCGCCCAGAAGGGCATCGAGGCGATGAAGGAACCGGGCAGCATGTTGTGGTAGTCCAGGCAGCGCAGAGCCCAGATGACGACCCGGATCATCCACCGGGGCAGCTTGGCGAGGAATGCGTTGACATCGTCGCTCTCATTCCCCGCTTCGCTCTTGCCCTTGTTGATCACCGCGTTCACCTTCTCCGGCAGGGTGGCAAGGGTTTCGTCCGGAGAGAAAGCAAGGGTGATGTTGATTTCCGCCCCTTCGTCGCTCAGCTCCTTCTTTGCTACGAAGTTGAAGGAGATCTGGTTCCGCTGGTAATAGTGGTACCCCGACACAAAGCGGTTCAGCTTGGGCCGGAGCGCGAGGGTCCGCACGCCGGCGCAGAGAAATACCTGGAAGAACGTGAGTTTCCTGCCGTTGCCGCCGGAGCCCCCGTTTTTCGCCTTGACGTACTCCAGGGCATGGGTCACATCGAAATCCTGTTCGAAATAGATGGTCGAATCGGTCCTGGTCCCCATCAGGTAGGGCACCAATTGAGTGAAGTACGGCAGACGCTTGAGGTAGGTCCCATCGGGTCGGCTCTTCTTCACCATGGGCCACAGTATACTGGGATTTTCCCTTCTGAAAACCCTTTATTTCCGCTGCCCGATGCGGACAGCGCCCGGGCTCTCAATCCCCCATGACCGTGACCACCACGGTCCTGCGCCGGGGCTTCACGTCGCACTCCAGCAGGAAGAGCTGCTGCCACGTTCCCAGCACGGTCTTGCCCCCGGACACGGGCACGGTCAGGCACGGCCCCAGCCAGGTAGCCTGCAGGTGGGAGTGGCCATTGCCGTCATGCCACGCCTGCTCATGGCCATAGGACCGGCTGGGCGGCACAAGCCGGTCCAGCAGATCGGGAAGGTCCCGTGCAAGGCCCGGCTCCAGCTCAATAGCGCCAATGGCCGCTGTGCTGCCCACCACGAATAGGTGCGCGGTCCCCGTGATGATGCCGGACTCAGCAACCAGGCGCCCCACCTCTGCGGTGATGTCCTTCATGTCGCGGTGACCCGCGGTCCGCAGCTCGATCTCCTTCTGCCATGTCACGATTGTCCTCCTCCAGCGCTGGTCGCGGCGCGTACGCTTTTTCGAGCGACCGGGGTCGCCGGCCTCCCGCGGCCCAGGTAAGCGAGCATGAGCGTGCATCCCAGCGGTCCCTGCCTGCGGAAGGAGCCCAGCGCCGGGGAGCAGCACGTGCAATCCGTTACGACACTGATCTCCCCGACGCCTGCCCGCAGCAGCAGGCCGGTATTCGCCCTGCGCAGATCCAGCCGGGGCGTTTGGTCAGGGCCCCACGCCACTGCATCCGGACCAAACTCCCCTGCGAACGCCTCTGCCCGGCCCTCCGGCACCCGGTAGCAACAGGGCCCGATTCCGGGGCCGATTGTCACCGCCAGGTTCCCGGGAAGCGCGCCGAATCGCTCTGCCATGACCTTGATCGCCTCAATCGCTATGCCCGTGCCCTTCCATCCGGAATGCACAAGACCAAACGCGTGGGAAGCGCGATCCACGATAAAAATAGGAAGACAATCAGCAACGGTGACCGTGAGCACGACCTCCGGCAGATCGCCGATCATCCCATCCGCTTCCCTTGCGGCCAGCTCTTCCGGCTCCTCTCTTTCCACGATCACAACCGAACGTGAATGCACCTGATGGAGCCCAAAGACCCTGTCCCCCTCCAGGCCCAGGTCCGCGAGGAACCTCGCCCTCCATGGCAGGGTGTCGCGTTTGGACATGGCCATGTCTCCGGCAGCCGCGAGGGAGATGCCGGCGCGCATACCGGAGGCAACGGGTATCTCGCAGCGCAGGTCCGCTGCTTCATATTCGAGCCGGATTTCGCGCACCCCGCTCATGCCTCTTTCCCCTCCTCTCGCGGCGCCGTCTTGTCCAAATAGCGGGGCTAGCATACACAATGTACCATCATCGCGCGAATTCTTTTTTTTCGCGTTATGATGCGGCTGGCGCCGTCTTTTCCGAAAGGAGTTTCCGCAATGGCCATCGATTTCGAGCGCGAGTTCAAGAACCCCGGTTGCTGGTACAGGGGTCAGCCCTTTTGGGCATGGAACGGCGCGCTGGATCCCGAAGAACTGCGTCGCCAGATCAGGCTCATGAAGCGCATGGGCCTCGGCGGGTTCTTCATGCATTCCCGGGTCGGCCTGGCCACCCCCTACCTGAAGGAGGAGTGGTTCCGCTGCACAGAGGCCTGCATCGACGAGGCGCGGAAGCAGGGAATGCTCGCATGGCTGTACGACGAGGACCGCTGGCCCTCAGGCGCGGCGGGAGGCCTGGTCACAAAGGATGAAAGCTGGCGGCGGCGCTCGCTGTGCGCGTCAGTGTACGCGACGCCCGCGGAGCTGAAATGGACCGCCGACACCGTGGCGGCGTTCGTCGCGCGCGTCAAGGGCGCCGCAGCCGCGCGCGTTCGGCAGATCCCGCGCGGAAAAAAGCCTCCCGCCCTCGGACCGGCGGAGAAGATCGTCGCTTTCCGCGTCGCGCTGGAGCGCCCCAGCAGCTGGTACAATGACGCGGCATACCTGGACACCCTCAACCCGGCGGCCGTGAAAAAATTCATCGCGGTGACCCACGAGAGCTACCGCGCGCGCGTCGGCAGGCATTTCGGCGCAACGGTGCCCGGGATCTTCAGCGACGAGCCCAACCACGGGCGGAAGCTCGCCGCGAACAACACCTCCGGCTCTCCCCTTGACCTTCCCTGGACTGCTGGGCTTCCCGCCGCCTTCCGCAAGCGCTATGGCTACGACCTGATCCCCCGCCTGATGGAGCTCTTCTACGATGTCGACGGCAGGGAGATCACGCCGGCCCGGCACGACTACCACGACTGCGTCACCGCGCTGTTCGTCGATTCCTTCTCCCGGCAGATCGGGCAATGGTGCGAGGAGAACCATCTCCAGTTCACGGGGCACGTGCTGATGGAGGACAGGCTCTCCGAGCAGGCCGACGTGGCGGGAAGCGCGCTGCGCTTCTACGAGCACATGCAGGCGCCGGGCATGGACCTGCTCACCGAGCGGTGGCGGGCGTTCGCCACGGCCAAGCAGGTGAGCTCCGTGGCCCGGCAGCTCGGAAGAAAGTGGAGGATCACGGAAACATACGGCTGCACGGGATGGGATTTCCCTTTCGCGGGGCACAAGTCGCTCGGCGACTGGCAGGTGGCGCTGGGCATCACGATGCGCTGCCAGCATCTTGCCTGGTACACGATGGAAGGCGAGGCAAAGCGCGACTACCCGGCCGCCATTTCCGCGCAATCCCCCTGGTGGGAGCTGTACCCGGAGGTGGAGGATTATTTCGCGCGCGTGCTCGCGGCCATGACACGGGGCGAGGAGGTGCGCGACGTGCTGGTGATCCATCCGGTGGAGAGCACCTGGACCATGATCAAGCGGGGCTGGAAGCAGGACCCGCGCGTTCTCGCGTACGACCGGGCGCTGGTGGACATCGAGGACACCCTTCTGGGCGCTCACCTCGATTTCGACTACGGGGACGAGGAGATGCTCGGCCGGCTGGGCGCCGTGTCGCGAAAAAAGGGCGCCCCGCTGCTCCTGGTGGGAAGGGCCGGCTACACGGTCGTGGTCGTGCCTGCGCTGCTCACGGTGCGCTCTTCCACGCTCAAGCTCCTGGATGAGTTCCGGACCGCGGGAGGGATTGTCGTGTTCGCCGGCCAGCCGGCCGGTCACGTCGACGCCCTGCCCTCGGAGGAGGCGCGGACGCTGGCCGGCCGGTGCGTCGCCGCGCCGGCCGCGGGCCCCGGCCTCTCCGCTGCCGTGGAGAAGGCGGGTCGCAGGATCTCGATCCTCGACAATGCGGGCAGGGAGATCGCGCCTGCGCTTTACCTGCTGCGCGAGGACAGGCGCGCCTATTACCTTTTCATCTGCAATACCGGCTTCACGGAGGAGGACAGGAAGCGCGACATCTTGGACCAGAACAGGGCGGTGGAGCGCGCATCGGCGTTCCCGATGGCGCGCATCACCACCCACCTGCAGAGCGAGGGAGCGCCGCGCGAGCTGGATCCCCGGACCGGCGGCATCTCCGCGGCCGAGGCCGCGCGGCGGGAGGACGGCGGATGGGAAATCACCACATCCCTCCCCGCGCTTGGCAGCAGGCTCTTCGAGCTGCCCAAGAGCGCGGAGGCGCCCGCGGCCATGAAACCAAAGCTCGTTGACGCGCGGCGCATCGAGATGCAGGACGGCCGATGGACGATCGCCCGGACAGAGCCGAACGTTCTCGTGCTGGACACCCCTGAATACCGCATTGCCGGAGGCGCCTGGCAGGGACCGGAGGAAGTGCTCCGCGTGGACCGGCAGGTGCGTTCAGCCCTCGGCGTGTCCCCGCGCGGAGGACAGATGGTGCAGCCGTGGGCGCGCAAGGGCGGCGCGGGATCGAAGAGCGTGGCCGTGGAGCTGCGCTATACGATCGTGGTGGAGACGCTCGTCACGGGCCGGCTCTCCCTCGCGTTGGAAAGCCCACGGCGCTGGACCATCACGTTCAATGGGCAGCCCCTCCTTCCCGACATGGACAGCGGGTGGTGGGTGGATCCCTCGCTGCGAATGCTCTCCCTGGATACGGCGATTGTCCGGCGCGGAGTGAACGAGCTCGTTCTTGCCTGCCATTACAACGAGCGCCACCCCGGGCTGGAAATCGCATATCTCCTGGGCGATTTCGGCGTGGAGGTGGAGGGCGCGGCGGTTCGCGTGATTGATGCGCCCCGCAGCCTGGCTTTGGGCGACTGGACGGCCCAGGGCCTGCCCTTCTACTCCGGAAACCTGTGCTACTGCCGGTCGGTCTCCGTGGAGCGCGGCCCTGCCGACCGGGTGTTTATACAAGTGCCGGACTACCGGGGGGTCGCCGTGCGCGTCCTTGTCAACGGAACAGCGGCCGGCGTGATCGGCTGGGAACCAAACGAGGTGGAGATCACCGGCCTCCTGCCGGAGGGACAATCAGCGCCCGAGATCCGCATTGAAATTGCCGGCCACAGGCGCAACTCCCACGGCCCTCTGCACCTTGCGCAGAAATGGCCCGCTTGGACGGGTCCGGCGCAGTTCACATCCACGGGCGCGGAGTGGATCGACGAATACCAGCTTGTGCCCTGCGGCCTTATGAAGCCGCCAGCCATTGTCATACGAAGGGAAAGACGCACATGAAACGCAACCCCCCCCGTCTTATCGCAGGTCTCATTCTCCTCATCATGGGCGCCGCGTTGTTCACGTACGGCATCGTCGCCTACAACAACGAAAGGGCTTCAATCGGAGGCTCGATCCAGCGCATTTTCAATGGCAGCTCTGCCGGGGAGAAGCAAGCGATCATCGAGATGATCGGCGGCGGCGCGCTGGTTGCCATCGGTCTGGTGCTCATGCTTGTCCGTCAGGTACGCAGACGGTAGGCGAGCTTTGCGGCAGCGACATCCACGGAGGCCCACATGAAGAGCCGGTTTCCCCTCTCCTTTCAGACCATTCTCCCCGACGACTATAGCCGCAACCAGACCTTCAGCTCACTCCTTGCAACGCTCCAGGATCTGGGCTTCTGGGGCGTGGAGCTGAACATGAGCAATCCCGCCCGGTTCCAGCCAGGAGCCGTGCGAGATTTTCTCAGGCGATTCGATCTGGAGCTTTCGATGCTCGCCACGGGTGTCACGGCAAAGAGATTGCAGCTTTCGCTTTCTCACCCGGATGAAGACGTAAGGAAAAGATCGGTGGAGAAATGCCGGGAGATGATCGATTGGGCGGCGAGCACCCCGGGGGCGGCAGGCACCAGGACCGGCGTGATTCTCGGTTTCCTGAAGGGCGGTGTTGCGCCAGATGCAGCCCAGGCGCGCGAGCGTTTTGCCGCTTCGCTCAGGCAGATCATCCCCCATGCCGAACAGATGTCCGTCGCCGTGCTGGTCGAAGCAACGAACCGCTACGAATCCTCGGTCGCAAATTCGCTCGCGGATACGGAACAGCTTCTGAGCGGGTTCGGCTCAGGCTCGGCCCAGATGCTTCCCGACACCTTTCATATGAACATTGAAGAATCGGACATGCTGGAAAGCCTGCGCGCGCACAGGGATAGATTCTCCTCCCTCCACCTGTCCGACAACAACAGGTTCTTTCCCGGCTTCGGGGCAATCGATTTCGGCCGGCTCATCGGGTTTCTCAAGAGCATCGGCTACCAGGGCAGGCTGGCAATCGAAGGCAATGTCCGGGACTCAGTCGAGTCCGACCTCCGCGCCTCGGTGGAGCTGCTCACTCCGTTCCTGGAAGCGTAGCGGGCGCGGACGGCGTCCGCGGCCTTCAGCCGACCTCCGCGACCTTCACCGGTCTCTTCTGGTCGTAGGACAGACGCGCGGCCTTCGCGATCTGCACGGATACCCTGCCGTCGATCCCGGTCGCCTTTGGCTCGGTTCCCTCCTGCAGGCATTTGACGAACTCCCGCATCTCCAGGCAGTAGGAATCCATGTAGCGCTCCAGGAAGAAAAACAGCGGCTTGTCGGCGGACACGCCCTCGGACCCGCTCACCCGGGTGGCGGTCGGTGTGAGGTTCTCGGCCTGTACCATGCCTTTGGAGCCGAACACCTCGGCCCGCTGGTCGTACCCGTAGACGGCCTTGCGGCTGTTGTCAATGGCGCCGATCACGCCGTTGGCAAACCGCAGCGTGACGATGGCGGTATCCAGGTCCCCTGCCGCGCCGATCTCGGGATCGACCCGAACCGCCGCGACCGTGTACACCTCCTCCACCTCGCTGCCGATCAGGTAGCGGGCGGTGTCAAAGTCGTGGATGGTCATGTCGTAGAAGATCCCGCCGGACACCTTCACATACGACATCGGGGGAGGCGCCGGATCCCGGCTGGAGATGCGCAGGATGTGCGGCTCCCCGATGGCTCCCTCCTCCACGAGCTTTCGGATCCTGAGGTTGTTGGCGTCAAACCGACGGTTGAACCCGACCTGCAGCTTCACCCCGGCCTTTCGCACCGCCTCCAGGGCCTTGTCGATGGTGGGCAGGTCCAGGGCGATCGGCTTCTCGCAGAAAATGTGCTTCCCCTGCCCGGCCGCGTCCATCATGATCCGCGCGTGCGTGTCGGTGCTGGAGCAGATCAGGACCGCATCAATCTCCTTGTTTGCCAGAAGCGCATGGTAGTCCTTCTCCACCGCGGGCACCCCGAAGTCAGCCGCGCATTTCTGCGCGGCCTCCAATGAGACGTCGGAGATCGCCACCAGGCGTGCCTCGGGGATCCGGTGGGCGATGTTCTCCGTGTGCAGCCGCCCGATCCGGCCCGCGCCGATCACTCCCACTCCAATACGTTTGTTCACAGGCTCTCCTCCCATTGCGGCCCGCGGGCCTTGTGTGCGTCATGTCTCGCGGGGTGCGGCATTTTCAGTCCGATGGCGCTACTGGATTGTTCGCGCTCCCGCGAGCGATCTGATCCAGCTCCTGCTTCAATACTTCCAACTCATCAGCGCCGGACATGCTTCGGATCATATCCTCCTGGCTCAGCTCGTTCTTCATCCAGCTTCCCAGCATTTTGCCTCGCTTGAGAATGACAAACCTGTCGCCGACCGTGTAGGCATGCTGCGGATTATGGGAAATGAAGATCACGCCCAGGTTTCGAGCTTTGGCCTGGGCCACGTACCGCAGCACGAGACCGGCCTGTTTCACTCCGAGCGCGGCCGTTGGCTCGTCCAGGATTAATATCTTGGCGCCGAAATACGCGGCTCGGGCGATAGCGATGGACTGGCGTTCGCCTCCGGACATGGAGCCGACGGGCTGATCGGGATCACGGACGTCGATCCCCATTTTCAAGAGCTCCTCGCAGACCGTGCGTTTGGCGAATTCGACATCAAAGCGGCGGAGCGGCACTGTTCCTTTCTCCGGTTCGGCCCCAAGAAAAAAGTTGCGCCAGATCGGCATCAGGGGCAGGAGGGACAGCTCCTGGTACACGGTGGCAATCCCGAGGGCGCGAGCCTCGCGCGGAGATTGAAAGGCCACGGGCCTGCCACTAAAAAAAAGCTCCCCTTCGGTCGGTCGAAAGACTCCGGAGAGGATTTTGATAAGCGTCGACTTGCCGGCGCCGTTATCCCCCAGCAGACAGGTGATCTCGCCAAGATGGACCTTGACCGATACATCGCTCAGCGCGATCACGCTTCCGAACAGCTTGGTGATGTTGCGGACTTCCAGAAGCGGATCCGCCATCACGTGACTTCCTTTTCGGTCCGGGCTTTGGCAGCGGCGACGCTTACCGCTTCAGCCTGCTTGCGCGTGTAATTATTCACCAGGACCGCGACGAGCAGCATGATGCCCAGGAAGGAATAGAACCAGTCGGTGTCCCACCCCGCAAAAACAATTCCCACCTGCGCCATGCCGAAGATGAGGGCGCCGATGCACGCGCCCACCACAGATCCATACCCGCCGGTGAGCAGATTGCCGCCGGTGACGACGGCGATGATGTAGATGAATTCCTGGCCAATGCCCTCGCTGGCCACCGAGGAGCGCAGCCGCACGATGCCCATCATGCCCACCAGCCACGCAGCGACAGCCGTGATGATGAAGAGGGAAATCTTGACACGATCTGACGGCACGCCCATGTTGCGCGCGGCGTTGACGTCACCCCCAGCGGCGAAAATCCAGTTGCCATACCGTGTCCGCTGCAGGACCCATGTCGCGATCACGGCAATCACGATCCACCAGATCGTTGAGGTCCTGAACTGGGTGCCTAAAAGATTGAATTCCAGGTCGAATATATTCCTGGCACTCATGAAGCCGATGGCCTGGTCAATGTTGGAAACCAGTACCCTTGCGGTCACCAGCCGGGTGACCCCGACGTTCGCTCCCCTCAGCAAGAAAAATGTCGCCAGGGTCACGATAAAACTGGGCAGGCGCGTATTCACCACCATCCAGCCATTGAAATAGCCCACGACCAGCGCAAAAACGAGGGAGATCAACATGGCGGGCCAGATATTCATATGGAGCTGGGTGGCGAGCATGCCCGCAATCAAACCGGTCGTCCCGGTCATGACGCCGGTCGAAAGGTCGAATTCGCCGCCGATCATGAGCAGGGCAACCGCGACCGCCATAATGCCCAAGGTGGAAGCCGAGTCGAGGATCCGCGATACGCCCGTGACGGTTAGCCAGATGTTGGGTGTAATAACGGCAAAAAAAATCCAGACCACCGCGGCGCCGATAAAAGCCCCTACTTCGACCCGCCTGAATATCCTTCGAACAAGGCCGATTTTGGCCATTCGCTCATCAGGCTTGAGAACATTCGTCTTGAGGATTGCCACGGATTATCCTCCCCGACTCGCCGTGCCCTGCAGCGTGCACGAAAAAGACACAAGGTGCGGAAAATCGCTTTTCATTCCGCACCTTGTTGCCTTAGCTCATTTTAATCTACCGGGTCCCCTTCTTGGCGAGGTCCCTTACCTTAGCCGCGTTGCTCTTGTCAACAATGCCCGGGCCGGTGAGCACGGGCAGTCCGCCGCCCACGGTGTTCAGGTTCATCTTGTACAGGTACAGCATGACGACCGGCAGATATCCTTGCAGATACTGCTGCTGATCGATGGCGAACATCATATCGCCCTTCGTAATGGCGTCCAGAACATCGGTGCTGAGATCGAACGTGGCGATCTTCTGCTTCCCCTTGACGGCTTTGACGGCGTCGCGCGCTGCGATGCCGATGACCGCGTTGAGCGTCATGATTCCGTCGATGCTCTTGTCGGAGAGGAGCTTGTCCTGGATGGCCGCGACGGTGCCCTTGACGTCCTTGACGCCCGTGGTGGCGACGTTAAAGCGCACCACCTGACCCTTGAAAGTCTCCGCCAGGCCATCGGCGCGCTCCTCGAGGGCGATGTTTGCTTCCTCGTGGATCACGACGAGCACTTTCTTGCAGCCGGCCTTGTTGAATTGCTCGCCCGCGCCATTGCCGGCCACTTTCTCGGTCTGGCCCACGTGAGCCAGCGCGCCGAACTCCTTGGATTTGCTGTCGCCCGAATTGATGGTGATCACGGGGATACCGGCATCCGTGGCTTTCTTGATCGCATCCTTGAGCGCGTCCGGGTTCGCCATGGAAACAATGATCCCGTCCACCTTGGCCGCGACGTAGTTCTCGATCAACTGGGCCTGCTCCAGGGGCTGGCCGCTGCCGCCCGATTTGAGCGTGATGCCGAAGATCGCCGCCGCGTCCTTGGCGCCTTTCTCCACAACCCCCCAGAAGAGGTCTTCAGCGGGGTTCGAATGGACAGCCAGACCAAAGACCAATTTCTGGTCGGCTGCAAAAGCCGTGCTGCCCATGGCAAGGCCAAAAGCCAACACAGTAAGAATGGTAATTACCCGTTTCATAATAGACTCCTCCTTGAATGATCCTCATTCGCACATGAAAACCAGCAGATCGTATCTTCCCCTTTCTCCTCCTTCTTCAGAGAACCCGCCGCGCTGCTTCCGTCCGCCTCGAAGGGAAGCAGCTAAACGACATGAACCATCGTTATCATACGCGGTCGCGGACCCGCTGTCGAGATGATTCATTCCCCGTTCATTCCTCTCACCCCTTCGTGAACGGCCCGATGTACGGCAGCTCGAACACTGACTTCCAGCCCGGGCTGAAAGGCTCCTTGAGGAACGGCTCCAGCTCCTTGGGATCGCGCAGGGTGATCTTGTCAATCGGCGGCAGCTTGCCCGAGGGGTACGCGTCCATGATCTGGTCCACCTTCAGCGTCAGGTAGGAGAGGATTGCCGCGATGGGCCGCTTGGCCTTCTCCGCCGTGGAGCGGGACGGCTCTCCCACGACGCCTTCAGGAGTGCCCTTGCGCTCGATGGCCGCCTGGCCTTCGCCCTCCGACCAGCGGTGCGGCCGTCTCCAGGGGTCCACCGACTTGTCGAAGTGCCCGTCGGGCAGGTACGTGGGTCCCCAGGCGTCCTTCACGAACTTCATGTCGATCATGTCGTTGAACATGAGCAGCCCCACCGAGGTCTCGCACTCGTCCGCGTGGATGAAGGTGGTCTCCAGGGAATCCGCCCTGTCGATGGGGATCCAGAACTCGCGCACGGCCCGGTGCCAGTCCAGCACCTGGAAGATGCCCGGCAGCTGGTAGCGCTTCAGGAACTCGTGCAGCGCCGTCTCCAGCATCCAGAGCTGGCCGTGGTTGTTGATGATGACCTGTTTGCGGTAGCCGTCGTTCCACAGCCCCAGCATCACCCAGATGAGGTTCTCCACCACGACCTCCTGGGCCACCATGATGGTGCCCGGCATGCCGAGGTGGTGGTAGGGGTGGCCGCCGTAGTTCAGCGGGGGCGCGGCCAGGTTGATCTCACGGCCCTTCTTTGCCGTATAGCGGCGCACGGCCTCGCAGATCTGCGTGACCATGAAGTTGTCCAGGCCGCTGTTGGCATGCTCGCCATGGTTCTCCGTTGTGCCCACGGGAATGAAGACGAGGTCGCATTTGCGGCGCTTCTCGTTCTGCCGCCCCCGCGGCGTGTTCTGGATGTACGATCCCGCCTTGCCCAGCTCAGACGGCGAGGGGACCTCGTACTCCTTGAGGATGGCGTTGATATCCGACATGGGGGCGTCGAAGATCTTTTTCTTCAGCCTGCCGACCTCGGTGTCTTCGAAGATGATGTGGGGATAGTCCGTGGTGAGGAAGTTGGGGACGTTCTTGGGTTTCGCCATTGTGTCTGCCTCCGATCATGCGCCGGGGTTTGCGCAGCTTATCTTGGATTCCTTCTTGTCAGTGCGCAGGAGAACGATGTTCTCAGGTATCAGGTCCAGCTTTACCTCCTTGGTGATCATGGGCAGCATGTTCATTCCGTTGGCCATCATCTGGATGACGTGAGGGAAGGTTCCGTCGCCCGAGTGCCCCTGCGTGCCCACGATCTGGGCCCGGCGGACCTGGAGGACCTCGCCGGTGACCGGCATCTTCGCGTCCGCGCGGGCAACCACCACGATGGTCGCGTTCAACGTCCGTCCTTCCCAGATGCATGATTCGATCTGGGGATACACGACCGTGGGAAGCCCCGTGGCTTCGAGGTAGATCTTGGCGCCCATGCCGTGCGTGATCTCCAGCACCCGCTCTTTCAGGTCTTCCTTCAATGGGTTGATCACCTCGTCGGCGCCCAGCTTTTTCGCGATGGCCGCTCGCGCTGGCTCGGGCTCAGAGAGGATGACCTTTGCCCCGCCGGCCCGCTTGAGGATTGCGATGGCAGCCAGACCAACCGGGCCTGAGCCGCAGATGACGACGTTGTCGCCCGGCCTGATGCCCCCGCCGCGGACGATGACGCCCGTGTAGGCGACGCTGCAGGGTTCCACGAGGCTTCCCAGCCGGAACGTGTCGGCCTCGGAGAGGTTCTGGCGAAGCGGATCCAGACTCCAGACGGTGCGATCAGGAACCACGAGATATTTCGCGAACCCGCCATTGACGTTGAACCCAATCTCGTCGAGCCTTTCGCAGTGGTTGGGGTACCCGTCCGCGCAGGGCTGGCAGGAGCCGCACCAGAGCATCTCCTCCGTGCAGACCAGCTCCCCGCCCTTGAAGGGCTTATTGGTCACCTTGTCCATCGCGCCGGGGCCGCAGTCCCGCACGATCCCCGACAGCTCGTGGCCGAGGGTGCAGGGAAAGCCGGTGAGGCCGGGATAGAAGATATACCCGTCGTCATCCTGTTGGGCCATGTGCACGTCGCTGCCGCAGATGCCGCATTGCTTCACCTCGATGAGGACTTCCTTGGGGCCGGGTTTGGGAATGGGAACCTCTTCAATGACCAGCTTGGGGTTGCGCCATACGCGGCTGCCCAGGTATGTCTGCTTGCGGTCGATGTCCTTTGAACCGAGCTTGAACCCTGGTCTGGGCTGCCAATCAGCGTGCAGTCGAACAGCTTTCATCTTTGTTTCAGCCATAAGTATCCTTCCTCCTCCTGAGTTAGTATTGCAAACGTTTGCAATAAAATTGTAGATAGCATTGTAAACGTATCCGCTCCATTGTCAAGAGTTTTTTTAGGTCCCGGCACTGATAGAAAAAGCTTGCCCCCTTTATCCGCTCGCAACGCTTGTTTTTCGCACGATCAGTTGGGGTTCTAGAATCACGACCCGGCGGCCATGGTCTTCCGTTGCAAGCTCCGACTTCAGCTCTGAACGACGGCTGATTTCTTCGAACAGGATCCTTGCGGCAGCCCTGCCCATGTCGTATTTCGGCTGCCCCACGGTGCTGAGCTGAATGTACTGGAACGAGGCAATGGGAATGTCGTCAAACCCGACGACCGCAACGTCTCCCGGCACGGAGAGCCCCATTTCCCTCACGCCCTGGATCACGCCGAGCGCAACCACGTCGTTTTCCGCGAACACGGCGCGGGGGTGATCTCCCTGCCTGATCATCTCCTGAATGAAGGCGGCGCCCGATTCCTGCTTGAAATGGCCGATCTTGATGTAGCGCTCTTCGATCGGGAGGCCATAGCGCTCCATGGCCATGCGGTATCCCTTCAAGCGCTCGTCGATGGGAAGGGATTGCTCCACGGCGCCAATGAAGCCTATGGTGCGATATCCCGCTTCGATCAGGTGCTTTGTGGCGATAAAACCTCCCCGGACATTGTCGATCACGACATAACTCCATTTGGGAGAATGGGGAGGCCTGTCCACGTACACAACGGGAATGGAATCGAACAATGCTTCTTGCGCAGGATTCGAGGCATTTGAGACCGAAGCAATGATGAGCCCGTCCACCCTTTTTTCCGTCAGGAGCTTGATGTACTGGGATTCACGCTCCTGCTCCCAGTTGGTATTGCAGAGAAAGACGCTGTACCCTTCCTCCTGTGCGCCCTCCTCTATAGCGCGCGCCACCTCGGGGAAAAAGGGGTTGGTGATGTCGGGAATGATCAGGCCGATGGTCTTGGTCTGCTTCAAAACAAGCCCCCGGGCTATCCCGTTTGGGCTGTAATTGAGGCGCTGCGCGATCTCGAGGATTTTTCCCCGTGTTTCCGGCTTTACGCCATAGATATTATTGAATGCGCGAGATACAGTGGCATAGGAAACATGAGCTTCTTTTGCGATATCTTTGATCGTCACGCTCAATTCCTCTGCTCCTCTTACCGCTTGATCTTGGCAAACGTTTACAACCATGTCAATAGATTTTTACAATAATTGCAGAGCACACGCGCGTGCTTTGAGGCATGATCAAGCGCGATGTCGGATAGTATCCTATACTATGGAATGGCTGTGTAGCGGGTAAAGAGTTTTTATTCTTACTTTCACTTCGATATATTGCATTAAAACATCATTTGTGATAACTTAATGCTATGAGATTTGAAGAGCTTCTCACACTGGTTGGTGAGGAGCCGGTGTTCTCTTCATCACTTCTGGACGTGGTGGACGTTTCCCCACGGCAGGCCAGGCTGCAGCTCGTGCGGTGGGTGAACGCCGGGAAACTGATCCAGCTTCGGCGTGGTCTGTATGCCATAAATCAGCCATTCCGGAAGATCGAGCCGCACCCGTTTCTGCTTGCGAATCGCATCCGGAAGGCTTCCTACGTGAGCATGCAATCGGCTCTTTCCCACTACAGCATGATCCCGGAATACGTCCCTGTCGTGACCAGCGTGACTACTGGCCGCCCAGAAGAGGTACAAACAGGATTGGGCACGTACGCTTTTAGGCATGTGCGGAAACCCCTGTTCGGGGGGTTCCTGAGCGTGAGGGTGGCGCCCGGCCAGTCCGCGTTCCTGGCCACGCCCGAAAAGGCCTTGCTCGATCTCATCTATCTCGCGCCCGGCGGCGATGAGGAAGCCTACATCGACGAGCTGCGTCTCCAGAATGAAACCGCAATGACGGCACAGGCGCTTACAGACACCGCCAAGCTGTTTGACAGCCCCAAGATCTACCGGGCGGTCGCAAGAATCATGGCCCGGATGTCCTCCGAGAAGGAGCAGAACCTGTGAGAGACTACCTCCGTCAGATCGTGGCCGAGCGGACAGGCGCGTTGCAGAAGATCTGCGCGGCGCGCGAGTACCTGCAGGCGCGCATGCTTCAGATGCTTCAGGAAATGGGCGCGTTCCGGCACTGGGCGTTCGTAGGCGGAATGGCGTTGCGCTTTCTCTATTCCATTCCTCGTTTTTCCGAGGATCTGGATTTCTCGCACGTACGCACCGCTCCTTCTCTGGACTTTCGCAATGCCGTGATCCGAATCAAGGCTGGATTCGAGGCAGAGGCCTATTCGGTCGGGCTCACTGTTAAGGCGGACAGGACGGTGGCATCCGCGTTCGTCAAGTTCCCCGGCCTTCTCTACGAGCTTGACCTTTCTCCCCACCCCTCGCAGGTTTTATCGATCAAGTTGGAGATCGATACAAATCCGCCGGCAGGCGCAGTGCTGGATAAAACGCTCGTGCGTCGGCTGGGCATGACGTTGAACCTGACGCACTACGACAAAGGCTCGCTTCTGGCCGGAAAACTGCATGCGTTGCTGACGCGTTCCTACACCAAGGGCCGCGACCTATTCGACCTGATCTGGTATCTGGCAGACCATAGCTGGCCTGCACCCAACCTCGATCTCCTGGCGGCGGCCCTGGCGCAGACGGGTTGGACCGGTCCCGTCCCGACGGCCGACACATGGCGCCGCCTCATTGCGGAACGGCTGGCATCCGTTAACTGGCGCGCAGCGCAGGCGGACGTTGAGCCGTTCCTGGAACGAGAGGCTGACAGGGGCCTTGTGGTTCGCGAAAACGTGATGGCCCTCTTGATGCCAAAACAGGAAGCGTAAAGGCGATTCCTCCGGAAGCTGTCCCGACAACGTTTCCCGACCTTTGAAGCGCTCTACTAATAGGTCTCCAAATCTTCTTGCTTGGCTAGAGCGTTCAGCTTCTTGTCCACGGAAACGAGGCAAGCTCCCGTCCTCCTGGCGAGGGTAAGGTAGAGCATATTGTAAGCCGAATGGTCCAGCCTGATCGCTTCGTTCAACGACTCGGTATTGTTCCATTCGATAGGAATGAATTCGTCCACCAAGTCTTGCGCCAACGAAAGCAGCTCCGCTCCCCTGTCCTTTTTCAGGAAGCCGAGCTTTATGTATTTCCAAAGAGCGTTCGCCGTCTCTGCCTTGTAGAGCTCGGAGCTCATCACCTTCTCTGACGCGAGAATCAAGGCGCTTAATTTCTGGGCCTTCGAACGGCCTAGGACGATCTCGATTCCGGCGCTCGCGTCCAGAACGAGGATCATCGTTCCCGATCCTCGCGGATGAGCCCCGCCGGGTCGGGAAAAGCCTTTGTTTTGCCCAGATCTAGATTTCGAATTTCCTCGATCACGGCTTTTCTTCTGGCGCTTCGCTCCTGCTTTTGATTCAAGGCGCTTCGGAGAAGGACGACCGTTTCCTGAGCGATGCTCCTGTTCTCGGTGTGGGCGACCTGTGAAAGGCGCTTATAAAGCTCTTCCGGGATGTTTCTGACTTGAAGAAGCGGCATGGTTCCTCCTTCCATATGCAATGCTACTGCGTTATGCATATCTGGTCAATACCTACGGCAAGGCGAGGGTGGTGGACGGGATCGGCTTCTCGTAAAAGAGAGAACACATTGTGCGGATTTCTTTCAGGACATCGATCCCATGGGTGGGCCGTTGTACAAGCAGGGGGAGAGCCTTGATCTCGGTCTCTCCAGAGGGACCTCATAGCGGATACTGAGATAGCTTTCTTTGCACAGTGACCCCTTGCCTTTCTCGATAGACGCTGGCGTTCATCGCGGGCACCGTCCAATGGCAAGTGGGCACCGTAGGGGAGATTGGGCTCGAGCCCGTGGCCCTCTATTGCATCACCGCCAGCAGGTCCTTGTAGCGCACAACGCCCAGGAGCTTTCGGTTTTCATCCACCATGGGGAGCGCCCGGAAGCCGTACTTGGAGAACTCGCTCGCCGCATCCGCAAGGGTGTCGGTCGGCGCCAGGGTGATGATCTGTTCCGTCATGATGTTGCGCAGGGTCGCGTCCGATTTGTTCTGGATCAACTCCCGGATGTCCACCACGCCCTTGAGCGTTCCCTCCGCGTTCGTGACGTAGACGTACATGATCACATCGTAGCGCTTCGCCTTGCTGCGGAACTTCGTGAGCGCCTGGCGGACGAGCGCCGAATCGGGCAGGGCAAGAAACCTCTCGGTTGCCAGCGAGGGAAGCTTAACGTCGCGCGCATTCATCAGCTCACTGACCTTCTCCGCCTCTTCCGCGGCAAGGCTTTTCTTCAGCGCTTCCGCATCAATGCGCGGCAGGATTTCCAGGATGTCGGCGATCTGGGCGGGCGTCATGGTGTGGAAGAGCTCCGCCAGCCGATCACGGCGCAGGGACGCGACCAGCTCTCTCTGGACCCGGGGCTCGGCCTCCTCCAGGGTGTCGGCGGCCGTTTCTGTGTCCAGGCTGTTGAATACCGCCATTCGCTCTTCACCGCTCAGCTCTTCGAGGATGTCGGCCAGGTCGGCGGGGTGGATGTCGGAGATCTTCTCCCGCGAAACAGTGAGCTTCACGTTCCCATGGAAACGGTCGATATCCGTGGGAAGCGACTGAACGTACTTCCACGGCAGGAGCTCGCTGTTCTTCACCTCGCCCCACATCAGGCGAGCGAGCCACCCGAAATGCAGGCGGCGAAGCATCCCGGCCTTGGTCACGTCCACGTGCACGACGAGCATCCTGCCTTCAGCGTGCAGGAGGTGGATGTCGTACACCACCTCCACCTCGTACTCGTCGGTATCGATGATCTTCTTGTCCAGGACCATGTCCTTGATGAGGATGCGGGAGGATTCCTGGTGGAACTCACGGAGCTTTACGCCGGGCGGAACCTCCACGATCGTCCGGTGGGTGTCGATCGAGGCCACGCAGGCGAAGGGCACCTCAAGGGGAGGCCTGCCGAACGAACGGCCGACGATCAGGTTCACCACCTCCGGATAGAGCCTCCCCATCTTGATCTCCAGGTCAATGAGCCTGCCCAGCTCGATTTTCTTGTCGGCCTTGGCCTGAATGACCTTGTCCCGAATGAGCTCGGTGATGAAAAAAAAGCGTGGAAGCCGCGCGTCCGTCTCTTTTATCGTCATGCAAGGGCCTCCTACTTGCCGGCCACAAGGGTGAAGAACTTGAAAAACAAGATGCCCACCAAAAGGAGGAGGTAGAGGCGAAGCAGGAACAGGGCCACCTTCACCCCGGGGGTCATTGTGACATGCGGTTTGTTGAACCTCCGGTTGATTTCCCTGATCTTGCCAAAGAGCGCCATCCCCGTCCCCCCTACTTCAACAGCGTCGGGAAGAGCGCGCTCACCCCGTACAGGGTGGAGAGCACCACGATGATTCCCACCACCGTGACGCTGATGATGTTCTGCGCGCGGGTGTTTTTCAGGGACCCCATCCGCTCCGCGTCGTTCAGGAGCAGGATGAGGAACACCAGCGCGGCGGGCAGGAGCGTCACGGCGATGACCTGCACGAAAAGCGTGATGAGGACAAGGGGGGCGTTCGGGATGAGGACAACGGCGCCCGCCGTGCCCACCAGGAGGATGTACATGCCGTAAAACCACGGCGCTTCCTTGATCTTGTTGTTCAGGGAGTGCGCCCAGCCGAATACCTCACCAAAGGCCCAGGAGCTGGCCAGTGAGATGCAGATGGCTCCCAGGAATCCCGCGTCAAAGAGCCCTACGGCCAGAAACGTGCCCAGCCACTTGTTCACCCCCATGAGCGTGACCGCCGCCTGCGCGGCGCTGTCCACCGGGACGCCCTTCAGGAGGGTCGCCGTGGTGATGATCACAAACCCGGCAACGAGTACGGTGAAGGCGGACCCGAGGGCCGTGTCCAGCTTGCTCCACGGCACATCCTTCTCCGTGATGCCCTTGTCCACCACGGCGCTCTGCTGGAAGAAGACCATCCACGGGGCGATGGTCGTGCCGATGTTCGCCATGAGAAAGAAGAAGAGCTGGTTGTTGAACCCGCCCGGGAAGTTGGGCACGAGCCCCGAATGGATGATGGCGGAGACGGAGGGGCGAACGATGATGGCGCAGGGGATGTACACGAGGTTCAGCACGCAGAAGAGCATGGCGATCTTTTCCCATGTCCAGTACCTGCCCTGCACGACCATCAGGAACATGACGAGGGAGACGACGATCACCGTGATGAACGGGGGAACGTGAAAGATGCCGAGCGCCGCGGTCATGCCGATGAACTCAGTGATCAGCGTGAGCCAGTCTGTCAGGATGAGGTCCAGGAGGGAGAACCATCCCCAGAACGGGCCGAATGCGTCGAAGATGGCCTCGGCGTGTCCCCTCTTGGTGACGGCGCCCAGCCGAACGGTCATCTCCTGGACGTAGAAGGCGACGGGTCCCAGGATCACGAGAAACCATAACAGGTTGTAGCCGTAGCGGGCGCCCGTTGCCGCGTACGTGGTGATGCCGCCGGCGTCGTTGTCCGCGATCATGACAATGATCCCGGGGCCCGACACGGCGAGGAATATGCCGATCCATTTCATGGCGCGCCGCCAACCGTAGAACATGCGCGGGACAAGGCCCATGCTTTTCTTCATCAGTATCGGGGTCATCGGCGTATCACCCATGTCTTTCACCATCCCCCCGGGACGATCTCCGGATTGAAGATCGCGCGAGAGTCATGATCGGTTCTGTCCGGATTGTTTCCTTGCGAGGACTATATACCGTGACATCCGGGGAATCAACAGAAAAAGGTGTAATCGCCGGCCACCGCCGCCATGGCCGCCGCTTTCTCAGCAGGGGGAAGGGACGCGGGGGATGCTCACGGTGAACTCGCTGCCCTGCCCGAGCGTGGAGGTCACGGTCACCGTGCCTTCGTGCAGCTCGGCCAAGCGTTTCACGAGGCTGAGACCCAGCCCCGTTCCCGGAATGCCCGCCGTGCGCTCGTTGCGCGCCCTGTAAAACTCCTCGAAAATCCTTGCGCAATCCTCAGGCGCAATGCCGATACCGTCGTCCTTCACGGACACGGTCACGTACATGCCCTCCCCCGCGATGCGCACCCCGACGCGCCCGCCGTCCCGCGAGTATTTAACGGCGTTCTCCACCAGGTTGGAGTAGATCATCGTGAGGGCGTCGCGATCCGCCAGGACCTCGGGGATCCGCTCCGCGCTGATGGACAGGGCAATCGCGATGCTCCGCTCAGCCGCCTTTTCCCTGTTGGCCTCCACCACCTCCGCCACGATGTCAGCCACGCGCACGGGCGCCCTTTTCAGGGAGAAGTTGCCGGTCTGGATGGCGGTGAGGCTCAGGAGCTCGTTCACCATGGCGCGCAGCGTGCGCACGCGCAGGAGGGCCCGCTCCAGCATGCGGCGTTCCTCCGCCTCGTCCAGCTTCATTGCAGCGCCGCCAGGCGCATTCATTACAGCGCCGTCAGGCGCATTCGTTTTGCCGCTCAACACGAGCGACAGCCAGCCCTCGGTGGCGGCGAGCGGGCTCTTCACCTCGTGCGCCACCATTGATACAAACATCGATTTGGCGGTATCGAGCTTCTTCAGCTCGGTCACGTCGCTGAAAACGGCGACGGCCCCGGAGGTCTCCCCCCCCGGCTCGATGATCGGGCTCACGTTCACCATGTACGTGAAGTCGCCCAGCGGGATCTGGCGGGAGAGGATCATGAAGCTGCCGGGGGAATCGATGACCACGCCCACGATCTCCCGCACGTCGGCGCTCGCGATTTCGGCCAGGGGAAACGGCAGCGGCAGGTGCGCGCAGTCGGGGAGGATGCGGGCCGCCGCATTGTTGCGCAGCACCACCAGCTTTTCGATGTTGATCACCAGGATCCCGTCGGTCATGGCCGCGATGATCGTATTGCTCCGGGAGCGCTCCGAGGCCACTTCGAGCAGCCGTTTCTCGCGCTCCTCGCGCAGCCGCCGCGCCTCCAGGGACAGGGCCCGCTTCTCCAGGCCGTTCTTGATGGACAGGAGAAGCTCATCCGGCGTGAACGGCTTGGAAATGTAGCCATACGCCCCCTGCCGCGTCCCTTCCACGGCTGAGTCCAGCGTGGCATAGGCCGTGATGATGATGGGAAGGATGTCCGGTTCCCGCTTCTGCGCTTCCTGGATCAGCTCCAGACCGGACATGCGGGGCATCTGCAGATCGACAAGCAGCGCCGCAAAGGGCCCGCGCTCGATAAGCTGTTCCATCCCCTCCTTGCCGTCACCCGCGGTCACCACCTCATAGCCTTCCGAGGCAAGGATTTTCCGACAGCCCTCCCGGACTCCCAGCTCGTCGTCGACAACTAGGATCCTATCGGATCTCGCGGGGATCCTGTCGGATCCCGAGGGCATCCTGTCGGCGGGCGGCACCGGCGTGTCGACGCAGGCGTCCGGCATCAGGCGCCGCCCTTCAAGGCCCTTCCCACCACGTCGAGCAGGAGGTGCGGATCCACCGGCTTCTCCAGCAGCGCGTCCACCGGAAGCCAGGTCCGGTCCGGCTCGATGCGGAAGGGGATTGCGTCGTTCATGGAGGTGATCATGACCAGCGGGATGGTCTTGGTGTGCTCGGAGTTGCGCAGCTCCCGCGAAACGTCGAACCCATCGGCCTGACTCTCCATCATCATGTCGAGGATGATGAGATCCGGCCGGCTGGCCGCCACCGCCTCCAGGCATTGCCTGCCGCTGTACGCCACGCGCACCGTGTAACCGTTCTGTTCGAGGAGCACGCGGTGCATCTCCACGAAGTCCGCGTCGTCATCCACCAACAGCACCATTTTTGGCAAGCTCATGGGTCTCCTCTCTGGCTTTGTCGCCGATGGGAATCCGTACTAGAAACGACGTCCCTTTCCCGGCCGAGCTGTCCACCGAGATATCGCCGCCATGCATCTTCACCACCCCGTAGACGATCGACAGGCCTATGCCCGTGCCCTTGCCCAGCTGCTTGGTGGTAGAGAAGGGCGTGAAGATGTCCTTGAGGACCTCGGGTCGCATGCCGCTGCCATTGTCGCTCACCCGGAGCAGCACCGTGTCCCGCGTCTGCGAGAGGCGCGCGTCAATGAGCACCTCCCCGCGGTCGCTCAACTCCGCGGGGTACCGCGGAAGGGCGGCATTCTCGCGGTCGCGCGTTTGGCGCGCGATCGATTCCTCCACTGCGTCGATTCCGTTCTGCACGAGATTCACCAGCATCTGCTCGATCTGCTCTGCGTCCAGCATGATCCAGGGCAGCCCCTGCTGGATCTCGGAGCGCACGCGCACCGGGCGGCCGGCCAGCTTCAGATTCATGGTGTCGGCCATGTCGGTAATAAGCTTTTCAAGGTCGGTGGGCGCTCTGACCATCCGGGACTGCCGCGCGAAATCCAGGAGCCCTCTCATGATGGCGCGGCACCTGTTGGCCTCTCTCACGATCATCTGGATGTCTTCCGCTTCGGGGTCCCCCTCCTGGTGCGCCTTGAGGAGCATGTGGGAGTACAGGAGGATCGTGGACAGGGGATTGTTGATCTCGTGCGCAACCCCGGCTGAGATCTGGCCCATTGAAGCGAGCCTCTCCGACTGCGCCAGCCTGTCCTGCGCGGCCCGGTGGGAGCGCTGCAGGCTGCTGAGCGTGGTCTCCAACTCCTCCACAAGGGAGGGCAGGCACATGCTGACCTCGGCGAGTCCCTGGCACACGGCCACGGCCTTGTCCCTGCACGAAGGATACCCGCAGGAACCGCAGTTTAGCTGGTCCTCGGACCCCTCCTTGTGCATCATGCACAGCGTTTTCGCGATCTCTTCCTCTGAAGGCTGCGGCAGCGCCACCGCCTGCTCCGAGAAGTCGCGGGTAAGGCCCACGCCGCCATACTCCGCGAGGGTCTTCACAATGTCGCGCCCGGCCATGGAGATGTTCTGGCTGTTGATATGGTCGGTGAGCATTTCCTTGCGGGCGAAAACGCCCATGGCGTTCACCATCTTGGGGCCGTTGATGCACCCTTCGCAGAACAGGACATCCAGCACCCGCGCCTTGCTCCTGCCCTCTGCCAGCTCTCGCAGCGCGGGGAGCGCCCTGTCCCTGCCCTCGGTCACCAGCACGCTGTTTTGCAATATGTCCGCGTCAATGTCCGCGGCTCGGAGGAGGCCGCCGGAAATGGGAAGAGAACGTCCCAGAAACGCCGCAGGTCCGTCGAGCTCGCCCGGCCGCTCTTTTGCAGGCTCGATTTCAGCGGCCGCGAACATGGCCAGGATCTCCTCATAGGTGAGCACCGCGTCCACGACGCCCTGCACGAAGGGGTCCCGGATCTCCGCCTTCTTCGCGATGCAGGGACCAATGAACACGACGCGCGCGCCGGCCCCGAACCTGCCCTTGATCGCCCGGGCCGTGGCGATCATCGGCGACACCACGTGGGCCAAGCTGCCCTGGAGCCGGGGCATGTACTTCTGTACATAGGAAACGATGGCCGGGCACGACGTGCTCACCACTGCCCTGCCCTCGCGAATGGCGCGGCGCGCCAGGCGCGCATACTCGCGGCTGATCAGCTCCGCGCCGAAAGCCACCTCCCATACCTGGAAAAATCCCAAACGGCGAAGCGCGGAGACGATCCTGCCGTCGCTTGCCTCGGCAAACGCGGCCGGATACGAGGGGGCGAGACAGGCAAAAACCTTTTCGCTCCCCTTCCGGCGACGCGAAGCGGCGCATTCCCTGCGACGCGAAGCGGCGCATTCCCTGCGACGCGAAGCGGCGCATTCCCTGCGACGCGAAGCGGCGCATTCCCTGCGACGCGAAGCGGCGCATTCCCTGCGACGCGAAGCGGCGCATTCTTTCAGCATCCGGGACACGAGCATGGTCGCGTCCTCAATCCGCTTGGCCTTCTGGGTGCAGACCTTCACGCAGTTCCCGCACGCGATGCACTGTTCCTCCATGACGGTGGCCTGCCCGGCGATGACCTTGATGGCCTTGGCCGGGCATTCCCGCACGCACACGTAGCAGCGCCTGCACTTTTCAGGGATCGTCGAGACGATGCCCATGGGAATTGCCTATACGCGCTCCCGTGCCGTGTACCGCGTGTGAAGGAGGTGATGCGACTTTTCCCCGAGCGGCTTTTTCAGGTACTCCTCGTAGATGGCGGTGACCTCTGGGTTGTTGTGAGACTTGCGGATGGGCTTGCCCTCGTCCTCCTTGTAGATGGCCGCGATGCGCGCAAGGCGCACCTCGTCGGTGGTGAGGCGCGGCTGCCCGCCGCCCCCAATGCATCCGCCGGGGCAGGTCATCACCTCCACGAAGTGATACTGCGCCGCGGTATCCCGCGGATTTTTTTGCTGGCCCCCCTTGATCCTTTCGATGAGGAGGCGCGCATTACCCAGCCCGTGGGCCACCGCCACCTTCACGGTCACCCCCTCCAGGAATGACCAGTCCGGCACCGTGCCCTGGATCGTGATCGCCGCCTCCTTCACGCCCTCCAAGCCCATGATGGGCGTCACGTGCAGGTTCTCGAAGGGAAGCTGCCGGCCCGTGACGATCTCGTACACGGTCCGCAGCGCCGCCTCCATGACCCCGCCCGTGTTGGCAAAGATGTCCGCCGCGCCGGAGGAGGCGCCGAGGATGCTGTCCATGGAGCCGTCCGGCAGGTTCACGAAATCGATGCCGGACTGCCGGATCATCCGTCCCAGCTCCCGGGTGGTGAGCACCACGTCGACGTCCCGCACGCCGCTGGCGTTCATCTCGGGCCGCTGCGCCTCGTACTTCTTGGCCGTGCAGGGCATGACCGAGACCACGAAGATGTCCTGGGGCTTCTTGCCGATCTTCTCCGCGAAGTAGGTCTTGGCAACTGCGCCGAACATCTGCTGGGGCGACTTGCACGTGGAGATGTTGGGGAGGATGTCGGGATAGAAGTGCTCCGCGTAGCGGATCCATCCCGGCGAGCAGCTAGTGAACAGCGGCAGCGGGACCGGCTGCTTGTCCACCAGCGCCTTCTTCAGCCGTGTCAGGAGCTCGGTCCCCTCTTCCAGTATGGTCAGGTCCGCGGCGAAGTTCGTATCGAACACCCGGTCGAATCCCATCTGGCGCAGGGCGGTCACCATCTTGCCCGTCACCAGCGTTCCCGGCGGCAGGCCGAAGCACTCGCCCAGCGCGGCCCGGATGGCGGGCGCCGTCTGTACGAGCACGGTCTTCTTCGGGTCCTCGATCGCGGCCCACACCTTGGCGGTCTCATCGTTCTCACTGATCGCGCCCACGGGGCACACGGCGGCGCATTGCCCGCACTGCACGCACACCACGTCGGCGAGCTCCGCGGTGAAGGCCGGACCGATGACGGACTGGAACCCGCGCTTCTGCGGGAAGATGGCGGCAACGCCCTGTGTCTGACCGCACACGGTCACGCAGCGCCGGCAGAGGACGCACTTGGCCGTGTCGCGCACCAGGGCCGGCGTGCTGGCGTCCATCCTCCTCACGCTCTTTGCCCCCGCATAGGTGATCTCGCGGATCCCCAGGTCCCGGGCCACGGCCTGCAGCTCGCAGTCCCCGTTCCTGTCGCAGGTCTGGCAGTCGCCTTCATGATCCGAGAGCATCAGCTCCACAACGGTGGTGCGCGCCTTGCGCACCCTGGCGGAGTTTGTGTGCACCTTCATGCCGTCGGACACGGGCGTCACGCAGGAGGCCATCAGCGTCTTGGCCCCCTCCACTTCCACCAGGCAGACCCTGCAGGACCCGATGGCCTGCACATTTTTCAGGTAGCACAGGCTGGGAACGTGGACGCCGGCCAACCGGGCCGCCTCGAGCAGGTTCGTCCCGTCAGGGACGTCGATCTTCTTGCTGTCAATTGTCACGGATGGCATTGCTTCACTCCTCTCTCTGGCCCTGCGCCGGCACGGCGGCGGGCTCCCGATAATCGCAGCGCAGGCAGCGTTTCGTCTCCGCAAGCGCAACACGAGCCGCCCAGGTGGTCTCCACTTCGGCAAACCCCTTGCGCCTGGCCACGGGGATGAGCTTCAGGCCGGGCCGCGCGGCCATGACGGGATCCGCGTCCGGGTCAAAGTATGTGTCCACCGTGCGCGACACGCGCCACGGCACGGAGTGCTTGCCGGTGAGGAACGTGTGCATCCCCACGGCGGCCCTTTCTCCGGCGGCTATGGCCTCGATCACGGAGGAGGGCCCGCTCACCGAGTCGCCGCCCGCGAACACCCATTCCTCCGACGCCTGGCCGGTGACGGGGTTCACGGCGATGAACTGCCGGTCGTTGAGCTTCAGCGCAACACCATCAAACAGCTCTCCCGGATCGAGGGCCTGCCCCACCGCGGCGATCAGCTGGTTCGCGTCAAACAGGAAGTCGCTCTTCGGATCGGCAACGGGCCTCCTGCGGCCCGACCTGTCGAAGTCGCCCAACGACATCCGGCGCATCTTCACGCCGGTGAGCCTTCCCCCCTGATGCACAAGCTCGACGGGCGCGGCAAGGAATTCAAACTTCACTCCTTCCCGCTCCGCCTCTTCCACCTCTTCCATATACGCGGGCATTTCGGCGCGTGTGCGCCGGTATGCCACGGTGACGGACTTCGCTCCCAGGCGCAGGGCCGTGCGCGCCGCGTCCACGGCCGCATTGCCTCCGCCCACCACCATCACCTTTTCCCCCACGGGGACCTTGCCGGTAAGGTTGTACTGCCTGAGGAAGTCGATGGCTTCCACCACCGCGGAGGTTCCCTCCCCCTCGTCGATCCCGAGGCCCGCGCCCCGCGGCGCTCCCACAGCCACGAACACGGCCTCAAAACCCTTCTCCTTCAGGCTTTTCAGCGTGAAATCCCTTCCCAGCTTCTTCTTGGTCTTGATCTGCACACCCAGCTTTTCGATCATGCCGATCTCTCGGCGCAGGATGTCGCGCGGCAGCCGATAGGCGGGAATGGCCTGCACAAGCATGCCCCCCGGCTCGGCGGCCGACTCGAAAATGGTCGGCTTGTAGCCCAGGCGCGCGAGGAAGTATCCGCAAGAAAGCCCGGCAGGACCCGCGCCCACAATCACGACCTTCCGCTTTGCGTTCGCCCCATCAATGGTCATCTCGGGAAGGTTAAAACCCTTCTCCTGGTCGACCATGTAGCGCTTCAACGCCCTGATGGAGAGGGGATCGTCCAGCGTGGACCTGCGGCACTTGCTCTCGCAGGGATGGAAGCACACGCGGGAGCAGATGGCGGCAAGCGGATTGCGGTCCCGGTGCAGCGCGAGCGCCTCGCTGAACCTCTTTTCACCGATCAGGCTCACGTAGCCCGGCACGTCCACCCCGGCGGGGCACGCGTTCTGGCAGGGCGCGCGCACCAGCTCGGGGCATACGCCGGCCCTGCATTTCTTGTCCCTGATGTGCTCGACGAACTCCTCCCGGAAGTGGCGGATCGCCGACAGCACGGGGTTGGGCGCGGTCTGGCCGAGGCCGCACAACGCCGTGTCCTTGATGATGGTGCCAAGGTCGATCAGGCGCTCGATGTCGCCCTCCTGCCCCTTGCCCTCGCAGATACGGTTGAGGATCTCCAGCATCCTCCGGGTGCCGACGCGGCAGGGCGTGCACTTTCCGCACGATTCGTCCTGCACGAACTCCAGGAAGAACCGGGAAATGTCCACCATGCAGGTGTCCTCGTCCATGCAGATGAGGCCGCCTGAGCCCATGATGGCGCCCAGCTCCGTGAGCGATTCGTAGTCTACCGGCACATTGAGGTGGTGCTTCGGGATGCAGCCCCCGGACGGCCCTCCGATCTGCGCCGCCTTGAAGGTCTTGCCCTCGCGCATGCCGCCGCCGATGTCAAAGATCAGCTCGCCGAGCTGCATGCCAATGGGGATCTCCACCAGGCCCGTGTTCTTCACGGCGCCCGCCAGGGCAAAAACCTTGGTGCCCTTGCTCTTTGCCGTGCCCATGGAAGCGTACCATGCGGCTCCCTTGGTGATGATGACGGGTATCGCGGCATAGGTTTCAACGTTGTTCAGAAGGCTGGGCTTTCCCCACAGCCCCTTCACGGCGGGGAACGGCGGACGGGGACGCGGCTCGCCGCGGTTGCCCTCTATGGAGGTCATGAGCGCCGTCTCTTCTCCGCAGACGAACGCTCCCGAGCCCATGCGGATTTCAAGGTCGAAGCTGTGGCTCGTTCCCAGGATGTTTTTCCCCAGCAAGCCGCGCTCGCGCGCGTGCTCCAGGGCCTTGCCCAGGCGCTCGACGGCAAGGGGATATTCAGCGCGCACGTACACGTACCCCTGGGAGGCGCCGATCGCATAGCCGGCAATAGTCATGGCCTCGATCACGCTGTGGGGATCTCCCTCCAGCACGCTCCTGTCCATGAACGCGCCGGGGTCTCCCTCGTCAGCGTTGCACAGCACGTACTTCTCCGTGCCGGGCGTCTTTCTGCTGAGCTCCCACTTCATGCCGGTGGAGAAGCCCGCGCCGCCCCGGCCGCGCAGGCCCGACTTTTTCACCTCGTCGATCACCTGTTCGGGCGTCATCTCCGTGAGCGCCTTGGCTAGGGCCATGTAGCCGTCGCGCGCAATATACTCCTCGATCTTCAGGGGATCGATGAGCCCGCAGTTGCGAAGCACGATCTTCACCTGTTTGCGGAAGAAGGGGATTTCCTTGAGGCCCGCTGCCTCCATGCCCACCGGCTGCTGTTCGTAGGCGAGGTCCTTCACGATCCTGCCCTTCAGCAGGTGTTCTTCGGCGATGCGCTCCGCGTCAGCGGGCTTGAGTTTTTGGTAGAGGATCCCGTCGGGATAAATCACGGCCACCGGCCCGGCAACGCACGGTCCGAGGCAGCCGGTTTCATACACCTGCACCTCGCCGTCAAGGCCGCGCTTCTCTATCGCGGCGCGCATCGATGCGCTCAGCTCCAGGGCGCCCGATGCCACGCATCCGCCGCCCGTGCAAATGAGGACATTGCATCTGGACCTGCTCATTTCGCGTCTCCCTCCATGATGTACTGCTCCACCGGCTCGCCTCCCATGATGTGGCGCTTCACGATCTGCCTGACCTTGTCCCGCGTGAGAAGCACGTACAGGAAGTTCCGGCCCGCCTTGTCCGTGTAGGTGAGCATGGGCTCCTGCTCGCACAGCCCAATGCAGCCGGATTGGCGCACGGTGACGGTCTGCACGCCGTTTGCGTCCAGCTGGGCAATCATCTCCGCCAGCACGTCGCGGGCGCCGGCGGCGATTCCGCAGGTGCCCATGTGCACGACCACCTGCGTCTCCCGGGGCCCACCGCGCAATTCGACCTGGCTGCGCGCCTTGTCGCGCAGCTTTTGAAGATCCTGAGCGCTCGTGATCCTGTCACTCATCGTACAGCCACCTCTTTCTTTGTCGCGCTCCGCGCGGCGCTTCGCTTCGCTCCCCCGGCGCGTTTCACCGGCGCGGCTCTCTTCGCGGTCCGTTTTGGCTTTGCCGTCTTGGCCGCGGAGCGCGGCCCCCTTGTCGTGATCGCGGAAGGCGCGCCGGTCTTTCCATTGCGATACTCCGCGAGCATCTCGCGCAGCTTCTGGGGCTTTACGCGCTGGTGCACGTCCTCGTCGATCATGATGGTGGGCGCCAGGCCGCAGGCGCCGAAGCACCGGGCCACCTCGAGCGTGAACTGGCCGTCCGCTGTCGTTCCCCCCACATCGATGCCCAGCTCATGCCGGCAGGCCTCCAGGACCTGCTTGCCCCCCCGCACGTAGCACGCCGTGCCTAGACACACCCGCACCAGGTGCCTGCCCCGGGGCACGATGGAGAAAAAGGAATAGAATCCCACCACCCCGGCCACCTCGCTATAGGACTTGCCCAGCGCGAGCGCAATGCGCTTGATCGCGATCTCCGGCAGGTAGCCGAATATGCCCTGCGCAATCTGCAGCACGGGAATCAGGGCCCCCGGTCTCCCCGTGTACTCCGCGAGGGTCGATTCGAGCCGTTCCATGAGCTCGGCCTCGCTCGCCTTCTCGGGGCACGCTGCGTTTCCGGATCCTGCGCCACCGCGCACGGTGGATGTCGCGCCACCGCGCACGGTGGATTCATCTTGGTTCATGCCGTTCTCCCTTCCTGTTGTTATTCCGACACATGGAGGGCCGAGAGCCCCTCCGTAATTCTCTCCTTCATGCGGCGCGCAATGGCGATCTGGCTGCGGCCGCCTATGGGAAGGCTGCTCACGATATCCGCCGTGCTCACCTGCCACTCCCTGCTGCCCACCCGCAGCCGTGAGCGCAGCTCCACCTCCGGGTTCGTGCACACCACCGACGCGAGGGTTGCCGCCAGGTCCCCGAGCGGGCTCCTGTCCACGTTCGACATCGGCATGGTCGCCCGGGCGGCAAGCCCTCCCAGCGGCGAGCGCTCCAGACGGAAGCAGCCGCCGGCCTGCTCGGCTCGAAACTTCAAAAGCGACAGCCCCAGCCCCGTCTTCTTCCCTTCCTTTGTGGTATAAAAGGGATCCACGGCCGTTTCCGCGGGCACGGCCAGCCCGGGGCCATTGTCCTCCACGGAGATGCACAGGAGATCCCGGTCCGGCTCCTCTTCCACGGCCACGGAGATAAGCGTGGCGCCGGCGCGGATGGCATTCTCGATGAGGTCGAGGATGTGCAGCGCGAGCTCACGCAAGCGTGCGCCCCCCTCCCCGAAGCCCAAGGGAATAAAGCTGTCCTGCGATATCGAACGTAGAGCCCGCGCCGGCCAGAAGGGAGAGCCCCTCCTGCACCGCCTTCACGCGGACCGTTTCCTCGGGCCGCATTCCTCCCGTGAACACGACGGCCGCAAGCCCGGCGTGGAGCGCCACGGCGATCACGTTCATGTGCACCTGGATGGTCAGGAGCAGCCCGCCTGAGGGCGCGTTTGCCAGGATATCGCTTAAAAGGTCCGAGGCGTACGCCCCCGAAACCTCGGCGCTACCATTGACGGAGAGCTCTGGCGTCAGGATCTCCAGGCCAAGCTTCGATGTGATTTCCTCGAGAGTCATGGGCGCTCCTTCGCCGGCAGCATCCGCGCCAGCGTATTGATCCGCAGAGCGATTTCTTTCACTTGCATAGAAACCTCGGAAATTGCCTCCCAATCGCCTCTATAAATCAACTGCAATCAGCATGCCAATCGTGAAGATATTCTCGAAATTCCTGTTATTTGAGAACAAAATGGCGATTTCCTATTCGTGTCTCAATTTATTATCATAAAAGAAATTATAAATAGACATAATTCCTTTGATCAACCAAGGCTCATTTCCAGATAAATTTTACTTTTCAAAAGCAAGTTAAAAGGGTCAAAAAAGTGCACATATCTCCCATGGGAGAATTGTGCCCGTAACTAAAAGCTGAATCCCAATCTCCCCGAATTCGCATACCCAATGGCCGGCTTTTCACGATCCTGCATATTCCGAACAGACGCCTCACGAGCGGACGATCTCCGTTCCGCTGGAGGAAAAGAGCGGACCGCTGTGCAGCCCGCTCGGTAATGCTGATAGAGAAATACGCCACTTCCATGGCGAATGCGATGCGGGGAACTGAATCGCGCGGAAATCGCCGGTTCCTCCATGGACCTTAGGTTTTCAGGAATCAGATTGTCGGATCGATCACAATGGATCCCTCGATGGCGCCCGATCTCATATCGGAGAGCGCCTGATTCACCTCGCTGAGCGGAAAGACGCGAACCTCTGTCCTGACGGGGATCTTTGGGGCAAGAGAGAGAAACTCAGCGGCATCGCGACGGGTAAGGTTGGCGACCGATACAAGGCGTCGCTCCTCCCAGAGGATCGCGTAGGGGAAGCCGGGGATGTCGCTCATGTGTATGCCCGCGCACACGACCGTGCCGCCCTTGGCGACGGCGCGAAGGGCAAGTGGCACCAGGGTCCCGTCCGGGGCAAAGATGACGGCAGCATCAAGAGGCTTGGGGGGCGGAAGTGTGGAATCGCCCACCCATGCGGCCCCCAGCTTGGCGGCAAAAGCCCTCGCCTTTGCATCGCCGGGCCGAGTGAAGGCATAGACTTCCATCCCCCGAAAGCGCGCGACTTGGATAAGGATATGCGCAGCCGAACCGAAGCCATAGAACCCGATCCTTCGAGCCTCTCCCGCCATGCACAATGCCCTGTATCCGATGAGGCCCGCGCACAGGAGAGGCGCGGCCTGCATATCGGGAAACCCTTCAGGCAGTGGAAAGCAGAAGCGCGCATCGGCTACGGTCAGCTCAGCAAACCCGCCGTCGACGTGGTAGCCGGTGAACAGGGCATGATCGCAGAGGTTTTCCCTGCCCGAACGACAGTACCGGCACTCACCACAGGCTGAACCCAGCCATGGCACGCCGACACGCTCGCCGATCAGAAAACCTTCGGCCCCTTCCCCGAGTGATTCGACTGTTCCCACGATCTGGTGGCCGGGCACGAGGGGAAGCTTCGGACCGGTGAGCTCGCCATCGACGATATGCAGATCAGTCCTGCACACGCCGCAGGCGCGCACACTGAGGAGCGCCTGGCGGAATGCGGGAGCCGGATCACTAACCTCCTCGACGACCAATGGTGCACGGGAAGAATGGAACACCGCAGCGCGCATATTCCCCTTGACCGTAGAGACGGAGAAAGCCGCTGTCAAGCAGCGAGCGCAACGGCGCCATGCCCCTTATGGCAACCGCGGACTGGCGTCACGGGCCAGCCGCACCGCCAGCAGGGAGTTGCGCTTTCTCGGTGTGTCGTTTCGAAGCGCAATCGCCAGCGCCTTGCGGGAGCCCACGATCACCACGAGCAACTACCGCATCGACTGTTGAACCGGTCGTGTTTTCTTATATACTGCAGAGAGCCATCGGGGGACCGGAGAAAGTGAATGTGACCCAATGTCGGAACTGAGGGTCCACATTTCCAGTTTTTCTGTTTTTCCACCCTGCAAGCCGTCTTCAGGCTTGCCAAAGCCCCGAGGGGCCTCTTCAGCAAGCGGTCAGCCATTCCCCTCCTGTGCTGGCGCTACTCCGCACATCATGCAAGCTCCAAACGCATCAAGCCCATGTGCTTCTCCCAGCGTCTGCTGTCAAGGGAGCCCTTCGTTGCCCACCAATACGGTGCCGGAAGATAATTCGCCCAGGAAACGACTGAGCGGCAGAATCCGCAGCGGCCCGTCTTTCAACTCGGCTGTTCCAGTGTAAACGCCGTATCCGACCTGCAGGGCTCCTGCATCGATCAGAGACCTGAGGGGGGCGCTGTTTTCGTTTCGCCAAATAGCGGCAGCCTTGACTTCAATGCCGATGGCGCGGGCTCCTCGCGTCCACACGAAATCCACCTCACTGCCGCTGGGGGTGCGCCAATAGGACAGTTGGCCGCCCGTGTCGTGAAGCGACATGGCAGCCCGCAGCTCATGCAGAACCCACGTCTCCAGGAGGAACCCCCGTTCCGAACTATCGAGAGGTTCGCGCAATCGGCCCGCCAGAGCCCGGGCGACGCCAGGATCGAACAGGTAGAACTTCGGGCTGGCGACTTCTTTAACCTTGACCCGCCTCCGCCAGGCCGGCAGCCAGAACCCGATCAGCGTGTCGATAAGCGTTGCAAAGTACCCCTGTACGGTTGGCCGCGCCACGGCGGCGTCGCGAGCCAGTCCCGCTGTATTGGCAACCTGTCCGTTGATCAGGGCTGCAACCTCCAGGAACCGGGAGAACGAATCAAGGTTGCGCACAAGGGCTTCCTGCTGGATCTCCTCCCGGATGTAATTCACGACGTACGCGTCCAGAACGTCGATGGCGAAAGCCGGTTCCGCCAGGACTTGCGGAAGCAGTCCAAAGCGCAGGACCTGGTCGAGATCGAAATCCCGGTTCAGCTCGGCCGCGGTAAGGGGAAAGAATTGCCGGTTGATCGCCCGGCCTGCCAGGAGATTGGCGTCGGCCCTCTTGAGCTTCCTGGCGCTGGATCCACTGAGGGCGAACAGGTAGGCGCGGCCATGTTCTGTCATGAGAGCCTGGATTTCATTGAGAAGGATCGGCAGGCGTTGCACTTCATCCACGACCACCCACGTTCCGGACGGTCGCGCCTCGACCTGTTGCCGAAAGGATTCGGGCCGTCGAGCCAACTCAAGGAATGTCTGCGTTCGAAGCAGATCGAACCACAAGGCATCTGGAAGAACACTCTTCAGCCAGGTTGTTTTGCCTGTTCCGCGCGGACCAAAAACGAAGAATGAATGGTCCGGCAATTGAAGTAACCGTGTAAACATAACCAGCACATTAACGGCAAAAATGCTGCTTGTCTATACCAATTTGCCTTAACTCAGTCAGCGCAATGATTCGGGAGTGGAGCCGAATCCGACTACCACCTCAAGAAATCCTGGCCTCTTCAGCGTTGTGATGGGGGACGACAACATGGAGCTCAGTTGCCGCCCCGCATCAGAACCCTGGAAGCATTGCAGAAAGGATCCTCACGAACGAGAGGGATCTTAGCCGGTCAACTGCAGCGATTTGTTACGTGCTCCGTCTTTCTCAATGCCCTAATTGCTGGTCGTCGTATGCCGAAAAAGTCCCTGACCAAGGGTATGAACCGCGCCACGAACGTGAACAACGCTACGAAACTCCACGACGCTACCACGGCAAGGATCCACCTGGTCCAGATAGGCAAGCCGCTGTTCAAGAGCAGGTATGTCGCCGCAGTGAGCGGGGCATAGTGGAGAATGTACAGTGGGAAGGACAGGTCGCGGGCGATTCCCAACATCCTGCCTTGCCTGTTCAGATAGCGTCGTCCATACCCCATGGCAGCCGTGACGAGACCGTATGCCGCGATGCCCCGAAACGCCTGTGCGACAATGTTAGCTGCGTTGTAGCCGTCGGGCACTGTCACGAATGTGTAGGTCGCGATCCTGGCAAGGAAAGCCATAAC
>JBEKQU010000003.1:0-115538 GCA_049519415.1 Spirochaetia bacterium
ATTGCAGCCCAGGATGGCTACCGCAAGGCTCGCACCGAGCCGCTCATCACGCTCGGCTCAGCGCCGCTCGCCGACCCCGGGTTCCGCAGCGTGGTGCTGGGCCAACTAGGCGAGTCACGGCTCATTGCGGCGATCGACACCGACATCGCCGGCGAGCAGGCGCACAGCAAGGCGCTCGATGCCGACACCAAGGGACCGCTTCGGGACATCCACCGGCGCGTCGGCACCGCGATTCTTTTCGAATCATCGGGCGGGCAGACCGACAAGGTCGCGCATCTTCCCGAGCTGCGCTTCGCGCTCGGCGAGCCAGAGCTGGACACGACATCGATAGATAACGCCGCATTGGTTCTTGAAGGCAGATCGTATTTCATCCGCAAGACGGGCGCGGACGGATTCCGCATCGGCTATCAGCCGACCATGAAGAAAGTGGTGAGCGACCGGCGCGCGTCGCTAGACTGGGAGACGGAGGTCATGCCCGCACAGCGCAAGCTCGTCGAGGAGGAGTTCCGGCGCGGCGCGAGCATCTCTGTCGAAACTTTCCCAAGCGATGGGGCGGAAATCCCGGACACGCCGAGACTGACCCTCGTCGTAGCGGATCCGGAGGTGGAATGGTCAGGTGGCGGCTCGTTGCGCGCGCAGATTGCCGAGTGGACGCGCCAGCGCGGAAAGTCGCCGCGGCTCTATCCGGGAGCGCTCGTCTGGTGTCTCAAGAAGCCGGGACGAAACCTGCGCGACAAGGTAGAGCTGGGGCTCGCTTGGAGGCGGGTGGCGCGCGAGGTCGCCGAGGGCACTATCGGTGGTGAGTTCGACAGGAATGACCGAGCGGACCTTCAGTCGAAGGTCAAGGATTCGGAAGAGGCAGCGAAGGACGAAGTCTGGGGCGGTTATCGTTTTGCGGTCGTTGCCGACGCAAAGGAGACTGACGGCCTCAAGGTCATCGACCTGGGCGCGGGGCATTCTTCAAGTGGCGAGACATTATGCGGTCGGGTGATCGGTGCGCTCAAGTCCGAAGCCCTCCTCAACGAATCTGTTGGCGCTGGGTATATCGAGCGCAATTGGCCCCCGGCGCTCAAGGAGTCAGGCGCGTGGCCCCTCGCGAGTCTGCGGCAGAGCTTCCTCAACGGGTCGCTCACCCGCCTCGTGGATCCTGATGCAATCCTGAAAGCAAAGATTGTCGAATTCATCAGCAGCGGCGACCTTGGCTTGGCGTCGGGCCGGAAGCCCGACGGCGGCTACGAGCGGGTGTGGTTCGGGGAATTGGTTGCGCCGGACGAGATCGCCTTCGATGCTGGCGTGTTCCTGCTGAGGAAGGATTCGGCGAAGGCGCTCAAGTCGGGTGCTCGAGTCGAGCCCGGACCGGGGTCAAGTCCCCAGCCTGGTACCGAACCCATCACCGCGCCCGGACCTAGCCCGGCGCCGGGACCAGAGCCCACGCCGGCAGCCACCACGAAGACCCTGCGCCTCGTAGGAACGGTTCCGCCTGAGGTATGGAACCGCCTCGGGACGAAGATTTTACCGAAGCTGCGGTCGGGCGCCGAACTCCGCATTGGACTGGAATTCACAGTCACAGTAAAGGCAGATATCTCGAGTAGTCTGGCAGCGGAGCTGCGACAAATCCTGCAGGAGCTGGGTCTTGGTGAAGCAGTAAGGGTTGAAGAGGGCAGCCGATAGGCCCTAATTGCCGGAGACGGGGGTCGAACCCGTACAGCTCTTGCGAGCCAGGGGATTTTAAGTCCCCTGTGTCTGCCAATTCCACCACTCCGGCGCATGGATGCGCTGGCTCGGCCGAGTGCATGGACGCACGGAAGGCCGAGCAGGCCTTCCACAGCGCGCCAGCGGCGTTTCCACGCCGAATTTCGAAAAAAGCCTACCGTTTTGCCGCCTGTCGAGTCAAGACAATACCATCGAAAGCCGAACATAGACTGAGGATTTTCCCATGATGGGCCGCGAACGACGGTGGTTGTGCCTTGCTTTCCTTCTTGTAAACGTGACAACGCTGCCGGCGCTGGACAGCCCGTACACGATCAAGGAAGGGGAGACGCTCTTTTCCATTGCGAGAAAAGCCCAGGTGCCGGTGGACGTGCTGAGCGCGTTCAACGGCATCTCCGACGCAGGCAAGGTGAAGGTCGGAACCATCATCCACGTTCCCGCCGCATACACGGTGAAGAAGGGCGACACGCTGTACGGTATCGCCCGCTTGTATGCGGTGCCGATCACGAAACTGCTGGAGCTGAACAAGCTGCAGAAGGACTCCCGGATCAAGGAAGGTGACAGGCTTTTCATCCCGGTGGGAACGGCCAGCCCTGCCCAGATAGCCGAACAGCCCGCGGCAAAGAAAACCGAGCCGGCAGCCGTTCCCGTGGCGGCGTCTTCCCGGCCGGACCCCGGCCTCGTCTGGCCTCTTTCAGGACGGCACGAGCCTGACAGCGGCAAGATCCCCGGTTTGGTGTTCTACGGGGCCGCGGGCGACGTGGTCCGATCAGCCGCTGCCGGAGAGGTGAAATGGGCCGCGACGTACTGGCCGCGCGGCAAGCTCATCATCATCAAGGCAGCGGACGGAACGCTTTTTTCATACGGAGGAAACAGGGAAATCCTGGTCAATGTGGGCGATCGCGTGAGCGCCGGAACCGAGATCGCCCGGCTGGGGGAGAATCCCGAGGGGGGGGATGTGAAGCTGTACTTCAGCATCCGGGACGCGAGCGGACACGTGGTGGATCCGGAGAAGTTTTTCTCCGCAAAGAGCTAGCGTACTCTCACCGCGCAGGACGGGGCTTCGCGCGGTGATGTTGGACCGGCGCAGAGCCAGCGGATGTGCGGCCGGAGGCCGCAATGGGAGAGGGTGTATATGGGAAGGCACCTCGAGAAGGAAAGAGTGGACAGCCCGCCCCGCGCGGGCGCGGGCATAAGAACCCATGCGGAACCGGGCGAATATACCCGCTCGGCAGAGGGTCCGGAGGAACGCGACGCCGGAGGCGGCGGATTCCGTGAGACCGTTGCGGCGATCATGGAAGCGCCGCGGCGCGTTGAGGCTCCGGAGGAAAAGGACCTCCTTGCCCTGTACATCCGCCAGATCGCGCGCTACCCCCTTCTCACCGGGCAGGATGAGCAGGAGATCGGAAGCGCCATCCATACCGCGCGCGGAGAATTGGCAGGCCTGGAGACGAAGGCGGCCGCGTGCAAGGTTCCCCGCCGCTCCTACCTGCGCCGCAAAGCCGAGCTGGAGCATGATATCGGGCAGCTAAAGAACCGGCTGATCCTCGGCAACCTGCGCCTGGTCGTCTCCGTGGCCAAGAAATACCAGCACCGCGGCGTTTCGCTTCTTGATCTTGTCGACGAAGGGAACATCGGCCTCATCGAGGCGGTGGAGCGCTTCGACTACCGCAAGGGCTGCCGGTTCTCCACCTACGGAACGTGGTGGATCAAGCAGGCCGTCATCAAGGCCCTTGCGGAAAACGGCAAGGCCATCAAGATCCCCATCCACCTGCTCAATACGATCAAGAAATGCTTTTCCATCGCGCGACAGCTTACCCAGGAGTTGGGCCGGGAGCCCAGCAATGCGGAGATCGCGGACTACCTGCGGATCCCCAAGTCGCGCGTTGAGGAGCTCATCAGCCTCTCCTGGGATCCGACGTCGCTTGACACCCCCGTTGCGGGAGAGAACCCCACGCGTTTGGCGGATCTCATCCGTGACGACGCATCGGAGAAACCGTTTGAGTCGGCGTTCGCCCTCGCCCTGCAGGATACGCTGGCCATGGTGCTGGACAAGCTCAACGAAAGGGAGATGAGGATCATCAAGCTGCGTTTCGGGCTGGACGGGGAGGGGCCCTTCACGCTGGAGGAGACGGGAAAGATCCTGGGGATCACCCGGGAGAGAGTCAGGCAGATCCAGGAGAGAGCCCTGGTGAAGCTGAAGCAGCTCCGCATCTCGAGCGAGCTCGAGACGTTCATTCAGGGGTGAGGGACCCGTTGAACGGCATCAGAGGCAACCTTGACAGGGGGAAGTGCCGATTCTACAATAGCCCCTGCCGTACGAAGGAAGATGCATGCTCACCACGTATTCCTTGAGCGGACTCACCGTGGTTACGCCGGATTCAGCCACGCCCGGCAGCAGCGTCCAGGTGGACCAGAAGAAGCTGGGCCGGCTGGGCGGAAAGAGCAAATTCGACCTGCGCTTCGGTGAGGGATTCCTCGCGTGTCCCGCGCTCATCAACATCCATGATCACTTCAACGGCAATTACCTGCCCAAGGTGGGGCCCCCGCCGGGGGAGTTCTACATCAACTGGTCGTATTGGGACAGGGATTTCAAGTACTCCGACGTGATCAAGGTGGAGCGCGCAATGACAACGGTGGAGGAGAGGTATTTCCTCAGCGCGTACAAGAACCTCTTCTCGGGCGTCGTCACCGCCAACGATCATTTCCCCCATGAATGGAACGAGCCGTTCATCCCCCGCCTGCCCATGAGGGTCATTCGGAACTACACCCTGTCGCACGCGTGTTCCTCGTTCGATCTGAAGTGGGGCGACGGGTTCGAGATCGAGCACGCGCGGGCAAAGAAAAATGACTTCCCCTTCATCACGCATCTGGAGGAGGGCTTTGACCCGGAAACGCAGGCCGGCATCGAAACCCTGGAGGCCGCCGGCTGCCTGGATGAGCACACGGTCATGATCCACTGCATTGGCTTTTCAGACGAGGATATCCAGAAGGTGCGCCGGGCCGGAGCCCACGTTTCCTGGTGCCCCAACTCCAATATCTTCATGTACAACGTCACCTGCAAGATCAAGAAAATGCTGGAAGCAGGCATCAATGTCTCCATGGGAACCGATTCCACGGCAACCGGGTCCGTCAACCTCCTGGAGGAGATGAGATTCGGGAGGGAGACGTATCGGAAGATGTACGGCGAAGATCTGCCGGCAAAGACCATTGTGAACATGGTGACGGTCAACCCTGCCCGGGCTTTCCGCATCCAGAAGGAGACGGGAAGCCTTGCCGAGGGCAAGCTGGCAGACCTGCTCGTGCTGCGGCAGCAGCGGGAGGATCCGTGGGAATCCTTCGTGGCCGCGAAACCCGAAGACATCGAGCTTCTGGTGCAGGACGGGTCCCCCCTCTTGGGCGACGCTTCGCACGAGGAGCTCTTCGCGGGCCGGGGGGTGCAGTATGCGAAGGTGTCGGTGCACGGTCGGCAGATGCTGGTCAAGGGGGATCCGGCGGGTTTGATGGAAGGGGTGCGCAAGGCCGTCGGGTTCCGGAAGGTCCTTGACTTCATCCCTTTGGATACCTAGTTTTTAAACAGGAGCGGACGGGAAGTGTCTCCCAAGGCTGTTCAGTACAGAACCGGCTCGATCATCTACTTCAAGGGTGAACAGGGCGACAAGATATTCCTGCTCAATTCTGGCAAGGTCAGCCTGAGCAGCGTCGACATTGAGACGGGACAGGTGCTGCGGGACCAGATCAAGATGGGCGAGTTCTTCGGCGTGAAATCCGCCCTGGGACGCTATATACGGGAGGAAGACGCGGTCGTGCTGCAAGATGCCGCGGTCATGGTTTTTTCCGTTCCCGAATTCGAGCAGCTCGCCTCAAAGAACACCAGGATCATCATGAAGATGCTCAAGGTGTTCTCCAACCAGCTGCGCCGCGTGCACCGACAGGTCCAGAACCTCATGGTGAGTGACGAGCAGGTCAATCCTGAAACAGGGCTGTACAAAATCGGCGAATATTATTTGAAAAACAAGCGGTATGGCCAGGCCTTGCACGCGTACAAGAAGTACCTCGTCTATTATCCATCGGGGGCATACGCAACGGAGGCAACGAGCAAGATCGTACAGGCCGAGGAATACCTTTCCCGCTACGGATCGGGCGTTCCCGCAGCTTCTTTCGTCGCCGCCGATTCCTCGCAGGCGCCTGCCCCGGCGGCTCTGCGCGCCGCTTCCGGCCAGGGCCCCGCGGCAGCGGAGGAAACCTCGGGACTCGCCCAAGCCTACTACAATGCGGTGAGCCTTATCACCCAGGAGAAATACCTGGAGGCCTTCAAGGCGCTCAAGAAAATCCTGGAAGGCGGGGCGGATCCGGAATACTCGTCCAAGGCCGAGTTCGACATGGCGAAGTGCCTGTTCTACCTCAAGCAGTACGACAATTGCATAAAGTCGTTCACCGCCATCGCGCAGAAGTTCCCCAAGCACCCCGAGTTGAAGGACGCGCTGTTCTTCGTGGGGCGTTCGTATGAGGAGAAAGGGGAAAAGGCCAGGGCGGGAAGCCTGTATAAGAAGATCATCAGCATGGGGCCCGAGGACGATCCCGTGGTGCGAAAGGTGAGAAAAGCGCTTCGATCGATGGAAGGGGAGAAGGTATGAGCCCGGCCCTGGGTCCTGACCTCTCCATGTTCAACCGGTTCTCCAAGCTTTTCCGCAAGGGCGACATCATCTTCTGCGAGTACGAGCCGGGGGATACTTTCTACCTGATCCAATCCGGCAGGGTGCAGATCGTGCGGATCATCGGCGATCTGGAGAAGAATATCGACATTCTCAACCCCACCGAGGTGTTTGGGGAGATGGCCATTCTGGAAGAGGCGCCGCGGTCGGCGACAGCCATCGCCCTGGACGACGTGAAAGCCCTCGAGTTCAACCGGGAGAACTTCGAGGTGCTCATGATGGGCAATCCGCAGATCGCGATGAAGCTCCTGAAGCTTTTCGTCAAGCGGATTTACGACCAGAAGCGCAGGTTCATGATCCTCACCCTTGACGACGTGGAGGCCAAGGTGGCCGATGTGTTCCTCATGCTTGCGGAGAACCAGGCCATCGACATGTCAACGGTGGATACCATAGATTTCAAAACGACGGCGGACGACATCTCCCACTGGGCGGGCATCCCCCCCGGGCAATGCCGGGAGGTCCTGAATCACTTTGTCGCGCAGCGGAAGATCGAGCTGTACCCTGATCGGATCGTGGTGAAGATCATCAATGATTTTGCGCGGTTCGTGAGCACGCGTCGCAAGCATCAGGAGAAATGAAAGGGCTCTCAAACGGTCCGGGCAGGCTCCAGACTGTGCTCGGCAAGCAGCGGGGCGATTTTCGACCATAGCTGGGCCTTCTCTCGCGCGGGGAGGAAGGTGGAAAATACGCCGTTGCTGATCAAGGTCACGATCTCTTCCATCTTGAAGAAACCTCCGTCCGTCAGGTTCGCGTATTCGTCGACCAGCTCAACCCCGAAGATCGAGGGATCGTCCGTGTTCACGGTGACCTTCAGGCCGCGGTCAAAGAAGGGGCGGATGGGGTGATCTGCAAGCTTCGTCACGTAGCGGCCCGTGAAGAGGTTGCTTGTCGGGCAGATCTCCAGGGGGATCCTCTTTTCCGCCAGATAGTCCATCAGCTTCTTGTCCTGGATGGCGCTGATGCCGTGCCCGATGCGGGAAACCTTGAGAATGTTGATCGCGTCCCAGATTGATTCCGGCCCGATGTCCTCACCCGCGTGGGCCACGACCCTCAAGCCGTTGTCAACGGCGCGCGCGAAGATGTCTTTGTAGTCCTTGGCCGGGCCGCTCGCCTCTGATCCCCCCAGCCCGATGCCGATCACGCTCCTCCCGCGGTGCGCGAGGGTAAGCTCGAGGTTTTTGCGGGCGTTCTCGACCCCATAGCTGCGGGAGACGTCAATGATAAAACGGACGTCAATGCCGTCCTGCTGTTTCATCCAGTCCATGGCGTGGTCGAGCTTGGCGATGATGATCTGGAAAGAGAGCCCGTTCATGATGAGTTTCGATGGGGCGATGAATATCTCGGCGTAGAGGATGTTGTTCCGTTTCAAGTAGTCGCGCGCGTCTCTCAGGACCAGATCAAGGTCCTCGGGGCTCTGGAAGCAGCTCTGGATGACATTGATGAAAAGGTCGACGAACTCATCAAGGCTGCGCACCTTGAACTTGCGTTCCAGGTCCGGCTTGCTGGAGATGCCAGGGATCGCAAGCTTGTGGCGCACGATGAGCTGCCAGATGGTATCCGCGGTGGCCATCGCCTCGAGGTGGACGTGGATCTCCGTCTTGGGGATTGCCTGGATGAGCTCGCGCGCCTGTTGCCTGGTCATTTTGGCAGCCGTTGTTTCACCTTCCGTCCGCAGCTCGCCAGCCCCCACTGAAATGCCGCAGCATCTTGCGACCGGGCTGTCGCCTTATAACAAATAACGGCCAGATCGATCATCAAGTTTACCCTAATCGACGAGGCTCTGCAATCTCGATGCTGGGGCACGCGTTCAAGAAAGGAAGGCGCGCCTACACCCCCAGATACGCGGTTCTTACCTGCGGGTTGTCCGCGATCTCCTTCGCGGTTCCCGAGAGAACGATTCTTCCCGTTTCCAGCACGTAGGCGCGCTGCGCTATGGAAAGCGCCATCTGCGCGTTTTGCTCGACCAGCAGGATGCTGGTGCCCTGCTTGTTGATCTCCACGATGATCCGGAATATCTCCTCCGTGAGGATAGGGGAGAGTCCCATGGACGGCTCATCCAGAAGAAGAAGGCTCGGCTTGCTCATGAGCCCGCGCGCCGTTGCGAGCATCTGCTGTTCTCCACCGGAAAGCGTCCCGCCATACTGACCGGATCGCTCCCTGAGCCGGGGGAAGCTCTTGTAGACCCGCTCGAGCGTCTCCTGAATCTCGGCCTGATCGGTGCGCGTATAGGCGCCCATCATGAGGTTTTCACGAACGGAAAGGGGCGCGAATATTTTACGGCCCTCGGGCACGTGGCTGATGCCCATCCGGACGATCTTGTCCGCCGGCATGGTGCTGATGTTCTCTCCCTTGAGGGAGACGCTTCCGGTACGGGAGCGGAGCAGCCCGGATATTGTTCTCAGCGTCGTGGACTTCCCCGCGCCATTGGCGCCGATGAGGGTGACAATCTCCCCTTCTTCCACGTTGAACGATATCCCCTGGAGCGCATGTATGGCGCCGTAATAGACGTTGAGGTTTTCAACCCGCAGCACTGCTGGCCGCTCCTTTGCCGAGATATGCTTCGATGACCATCTGGTTGCCCTGGATTTCCAGCGGGTTTCCCCGGGCGATGACCTCGCCGAAATCCATGACCGTGATGTGTTCGCAGATGCTCATGACAACGCGCATCTGGTGCTCGATGAGGAGTATCGTGAGCTTGAACCTGTCCCGAATGAAATGGATGAGGTCCATGAGCGCGATGATCTCCCGCGGGTTCATGCCCGCGGCTGGCTCGTCCAGGAGGAGCAGCCGCGGATTGCACGCGAGCGCACGCGCTATCTCCACTCGGCGCTGCTCGCCATAGGGGAGGTTCTTGGCGATTTCCCCAGCGATCCCCTCCAGCTTGAAGATGGAAAGGAAATCGAGCGCCTGATCGGTAAGCTCCTTTTCCTTTTTGGTGAACTTCCGCGTGCGCAGGATCGTATCGGACAGGTTGTAGCCGGCATGCGGGTGGTAGGCAATACGTACATTATCCAGGACGGTCAGGTTGTTGAAGAGCCGGATGTTCTGGAAGGTGCGGGCGATGCCGAGCTGCGTGATCTCGAAAGGTTCAAGCCCGTCGATCCTCTCGCCTTTGAACGTGATAAGGCCCGATGAGAGCGTGATGAGGCCCGTGATAAGATTGAACACAGTAGTCTTGCCCGCGCCGTTCGGGCCAATGAGCCCCCAGAGCACGCCTTCGGGAAGATCGAGGGAAAAGCCCTTCACCGCGCAGAGGCCGCCGAAGAATTTCGTGAGCTCCTGAACGCGGAGCACCGGGGTTGCCTGATTGGTGTCCGCCATGTCAGGTCCCCTCCTTCTCTGCCGGGCCGGATCCGACGGCCGCATCGGGCCGCCGCTTGAGGCGCCTGACGAAGCTGTCCCCCTTCATGAAACCCCACTCGATGGTCCCCAAGAGGCCCTGCGGCCGCAGGAGCATGAGAAGGAGGAGCGTGATGGGGTAGAGAACGAATCGCCAGGTGGGAGCCTCCGTGCCCAACTGCCCCAGGAGATTGCGGAGGAAGCCTTCGAGGAAGAAGACCCAGCCGAAGGATGCCGCAATGGTGCCGGTCATGCTTCCCAGGCCGCCAAAGACCACGATGATGAGCGGGTTGAATCCCGGAAGGAAGCCGAAGGTTGCGGGGCTCAGGAACCCGATGTAGTGGGCATAGACGGCGCCCCCGAGGCCGGCCACGAAGCTGCCGACCACGAATGCAAGCAGCTTGGAGCCTGCGACATTGATGCCCATGGCCTTGGCCGCGATCTCATCCTCCTTGACGGACAGGGTTGCACGTCCCGTGCTGGAACGCACGAAGTTGCGGATAATGATGATGACGATCAAGAGGAAAAAGAACGCCCAAATCCATGTGGTGAGCTTGGGGATGCCGATCATCCCGCGTCCCCCCTTCATCTCAGGGAAGGGGAGAAGCGTGTCGGAGTTGTCCAGCAGGGTTTTCACGACGATGGCGAAGCCCAGTGTCGCGATGCCGAAATAATCGCTTCCCAGGGTCAGCACGGGCAGACCGAAGAGGAAGCTCACCTCCGCGGCAAAGCAACCGGCAAAGACGACCGACAGGCCGAAGACGAGCTGCTGCATCGCGGCGGAGGCAAGCGGGCCTGGCGCATCCGGAGTTCCGAACAAGGGCGCAAGAGAATGGGCAAGAGCGTTGCCCGCCGCTACCGCGACACCGCCCGCTGCCACGATGGCGATCAGATAGAAGGTGAACGCTGAAAGCACCGGGATGCCGCGTTTCATACGCAGGAGCCTGCCGACCCCCAGGAGGGCGAGCCCACCGAGGATGACCCCGATCCCCACCACGAGGAGGCCCGCGGGGTCTCCGTTGCTCCAACGGAACGTGATGTCGGCAGCGCAGTAGGCGCCGATGCCGTAGAATCCCCACTGGGCAAGGCTGAACTGCCCGTTGAAACCATAGATGAGGTTCAATCCCATGGCCACCATGGACATTGCGCAGGCCTGGAACAGAAGCCCCTGATCGAAAGCGGAGAAGACCGGCGTGTCGCCGATCTTCAGGAGAAACGCTGCCTGGATGATCCCGAATGCAAGGAGGATGGTGATGGCTTTCTGCCAGATCGGCTTGCGGCCCAAGCCCCAGAGCAGACCGAAGATCCAGGCGATCAGGGCCATCATTTTCACGACGGTCAGGAGAAGGTTCGTGATTTCCATGTCGTTCGCCCTACGCCTTCTCGCCTGACGGCTCGCCGAAGATGCCGGTCGGCTTGACCAGGAGCACGATGATCAGAATGGTAAAAGCGACGGCGTCGCGCATAGGGGTGGAGATGTAGCCTGCCGTGAGCACCTCCGCCTGCCCCATGATGAGCGCTCCCACGAAGGCGCCGGGGATGCTGCCGATGCCGCCTAAAACCGCGGCGACAAAGGCCTTGAGCCCGGGGATGATCCCAAGGATCGGAGTGATGGATGCGTAGGAGATCGCGTAGAGGACCCCGCCCAGGCCCGCAAATGCGGCGCCGACAGCGAAGGTGAAGGAGATCACCCGGTCCACGTTGATGCCCATGAGGCGCGCCGTTGGCTTGTCAAAGGAAGAGGCGCGCATGGCCATTCCCATCTTCGTGCGGCGGACGAGGAGCTGCAGCACGATCTGCACGAGGATCGAGACGGCCATGATGATGAGGAAGATATTCGAGAAAGTGACGCTGTTGGACGGCACCTGCACGCCCGGCATGATCCGGTGCACTCCCCCGGTAATGTACCAGGCAACCGTGTCGAATGGGCTCTTATAGGGGATGAATCGTGCAGTGTAAACGAACTGCAGGTTTCCGAAATATTCCAGGAAGAACGAAACCCCGATGGCAGTGATGAGTGCCGCGATGCGGGGGGCGTCGCGGAGGGGCTTGTAGGCGACCCGCTCAATCGTGATCGCAAGCAGGGTGCAGACGATCATGGAAAGGATAATGACCGTCACGGACCCGATGACGATCGATACTCCGTCGCCGATGCCGGGGAACGCCAGGGACGGCCACTTGTGCAGCCCGAACCTGCTCACCGCGAAGTAGCTGGTGAATGCGCCCACCATGAACACGTCGCCGTGGGCAAAGTTGATGAGCTTCACGATTCCGTAGACCATCGTGTATCCCAGCGCGATGAGCGCGTAGACGAACCCCAGCTTCAGACCGTCCAGCACATTCTGAGCCAAGAGGGAGGGGTTTTTCACTCCCTGGGAGACAATGATATACAGCACCCCGAGCGCGAGCAGAATGAGAAAGGCCCAGCCGACCCACGCAAGGGGCGGCCGCCGCACGCTAAGGCGGGGAAGGGGAGGGACGGCATCGCTTGGTACAGACATGTGCGCTCCGCTCTACGAAACAGGTTCAAAGAAGAGGGCAACCCGCGGGTTGCCCTCCTGGAAACTTCCAATAAATGCTTACGGCTGGACGAAAGAGTTGTACGTGATCTCGCCGCCTTCCACCTTCAGGATGACCGCGCCCTTGATGGGGTTGTGCTGAGCGTCAAAGGTGATCTTGCCCGAGACCCCGGCAAAGGTGATCTTTTCGAGTGCCACGCGCACCTTGTCGGTGTTGTCAGCGCCCGCGTTCTTAATCGCCTGGAGAATCATGTTGGTTGCGTCGTACGCCAGAGCCGCGAGAGCGTCGGGAACAACCGCGGCGCCCGTGTCGTCCTTGTACTTCGCACCGTAGGCCTTGAGGAACGTCTGAACCTCGGGCCTCTGGTCGCCGTAGAAGTAGTGGTTGGTGTAGTAGCCGCCCGCTGCGGCAATCTTGTCGAGGTCAGAAGAATCCCAGCCATCGCCGCCCATGAACGGAACGGTGAGGCCCTTTTCCTTTGCCTGCTTGGTGGCCAGGTTGACGACGTTATAGTAATCGGGCAGGTACACGAGGTCGGGCTTGGTATCCTTTATTTTGGAGAGTATTGCGGAGAAGTCCGTATCCGTGCCGGTGTAGCTTTCCTTGCCGACGATTGTGCCGCCGAAGCCCTTGAAAGTGGTTTCAAAAGCAGCGGAAAGCCCCACGACGTAGTCATTGGCCTGGTCGACCATGAGGAAGGCCTTCCGCGCACCCAGGTTCTTGTACGCGAAGGTGGCTCCGACCTTGCCCTGGAAGGGGTCGATGAAGCACGCGCGGAACACGTACGGCTTCGCCTTGCCATTCTTGTCGATGGTGACGGCCGTGTTCGTGGAGGTGGAGGTGACCTGGATCACCTTGGCCGCGTTGGCGATTTCTGACACGGGGATGGAAGCCTTGGAGCAGACCTCACCCATGATGTAATGGACCCCGTCCTGGTTGATGACCTTGTTGGCCGCATTGACCGCCGGGTCAGGGGTGCACTGGCTGTCCTCCACGATGGGCACGATCTTCATGCCGAGGACGCCGCCCTTGGCATTCCATTCGTCGATGGCCAGAAGGGCGCCATCGCGCGTGGATACGCCGAATGTGGGGACTGGGCCCGAAAGGGGAGCCAGGATGGCGAGCTTGAGATCGGCAGCGCCTGCTGCGACCACGAGCACCAGCCCCATGATGACGAGGAGCGGAAGAAGACGCTTCATGGAAACCTCCTTTAGAAGCATATGAACGGTTTGACAAACCGCCTTACCGCCGCCCAATCCGTCCTTTTCGACAGGTCAACACTCGCCTGTGCGCTCACATTATCCGCCTGCCGACACGTCCACGGTCGAGCGACGATTCATCCGAGATAAAGCACTAGGTCTGGAAACTTATACCGGCTGTGCATAACCTGTCAATACGGGTCATGCCCCTGCCTTCCCTGGACGGCTGATGAGAGCGCTGTTGCGCACCTCGGGAAGGTCCACATACCAGATCTCCAATGCCGAAAAAAGCATGGATACGACGGTGATAATCACGTAATCGGTATTGAACCTTTGGACGCCGCCAACGAACTCCGTCGTGTGCGGCAGGAGCATCATCAGCCTGCTGATGATATTGAAGCCCTGCGCGAAAGACAGGAGATGCCAGGGCGCCGCTGACTGCGTGCGGCGGGAGAGTATCTGCACGATTGCCACGATGACCATGATCGTGAGGAGGACCGGCAGCCACCATTCCTGCGACTTGATCGTGAAGGTCGAGAGGGGGAACACAATAAGCGGCGCGATCTGGAGGACGAGCATCACCGGCACCGCTGCCCGGGAACTGAGGATCTTGCGAAACATGGTAGGACATTATCATGACCCCAAGGGTCATGTCGAGCAGTTTTTTTAGCCAAGACTGGGATTCGAACCCAGGACCTGCGCATTACGAATGCGCTGCTCTACCAGCTGAGCTATCTTGGCGCGGCTGTGAGAATAGCGGAAACGGCCCTGCGTGGCAACCGGGTCTGGATGTTCTTTCATCAAGGATCGCATCCCTCTTCCGATAATGAGAGGGAGACAGGAGGCACTCGTGGTTCGAGGGCTGTATACCGCGGCCAGCGGAATGAACGTCCAGCAGAACCGGCTGGACGAGATCGCCAACAATCTCGCCAATGTCGATCTCAACGGCTACAAGAAGGACACGGCCATCCAGAAGGCGTTCCCCGAGATGCTGATACGTCGCATGAACGACAACGGGGTGTACGTATTCCCCTTCGGATCAGTGGACACCATGCCGATCGTAGGCGCCGTGGGAACGGGCGTGGAGACCAACGAGGTCTACACCAACTTCGAGCAGGGCGCCCTGAAGCAGACGGAGAACGATTTCGACGTCGCCCTTGAAGGCGGCGGCTTCATGACGGTGCAGACCCCGCAGGGCGAACGGCTCACGCGCAATGGCGCCTTTCTCCTGAACAGCGACGGGTACCTGGTCACCAAGGCCGGCGACTTCGTGCTGGGGGAAAACGGCCCCATGAAGCTGAAGAAAAACAACTTCGTGATCGACGAGGACGGCACCGTGTGGCAGAACTCCACCTTCGCCGCGGATGACAAACGCCTTGTCTCCCAGTCGGAAAACCAATGGGAGAACATGGAAAAAGTGGATCGCCTCAAGATCGTGGATGTCAAGCGCGAGCGCTATCTGCAGAAGCAGGGGAACTCGTACTGGCAGACCACGGACGAATCCGGTTCGGGGGAGATCGTCGCCGCTGGCGCCCGTCCCAAGGTGCGCCAGGGCTTCCTGGAAGGAGCCAACGTGAACGCGGTCCAGGAAATGGTGGAGATGATCGAGGTCAACCGCGCCTATGACGCGAACCAGAAAACAATCCAGACCGAGGACTCTCTGATCAGCAAACTGTGGAATGAGGTGGTGAAGGTATGATGCGTTCCCTGTGGACGGCCGCGTCGGGCATGACGGGCCAGCAATTCAACATTGACACGATCTCCAACAACCTGGCCAACGTGAACACGACGGGCTTCAAGCAGATGCGCGCCGACTTCGAGGACCTGCTCTACCAGACGCAGAAGCTGCCCGGCACCCCCGCCACGGAGGCGACCGTGCTGCCCACGGGCGTTCAGGTCGGACACGGCGTGAGGCCGGGCGCCACCCAGGAAATCTTCACGCAGGGCGCGCTTCAGGCCACGGGCAATCCCGCGGACATGGCCATCGAGGGGGATGGGTTCTTCCGCGTGGTGCAGTACGACGGCACCTATGGCTACACCCGGGACGGGTCGTTCAAGATCGATTCCAATGGCCAGCTGGTAAGCTCCGACGGCTACAAGCTCTCCCCCGAGGTGATTCTTCCCGAAGGATTCATCCCCGACAGCCTTGCGATATCGCAGGATGGACGGATCACCGTGAAGGTGGCGGGAAGCGACGACCCCGTGGAGGTGGGGCAGCTGGAGGTCTACCGGTTCGTGAATCCCGCCGGCCTGGAGGCCATCGGGCAGAACCTTTTAAAGGTCACCAATGCGTCCGGTGAGGCGATCCCTGGAAGGCCGGGCTTCGACGGCATGGGCACGGTGCTGCAGAAATTCCTGGAAATGTCCAACGTTTCCGTGGTCAAGGAAATGGTGAACATGATCGTGGCTCAGAGGGCATATGAGCTGAACTCCCGCGCCATCCAGACCTCCGATTCCATGCTCGCGACAGCCACCTCGCTCAAGAGGTAGAAGCCTCGCGATGAGACACGCCCGGTTCGCGCTGCTCCTGCTGGTGCTGCTCCATTCCGTCGCGACCGGTGAAGCGCAGGGAGCTACGCTGTACGTGAATCGCCTGGTCGTGGCTCCCGCGGGGGACCTCAGCATCGGTGATCTCATCAATGCCGCTGGTGACATGCCGGCGGAAGCGCGTGAAGCGCTTGCCCGCAGCATTGCGGTGATTTCCGACAAACCGGTCTACATTCCCCTCTCCCTGTACATTTCCCAGCTCGACGCCGTGTTTGGAAGCAATGCCATCATCGTCGGCTCTCGAAGCCTCGTCATACCGAAAGGAACCCCTGCCGAGGGCGAGGCGTATGTCCTTGATCGTCTCATTGACTTTCTGCAAGCCCAAGGGCTGCTCGGCGAGGCAAAAGAGGAGATTTCACTCGCCCAGAACGCGGTAAAGGGAACGCCGCTCCAGGAGGGCACTCCCAGCTTCCAGGTCCAGAAGTCGGCGAAAGGCATGATCGAAGTCTCCTTCTCTCTGGCCGGTTCTGGAGCCGGCTCCGTGATGGGCAGGGCCGTGCTCATGTCAGCGGCTGGGGGATCTGATGCGGGAGCAGGGGTGAAGTCGGGGTCTCCCGTTCACGTTCTCTTCCACAAGGGCCCAATAACGATTGAAATGCCGGGCAAGGCGCTTGCCTCGGCCCAGGTGGGGGAATCGGTGAGCGTCTACGTATCCGAGAGCCAGATGAGCTTCACAGGCCAGGTACGGGAGGGCAAGGCGGTGGAAGTTGACTTGCCGTAGGCTGCCGCTGCTGGTCCTTGTCTGTGCGGCGTGCGTTGGAGCTTTTGCGGCGCCCGTTGTGCGCATCAAGGATATCGCCAGCGTGCGCGGGGTGCGGGGAAACCAGATTCTGGGGCTGGGCCTCGTGACCGGCCTCAATGGGAAAGGCGATTCTTCCTCGTCCCCCCTCCTGCAATCCTCCCTCTCCTCCCTTGTGGCAAGCTTCGGCGTATCCATCGCGCCGCAGGACATTCGCAGCAAAAACGCGGCGGTCGTAATGATCAGCGCCGAATTGCCCCCTTTTGCCCGGGTGGGGGACCGCATTGACGTCACGGTTTCCAGCATAGGCGATGCGCGCGACCTGGACGGCGGGATTCTCCTGCAGGCGAATCTTCAAGCAGCCAATGGCCAGACGTACGCCGTGGCCCAGGGACGCGTCATGACCACGCAGGACCCGAGCGGCGCGAAGACCGTGGGAGGCATCTCGCAGGGTGCGATCGTGGAAAAAGAGGTCGTGTCGCAGTTCCTCGACAATAACGTGGTGTCCATCGTTCTGCGCAACCCCGATTTCGTGACGGCGAGCGCGGTGCAGAAGGCAATCGAGGCGGCTTTCACGGGCATTCAAGTGACCAGCCGGGATGCATCACTTATCGACGTGCAGCTCCCTGAAGCAAACAGGGCGAATCCCGTCGGCTTTCTCGCCCAGTTGGAGGCGCTCACGGTCACCCCTGATTCTGAAGGCCGGGTGGTCATCAATGCGGCCAACGGGGTCATCGTGATGGGGGAGAAAGTCAGGATCGGCAAGGTGGCTGTTTCCTACAGGACGGCGCGTGTCACCGTCGGGACGGGGTCATCAGGCGCATCCACGCCTGACGCGTTCGTGATCGGTGATACCACCACCGTTGACGACTTCGTGTCAGCCCTCAAGGCGGTCGGACTGAAAGCCGACGTTGTCATTGGAGTGCTCCAAGCGGTGGAAAAAGCCGGAGCGCTGTTCGGAAGCCTCGTGATCATGTGAGAGGGGATATGCAGATCAATGCCATCAACAACAGCTACTCCTATCCCGCCAGCAGCTCCCCGCTAAAGAAGCAGGCCATCGACAAGAATGGCGAGCTGTATAAGGCATGCGAGGATTTCGAAGCCTTGTTCATCAAACAGATGCTCGATGCCATGCGCAAGACGATCAACAAGGAAGATGACATGCTGGGAAATGGGATGGGGCAGGATATGTACGAAGATATGTTGTATGATGAATACGCCAAAAAAATGGCTTCAACAGCTCAATTCGGTCTTGCTGATACGATATATCGCCAAGTAGCATCGAAATAATACGCACAAAGTGTATAAGAAAGAATACAAAGAATTGCGTTTGACGGCACAAGCAATAGTATTTAATTTATTTCTTTATATTATAATGATTTATAACTAGAAGCTAATTTCATTTCTTGGCACATAATTTGCACTAAAAAGACCGGGAGAGTTCGATGAGCGGGAAGGGGGAGATATCGACATCTGCTGACGATAACCTCAAGGCTTATTTCGACCAGATCAAAAAGGCCAAGCTCCTTACTTTTGAGGAGGAGCTGAAGCTCTCCAGAAAGATCCAGGCTGGTGACGAAGCGGCGCGAGCGCGCCTTATTGAATCGAATCTCCGGTTGGTCGTCCGCATAGCCAAGAACTATCTCACTCCGGAGGTCTCGATTCTCGACCTCATCCAAGAGGGCAACCTCGGGCTCATGAAAGCGGCGTCCAAGTACGATTTCAGGAAGCAGGTGCGCTTCAGCACATACGCTTCCTGGTGGATCAAGCAGGCCATCGTGCGCTCATTGTCCAACAAGAAACGCGTCATCAGGCTCCCCCATCGGCAGGAGGAGAAGCTTCGCAAGATCAACAAGATCTACAATAATTTGTCGCAGGTGCTGATGCGGGAGCCGTCGCTCCAGGAGATCGCCGATGAGATAGGCCTTCAGGAGGAGGAGGTCGCTTCCCTCATCAATTCTTCAAACTCCGTGGCGTCAATGGACGCCACGCTCTCCATGGACTCCGGCAGTCTCCACGACCTGGTGGAAGACACCTCATTCGACCCCGAGCGCGAGCTGTTGCGGAAGACTCTGCAGGAAGACACGCTGCGGTTCCTGAACGCTCTGCAGGAGAAGGAGCGGCAGATACTGCTGTACAGGTTCAGCTTCGTCAGCGGCAGGCGCTACACCCTGAAACGGATCGGCGACGAGCTCGGCATCTCTCCGGAAACCGTCCGACAGATCGAGCTTCGGGCGCTCAAGAAACTCCGGGGCTTCTCCGATGAGCTGAAGGAGTATGTCTATAACTGACTCACCGGAGTAGGCCGTGCCCCGCCATCCCCGTTCACGCCCCCTCCCGACAGCCCGGTTTGCGGCAATTATCGTGCTCCTCGTCGTGGCAGCAGCGGTTGCGTTTTTGATCGCCTGTCCCCCTGCCGCGCGGGGCACCGGAACACAGGCCACGCCGGCGAGGCAGCCCACGGCGCCACGCTCTCCGGAAGCGCAGAGCCAGCCCAATGCCGGCTCTAGCGTGCGTTCCAGCCAGCCGGGCAGCATTCCACCAGAACACCCGCGACAGGAACGGCAGGGGCTGCTGGCGGTCATCATTGATGATGCCGGTTACAGCCTGGAAGAGCTGCAGGCCTTTCTCGACCTCCCTCTGCCGCTCACTGTCGCCGTTCTTCCTCACCTGCCGCACAGCCAGGAAGCGGCGCGCCGAGTGCTTGCGGCGGGCAAGGACCTCATTCTGCACTGTCCCATGGAGCCGAATGGCGGAGAGGACCCCGGTCCTGGTGCGTTGTACACCGGGCAGAGCCCTCAGCAAATCGAGGCGCTTCTCGACGCGGCGTTCGCTTCCGTGCCCGGCGCAATCGGCATGAACAATCACATGGGCTCCAAGGCGACCGCTGAAGAGAGCCTGATGACCACGGTCCTCGGGTATCTCAAGAGAAAAGGCATGCTCTACATTGACAGCAGGACGACCCCGGACACGGTTGGGCCGCGCATTGCCCGGCAGCTCGGCGTGCCCGTCCTGGAGCGCAATGTGTTCATCGACGTGGGGACCGGCGACGAACAGATAGCCTCTGCTTTCGACAAGGGCGTGGCCGAGGCCAGGGCGCGCGGCTCCACGGTCCTCATCGGTCATGTACAGAACAAGGGGGTCGTGGATATACTGCGCGCCATGAATGCCAGACTGGCCGGCCAGGGCGTGCGGCTGGCCCGCCTTGTCGATGTCTTAGCCGACCGTGAAGGGAATCCCTCCCCGTGAAGGTGCTCGGTATCGAAAGCTCGTGCGACGAATGCTCGGCGGCGGTTGTCGAGGATGGACGCCGCGTCCTGAGCAATGTCATCCTCAGCCAGGTCGATTTCCACAAGCCCTACTACGGAGTGGTTCCCGAGATCGCCTCCCGGAAGCACATCGAGTGGATTCGGCCGGTCGTCGTGGACGGCCTGGCGCAGGCGGACACAAAACCCGAGGAGATCGACGTCATTGCCGTGACATTCCGCCCCGGGCTGATCGGCTCTCTCCTTGTGGGACTTTCGTTCGCAAAGGGCCTCGCCTGGGCGCTGGGCAGACCCCTGGTGGGGGTGGATCACATCCTGGCGCACCTTTATGCGTCCCACTTGGAGCGGGACATTCCGTATCCCTACCTCGGCGTGCTGGTTTCAGGCGGCCACACCATTATTGCCCGGGTGGAGCGCTATGACAGGATCGAGGTGCTGGGCACGACAATCGACGATGCGTGCGGCGAGGCATTCGACAAGGTGGCCAAGTTCTACGACATCGGCTTCCCCGGCGGAGTGGCGATCGATCGTCTTGCGAAATCAGGCGATCCGCGCGCGTTCCATTTCCCCAAGCCGTCGCTGCACAAAGGGGAGGCCTACTACGACGTATCCTATTCGGGGCTGAAAACAGCGGTCATTCACCAGAGCGAGCAGTTCTGGAACGGGAAATCGGAGAAGAGCCTTGCGAATATTGCCGCCTCGTTTCAGAAGGCTGCGATTGATATCCTTGTTGACAGGGCGCTCGCCGCTTCTTCCGACACCGGGCTGCGGCGCATTGTTGTCGCGGGAGGCGTTGCGGCCAATAGCTACTTGAGGGATAGAATGGCATCCGAACAGGGCATCGAGGTGATCTTCCCGTCGCTGCAATTATGCACGGATAACGCCGCGATGGTCGCGGGGTTCGGCTATCACGCGTTTGTCGATGGAAAAGTGTCTGATTTTTCGCTGAACGCGGAAGCCCGCGTCCCCGTTTTCAAAAGGAAATATCCGTAGACAGGGATGTCGAGGTAGGCCGAGGCCAGGGATGGCCTAAAGGCCGACCGTAGACACCCACACCGTTACGCCGATTCTTCAAGCCATGCACGGAGTACTGTGCAGGTTTGACAAGCCCTATCCAGCATATTAGACTTCTGTGCAGGAGAAGCGAATGTACAGCGTGCTCATACTCTGGGCCCCCGATAGCGCTGAAAATCGAAGGGTGATAGAAAATATAACACGAGCGATCGAGCCTGCGAAGATTGTCCCTGTTGTGAAAAAGGCGGCTGAAGCCACTATCGCGGACGTTAATGCCTCTGATATCATTATTTTCGGAGCGCAGAAAATGGGCCTGGCGGATCTGCCCCCCGATTACTCGGAGTTGCTCCGCGTTTTCAAGGGCATCACCCTAGCGGGCCGGACAGCCGGCATTTTCTCCATGGGCTCCGAAAAGGCATCCCACCGGCTTCGCAAGGCCTTGAAAGAAACGGAGATTGCGCTGTTGGAGGATGACCCGCTCTTCACGGACCAGAAGCAGGGCGTATCAGTGGAAATAGCGGATTGGGTGAAGAAGCTGATCGGGTCCCACAAGGAGTTGCAGAATGCCCGAGCATGAGATCATAGAAAAAGCGATCCGCAAGGTTCCTGATTTCCCGAAGCCGGGAGTGCTTTTCTACGATATCACCGGCATACTGGTGGACCCCAAGGCCTTCTCCTACTGCATCGACAGAATGGAGGAGATGTACGCGCGCACCAGCGTGGACGCGGTGGCCGCGATTGAATCGCGCGGGTTCATTTTCGCGGCGCCGTACGCGATCCGGCGCGGGATCCCCCTGGTTCTCTTGAGGAAGAAGGGAAAGCTGCCCGGCGAAACCTACCGCATCAGCTTCACGCTTGAATACGGGGAGGATGTGCTGGAAGTGCATCGATCCGATCTGCACGCCGGCGAGCGCATTCTCCTGGTGGACGACCTGATCGCTACGGGGGGAACACTGAACGCGGCCGCGCAACTGCTCGCGCTCGGCGGGGCAAAAGTGATCGGCGTTTTCGGCATCGTGGGGCTTCCCTATCTGCACTTCGAAAAGGTGTTGTCCCGCTTTCCCGTGACGACCCTTGTCCAGTACTCCGGAGAGTGCGCGGAATAGGGACGCCGTCAGCCTGCCGGACTGCGCCGCGGGCTCTCGGCTGCAGGCTGGACTCTATGTCTCCATCTCTTCCATCTCGACCATCCGGCCCTGCCGGCGCGATTTCTCGGCCGCAAAGACGATGGAGTGCGTGCGCAGCGACTCGTGCACGTCTGTGAGCACGAGCGAGGGGTCCTTCTCACGGATGGCGGCGAGGAAGCTCACCATCACGCGCGCATCCCCGCCGCCGTGGTCGCCTTCCTCCTGATCAAAGACGACCTCCTTTACCGCGCTGTCCGCGAAGGTGCGGATCAGCATCTTCTCCTCCGTGAACTCCACCTCGCCCTTGGTCCCGTGCACCCTGATCCTGCGGCCGCCTGACTGGGTGAACCCCGTCATCGTGAACGTGGCCGTGACCCCGGCATCGAATTCCATGGACACGACCTGGTGGTCCACCACGTCGTTGTCGCATTTCCATACGCATCGGCCATACGGCCCATTCCGTATGGCTGCCAGATGCGCATCCCGGCTGTGCTTGGCCGCGATGACGGCCGCGGGCCAGGCTTCCCTGTCGGCGTCCACGTACAGCTTGACGGCTGAATAGGGGCAGCCGGGCTCTGCGGCACACGCGGTGCACAGTTCGCCGCTGCCGACGGGCGCGTTCTCCAGCGTGAAGTATGCAAGGCTTCCAAAGGACTGCACGCGCTGGCATTCGCCTTCAACCAGGTGGGCGATGAAGTCGATGTCGTGGCAGCTTTTCGAGAGGAGCATGAAGGTAGAGCGGCCCTCGTTGCCCCAGTTGCCCCGGACAAAGCTGTGCGCCTGATGCCACCAGATCACCTGCTCGAGCTGGTCGATGGTGACGACCCGGCCGATCTCACCTGACTGCACCACCCGCTTGAGCTCGGCAAACCCTTTGTTGTAGCGCAGGGAGTGACAGACGCAGGTGATGGTGCCGGCTTTTTCCTGCGCCCGGGCGATGCGCCTGCAGTCCTCGAGCGTCGTGGCCATGGGCTTTTCCAAAAGCATGTGATACCCGAGGCTCGTGAAGGCCACGGCGGGCTCCACGTGCTCGCGATCCAAGGTGCTGACCACAACGGCGTCACAGAACCGCGGTCGGGCCGCGAGCTCGCGCCAGTCGCCGCACGCGTTTTCCTTTGCCACCCCGTAGCGCCCGGCAAAAGCCTCGCGGTACTCCTTTCGAGGCTCCGCGACGGCAACGACGCGCGCCCACTGGGGAACCCGGGAGACGATGTCGGCGAACAGGTTGCCCCGGTTTCCCGCGCCGATCACGGCTAGAGAAATATGCTCGTCCATGTGCATGCCCGTCCTTTGCTCAACAGATGCGCGGGAGCAGAAGCCCCCGGGGGAAATCCATGATCCTCCTGCCCCCGACACGGGTCGTCATGACAACGGATCCGGGGTGGAGAGGGCATATATGCCCCACCCGGCGCGCTTCCCGGCCCAGGGGATGAGCGGCCAGGGCCCGCAATGCCTCGGTTTCAACATCCGGCGCCACGATTGCCACGAAGACGCCTTCATTCGCGATCTCCAGCGGATTGACGCCCAGGAGATTCGATACGGCGAGCACTTCTTCCGCGACCGGGAAGGAAGCCTCCTCCACCTCGATTCCCCATGACGCTCCCTGCGCGATTTCGTTGAGAACCGATGCAACGCCGCCCCGGGTGGCGTCCCGTATGAACCGCAGCGCCTCGGCCATGGGGAACAGCCGGCTTGCCAGCGGGTAGAGGAACGCCATGTCGGAGCGCAGCGCGGCAGCCATCGGAAGGGATTCGCGCGCCGCCAGCACGGTGAGCCCATGCGCGCCCACGGGGCCAGAGACGATCACCACGTCGCCCTCGCGGATCCGGGCGGGCGACAGGGGATAGGGGAACTCGCGCCTGCCCAGCCCCGCCGTGGTCACGAAAAGCCCGCCGCCCTTGCCTCGGGGCACCACCTTGGTGTCGCCGGTGACAATACGCGCGTTTGCCTCGTGGGCGGCGCGCGCCGCGGACTCCAGCGCGCGTTTCAGGTCCTCCATGCCGAAGCCTTCCTCGATGATGAGCGCAAGGGAAACGCAGACCGGCCTGGCTCCGCTCACGGCAAGATCATTGCACGTTCCGAAAATGGACAAACGGCCGATGTCGCCGCCGGGGAAGAAGGGCGGATCTACGACGTAGCCGTCGGTTGTCATGAGGAAATCAGATCCGATCTCTATGGGGCTCGCGTCGAGCAGCTCGGGATACGCGTCGCTCCGCAGGATCGGGTGAATGACCGATTCGACAAGGTCGCGGGAGAGCGCGCCGCCGCTCCCGTGCTCAAGGCGTATCTCCTGGCCCTGTTTCATCACATCCCCCCGTAGCGGAAGTACGCGGCGCACGTGCCTTCCGATGAAACCATGCACGGCCCCACCGGATCTTCCGGCGTGCATCGCGTGCCGAACAGAGCGCATTGGGGAGGGGTGGCCATGCCCGCTATGACGCGCGAGCAGAGACATCCGGCAGGCTCGACATCAACGGCGGGAGGGAGAGAGAGCGCCTTCTCCGCATCCACCGCCGCGAGCCAGGACTGCAGGCCGAGCGCGGCGCCGGGGATCACCCCCAGTCCCCTCCATGCTTCATCCCGAGGCTCGAGGGTTCGGGCCAGAAGTTCCCGCGCGCGGGGATTGCCGCCCGGTCTAACCGCGCGAGGGTAGGCGTTTTCCACCCTGTTCTCGCTTTTTTCAACCTGCCGAAGCACCATAAGAATGCCCAGGAGCATGTCCAGCGGCTCGAAACCCGTGATCACGCCGGGCCTGCCCCCTGGCTGCTCGAGAAATTGGTATGCCTCGGCGCCGATGATCACTGAAACATGGCCGGGAAGGAGAAAGCCGTCGATGCCGTTGCTGGGATTGGAAAGCAGAAAACGGAGCGCGGGAGGCACTGTCTTGAAAGCCGTGTACAACAGGAGGTTGCGGATTCCTTGTTCGGAGGCTTCCAGAAGCGCGGACATGACTGTTGGCATTGTTGTCTCAAATCCCACTGCAAGAAAAACGAGCGGCTTTTCACTTTCCCGCGCCATTGCGACAAGGTCCCTCGGCGAGTAGACCAGCCGCACCCGGCCCGTGCCGGAAAGCGAGGAAAGGGAACGCCCGGAAGCTCCGGGCACCCTCAGCATGTCGCCGAAGCTCGCCACCGTTGCGGCGCCGTCGGAAACGACGGCAATGGCATTGTCGATATACCCTGAGGGAGTCACGCACACCGGGCAGCCCGGCCCGGAAACGAGGCGTATGCTGGAGGGCAGCAGCGAATGGATACCCTGCTTGCGCAGCTCCACCGTGTGGGTCCCGCACACCTCCATGATGCGTGTTGTCCGGCCTATGCGGGCCGCCGCGGCTCGGATCTGGGAGATGAGTGAAGATGCCAGCCGCCGCTCGTCGCTCATCCCGGCGTGGTTTCCCCCGAAAGATCGGCAATCGTCTTGAAAAGGGCGATCCTCTCCTCGGCATCCTCCCGGGAGAGGGTTTCGATGGCGTAGCCGGCGTGGATGATGACGTGATCACCCGGCTGCGGATCGTGCAGCAGCGACACATCGACCTCCACTTGGACCTTGCCCTGTGATACGACCGCGCGTTTCCCGTCAAGAACCTTTTCAATCTTCATCGGCGTTGCAAGACACATGGGAAGCCACCCTACCTTTCTTCGAACCAGGCCTGGCCCACGGCAAGTCCGCCATCGCCTGGCGGGGCCGCATGATTGAGGAAAACCTCAAAACCATCGTTGTGCAAGAGGGGAATGAGCAGCTCTCGGAGAAGCAGGTTCTGGAACACCCCCCCGCAGAGGGCAATGCGGGACATGCCTGTCGCCTTTCGCAGACGCGCCGCCGCCTCCGCGGAAGCAAGGGCGATTCCCTCGTGGAAGAGCAGGGCCAGCTCGGACACGCTGCTCGACGCGCGATCATTCAGGAGCCGGGCAAGGAGGGGCCGGGAATCGATCAGGAACAGGCGCTCGTCTCCGGCGGCCGGCCGGAAGGGGAGAAGAGCCGCGGCCGCGGTCGTGGCCAACCGGATCACGCCGCGCTGATGCGCCTGCAATGCTTTTCCTTCGAGCCTGATCGGCCCTTCACCTTCATAGCTCACGTTGTCCACGAGACCCAGGATCGCGGCCGCCGCGTCAAATATTCTTCCCAGGGAGCTGGTGACGGGGCAATTCAGTCCGCGTGCGATCATCGCGCGCAGCATTTCTTCCTGGTCCTCCTCGATGCCGGGGATCCTTCCCATGACCTGTTCGTGGAGCAGGGCAAAGACGATGCGTGAAGGATGCAGCACCGCGGCTTCTCCCCCGGGAAGCAAAAAAGGCGCAAAACTTCCCAATCTAGTGAACCCGGTTCGCGTGGCGTGGAGGAACTCCCCTCCCCAGATGCTCCCGTCGGTCCCGTATCCGGTCCCGTCAAAAGTAAATGCGATGACCTCATCCAGCCCATGCTCAGCCATCACCGACAACGCGTGGCTGAAATGATGCTGGATCGCCACTGTACGGGATCCTCGGGGCGCTGCCCATCGGGAAGAAAAATAGAGGGGATGCGCGTCGTGCACGACGATGTCGGGTGATACACCGTACAGCTCAAGCAGTTCGCGTATACGCACGCCGAACTGCGCGAGGGTCTCCGGGTCCTCGAGGTCGCCGTTGTAGGGGCAAAGGTGAAGGTCTCTGCCCTGAGCGAGCGCGGGCGCGTTTTTAAGGTCGCCCCCCAGCGCCAGCACAACTCCATCGACCTTCCTGGAAAGAGGGATGAGCCGCGGCACGAAGCCGCGCGATCGCCTGAGGAGGAACGGAGGAGAAACGGCGCCCGCCCTGACGATAGAGTCGTCAGTCCGGAAAGCAATGCGCCGGTCGTGGTAGAGAAAGACGTCCGCGATGTCAGCCAGCCTTTCCTGGGCCTCTTGCGGATCCGTGATGATGGGTTCGTTGGCCCGGTTTCCTGAGGTCATTATAAGGTGGCGATAATCGATGCCGAGATCGGGATGCTGGAACAGGAGAAGATGCAGGGGAGTGTAGGGGAGCATGATCCCGAGCGTTTCCGTGTCCGATACCCCCTGGAGCCAGGAAGGGGCGGCAGGTCGTTGGGGAGCAATGACGATGGGAGCCTCGGTGGAAGAGAGGATTCGCTCCTCGGCTTCTGAAAGCAGGCACACGGCTCGCGCCTCCTGGATATCGCGCACCATGAGGGCGAAAGGTTTTCGTTCACGTTCCTTCATCCGCCTGAGCTTTGCAACAGCGGCCGGCGTGCGCGGATCAGCGGCAAGATGGAAGCCTCCGATGCCCTGGACAGCGACGATCCGTCCATCAAGGAGCGCGGCGATGGCGGATCGCAGGGCTGGACCCGGCAGGGAATGCCCTGCGCCGTCCTGACAGGAGAGGCGCGGCCCGCATTCCGGACACGAGTTGGTCTGGGAATGGAACCGTCGATCGGCCGGGTCCGCGTACTCCGAAGCGCACGCCGCGCACTGTGTAAAAGGGCTCATGGTCGTGTTTTCCCGGTCAAAAGGGGTGCGCACGACAATTGAATACCGGGGCCCGCACTGGGTGCAGGTGATGAACGGATACAGGAACCTCCTGTTTTCCGGGTCGAGCAGCTCCCGGGCGCAGTCGGCGCACAACGGCAGATCGGGTGGAATGGGAGGGAATGCGAATGCATCAAGGCCGCTTGCGCGAATCTGGAAATCGCGCTCCTCCACGCGCATTTCCCGTTCGGTCGAATCGGTTCGTTCCACCCGGGCCGCGGGGGGGAGGCTCGCGGCAAGGAGGGAGGAGAAGCGCGCCACAGCCTCTTCCGCGCCCTGCACTTCCGCCACGACCTCCGACCTTCGGTTCTGCACGAATCCAGTGAGCCGCAGCGAGCATGCCAACCGGTAGATCGCCGGCCGAAAGCCGACCCCCTGGACAGTGCCGCGGAATGTGAAACGCCTGCGTATCACTTCCCGGAAGGTACTCCGACAAGCCTTCCATTGACCACTCCCGCGCTGTGGTGTAGTCTGACGGTCATGGCAAAGGTCATTCTCAAGGCTCAGGATCTCGATGGCTACCTCAAGGCCGATGACCGGGCCACGATCGAAGGCATGAACCGGATGTTCGGCAAGGCACTGGACCGGTTCGCAATCCTGTCGGATGAAAAACAGCAAGCCCGCGTGAACGCCGCTACGTCAGACCTCATCGGGTTGTACAACGAAATGGGACACGCGATGCAGGAGATCACGGCCAGGGAGCCGCGGGTGCACGTGTATTCCTTCGAGACGCCCCGCGAGGTGCACGGCGAGGTGTCGCGCCTGATTGCCAAGCTCCGGGACGAGCGCACGGAGAACCCCGAGTTCGTCTATTATACCCAGCGCGCGTACGAGCTCCTGTTCAATTTCGCGTTCAGCTCCACGGCGATGAACAGGAAGAACCATATCGTGGTGCGCACGCCGGTCACGCTGCCCGTTCAGAACTTCGCCGTGCACAAGATCCCCGACGTGGACGAGCGCATCGAAAACTCCGTCATGTGTGTCATGCTGCGCGGCGCGCTCCTGCCCTCCGTGATCATGTCCAAGGAGATCCAGGAGTATTCCTCCCACGGCTACGTCACCCCGTTCGCGCTGTTCAAGATCTCCCGGGACGACACCAAGGATGAAAGCAACATGGAGTACGTGCTGGACCTCGATCGCTCCTATTTCGATCTCAAGAGCCTGGAGGGGAAGGACCTCTTCTTTGCCGACCCGATGAACGCCACCGGCGGGAGCCTTGTCACGGTGGTGAAATACCTCCTGGACCAGGGCGTGCGGCCCAAGTCAATCAAGTTCTTCAACGTGATCTCCGTCCTCAAGGGTTCGTTGAGGATCGTGCGCGCCCTGGAGACCGCGGAAATCTACACCCTCTGGATGGATCCCGTGATGAACACCAAGGCCTACATTCTCCCGGGGCTGGGCGACGCAGGCGACAGGATCAATGGCCGCGACAGCGGCGAGCGGCCGCGCAACATCATACAGCTCATCGCAGATTATGGGACGCAGATCGTGTCGCTGTATCGGGAACAGGTGCGCAGGATCGAGCAGACCGTCCTGGGAGGGTAGGCGCGATGTTCCTCTTCCTGATCGCATCGCTGCCCCTGCTCTTCAGCCTTGTCGTGCTCCTTCCCTGGGACCGCGGGCAGGCGCCTCGTCCCCTTGCGCTGGTGTCCACGTTTCTGAAGGGGGTGCTTCTCTTCTTCCCCGGCTACCTGGCGATACTCATCGTGCGGAGGATCTTCGGATTTTCCTACAACGGATTTCTCCTCTACCTGTCCCTGCTGCTGCGCGATCATCTGGCTCCGCTGCTGGCGGCCCTGGGCGGATTTCTGCTGCTGCAGAGGACGCTGTCTTTCTCCGGCACGGATGAGGGGATATTCCTCACGGCATTCGCGTGCCTCAGCGGCTTCCTCTCCATGGTGAATATCACCGATTCCCTGCGCGCATGGGGGAGCTGGGATGGGTACGTTCTTTTCCTGCTGCCCGTTCTTCGCATCGCCTCCGCGCTCGTGATGGCGCTCGCGGCGCAGCGATTCTTCCGCTGGGAGGGCCGGGACGGCTGGCTTTTCTGCGCCGCGTGCGCCGCCTGCGCCCTGCTCTTCGCTCTGGCGAGCTACTTCGACGTGATCAACAGGCTGGGGTGGGCCATACCGCTTGCCGTGCTTCCCGTGCTGGGGGCGGTTGCCGTGTTCGCGATGCGGTTTCCCCGCGCCGTGCGGGGATAGGGTTCACTCGCTGCTGCGCGCCAGGATGCCGCGGCCGAGGATACGGACCAGCGCGCGGGCGTCGATCTTCAGCTCGGGATGCCCCGGCCGCTGGAAGAGATTCGGATCGGTGGAGAGGGTGGCGAGCACGAGGTAGTACAAGAGCAGGGCGCATTCGGCGGCGTCGATGTCGCCGCTAAAGATTCCTTCCGCGATTCCCTGCTCGAGTATGGACCGGACAATCTGCACGCCTTCCGCGAAGAAATCCTTGGAGGAGCGCGACTGCGCCCACCGCGCAAGAAGGTCGTTGCCCGGTTTGAACAGATCCCGAAAGATAGGGTACGTGTCCAGGAACCAGGCGAACGTCGTGATGAAAAGGTCGAGCTTTTCCATTGCATGGGGGGCCGAGCGCGCCCGCTGGTTGTACTGGTAGGGGAACTCGCTGTATGTCTCCCGCATGACCGAGGAGAACAGCTCTTCCTTGTTCTTGAAGTAATTGTAGAACGTGGGCTTGGAGATCCCGATGTCGGAGATCAGCGACGCAAGCGATGCCCCGCGGTACCCGTAGGTGTGGAAGTATTCGCGCGCCTTTTCAATGGCTTTTTCTTTTTTCTCTTCCATCTCTGGCGCGGTCCGCGCTAGACCTGGCCGGCGCTCCCCAGCACATCCCTGTTCTTGCGCTCGATGAGCTTGGTGAGCTCCTCACGCGCCGGGCCCAGATACGTGCGCGGATCGAACCCCTTGGGATCCTCCGCGAACGCCTTTCGGATCATGGCGGTCATGACCAGCCGGCCGTCCGAGTCGATGTTGATCTTGCAGACGGCGGAGCGCGCCGCCTTGCGCAGCTGCTCCTCGGGGATGCCCACGGCGCCTTCCATCTTGCCGCCGTACGTATTGATGATGTCCACGTATTCCTTGAGCACCGATGATGCCCCGTGCAGGACGATGGGAAACCCGGGGATACGGCGCTCCACCTCTTCCAGGATGTCGAAGCGCAGCGTGGGCATGGGTTCGCCCGGCTTGATCTTGAACTTGTACGCGCCGTGCGACGTGCCAATGGAAATCGCAAGGCTGTCCACGCCCGTCTTCTTCACGAAATCCTCGACGTCGTTCGGGTTGGTGTAGTGCGACGCCTCGGCATGGACCTCCTCCTCGATGCCGGCAAGCACGCCCAGCTCCCCTTCCACCGTGACGTCGTACTTGTGCGCGAACTCCACGACCTTCTTCGTGAGCTCCACGTTCTTCTCATAGGGATGGGCGGAGCCGTCGATCATGACGGAGGAGAAACCGCTCTCAATGCAGGAAACGCACAGCTCGTAGGAATCGCCGTGATCAAGGTGCAGCGCCACCGGCACGGGAACGCCCGATGCCTTGATGATTTCCATAGCTCCCTGGGCCATGTATTGCAGCAGGATCTGGTTGGCGTATTTGCGGGCCCCCTTGGAGACCTGAAGGATAACGGGGGACCTGCTGTTGATGCATCCCTGGATGATGGCCTGCAGCTGCTCCATGTTGTTGAAGTTGTATGCCGGAATGGCGTACTTGCCCGCCATCGCCTTCTTGAACATTTCTCTGGTGTTCACCAGGCCGAGCTGTTTGTAACTGACCATTGTTTCTCCTTCTGAACCTATGGACTACTATCCTTTGATCAGCGTAGACTGTCAAGGGCTCGAGGTCCCGGATTATTCCCGTGAAGAGATGCCGCGCGCTCACTCTCCCATTGCTCTGCGTATTTTTATTGTCCGGATGCTGGAACGGGCGGGCGCTTTTCTTTTTCGAGCAGCCGTTCTGGTCAACGCTCGGCGATGATGCGCGCATTCGCGTGACGCTGATGAGCGCCTCTCTCAGGCGAGGCTATTTTCCGCGCATCGACATCGCCGCGCCGGGAGGGGACTCTCAGGCCGGTCTCGTGAAAGACGCGGGCAAGGGCGCGTACAGCACGGTAGTCGTGGGTCCGCTGCTTTCTTCCGAATGGAAAAGCTATGTCCCGCGAATCTCCGGTGCGAGATTCATCCTCGTTGATGTTTCCCCCCCCGCGGCGGACCCTCCCCCGAATGTTCTCTTCCTCACGTTTGACAGGCGGGAAGCGTTTCACGCCGCCGGCTTTGCCGCGGCGGCATCGGCGCTGGAGGGGCACGGCGGCGATGGGGCGACGGATCCCGGTCAGAGAATCGGGCTGCTGCTGAGCAATGGCACGGAGCTCTCCCCCGATGAGATCGACGCGTTCAATGCGGGCGTCGCCGAATCGTTGAACGGCGCGCGTCCCGTGACCCGGCTCCTCTCCGCGCCCATTGACAAGGCCAGCGTGAAGACAGCGGTGCAGGAGATGCAGCGACAGGGCACCGAGATTTTCCTCCTCGGGTTGGGTTCCGTCGATCCCTTGGGACTGGAGGTGATGAAGGATACCGGCGGGTGCGCCGTCGTGGCGGACTGGGCCGCGTCAGGGGCTTATCCCGCGCAGGTGTTTCTCTCCGTAGAGGAGGATGTCCCGGGCGGCCTGCTCCGCGCGCTTGCCGCTCTCAGGACGGATACGCGCAGCGTCAGCGGGCCGGTGCGTCTGGTGGCGGGAAAGGCGCGGCCGCTGCCCTCGGCGGTCCGGGGACATGTCGATGGTGATCGCGGCTCCTGAAAAAGATTTGACAAGGGGTATGGCTGGAAATATAATTTCTGGTAAGTCGGACACCGAGTGACTTCCGTGTTCAGCAGAAGGAGACGGGCATGAGGCCAGGATGGAGAGCGTTCCTCGGCACGGTGCTTGCCATGGCGCTTTTTTTTACCAATGCGCTCGCCAGGGCGGACGAAATAACGCAGACGATCGCATCGAGAAACCTTGCGACGTTCGATGACCCCGCCACGGCGGGCAACTGGATCGTGCAGGGAAGCAAGTACGCGACGAAGGATTTCCCCCAGTTTCAGCTTGTTCGCGCGTGGCCCGAGGCGCTGTACGGCAAGAACAGGGACAACAAGAACCTCTTCGCCCTCGGGATTCATGGAAGGTTCGACAGGAAATCCTATAATTACATCGAGATCATTCCCGCGGCCAAAGACAGCGCGGGAAAGCTGCAACCGGCCTCCATTCCCCTTCCCGGCAGGGCGCAGAGCATCGACATGTGGGTGTGGGGCGCCAACTACAACTTCTGGCTCGACGCTCACATCAGGGACTACGAGGGCATCGATCACGTGATCCACATGGGCTCGCTGCTCTACGCTGGCTGGAGGGACCTGACGGCCGCCATCTCAACCGCCATTCCGCAGGCGCGCAAGTACATTCCGCGGTACGCCGGTCTGGAGCTTACCAAGCTGGTGATCTGGACCGCCCCGGATGAGAAGGTGGATGATTTCTACTTCTTCATCGATGAGATCAGCGTTTTGACCGACCTGTTCGAAACAAGGTTTGACGGCGAGGATCTCGCCGATCCCGCAACGCTGAACAATATCTGGCAGCAGGGAACCAAATAGGAGACGCGAAGATGAAGATTCGATTGACAATCGCCCTGCTCGCTTTCGCCGCGCTCCTGTGCGCCCCCGCTTTTGCCCAGAACGTCGTAGCGGGGGAGGCCACAGCTTCCGAGATCGGCAAGGATCAGGCGCAGCAGCTGCTGAAGGAAGTATCGGTGGACAAGATGGAGGATGCCGCCTACTGGTATGCGGCAATGCCCCTCGACATGGGAGTCGCGGAGGTCAAGAGGCTTGCCGGCTCGGCCGCGGGAAAGCAGCCCATCCCGGATGAAGCGGCGCTGGGGATAAATGAGGACGACAAGTACGTGCTCGGCGTCAAGGTGAGCTTCTTCCACCGCGGGGCCTCCTATTTCAGCGTGCATCCGCAGAATCCAATCGCCGTCGAAGGAATCGTCAAGACGGTATCGGTCTGGGTGGTCGGAAGGAACTACAATCACACGCTCAAGCTCCTGTTTGAGGATTATCGGGGACAGGCGCAGGAGCTGACCATCGGGACGCTGAACTTCATCGGCTGGAAAAAGCTCACCGTTGCCATCCCCCCGAGCATTCTGCAGACGGAATATCACTACACCTATCTGAGCGGCATCCGCATCACCGGGCTGGAGGTCGACTGCGACCCCATGGACTCCTACGGCACGTACTACGTGTATTTCGACGACATCCGCGCCGTCACTGATCTGTTCGGCGAATCCAAACGCGACGCGGACGATATGTCCGACGGCTGGTAGGTTTTCGCCCTTCGTGCGCCATACGCCCTTGCGATCCGCGTAAGCGGATCTCAAGGGCTTTTCTTTCTCAGGGCCGAATGGTAGAGTTTCCCCATGACCCCCGAAGAGGAGGTGAAGCAACTCAACAAGCTCATCCGCCAGTATGAGACCGTGTATCGGACCACCCCGGATGTGGACCAGCGCGAGCGGGTTGAGCGCCAGCTCAAGGAACTGCGCAGCTACAGGGAGAAGATCCTCACCGTGAACGTGATCAACGCGCGGGACCTTACGGAGGCACCCGTCGGGGAGGATGAGCTTGCCGCCGCTCCCCTCCTGAAGCAGATGATCGCGCGGAATGCGGCGCTGCCGCCGGGTCAGACGGTCGCCTCCTTTGCCGTCAAGGACGCGGCGCCCACGACGTCGCAGAAGGAGATGTTCCACCTCTCGCTGTACGCGCGGTACTTCGAAAAGGAATACCTTCCCTTCCTCACGGAAAAACGATTGAAGCTTGACTTCAAGTTCTCCCTCGATCGCGACGGCTTCTACGGAGCCTTCCAGGCGCTGCAGCGGAAGATGGAGAACTACCGGGAGGAGAACAAGAGGCTCGCTGAGGGCATGGTGAGCCGGGATATGGAAATTGAGGTCCGCAAGAGGGCCTTGAAGCTCACGCGCCATATCGCAGTGGAGGCGGCGAAGTTCTTCCGCTCCATAGAGCGGTTTGCCGCCGAACTGGCCGAGGATGCGCAGGGGGATGGCGTGAAGTGCCTTGACTGCGACACGGAGATCTCCTTTGACAGCATCGAAGGGAAGAGGGTCCTCGAGGGCCGTCGGGTAGCCGATGCGCTGGGGGAGCTGCGCGATTTTGCCAAGGAGGCGATCGCGTACCTCAATATCCCAGAGATCGAGATCCAGGAGAACGAGCGTGCAGATCGATATTGAGGCCAACTCCACCATCGGGGAGGAATCCTTTTTCGAGGGCAGGTTCGCCATACGGGGCAGCCTCCGCATCGACGGGCGTTTCGAAGGCCAGACCCTGCTGGTGGACCAGCTGCAGATCGGTCCCAAGGGCAGGGTGAAGACGAACATCATCGCAACGAGCGTGGTCGTGGAAGGGGTGATCATCGGAAACATCACCTCCTCCCGCCGCATCCTGCTCTTATCCACGGCGCGGGTGCTGGGTGACATCAAGACGCCGGAGCTGATCATCCAGGACGGCGTCATTCTGGAGGGGCGGTGCACGATCAGCCACATGCAGATCGAGAACACACCAGAATACGTCCAGGGGTTGTACAACCGGAAATAGCAATGGAATCCCCCCTCGGGATGCTGCGCGACCTGTATTTCTTCCGCAGCCTCTCCGCCGAAGAGTTGGAGAAGGTGGGAGCGGTTTGCCGCGAGGAGTGTTTCGCGGCTGGGGACATGATCTGCCGCGAGGGAACCCCCGCGGACAAGTTCTTCATCATGGTGAGCGGCACGGTGGAGGTGTGGAAGGACTGGGGCGATCCTGAAGCCGACCTGCTGGCCCTTCACGGACCGGGGCACATGTTCGGAGAAATGGCTCTCATCGACGAGCTTCCCCGCAGCGCAACGGTGATTGCCCGCGAGCAGACCCGGCTCTTGTCCATCGGCAGGGGCGATTTCCACCGCATTATACGGGAGAACGCCTCCGTCGCCCTTTCCGTTATGCGCTCCGTCTCTTCCATGGTCCGGATCTCCAATGAAAACTTTGTCGAGAGCCTCCGAAAGAGAAACCGGGAGCTTGTCAGGACGAATCGGCAGTTGAAAAACGCTCAGAGCAGGCTGTTGCGGGCGGAACGGCTCTCCCTGCTGGGTCGATTTTCATCCCTGATCCTACACGACATCCGCAACCCCATTTCCATTCTCCGCGGATCCGCTGAGATGATCCTCCTCCATCCCTCGGATGCCGGCATGAGGGAGCGCAATATCAACAGGATCATCGAGGAAGCGGACAGGCTGAATAGTATTGCCGGAGAGCTGCTTGATTACTCCCGCGGGGAGATCAGCCTGAACATAGCGATCGTGGACCTTCGCGACCTGGTGGACCGCGCCATGCAGATCGTTGCGGAGCGATTCGCGTCGCGCAAGATCGAGATACGCACGGACGTTGAGTATCGCGGACCCGTGCTCTTGGACTACGACCGCATGCTGCGTGTCCTGCTCAACCTGGCGGACAACTCACGCAAGGCCATGCCCCGCGGCGGCACCTTCACCGTGTCGGTGCTACGCGAGGGGAAGAACCTCGTGATCCAGGTCTCCGACACCGGGGAGGGAATGGACCAGGAGGTCCAGGCAAGGCTCTTCGAGCCTTTCTATACATCTTCCCGGGAGGGGGGGACAGGGCTGGGCATGTCCATCGTCAAGAGCATCGTGGATGCGCACGAGGGAAGCCTTTCCTTCACGAGCCGGAAAAACGAAGGAACGACGTTCCGCGTCACGATCCCGCTGCCGGGGTGAGCGCGGGCCGCACGGGCGGCGCCGCATCGCAACGCTTCTCATATCTGAAAGCGCCGCCCCTTGACAATTTCAGCCTGCTCTATTACATATCACCAGGAGACAATTCCCGGTAGTGTAATGGTAGCACAAAAGACTCTGGATCTTTTTGTGGGGGTTCGAATCCTCCCCGGGAAAGGATGCATGCGGCCCCTTCGTCTATCGGTTAGGACATGAGATTCTCAATCTTAAAAGAGGGGTTCGATTCCCCTAGGGGCTAGATCGGGGGACAGAAACCCGAAAGCAAAGGGTGGTCGCAGAACAGCGGCCACCCTTTTTTTGGCCGATCTCCACCTGTTCCACAATGCTTGACGTCCCGTATGGTGTGAATCATCATGGCGTGGGGAGCGACAGAATGGAACGCGAGAGAGCTGATCCGCCACGCCGCGCATCGCGCCTGTCCGGCTTCATGACGCTCAAGAAGAGGATCGTCATCATCTTCGTCGTCAGTCTGTTCATCCCCTCCGCCTGCCTCACGGCTGTTTCCTATATGACGATCTCCTCCCTCCTGGTGAACAGGATACAGACAGGCATCCGTGACAACCTCAGCCAGGTGCTGCTGTTTCTTGAAAACACCATACGCAACCTGAACCACGTCTCGCAGCAGCTCACCCTCAGCGGCACTGTCGGCGGCATGCTGCAGGAGTATCTCGCCAATCCGAATCCGTATCAGCGTTCGCAGCTCAAGCTGAACATCCGCAAGGAGCTGAATCTCATCGCGTTCACGAACCCCAATGTCGGACTCATCATGTACTACTTCCGTGATGGGACAGGTTCCCGGGACCTCGAGACATGCCCGACCCGGGAAGGTTTTTCGCCGGACGCGCTGCCGCTGCTCGCCAGGTACTACGGGATCACCTACTTCGGTCCCCATATCAGCAGCGACCGGTTCAGCGACCAGTACGTCCTCTCGGCGCTGCGAAAGGTGGACATGCCGGACCGGGACGACGTGTACCTGTACATCGAGTCGGGATTCAAGCTCACGCAGAGCATCCTGAACAGCGGCCGCAGCGGCACGTCCGCCGTGCATCTCATGCTCGACAACGATGGCCGTGTCGCCTACAGCGAGGCCCCCTCGGCCTTTCCCGTGAACTCACGCTTCTTTTCAACCAACCCGGGCGTGGACGGGCAGAGCTCCGGCTTCTACTGGTTCCGCGCGACGGGGAACCAGGGATGGAGCGTCGTCACGCTCGTGAAGAAGGGGGATTACGAGCGGGAGATGATGCAGTGGAAGAACGTGATCGCCCTGCTCTTCCTCGTCTTCCTCGTTGCAAGCGTCTCGCTCGCGGTCCTCCTCTGGAGAATGGTCTACAGGCCGCTCAACCTCTTCAGCTCGGAAATCACGTGGATCGACAGGGGCGACTACGGCATGGCGTCCATTCCGACGAGGATTCCCGAGTTCGACTTCCTCCTCTGGCAGTTCCAGGGGATGAAGAAGAGGATCGTCGAGCTTCTCACCGAGGTGGAACAGAAAGAGAAGCGCCGGGCGGACCTCGAGATCGAGAACCTGCTGTTCCAGATCAATCCCCACTTCCTCATGAACTCGCTCAACACGGTACACTGGCTGGCCATGGAGAAGGGGCAGGATGAGATCGACCGGCTCATCCTGGCCATCAACCGCCTCCTCTACCACAACCTGGGGAAGAAAGCGAAGTCCACGACCCTGGGCGAGGAGCTGGAGTCGCTCAAAGAGTACATGCTGCTGCAGAAGACGCGCTACACCTTCGACTTCGACGTCGTCATGCGCAGCACGGACCATGCCCTGGAAACGGTGATTCCCCGGTTCATCCTGCAGCCTCTCGTGGAGAACGCGCTCCTCCATGGTCTGAGCGAGGGCGGCCACATCTGGCTGGAGATCGAGTCCGGGGACAGAGTCGTGATCACGGTCCGCGACGATGGTCCGGGCATGTCGACGGACCTGGTCCGAAGTCTCATGGAGGAGCCGGCGAAGGAGGACCGAGGGAGAGACCCCGGCACCGACGGGCAGGGCATGGGCATCGGCCTTCGCTATGTGAAGCGCGTGCTCGAAGCCTACTATGACGGCCGTGCGTGCCTGCAAATAACGAGCGTGGCAGGTAGCGGTACCTCGGTCCGCCTGAGCCTGCCCGTGCCGGCGGCGGGGGCGTCGGGATGATCCGGGTGCTCGTCGTGGAAGACGACAAGCTCGCCCGCAAGGGGCTCGTGCACTCGATGCCCTGGGGCGAGTTCGACATGGAGGTGGTCGGAGAGGCGGCCAACGGCCGCCAGGCCCTCGACTTCCTGGGATCGCACGACGTGGACCTGATGCTGACCGACCTGGCGATGCCCGGCATGTCCGGCATCGAGCTCATGAGGACCACCAGCCAGCGATTCCCCGACCTGCTCTGCGTCGTGCTCACGTTTCACCAGGAGCTCGAGCAGGCCCAGGAGGCGATACGGCTCGGCGTCATCGACTACATCGCGAAAGTCCAGCTCGAGAAGGAGAGATTCGACCAGGTCCTGCGCCGGATCCGGGAGCGTTTCCTGCAGGAACGCACGCGTGGGGCGTCGGTCACGGCCGGCGAACACTTCCCCGAGTGGTTTTCCTCCGACACCTCCTACGCGCTGCTCTCCGTGGAGAGCGAGCCGCAGGGCGAATGGATCAGGATGTGCGCAGCAGGCGCGGAGCAATGCCCGTACGAGATCAGCGAAGGAGCCTGGCTATGGACGCCGCGTGAATGCCCGGCCCCTTCAGCGGTCCTGGCGAGGATCCAGGAGGAGATCGCTGCAAGGGACGGCTGGATGCTCGTCTTCGTAAGCGGATTGACGGGAGAGAGGAGCAGCCGTGTCCATGGCCTTGTGAGGAGGTATCGGCAGACGGGATTGTTCTACGACTACGATCGCGGGGCTCCCTCCATCGCCAAGCGCCTTTCCGAGCTGGAAGACTCGGGACCGAAGATCAGCGACGCCGAGATGGACAGGCTCGAGGGGCAGTGGCTCGCGTTCGAATGGGTGTGGGACGATACCCTGTTCGCCGATCTCCGCTCGGAGCTGAAGGCCGCCCGGCCATCAGCCACGACGCTGTTTCGATTGCTCGTCGAGCTGGAGAACGAGTGGAACCGCGTCTATATGCCCGTCCTGTCGAACCGTCTCAAGGCGCGGGGATCCGTCCGCGCGTGGCAGGAGGTGGAATCCTGGCTGACGCACGTCCGCGAGTCCGCGCTGCTTTGCGCGAGGAAACTGTCGTACGCGCCCGACGTCGTCAACTCCATCATGCGCGCCGCGAGGATCGTGGACAAGGAAATGGGAGGACCGGTGTTCGCCGTGGCCATCGCCCGGAGGGTGGGCCTGAGCCGCAGCTACTTCTGCCAGTGCTTCAAGGACATCACCGGCAAATCGTTCAACGACTACCTGCGTTCCATGCGCATGGAAAAGGCGAAGCTCATGCTCGCGCACACGGACGCCCAGATCTACCACATCGCGGAACAGGTCGGATACACGGACGAGAAGTACTTCAGCCGGTCATTCCGTGCCCAGACCGGCACCCTGCCCAGCGAATTCCGTCAGCAGAGCCGGGCAGGTAGACATCCGTCCTGAAAAAGGTCGGGCGGGTGTCCGCGATGGCCCTTCTTCCTCCCATGATTCCTCTCGGGGGGAATCATCCGTCTCTCACAGGAAACACGAAAGGAGAGGTATAAGCTAGGGAGACGGATCTTTCAATTCAAACGAAGGAGGCATGGTGTATGTGGAGAAAAGCGCTGATCGCCATCCTGGCGATCTCTCTCCTAGCGGCGTTCGCGTACGCGGGGGGGAAGGCCGAGACGGGGGGCAAGGCGACCGCCGCGGCTGGTGATCCTTTCGGAGCGTACAGCTCGACGCTGTCGATGAAGATCGGGAAACAGGTGGAGCCGACCTGGAAGTACCCGGAGGGCGACAGTCCCGAGAACAACATCTATTCGCGCTACCTGGCAAAGACCCTCAACATCGACGTGAAGAACTCATGGCAGGCGGGCAGCCAGGCAGACTACTTCCAGAAGGTCAACCTGTGCATCGCGGCGAACGACCTCCCTGACGGTCTTGGCATCATCACCGTCCAGCATCTCAAGGCCATGGTGAACGCCGACGAAGTGGCGGACCTCACGGATGCCTTCAACAAGTACGCCTCCCCGCCCATGAAGGCCATGTTCGATAAATCCGGAGGCCAGGCTGCCAAGGCGGTCACCTTTGGCGGCAAGATGTACGCCATTCCCAACATCGCGGTTCCTGACGACGGCTATCACCTCGCGTGGATACGAAAGGATTGGCTGGACAAGCTCGGCCTCCAGCCTCCCAAGACCCTCGACGATCTGGAGGCGGTGGCAAAGGCTTTCGTGGACAAGGATCCGGGCGGCAACGGACCAGGAAACACGGTGGGCATCTCCGGGCCGCAGAACGGTGGAAAGCTCTACGCCACTTTCCTGGAGTCCACGAGCAATTCCTTCGGCTTCGACCCCATCTTCTCGGCCCTCCATTCCTATCCCGCCTACTGGCTGAAAGGCTCCGACGGGAAGGTGGTCTATGGATCGATCCTCCCAGAGACGAAAACAGCGCTCGACAAGCTGGCGGACTGGTACGCGAAGGGCCTGATCGACAGGGAAATGGGGGTCCAGAAGGACGCCACCCAGCCCATCGTGAGCGGAAGGGCGGGGATCTTCTTCGGGCCCTGGTGGGTGGGCTACTGGCCGTTCCCCGACGCTTTCAAGAACAACCCTGACGCCAACTGGCAGGCGTATGCCATCCCCGTGGACTCAAGCGGCAAATGGTCCCCGCACATCGGCATGACCGCCGGCAACCAGTTCTCGGTGATCCGCAAGGGCTACTCGAATCCTGAGGCGCTGGTGAAGATGCTCAACTGCCTGATCCGCGACGAGGGCACCTTCGACCAGAAGACGGCGACCATCGGCGATTATCCGCTGCGGGTCCCCATGGCGATGCCGGACGAGTGCCCCGTCACGATCAACGCCATGAAGGACGTGCTGGCGGGAAAGAAGAAGCCGACCGATTTCGACACGCCGGACTACAGGGTCTACAAGCTCCTGCTCTCCGACGTGAATGCCATCGAGGGCGTGAAGAAGCCCCCCATCGACAACTACGAGAGCATGTACTGGGACAAGAGCAACTCCAGCTTCCCGCGGATGTTCTCCCTCATGGTGGGCTCCGCAACCATCTACAAGCAGTCCGCGAGCAAGGTGGAGAGCGTGCTCTGGACGCAGACGAAGACAATGGAAACGAAGTGGGCCACCTTGAAGAAGCTCGAGGACGAGACCTTCCTCAAGATCATCATGGGCGCCGCGCCCGTTTCCACCTTCGACACCTTCGTGAAGGACTGGAAGGCGCAGGGGGGAGACCAGGTAACCGCAGAGGTGCAGGCCGAAGCGGACAGGAAGTAGAAAAAAAAAGGCCCTCGTGGCACAGTCACGGGGATGCGATCTTCGGGCCCCGCCCGTGGAGGGCTCCACGGGCGGCTTTCCGTTGCGCCGCGAGGGAAGTCGTGCGGAACAAAGGTTTCACGAAGCACTACCTGCTGATGCTTGCGCCCGGCTACGCCTGGCTCGTCCTGTTCAGCATCATCCCGATGTTCGGGTTCATCATGGCGTTCCAGAACTTCAACCCGGGCCGGGGGGTGTTCGGGTCGGAGTGGGTGGGGTGGGAGAACTTCAGGTACCTATTTTCCCTCTCGGACGCCCGCACCATCATCTTCAATACCGTCTTCATCTCCCTTCTGAAGATCATCGGCAACCTCATCGTGCCCCTGATCTTCGCCCTGATGCTCAACGAGCTGCGCATGGGGCTTTTCAAGAAATCCGTCCAGACCGTCGCCTACCTTCCCCATTTCCTTTCCTGGGTCATCCTCGCCGGCATCCTCCTGGACATCCTGGCCTACCGGGGCCCGGTGAACCATTTCCTCACCCTCTTCGGCGCACGGCGCATCCTCTTCTTCGCCCGGGCGGACCTGTTCCGCGTCATTGTCGTCGGGAGCGAGATCTGGAAGGAGTTCGGCTTCAACGCCGTCATCTACCTGGCGGCTTTGACCGCGATCAACCCGTCGCTGTACGAGGCGGCCTCCATGGACGGAGCCACCCGCACGCAGCAGCTCCGCCACGTCACGCTGCCGGGAATCTCCACGACCATCGTCCTCCTCGCGGTCCTCTCGCTGGGGAACGTCATGAACGCGGGCTTCGACCAGATCTTCAACATGTACAATCCGCTCGTCTACTCGACGGGGGACATCATCGACACCTGGGTGTACAGGGCCGGTCTGCTGAATCTCCAGTTCAGCCTGGCCACGACCGCGGGCCTCTTCAAGTCGGCCATCGGGTTCATCATGATCTCCCTCTCGTATTTCCTGGCCGGCCGCCTGGCCAACTACAGGATCTTCTGAGATGCACACCGAGGAGCCGGGATGATCGCCGACACGACAGTCAGGTCACGGATGCTGAACGGCGTCGTCTACGTTGTCCTCGTGCTCTGCGCCCTGGTCTGCATCCTCCCCCTCTGGTACACCCTGTGCGTGTCTCTCAGCCAGAAGGCGGCGGCGACCGCGGGCCTGGTGAGCCTCTGGCCCGTGGGCTTCAATCTCGACGCCTACAGGCAGATCATGGAGGACGCGAAGTTCTTCAAGTCATTCTGGACCTCCATCCAGCGGGTCGTGCTCGGCAGCGCGCTGAACTACGTCATCATCGCGCTGATGGCGTACCCGCTCTCGAAGAGCGCGAAGGATTTCAAGCCGCGCAACGTGTTCATGTGGGTCCTCGTCTTCGCCATGCTCTTCAATGGCGGGCTCGTCCCCTGGTACCAGACCGTCAAGTCCTACGGGCTGATCAACAACATCTGGGCGCTCGTCCTGGGCAACAGCGTGCCGATGTTCAGCGTCATCCTGGTCCTGAACTTCTTCCGCAACCTGCCGAAGGAGCTGGAGGAAGCGGCGCTGGTGGACGGCGCGGGGCCGTGGTACATGCTCCTCAAGCTCTACATCCCGCTGTCCACGCCCGTGCTCGCCACCGTCACGCTGTTCAGCGTGGTCTACCACTGGAACGAGTTCTTCAACGGCCTGGTCCTCATGTCCAGCGCGGATCACTATCCGCTGCAGACCTACATCCAGCAGATGGTGGTCAACCTCAACGTGGGGCTGATGACGGAGGACCAGTACAAGCGGTTGAACGAGCTTTCGAATCAGACCCTGAACGCCGCGAAGATCTTCATCGCCATGATCCCCGTGCTGGTGATCTATCCATTCCTCCAGCGCTACTTCATAACGGGCATCACCCTCGGCGCGGTGAAGGAGTGACGGTCCCCGCGTCACCGCTGGCTTTCCGGCAACCGACTGATAGCGATTTTCATACGCATGACACGCTGCGCGAGTACGGGAGCGCGGCTACAAGGTGGCCCAAAATGCGGCATGGTGGGCTCCGTGGTGCTCGGGACAGGTGCAGGGACCGAAGTAGCGCGGTTCTGGAAGGTCAGGGAACGGAAAGAGTGGACCCAAAGCCGCGCAGCGATCCCCGGGGGTATGCCTTGGCGATGCGGCTGGAGCGAGAGAAGCCGACGAGGAAGTTGGGGGTGGATCTCAGTGCAGTGGCGCGCATATGAGCCCCGGCGGAGCACGGCCGATCTTGATGAGATGGCGGAGGATCCTCTCGACCTGAGAGGGGTCTGTGATGACAGCGAGAACCCGCATGCTGTTTGCACAGCGAGGACAGACGAGAGGGCTCTCGCCGTTTGCTTCGCAACCGCGAATGTCGCCAGGAGCGACCGCGCTGCCGCCCGCGGGATTGACACCGTAGATTTTTGCGATACGTCGGGCCCATGTGGAGGAGGCGCGGTCATACTCGATTGACTGGGCGCACGTGGGCTGATCCTTGCTCTCAGCTGACTCCTTGGAAAGGGGCGAAAGGCGCAGAAGATGGGGACATCGCTTCCAGGCGGTGCGGTGGCCCGCCCAAGGGGTGGAACGCGCCCTGACATTGCCTCCGCCACTATCAGGGTCGTGTATCCTCCCGCCATTTCTCAGCCATATGCAAACATTGATACGCTAAATGGTACGCTTCTTGAAAAATCTCCTGACGCTCCATACGCTATTTGGTGCTTATCGTTATGGATTCTGGGGGAAAAGTGGCTTCCTGACGCTTCTTTTCAATTCAATGATGATGCTCAAAGGAGTCGCCCTAGGGGCTAACGAACTACCAGGGCGTCCTCACGAGGGGGCGCCTTGTTTGTTTTGACTGCCAGAGTCGGCCCGATCGATCGCGATTGCCGTCTGCGTTTTCAACTGAGCCGTCGGCTACCTCCGGGCAGTATGCTTCGTTTTCTTCGCAGCCTTTCTGACGGCACCGTTCGTCTTGCCCTTGGAGCTTCGCCTGCGGGCCATCGCTGATGATGGCTCTCGTGGCGCTGCTCTGCGCGCCACCGGAGACTTGGTCTCCGAAGGTGACACGGTCTGACCGGTCTCCGAGTGCCCCGCTTTTGCCTTCTGCGTGTGAACATAATACCGCAGCACGGCATTGATCCGGGTCTGATAGCCGGGACCCGGCCGTTTGAACCATTCATAGACCGCCGGATCAAGACGGATGGTGATCGTGCGTCCCAACTGTCGCGCCAACTCCTCGGGGCTGGGGAAGTCGTCCTCCACCGGCCCCGAGGCGGCGAGCGCCTCCGCGATCTCCGGCGGTGCATCCGTGTATCTATCGTCTGAACCGATTCGCTTGTTCATAGATCATCCTTCCTTCTCGCCAGTAGCCCGCCCCAATAATCCTCACGGTCTCGTCCCAACGAGTGAAACGAACGGCAAGCACGCCACCGGAGACCTAGCCGAGCAGGAAGTATCTCTGCTCCCGGCGGCTATTGTGCCTCCGATCTGCTCTCGTGACCCGCCGGGGATCCAGCCAAGCCCGTACCGCTTCGGCGAAGCTCACTCCGTGCTTCTGCTGGTTCTCGCGATCCTTGAGCGGGTCCCACTCGAAGTCCACGGTTTAATGTAATGCATACATACAAAATGTCAATACTGGGGCGAACCGATCGGCGAGTTCTGGCCGCTCTTGTCCTGAGGGCTGCCGTAGAATGCCAGACTCGGCCAGCGCCGATGAGGTTCGGCAGCATCCCCTCACACAAATTGCGCCGGATCACTTCCGAGGTTTCAAGATGAAGCTTTGATCAGAAAGCAAGCCATCTCCGGCCACGACTAAACGTACCCTCGGCACGGCCCGGGTCATGTTTAACAATGTGGCATCTGTGCCATGAAAGAGCTGCGCGCTCCGTTTGGTCCTGCTTCCTGTGATGAAGCCTGGCATGGTGATCCACGGCACTTCGTTTTAAATCTCCTTGCCGCGTCTACCGGGATGCGGCGAGGAGAGTGCCAAGCCTTGCAGGTCCAATACGTGCATCCGGAGTACATCGAAGTACATCACTCACGGGATGATCGGCATGGGCTGTATGCTCTAAAATGGAATAGCGCCTTTCTGTTGTCATCTCTTCTCGCTCCGCGCGAAGGCTGTTAATATCAATGCACGACTGCGGCATGACCAGAAAGTACATACTGGGCCATGTCCGGAATATCAATTCAGCGGGGCATCGGAAGGAGGCAGGTATGACAGAATGGCCCCTGGAAATGCGCCACCGACTGATGAGCTTTGCCGAGGCGCTCGTGGATCAGCGAAGGGCGCAGGTGCTGATCCCGGCAATGGCCAACCGCGCGGGATTCTGGTTCGGAGCCGGCAACATCGTTCAGGATCCGCAGGGAGTGCGCTACCTGGTGGGCCGCTACCGCAACGAGGGAGATTCCCGCACAGGCGTTGGCAAGGGAGAACGCGGCATGGAGCTTGCCGTGTTCCGGTCCACCGACGGAGGCAGGAGCTTCTCCAAGGTACTGTCGTTGCGTAAGTCGGATCTGGACGTATCCTCGCAGAAGGTGGTTTCCATCGAAGGAGCCAAGCTCCATTTTTGGCAGAACGGCGTGGAGCTGTTCGTGTCCGCGGAGAAGAGCGGGATCGGCTATCCGCCGGGGCTGGAGTCTTTCCACAAGCCGGGCACTGGCGTCTGGACGATCGACTACTTGCAGGCCCCAACCGTGGAAGAGCTTGCAGGCAGGACGCCTCAGATAATCCTCCGGGGCACGGATCCCCGATGGTTTCACTTGAAAGACCCCGTGATGTTCGACGCAGCGTCGGGTGATACCGTCCTGTATTTCTGCACGCATCCCTTCAACTGGTCAAGTTCTAATAGCGCCCTGGCCGTAAGGGCGCGGGAAGCATTGCGATTTTCCGAGCCCGACTTCCAGTTCTTCCCCCGTGGATTCACGTGGGACGTGGCCATAAGCCGCATCACAGGATTCTGCGCGGTCCCCGCAGTCGGCGGGATCCCGCCGGGTGTGCACCTGGTCTTCTACGACGGCGGAGAGTCGATCCGAGCACTCGAGGAGCACCCTGCCGCGGTCAAACGCCCGCGCGGATACTCGTGCGAGGAACTGGGAGGTCTCGGGGTGATGATCGAGCCTCGGTATGGCTCCGTGGAGCGCCTCTCTGTCGAGCTTCCCATCTTCTTGAGCCCGCACGGCACGGGCTGCAGCCGGTACGTGAACGTCCAGGAGAGCGTCGACGGGTACCTGACCACGTGGCAGCAGTCCCAGCCGGACGGCTCCCAGCCTTTGGTGGCTCACTTCCTCTCTCGGGCTGACGCGGAGGGGATCCTGCGGGCATAGCCGGGAAACGCGGGTGATCATGGCGGAAGGCATCTCAACACTGCTGTAGGGATGCTTTTAACGTCACGTCCGTGAAAACGAAACCATCGCGTTCCACCGTCTCCCCAATAGCTACGGGGATGGGAGAGGAGAACATGGGTCCCGCAATGGCCATCGTGTGAAATTCGCCCTGCTCTGCGCAGGGATCCACGCCTGGGGGGAGCGACGCGAGCAAGCTGCGGTCGAAGGCCCGGCCCACCAACTCGCGCGGCACCTTGCGAGGGTCCAGGCACGTAACGATAGCGTGGAGGCCCGCGTCGATCATTCGCTCGGCCAGCAGCTTCGTTTCCATGCCCCAGAGCGGAAAGAGCGCCTGAATACCGAGGGTGGGAAGGGAATTGGAACCTTCACCAGTGGCAGCCCAACGGAAGCAGCCTGCGCTTCCAGTAGGGACACCCGCACACCGTGCGCAGTCCGCAGCAAAGAGCGATCCTTGCAGTCGCATATGGGTTGTTCGGCTCCAAACAGTCGCTTAAAAAGTTTCCTCCGGTGTGGCGTAAATCATGGCGGCTGCATATCTATGGATTTTTTGATTCCGAATGTGGTATAGTACAGAAGTGAAATCATAAGTTTTTGCCATTTAGGATCTCTCCCGGCACAAACCGGGAAACGATTTCCGGAGGCAAAATGAAGAAGGTCATCCTATTCTTGCTCTTCTCCGCCTCGGTCAGTATCGTGTTTGCGCAGGACGCGGTCGAATCGACTCTTTTTACTTTCTCTTTATCGCCCTCGACGACAGTACCTCTCGGCCCTGGCGGCGGTGTTTTCGCACTCGGAGGTGGCGGAAGGCTCGGCGTGGAATACACGCTGCCGGCACTAAGGAGCCTCTCCCTGCAGGCGGGATTACTGTATGACTACCAGTCGCTTCAGGCCGAGGCGGGGTCGACGTCACAGGTCGCAGCGCTGGCAGGGGCTGCGTGGAGATTCCCCATTTTCGCGGGACTCTTCGCACGAACGTTCGCGGGGGTAGGCTATTCCTTCGGGGTCATGAATGGAGATAGTCTCTCAGACGGAGCCGGGTGTGCGGTTGCCGAAGCGGGAGGAGGGCTGGCCTACGCATTCAATCAGCTCCTTGCCCTGCGGCTTGATCTGTGCTACCAGTACTATTTCGGTCTGTACGGAGGGCTGACCGCCTCGCTTGCCCTTTCGGTGACCCCGCCTCCGCCCAAGGTGAAAACCATCATCGTTCCCTCCAAGCCCAAGCTCATGGATCTGGAGATCGGCGTCATCACCCTGCAAAGCGTGTTCCCCATCTTTCGTACTTGGTACGACCAGAATCCGATGGGCAAGGTCGCGGTGAAAAACGCGGGAAAAGAGCCGATCACGAACGTCAGCCTCACTTTCGTCATCAAGCAGTATATGGACGGGCCAAAGGAATGCCCTTCGATCGCGGAGCTCAAGCCAGGGGAGACACGCGAGCTGCCGCTGTACGCGCTTTTCAACAGCTCGATCCTCGATGTGACAGAGGCGACCAAGGCGACCTCCGAGGTTTTTGCCGCCTACACGGAAGCGGGGGAGAAGCAGAGCCAGAACAAGACCGCCACCGTCCGCATCTACAACCGCAATGCCATGACCTGGGACGATGATCGAAAGGCCGCGGCCTTCGTATCGGGCAAGGATCCATGGGTGCTGGACTTCGCGAACAACGTCACCGCGATGGTGAAGGACCAGCTCAACCCCACTATCAGCAAGAACCTGCAAATGGCAATCGCTTTTCATAACGCGCTGAGGGTCTACGGCCTGAGCTACACGCCGAATCCAACGACTCCCTATTCGCAGACCTCCACGAATCCCGAGATCGTGGACTTCCTGAGGTTCCCGAGGCAAACCCTGATGGGAAAGGCGGGAGATTGTTCCGACCTGTCCATTCTCTACTCCTCCTTCTTCGAGTCCATCGGAGTGGAGTGCGCCTTCATCACCGTGCCCGGGCACATCTTCATGGCCATCAACCTTGGCATGACCCCTGAAGAAGCGAATGCGAACGTGGCGAACCACGGTGACCTGATCATCCAGGACGGGAAGGTGTGGCTGCCGATCGAGGCCACTCTGCGCGACCAAGGCCTGCTTGACGCCTGGGCGGAAGGGGCGCGCGAGTGGAAAAAATGCAGCGAGGACAAGACAGCGGCCTTCTATCCGATCCACGAGGCGTGGAAGCTCTACGAGCCGGTCGGGCTTGCCGCGGACGACACGGCGGTGAGAGTGCCGGGAAGCGATCTGGTGACGCAGACCTTCGCCGCGGAGCTGTCCAAGTATCTGCAGCAAGAGATCAGTGTGCGGGTATCCGTTCTCAACGATGCGATGAAAAAGACGGGGGAAACGGCGCAGGGACTCAACAGTCGTGGCGTGGTGTACGCGAAATACGGCAGGCTGGACCTGGCGGAGAAGGACTTCCAGGCGGCGATCAAGAAGAAGCCGAACTCTGTTCCCGCCCTGCTGAACCTGGGGAACCTGGCGTGGCTGAAGCCCGATGCACAGGCGGCCTACACCCTGTACCAGAAGGCGGCGAAGGTGCAGCCGAACAATGCCAAGGTGCTTATCAGCCTCGCTATGGCCGCGCGATCATTGGGGAAAGACAAGGATGCGGCGGTGGCCTTTGAAGCGGCGGCGAAGGCTGATCCCGAGCTGGCAGCCAAGTATTCGTTCATCGCGGAAAAGGGAAGCTCGGGGACCCGGGCCGCCGAAGTCAATACAAAAGCCGTGCTCTGGGACGAAGAGTAAAGCATGCCGTCACGAGTGAATGAGAAAGGCGCGAACATGCGTTCGAAAGAGAAAATCATCATCGCTGGTCTTGGAGTCCTTGTCGTCCTGCTTTCCTGCAAGAACCCGCTCATGGACAGGGTGACGAACGCCGTCGAGGTGGCAAAAGGACCGAAAATCGCGCTTACCATCGATGCCAATGCCATTGCGTCCGGCGATACCAGGGATTTCGGCCAGGTCGTGGTGGGAAACACGGCGACCATAAGCATCACCGTGACGAACGCGGGCAAATCCGACCTGGCGCTCAACGGCGGCGCCGCTGCCGTGTCGCTGGGCGGAACGGACCACGACCAGTTCGCGCTCTCGACGCCTCCGTCAGCCTCCTCCATTCCCGTGGGGCAAAGCGCAACGTTCTCCCTGAGCTTCTCTCCGACGAGCGGCGGGACCAAGACGGCGAGCGTGACGGTTGCGAGCAACGATCCCAGCACGGAGTCATATCCGTTCACGATTACCGGGACGGGGATCTGGAAAGGGACAGTGGCGACGCCAACCTTCAGTCCGCCGCCGGGGACATACTCCGCGGATAGCGATATCGTCATTTCCTGCCCCACGGAAGGGGCGGTCATCCACTACACCACCAGCCAATCGGGCACGCCGCCGGATCCCACCGCCTCCTCGACCGTCTTCGATCCCGCGTCCCCCATTCACGTCGCGGGCGACGGGGCGACGATTGTGGTCAAGGCAATTGCCACCATACCGGGATACGTCGACTCGGCGGTAGCTTCGTCCTCGTACACCGTGTCCTACTCCACCGTTTCCACCCCAAGCTTCGACAGCGTCCAGCCGGGCGCCTATACGAGCGCCCAGACCGTGACGCTCTTCTGTTCGACGCCGGGAGCCACGATCCATTACTCCCTTGACGGGGAGCCTGATCCAAGCGCGACCGTCGGCCACCTCTATCCCGACGAGCCGATCGTCATACCGCTTTCGACTACCAAAACCGTGCGGGCGGTCGCAAGCAAGCCGGGGATGCAGAACTCGACAATGCTGAGCGGCACGTTCATTGTGACCGGTGCCGTGGCAAAGCCGATATTTTCCACGACGCAACCCGGAGTCTACCAGACAGTCCAGACAGTGACGCTCACCACCACCACGGCCGGCGCAACCATCATCTACCGCACCGACGGGCAGGATCCGATCGTGAACGGGGGATTCACTTACAATCCCTCGACTCCACCAACTGTCCCCCTAGGCACAATCTACAATATCTGCGCTTTCGCGAAGAAGGACGGCATGGCAAACTCGGACGTCCTTGTGGGTACGTTTACGGTCACGGGCCAGGTCGCCACGCCCACGTTTGCCACTGTCCAGCCGGGGACCTATACGACCGCGCAAAACGTGACGCTCGCCTGCACAACGTCTGGCGCTGAAATTCACTATACAACCGATGGCAGCACGCCGCCGACCTTAGCCACCACGAAGTACACGGGCGCGATCACCGTGCCGCTCAACACCACGATGGTCATAAGAGCGAAAGCCTTCCTCACTACCTGGACCGATTCGACCGAGCTCTCGGGAACCTACACCGTCACAGGCACTGTCGCAACGCCGACCATAAGCCCGGTCCCGACCGCCCCCTCGAACACCTTCACGGTGACCCTCGGATGCACAACCTCCAGCGCCTCCATCCGCTATACGACCGATGGCACCACACCCACCTCGGGCTACGGAAACGTCTATTCCGCACCTTTTGCCTTAGCAAGGACAACTACCGTTCAGGCCATAGCCTACAAGACGGACTGGACCACGTCCGGCTTGGCCAGCCAGGCCTACGTGGTGGCATGGGCCGGCTCGTACGGGGATACCTCCGCCGACGCCGCGTACGGTGTGGCTCAAGCCTCCGATGGGTCCTACTACATCGCCGCGACGAGCACCACAAATCTCCGTCGACTTGAGAAGCTCAACCTCGATGGAACCATCTCCTGGACGAGAACCTATACGCAGAACGCTCTCGCTTTGGGGAACCCGATCGCCATTGTCTCAGACGGCATGGTGACTATCGGTGGGTCCCATTCCGAGGGAACCGGCATTATCCGCACCAGGGTGTCAAAAATTGGATCGACCGGAGCCATCACCTGGTCGAAGAAGTTCTACCCCGCGAGCTATTCCGAAGGGGTGGGCAGCTTCAACTTTTACGCCATCGAGGAGCTGCCCTCCGGCAACTACACCATCGCAGGCACGGAATACGACGACATGCGGGGCTCGACCTTGCCGGTGCTCGTGGAGATCGGCTCGACCGGCGGGGCGGTCTCGGGATCCTTCTACAACTCCTCGGTCGATATCCCCACCATCGGTGGGCTTGCAGTGCTGAAGGACGCCACGTCGGTGTATGGGTACGCAATCGCGGCGAACAGCGCGGCAGACGCTTTCCTTCTCATCCTGAACTCCACGGGAGCGGTCAGCTACCAGTACAAGCTGGCGGGTACGGCGGACGACAAGTTCTACGGCGTCGACTCCTCGGGGACTACCGCCTACTACGTTGTGGGCGCCTCCAAGAGCATCACCACGCTCAATCAGAGCTACGATGCAGTCCTCTTCAGAGTGACCTCGGCCGGCGTCGAATCCTGGAAGAAATACTATGGGTCGAACGCGAACGACGATTTCTTCTACGCCGTGAAAGCGACGCCGGACGGAGGCTGCATTGCCGTGGGCTCGACGAAGAGCGCGGGCGCGGGCGGGGCAGACGCCTGGGTCGCCAAGTTCACCTCCACGGGGACCTTGAGCTGGGAGAAGACCTACGGCGGCACCGGAGATGACAGCGCGTACTCCGTGACTCTCACCGACGACGGCGGCTACATCGTTGCCGGCTCCACCGCTTCCTTTGGCTCCGGTGGCGACGCGTGGGTGCTCAAGCTCGATTCCTCCGGCAACCCCACAAAGACCGTGACGGGTACCATGGTGCTCGGCGGGGCCATCACCTCGTACAACAACACGAATGCGCTCGACCTCGCGACGGCCACGGGCTTCAGCCAGACATCGATGAGCCAGTTCGGCGCAGATGACGAGACTCTCTCGTCAAGCTCCGTGACCTGGACGAGGAACATTCAATACCCTTGATTTGCGAGTAAGGGGTTGTGATGAATGAAGGCTCTCTCCGGTGGCATCGCTCACGCTTAGCCCTTCGATTCTTCCCAATCCTTACGGGGCAGCGTTATTCATGGCAAAGTTATTGAAGTAGTATTCCAGCCCGTCCACCAGGGCCTGCCAGGACGCCTCGATGATGTTCTCATCCACGCCGACCGTGTCCCAGGTCTGCTCGCCGTCGGAGGTCGTGATGAAAACGCGCACCTTGGCAGCCGTCGCCTTTTCAGGGTTGAGGACGCGCACCCGGTAGTCCGTGAGCTTCAGCTTGTTTAAAAACGGATGCAGGGGCAGAAGCGCGTCCCGCAGCGCTCCGTTGAGCGTGTCCACGGGACCGTCGCCCACGGCTGCGCCCATGAGGAGGTTGCCGTTCACGCGCACGAAAAGCCTGCCCACGGTCTTGGCCGGGGTGTCACCCGACTTGTAGTTCTCCAGGTGGTAATTGCTCAGCTCCAGGAGCGGCGTGTACAGCCCCAGAGCGCGCCGGATCACCAGGTCGAAGGATGCCTCAGCCGCCTCGTATTCGTAGCCCTTTTCCTCCAGGTCCTTCAGCTCATCAAGCAGGCGCGACACCACGTCGGAGGACTTCTCGAAGTCGCCGTAGCGTGCGAGCTTCTTAACGATCGTGGATTTTCCCGCCAGCTCGGAGAGCAGGACGCGCCGTTCGTTGCCCACCAGGGCCCCGTCCACGTGCTCCATCAACCGCGGCGCCTTGCTGATCACGTCGGCGTGCTGTCCCGCCTTGTGGGAGAAGGCGGCTTCGCCCACGTACGGCGAGCGTTTATCCGGTATGATGTTGGCTTTCTCCGCTACGAACCGGGAAAGGGGGGTGAGGAGCGCAAGGTTGGCGCAGAGAGGAGCGGCGTCGCCCATTTTCAGGCAGAGTGTGGGAAGCAGGGTGCAGAGGTTGGTGTTCCCGCAGCGCTCGCCCCAGCCATTGATCGTGCCCTGCACGTGCGACGCGCCGCGCGCCAGAGCGGCAAGAGAATTGGCCACGGCGTTCCCCGTGTCGTCGTGGAAGTGCACGCCGATGGGGCCCAGCCCCTCCAGCGGCAGCTCGGCGAGGATCCGGTCGACCTCCGCGGGAAGTGTCCCGCCATTGGTGTCGCACAGCACCAGGCAGTCGGCGCCCGCACTGCGCGCGGCGCGGAGTGCAGCCAGGGCGTAGGCGGGGTCGTCCTTGTAGCCGTCAAAGAAGTGCTCCAGGTCGTAGAAGACCTCGCGGCCGGCAGCCTTCAGAGCGGAGAGGGAATCGGTGATCATCGCAAGGTTTTCCTCCGCGGTTGTCTGCAGAACCTCGCTCACGTGCGCCTTCCAGGTTTTCCCGACCACGATCACCGTGGGCGTTTCCGCGTGCAGCAGCGCGGTGATCTGCGGGTCTGAGGAGGCTTTTGCGTGCGGCTTGCGGGTGGAGCCGAACGCGACGATCCGCGCGTGGCGCAGGCTCTCCTTTCGCATCCTTTGGAAGAACTCCGCTTCCTTTCTGTTGGAGAGGGGAAACCCGCCCTCGATGTAATCGATGCCCAGCTCATCCATGGCAAGGGCGATCTGTATCTTGTCCTCCAGGGTGTAGTTGATCCCCTGGCCCTGCATGCCGTCGCGAAGCGTGGTGTCGTAAATGACCGTCCTGCGCTTGTTCATGATGCGCCACCCGGTTTTCCGCGCGCGGAAAGGAGGTACGGCATCCAGCCGCCCTGCTTCACGATCTCCTCCATGAAAGCGGGGAAGGGCGTGATGGAGAGCCGCTGGCCTGAGGCCAGGACCAGGGTGCCCAGTTTCAGGTCCACGTCGATCCTGTCACCTTCCGCAACCTGGCCGGAGATGCCCTCGCATTCCACGATGGGAAGCCCTATGTTGATCGCGTTGCGGAAAAAGATCCTGGCAAAGCTTTCGGCGATCACGCAGGCGATTCCCGCCGCTTTGATGGCGATGGGAGCGTGCTCCCGGGAGGAACCGCACCCGAAATTGCGGCCCGCCACGATGATGCTTCCGGGCAGAACTGCCGCCGGGAAGCCCGGACGCACATCCTCCATGCAATGCCGGGCAAGCTCGACCGGGTCGGTGGTAGTCAGATGCCGGGCGGGGATGATTTCGTCCGTGTTGACGTCATTCCCGAATAGGTACACGTTTCCCGTGAATCGCATGTTCATCCTCCCGCATCGCCCGCGCCCGCGATTTCCGCGGGGCTTGCCACGCGCCCCGCAACGGCGCTCGCAGCGGCCGTGGCGGGCGAAGCAAGGTACACCTCGCTTGTCCTGTGCCCCATGCGGCCGACGAAGTTCCGGTTCGTGGTGGACACGCAGCGTTCCCCGTCAGCAAGAATGCCCATGTGTCCGCCAAGGCAGGGGCCGCACGTCGGCGGGGAAATGATGGCTCCCGCGTCAAGAAATATGTCGAAGAGCCCCTCGTCCATCGCCTGCCGGTAGGCTTGGGGCGTTGCCGGAATCACGATGCAGCGAACCCCGGATGCAACTCTTTGCCCCTTCAGGATCCGGGCAGCCTGGCGCAGGTCCTCAATGCGGCCATTGGTGCAGCTTCCAATGATGACCTGGTCGATCCGCACGTCGCGCACCTCTGAGGCGCGATGCACGTTCTGCGGCAGGTGAGGGGCGGCCACGACGGGCTCCAGCCCGGATGCATCGATCCGCACGACCCGCTGGCAGGCCGCGCCAGGGTCGGCAGCAACGTGCGTCCACGGACGCCGGGTCCTTGCCGCAAGATACTCCGTCACCTTTTGGTCAGAAGCGAAGATGCCGTTCTTGGCTCCTGCTTCGATTGCCATGTTTGCCATGGAAAGCCGTGCTTCCACGGAGAGTGAATCCACGGCTGATCCCGAGAACTCGAGCGCCGCGTAGGTTGCGCCGGAGACGGTTATTTCTTTGATCAAGACAAGGATGAGGTCCTTGCCCGTAACCCAGGGTTTCAGGGCTCCTTCGTAGACCACCCTGATGGTGGGAGGCACGCGCAGCCACGCCTTGCCGGTGAGGTAAAAACCGGCAAGGTCCGTGGAGCCCATGCCGGTGGCGAAGGCGCCCAATGCCCCATACGTGCACGTATGCGAGTCTGCCCCGATCACCACCATGCCGGGCACGATGGCCCCCAGCTCGGGGAGAAGGGCATGCTCCACCCCCACCTCGCCCTGCTCAAAGAAGTGCGTGCCGGGATGCTTGCGGCTGAAGTCGCGCAGCGTCTTTGCCTGTTGGGCGGAGAGAATGTCCTTGTTCGGCGTGAAGTGGTCCGCCACCAGCCAGACCCGGTCCGGAAACCGGCAGGCGGCGGCTCCCGTTTTCTGGAACTCTTCGATTGCCAGGGGAGCCGTGATGTCATTGGCCAGCCCCAGGTCCGGCTCGATCTCCAGGAAATCCCCCGGTTTCACCGTGTCGACTCCCGCGGCCCGCGCGAGGATCTTCTCAGACAGCGTCATGGCTTCCATTGTCTCCCTTGCGCGCGGACAGGTATGCCTTCCATCTGTTCAGCGCATTCACGTACGCCTTGGCGCTGGCCTCCAGGATGTCGGTCGAAGCGCCCCTGCCAACGAACTTCCTGGCGTCGATCTCAAGCGATACGCTCACTTCGCCGATGGCCTGCCTGCCGGGCGTCACGGCCTGGACAACATATTCCAATAGCTTGGTCGACAACCCGAGCGATCGGTCGATTGCGTTGAAGATCGCGTCCACGGGGCCGTCGCCGGTGGCAGCCTCCTCATAGCGCTCGTCACCCGTCCTGAGACGCACCGTTGCGGTCGGCACCGCGACATTGCCGGACTGGATGTTGAAGTACTCCAGGCTGTACGTCTCGGTCTCCCGGCCCAGCTGATCCGCCACGATGACGTAGAGGTCGTCGTCGTATACCTCTTTTTTCCTGTCGGCGATCTCCAGAAATCGCTCGTAGGCCTTCTTCGCTTCCTCCTCGGTGAGCTGCAGGCCAAGCTCGGACAGGCGGCTCCTGAATCCGTGCAGCCCCGAGTGCCTGCCCAGCACAAGCTGGCTGGCGTCGCGGCCCACTGATTCAGGGGTCATGATCTCGTAGGTCTCCCGCTTCTTCAAAACGCCGTCCTGGTGGATGCCTGATTCATGGGCAAAGGCATTCTCCCCCGTGATGGGCTTGTTGCGCGGGATCGGGAACCCGATGGTGTTGGCCACCAGCCGGGACGTGTTCCAGATCTGCCTTGTGTTGATTCCCGTGGAAAAGGGGAGCAGATCCCTGCGGACGGAGAGCGCCATGACGAACTCCTCCAGGCAGGCATTGCCGGCGCGCTCGCCGATGCCGTTCACCGTGACCTCCACCTGTCGGGCGCCGGCCCGGACCGCTGCCACGGAATTGGCCACTGCCATGCCCAGGTCATTGTGGCAGTGCACGGACAGGACCGCCTTGTCCATGTTGGGCGTTCCTTTCCGAAGCGCCCGGAGGAACTCGGTGAACTCCTCCGGCGTTGTGTAGCCGACCGTGTCAGGTATGTTGATGATCCTGGCGCCGGCATCGATCACCTTTTCCAACACGCGGCAGAGGAAGGGGATCTCGCTTCGGGTTGCGTCCTCGGGAGAGAACTCGACTTCGGCCGCCTTGCCGCGCGCGTAGCGGACCGCCTTTTCCGCCATGGCCAGAACCTCGTCGGGCTTCTTGCGGAGCTTGTATTCCATGTGCAGGGGGGAGGTTGCCAGGAATGTATGGATGCGCGGATGCTCCGCTTCCCTGATGGCCTCCGCCGCGCAGTCGATGTCCTTTTCCACCGCGCGGGCAAGCGCCGCCACGATCGGGCCACGCACCTGCCGGGCGATGAGCTTGCATCCCTCAAGCTGATGCGGCGAGGAGATGGGAAACCCCGCCTCGATGACGTCGACGCCCAGACGCGCGAGCTGCCCTGCAATCTCAAGCTTCTGCTCGACGCTCATGGATGCTCCCGGCGACTGCTCGCCGTCCCTCAATGTCGTGTCGAAAATCACCACCCGGTCCATGCGCGCTCTCCTTTCATGTCTCCTCGGTGTCATCCGGGGACTTTGCTCTGTCGGATGCTCCGCGCCGCGCCGGCGCGGAGGAGCCGGCCGCCGCTGCCGGAGCTTTCCTGCTCCTCTCCATGGAGACGACGCCGCTGCGCGCCACCTCCACGATTCCATAGGGCTGCAGCAGCGCCGTAAAATCATCGATCTTTTCAGGGGATCCGGTAAGCTCCACGGACATGGTCTCGTGGCCCACGTCCATCACCTGGGCCTTGAAAACGTCCGCCACCTGGAAAATCTCTCCGCGCTGCCTGCCCTTGGCATTTACCTTGATGAGCATCAGCTCCCGGTGCAGGGCGGGCACGGCCGTGAGATCGTTCACCTTGATCACGTCGATGAGCCTGTTGAGCTGCTTCTTGATCTGTTCCACCACGGAATCGTCGCCGGTGCATGCCAGGGTGATCCTTGAGACGGAGGGATCCATGGTGATCCCCGCGGTGATGGACTCCAAATTATAGCCTCTTCCCGAGAACAGCCCGGAGATTCGGGCGAGCACGCCCTGGTGGTTTTCCACAAGAAGCGAAATGATGTGCTTCATCCCGTCCCCCCTTTCAGGCGTTCATCATCTCATTGATGCCCGCGCCCGCCGGCACCATGGGCCACACGTTCGCCTCCCGATCGATCTGGAAGTCGAGGAAGATCGGCCGGTCGGTGATTCCCCGCGCCTCCTCAAGCGCCGTTCGGATCTCGCCGGGCCTGCTGACCCGCATGCCCGCGGCCCCATAGGCGCGCGCGAGCGCGACGAAATCGGGGACATAGGGCGGGCACTCGTCATTCGGCTCGGCGCAGTCCGGCGGGCAGTCCGCATTGCGCTCAAGGCAGACGCCGGAATAGCGCCTCTTGTAGAACACCTCCTGCCACTGCCGCACCATTCCGAGGTAGCCATTGTTGAGGATGGCCACGATCACCGGGAGCCTCTCCGTGACGGCGGTTGCCAGCTCCTGGATGTTCATCTGGATGGATCCGTCCCCCGCGATATCGATCACCCGCCGACCGGGATTTCCGATCTGCGCGCCGATGGCCGCGGGGAACCCGTATCCCATGGTGCCAAGGCCTCCGGAGGTGAGGAAGGAGCGCGGGTGCCGGAACGTGTAGTACAGGGCGGTCCACATCTGGTTCTGTCCGACCTCGGTTGAGATGATGGCGTCGGGAAAAGCTTCCGCGATGGCCTTGATGACGGCCGTGGGGGACAGGCGTCCATTCCCGCCGATCTCCACCAGCGGACGCGAGCGCTTCCATTCGTCGGTCTCCAGCAGCCACTGCTCCTGTGACGGGGTCTGCAGGTGCGGAAGCAGGTCCTCAAGGACCATGCGCGCGTCCCCCACGATGGGAATCTCCACGGCAACGTTGCGCGAGATGGAGGCGGGGTCGATGTCGACGTGAACAACCGCGGCGTGGGGAGCGAACTTTGCCAGATCGCCTGTTGCCCGGTCGTCGAACCGGGTGCCGATTGCGAAGAGCAGGTCGCAGTTCTGCACCGCCATGTTCGCCGCGTACGTCCCGTGCATGCCCAGCATGCCCAGAAATCGGGGGTGGTCGCTGGGCAGCACGCTGATTCCCATGAGCGAAGCCACCGTGGGAACGTTCACCCTGTCCACGACGGTGCGGAAGACCTCCGCGGCTCCCGCGGTGGCGAGGCCTCCCCCGATGTAGAACAATGGCTTACGCGACTTGGCCAGCGCGCGGGCCGCCTTCTGTATCTGCAGGGGGTGTCCCTTGTAGACGGGATTGTAGCCGCGGATGGACACGCTCCGCGGAAGCGGCTCCGCCGAGGCTTCGGTGAGCACGTCTTTTGGCATGTCCACCAGGACTGGGCCCGGCCTTCCACTGCGCGCGATGTAGAACGCCTCGCGGATGATCCGTCCCAGGTCCTTCCTGTTGGTGACAAGGTAGTTGTGCTTGGTGACCGACCGGGAGATGCCCACGATGTCCGCCTCCTGGAACGCGTCGTTGCCGATCATGTTGCGCGCCACCTGCCCCGTGAGCACGACCAGGGGGACGGAATCGAAGTTGGCCGTTGCCAGCCCCGTCACGGTATTCGTCGCGCCCGGACCGCTTGTCACAAGGCAGACGCCGACCCGGCCGGTGGACCGCGCGTAACCATCGGCCGCGTGCACGGCGCCCTGCTCGTGCCGCGCAAGCACCAGCCGCAGGTCCCGCACGCCGTACAGGGCATCGAACACTGGTATGACCACGCCGCCGGGAAAACCGAAGACCACATCCACCTTCTCCGCCTTCAGCGCCTCGATGACCAGTTGCGCGCCGCTGATTTTCATGGCTTTGCTCCGTACTCAAGCAGCGCGCCGCGGGACGCGGGCCCCACGCTTCGGGCGTACGCGTCGAGGAAACGGCTGCCCGTTACGGTTGCCCTTGGGCGGAAGGCGCGCATCCGCTCTTTCAGCTCATTCTCGCTTACAAGGAGGTCGAGCCTTTTTGCCGGAATGTCGATCCTGATCCGATCACCCTCCTTCACAATGCCGATCGGTCCTCCTGCCGCGGCCTCCGGGGTGATATGGCCTATGGAGGCGCCGCGGCTTGCTCCGGAAAACCTGCCGTCAGTGATCAACGCCACCTCCTTGTCCAGTCCGATTCCCGCTATGGTGGCCGTGGGAGAAAGCATTTCCCGCATGCCGGGCCCGCCCCGGGGTCCCTCGTAGCGGATTACGACCACATCGCCGGATCGTATTTTTTTCCCAAGGATCGCTGCCTGGGCTTCCTCCTCGGAATCAAAGACACGGGCCGGCCCTTCGTGAACGAGCATGGAAGGGTCCACGGCCGCTTTTTTCACTATGCTGCCCTCAGGCGCAAGGTTTCCCTTGAGCACGGCGAGCCCCCCCTCGGGATGATACGGCTTCTCCGGCCGGGCAATGTATGTGCCGTCAGGTTCGGGAGAGGATGCGTAGGAATCCGACAGCGGCGAACCGGTGACCGTGAGAGCGGTCCCGTCGATCCATCCCCTGCCGGCAAGGGTCTTCAGCACGGCCATGACGCCTCCCGCTGAATGAAGATGCTGCATGTAGAAGGGCCCTGTCGGCGCCAGCGAACAGAGGTGAGGCACGCGCGCGCTCATCTGGTCGAAGTCGTCAAGGGAGAGCGGGACTCCCGCTGACTCGGCGATGGCCGGCAGGTGCAGCGCGGTGTTCGTCGAGCCGCCCAGAGCCATGTCCAGCGCCACGGCGTTCAAGAAGGCGGTTCGCGTGAGCACCTTCCTCGGCGTGAGGCCGTCGCGGACGGCGCGAACCGCTGTCCGACCCGCCTGGCGAGCGAGCATGATCCGTTCCGCGTGGACAGCCGGAATGCTTCCATTTCCCGGAAGCGCCAGCCCGAGCGCCTCGGAGAGGCAGTTCATTGTATTTGCGGTGAAAAGGCCCGCGCACGAGCCCGTGCCGGGACAGGCGGCGCATTCCAGGCGCGCCAGGTCGGCATCGGTCATTTTTCCGGCACTGTGCCGGCCGATGGCTTCGAACACAGCGTCCAGTCCCACGTCGCGGCCGTCGAAGCTGCCGGCGAGCATCGGCCCGCCGGAGATGATCACGGAGGGAATGTTCAGCCGCGCAGCCGCGATGAGCATGCCCGGCACGATCTTGTCGCAGTTGACCACGAGAACCAGGCCGTCCAGGGCGTGCGCCTGGGCCACGATCTCTATGGAGTCGGCGATCAGGTCGCGGCTGGGCAGCGAGTATTTCATGCCCGCATGCCCCATGGCGATGCCGTCACACACCCCGATGGTGCCGAACTCGCACGCGATCCCGCCTTCCGACCATATCCCCTCGCGCACGCTGTCGGCCACGCGGCGAAGGTCGCGGTGTCCGGGGATCAGCTCGCTGTAGGAGTCTGCGATGCCGATGACCGGCCTGCCCAAAGACCCTTTATCCCAGCCCAGAGCGCGCAAGAGGGCCCTGTGGGGAGCGCGCGATGCCCCCTCCTGTACGGCGGAGCTGCGGCGCCTTGATGCATCGGTCGACATGATCCCTCCTCCTGCTGTAAAAGCCAAAAAAAGGGCCGTTCTCCCGGAAGGAGAACGGCCCGCGCTGAACGTCGCCAACGACCGCGCGCTACCCTCCCGGGCGTCGATTTCTCCTCTCAAGGAGGACGCTAATAAGGACGAGCCCGGAAATGGAGCAATAGCTGCTGGTCATGTTGGTGTATGTATATGCGCTGCCGGTATAAATGTCAAGTATTTTTATCAGGTATTTTAAAAAGTCGCGGTCCGCCGCTCGAATGATTTCTGCAGCCTTTCGAGGATGCTTGAGCACTGCTCCTCCGTGCGTATCCCGAAATCGCTCAAGACGGGCGCCTCCATCTGCTCGAATGTGATCAGGCCGCGCTCCCAGTCGCACAACGCGTTCGCCAGGTAGACGCAATAGACGATATCCTTGTGCTGAAGGGGAGTGGACAGCGGATCGTGGTGGCACTTGATGCCGTACACGAGCTGATCCGGGAAATTCCACTTTTTTGCAATCAGTGCTCCGATGTCCGCATGGTTCAGGCCGAAGGAGAATCGCTCCAGGATCCGGGCTGGGATGTCCTTTTCCTTGCAAAAGCGCTGCATCCGCTCCATCGCATCGGGGTGCAGGTAGGTGACGATGATCTGGCCGAGATCGTGCAGGATTCCCGCCACGTAGACGTCGTCCAGGATGTCCGCCTTTTGCTTGAAGCTGCGCGCCAGGAGGAAGGCGTAATACGCCGTGCGGTAGGAGTGGTCCCACAGCGTCTTCATCTCCGCGTACTTCTCTCCCAGAATCTTCTGCGCGCCATAAGAATAGAGGAGGTTGCGCAGACCCTTCATGCCGACGATCTTGATGGCCTGCAGGATGTTGTTCACCCGGCGCGGCAGCACGTAATACGCGGAGTTCACCAGCTTCAGCAAGTCAGCGGTGAGCGCGGGATCCGTGGCGATCCTGCCCGCGATCTGGGCGATGGTTGACCGCGGGTCCTCCGTGAGGCGGATGAGCTCCATGATCGTCTCGGGGAATTGGGGCAGAGCGTCCACGTCGCGGACAATGGCCTGGGTGAGGACGCTGATCTTCTCCAAATGCACCTGGTTCATGGGGATCATGACGGAAGCCACCGTCTCCCCGTTGCGCGGCTCGATGGTGAAGGCCTCCTCTCCCAGCCCGATGCGCTTCAGGAACTGCAGGAGGATAAGGATGCCGAGGCCCGCTCCCTCGGCGGTATCAATGGGCTGCGCAAGCGCCTCCACGAAGGAATGGAAAGCGCGCGCGCGCGTGATCCTGTCGTAGATCCTGGTCTGCTCCCGGGGGGTGAGCTCCGCGCTGTTGCGCACGGAGATGGAGAGGCTTCCCCTGCTGGTGTGGAAGGTGACTCCGATGAAAAGGCCGCGCTCCTTCAGCAGTTCCAGCCAATGCTCCAGACGCTCCGTCAATTCGCGCCGGAAATCCCGCATCCCCGCGTCGTAATCATTGTCATTGGTGATGTCCAGGCCTTTTTCCTCGAAGTACAGCCGCTTGGTGTTCGCCTTTTGCGCATTGACGATGAGCTCTTTCAGGCAATACGAGAGCGGCTCCTGGATGCGCTCCTGGCCCAGCTCCGCCAGATAGACCTCGAGAATCCGGTCAAGAAGCGCGTGCGATTCGTGGGGGAGGCTGGTGAGCCGGAAGGTGAGCGGAAGGGAGCGAACCGCCGCTTTCTGGATCTCAGCGATGTCTATGAGTGATGCCATGTACCACTTTCGCCAAGCATGCGCGTCATGACTTTCCCGATTTCAGGATATCATCGATGCTCTCCGGGTGCTCCTTGAAGGATTCCAGCATCTGTATCCGGCGGAAGGTGTCGAGGTTCTGTTCAAAGACGTCCACGATGTCCGGATCGAAGTGGGTTCCCTTCTCGGACATGATGATTTTTACCGCTTCCTCGTGGGGCAGCTCCTTTTTGTAGCTTCTCTTGCTGGTGAGCGCGTCGTACACGTCGGCCAGCGCCACGATCCGGGCAGACAGGGGGATCTGCTCCCCCTTCCTGCCGGCGGGATACCCCGCCCCGTCCCAGCGTTCATGATGGGAGAAGGCGACTTCCTTGCCGATGGTGAGAAACGATTCGCGCTTGATCTCCTGGTCCACCTTCCGCAGCGCCTCCCCGCCCAGTTGGGCATGCCGCTTGATCTTTTCATACTCCAGCGTGTCCAGCCTGCCGGGCTTAAGAAGAACGGCATCCTCGATCCCGACCTTTCCCACGTCGTGCAGCACGGAGGAGAGGCAGAGGTCTTCCACGTATTCCGCGGTGATGTAGTCCGCGTACTTGGGGAGCTTTCCCAGCCCGATGGCGAGGACCCGGGTGTATTCGCGGATGCGCTCCAGGTGCTTGCCCGTGTCCATGTCCCGGTACTCGGTGAGCCGGGCAAAGCCGAGTATGGCCGCGGATTGCGTGTCCTTGATCTGCTGGAAGGAATCCTGCAGCTTCTTTTCCAGGCGCACGCGCTCGGTGAGGTCCCTCTCCATGATGGAGTAGGCGATGGTCTCCCCCGTGGTGCTGGTGAGGGCGGAGTAAGAGGCATAGGTGAACTTGATGGTCCCGTCCACGCACCGCCGCGGCACGTCCGTCTCCACGTACCTGCCCCTGTTCCTATCAACGAGCGCTATGACCTGCTGGATGGGGAGGCTTTTCTTGTGCACCTCGAAGACCTCGTTGAAGTCCCTCGTGACGATGTCGTCCCGCCTGCAGCCGTACATCTTTTCCGCGTAGTAGTTGCAGTTGAGGATTTTTCCGAAGGGATCGATGATGATGATCGACGAGAGGATCGTGTCGAAGAGCACCATGTAGTTGCGCTCGGAGATCTTGAGGCGCGCCTCGAGATTCTTGACGTAGGTGACGTCCTTGAAGTGCGTGGTGTACCCCTGGACCACCCCGTGCTCGTCGCGCACAACCCAGGAGGTGTCCAGCACGCGCCTGAGCTGCCGCGTCTTTGTGAAGACGTGAGTCTCCAGGTTATACACCATGTCCGATTCCGCAAGCCGCAGGATCTTGTCGTCCAGCTCCGGCGCGTGGGCGTAGAGAGAGGCGATGTTGGGAAGCTCCTCCCCTTCGTCCCACCCCACCAGCTGGTAGAAGGAGGGATTTGCCAGCGTTATGGCGCCGCTCAGGTCGGCGGAGATGATGGGATCGCCGATGTTGCGGAACAGCTGCGCCAGCTCGCGGCGGTACGCCGATCCATTGCCCTTGGCGCCGGGAGCGGCCGACGTCACGCGCGCCAGGGTGTAGTAATCCCTGGTGCCTTCGACGGACAGGGTGGAAACGATGAAACGCTGAGGCGTGCCGTTGCGGTCCTCGATCAGGATCTCGCGCTCGCTCGGCTGCGTTCGGCCGACGATTCCCAGGTCTTTCAGGAGCTCCTTTTCGCGGGAGAATATGTCCGTGCTGTGCAGGCCGATGGTCTTCAGAAGCACATCGTTGAAGAATACGATCTTGCCATCCTCGTTGACGATGAGAAAACCGTCAGTGAACTCTTCTATGATCTTCAACAGGACTTCGGTCACCACGGGTCCTTTCATGGGAGGTACTCCTCACGGTACCACCATGATGCGCGGGTGTCAATGAATGGACGAGCGCGCCTTTCATTGCGTGGGCATTCTCTCTATACTATCGGGTAGGAGCGGATGGTGAAGAGACTCCGGATCGCCCTTATTCTCTTCTTCTGCGCGTGCGCCGTGCTGTGCGGGGCGGACCTCGGCGCCGCGTGGACGCCGGTGGTGCCCGAGGCGCGCACCACTTGGCTGCGCAGCGAAGGGACGATCGCGGCGGGCTCTTTTGCCGTGCTCGTCGGTCCTTCAGCAGTGCCGGACATGGTCATACTGGACGGCGCGATTGTCGAGCGTCCGCTGCCGGGCGGCCTTCCGGAATACCGCGGCTTCCTTCTGCCGACATTTTCCGGGCAGGGGACGCACGTTCTGAGCGTTCGTTTCCACCAGACTGACATCACCGCTGCCGCGCCCCTTCTCAGGATCGTCCCCGAGGAGGGACTGTCCCTGCGCCTGGCGCTTCTCAATATCCCGGTGGTGCCAACACGGATCTTCTCGGGCCTGCTCTCGGTCCTCCTCGCGGTCCAATTTTTCTGGCTCTTTCTCCGGCAGCGATCGCGGGACGCCCTGTTCCTTTCCTTTGCGCTTCTTGCGAACGCGTTCTCCGAACTTGTGCCTTCCTTCCTCGTGACGTTCCTGCCGCTGCAGCTCTGCGTAAAGCTCGCCAATGCGTGCTTCATCCTGGTCGTGGTGCTCCTTGTGCACGCTCAGCTTGAGCTGCTCAAGTCCACTCGTGTGCGGTTCTATGCGACGCTGGCCCTTCCTCCGCTCCTGGCCGGCTGCGTGCTTGTCGTCTCCGGCGATGTCGCAACGACGGAGATCGCCGGGATCGTCGCGAGGGGGCTCGCTGCCGTCTCATTCGCAGCGTTGGCCGTCATGTGCGGGCGGAGCATCGCCAAGGCGTCGTTCCGGCGCGCCCTTCTTCCCCTCTTCCTGAGCGCGGCGCTTTTCGCGGCCCTCGCGGCTGGGGCGTGCGTGGACGCCCTCGTGCCCGGCCGGGCGCTCCTTTCATTCCTGCCCGGGCTGCTCATCGTGGTGTTCGAAGGCTCGTTCATGGCGAGCGAGCTCATGCGCACGCAGGGGATGTACCGGCAGACCAGCAAGGAGCTGATCGACCGCATTGAAAACGACTGGGAGATGATCGAGCGCATCCGCGAGGGAAAGGAGCTGTTGGAAAAGCGCAACATCGACATCACGAAGCTCTCGGGAAAGCTGCTGGAGAGCGCCCAGAAGCAATCCTTCACGATCGCCGGGCTCATCGGATCCCTTGAGGACGCGGGCACCGGGGAATCCCGCGTGGTGGCCAAGGAGAAGGATATCCTCGGCTACACGGAGAGGGTTGACGGTCTGATTACCAGCTTCAACGCGCAGATCCAGGAGACGCTGGAAGAGATGGAAGCGCTGTACCAGCGGTCCATAGTGATCCGCAAGGCGGTGAGCCAGATCATTGGGATCGCGGAGAAAACGCACATGCTCTCCCTCAACGCGTCGATAGAGGCGGCCAAGGCCGGCACGGCCGGGAAGGGATTCTCCGTCGTCGCGCAGGAGATCCGCAAGCTGGCGGACCTCACCCGAACGGTCTCCGACCAGGTGAACGCCGTGATCCGGGATCTCAACAAGGGCGTGGAGAAGGGCGTCACCCGTATCAAGGGGCTGGAGCTGGGGTTCTCCGAGATCATGAAGCGCAGCGAGGAGACGCGCACCATGATCACGGAGAACTCGCACGCCCTGGAGGACGTCAGCCGCGCGCACAGCAACATCCAGGACGGGCTCGCGGGGGTCGACACCCTCATTCGCTCCATCCTGGAGGTGTCGCACGACATGCGCGAGATGACGGATCGTCTTGCCGCCGCCTTCTCGTGGTTCGGCGAAACCCTGAAGCTGAAGGAGGAGTCGGCCGGCGCGCTGCCGTCCCTCGCCGCGGGATCCGCGGAGGCCGCGGAGACCCAGGCGGAGCCGGCCGACCTTGAAGAGCTTCCCGCGGATGATTCAGATCAACCTCTGGCTGAAACGGCCGGCATCGCGGCAGTGGAAAGCCGGGGCTCTGCCCCGGAGGGCTAGGGGTGGCCGGGCCGCCTATCCGACAGGCGCTTCTCCGATCAAGCAGAGCCATTCCGCCTCGGCCGCCAGCTCGTCCCCCACGTACGCCTTGCCGGATTGTCGGAGCATCGTCTTGCTGACCCTCAGGTTGGCGATAACCATGCGGACCTCTTCTCCCGGTTTGACCTGGCGGCGGAACTTCACTTTTTCAACCGCGGCAAGGAAGAAGAGACCGACGTTTCCAGTTACCATTCGAGCGCCGGCTCCCCCACATTGCGCGAATGTCTCCAGGAGAATGACGCCGGGCACAACGGGATACCCGGGAAAATGGCCGGAAAAGAAAAACTCCGCTCCTGTAAATCGCTTGTACCCCACAATCTGTGCTTTATCCGCTTTCTCTATTCGATCGACGAATAGAAACGGATCCCTGTGAGGAAGATAGGCTTTGATGTCGGTCATGGAAGGGAGACTATCATTTTACAGCCTCTTCGGCAAAGGATGTCGGACCTTGAAGAACTGGTCGAATTGACACTCCCGGAGGCAAATGGTAATTTCCGACTAATTTGGTCATAGATATAAGCCAGGGTGCGGGCTTTGGACCCGAATGAAGGGATCAGAGATGGAACTGAAAGAATTGTACGCGCTGATGGAAAGGTTTGAAAAAAGCGGATTGTCAGAGCTTATGTTCAAAAAGGATGGCGACGAGGTCTGCCTCAAGAAGATCCTGGCCGCTCCTGTTCCGAGCCAGCCCGTCGTGATCGCTCCTGCCGCGCACGCGGCGCACGAATCTCCCCCCGATGCCGGCGCGCGGCAGGGAACGGACGCCGAGCTGATCCGTTCCCCCCTGGTCGGCACATTCTATCGGGCGCCCGCTCCCGATGCCCCTCCCTTTGTGGAAAAAGGGGATACGGTGAAAAAGGGCAAGCCCCTGTGCATCCTGGAGGCCATGAAGCTCATGAACGAATACCAAGCGGAATTCGACCTGGAGATCATCGCCATCCTGGTGGACGACGGAAAGATGGTCGAGTTCGGCGCCCCGCTCTTCGAGGTGCGCAGGCTATGATCCAGAGCCTCCTCATCGCCAATCGCGGAGAGATCGCAGTCCGGGTCATCCGCACGTGCCATGAGATGGGGATACGGACGGTGGTCGCGCATTCCCAGGCGGACAGGGAAACGCTCGCGGTCCGGCTGGCCGATGACCACGTCTGCGTCGGCCCCGCGCCGGCGCGCGATAGCTACCTCAATGTCCGAAACCTTGTCACGGCCGGGGTGTTGTGCGGGTGCGATGCGCTCCACCCGGGCGTCGGCTTCCTGGCGGAAAACGCAGGCTTTGCCCGGGAGGTGCGCGATGCGGGGCTCATTTTCGTTGGTCCCGATCCCGAGGTCATTGAGCTGCTCGGCGACAAGATCAGGGCAAAACGCTCAGCCCAGGAGCTGGGCATTCCCATCATTCCCGGAAGCGCCGGTTCCGTGCAGAACGCGGAAGAAGCGCTGGAAGCGGCTGAAGCCATCGGCTATCCGGTGATCGTGAAGGCCGCTGCCGGAGGCGGCGGAAAGGGCATGCGGATCGTGCGCACCAGCGGCGAACTGGCCGATGTTCTGGCCATCGCCTCCCAAGAGGCGGAGAAAGCCTTCTCCGACGGCACCGTGTATCTGGAAAAATACATGGAGAATACCCGGCACGTGGAGATCCAGATCGTGGCCGACCGCAAGGATCATGTCGTGCACCTTGGGGAGCGCGATTGCACAGTGCAGCAGAACCATCAGAAACTGATTGAGGAGAGCCCTTCTCCCGCCGTCGCGCCGGAGCTGCGTGATCGCATGGGAAAGGATGCCGTGCGTCTCCTGCGGGGCCTGGGCTATACCGGCGCGGGCACGGTGGAGTTCCTGGTGAAAGACGGGAAGCATTATTTCATGGAGGTGAATGCGCGGGTGCAGGTGGAGCATCCCGTGTCCGAGATGGTGACGGGCATCGACATCATCCGCCAGCAGGTGCTCGCCGCCGGTGACGAGTCCCTGGATGTCCGGCAGGAGGACGTTCATCTCGGCGCGTACGCGGTGGAATGCAGGATCAACGCGCGTACGACGGGCAGGGTGACGCAGCTTATGAGCCCGGGAGGCTTCGGCGTGCGGCTGGACACCTTCCTCTACACCGGGTATCAGGTCCCCCCGTGGTACGATCACCTGGTCGCAAAGCTCATCGTATCCGGCTCCACCCGAGAGGACGGCCTGCGCAGGATGGAGCGCGCGCTGTCGGAGCTGGTGATCGAAGGGATCGCAACGAACATAGAGTCGCAGAGGAAGATCGTTGTTCACCCCCGGTTCCGCAAGGGCGAATATGGGACGGAGTTCCTCGGAGAGCTCCTGAAGGAGGGCAGCCTGTGAAGAGCGACAAGGGGATTCAGGGCTGGATTCGCGGGCTCACCGAGCACACGGTGCAGAAGAAGCGCGACGAGCGCAGATTTCTGGATGAAACGAACACCTGTCCCTCCTGTCACAGGCACCTGTCGACGCAGGAGCTGGAAGCCACCATGTACACCTGCCCCCACTGCCAGCATCATTTTCGGCTCACGGCATGGGAGCGGATCCGTTACACGGCTGACGAGGGGGTCTTCCAGGAGCTTTCCTCGGAGATGGAGACCGCCAACCCGCTGGAGTTTCCCGACTACGAGCAGAAGCTTGCCGCCGCTGCCAAGAAAACCGGCATCAAGGAAGCGGTCGTCACCGGCCTCTGCCGGGTGAGCGGCCAGGAGGTCGTGCTCGGCGTCATGGATTTCCGGTTCATCGGCGGGAGCATGGGCGCCGTGGTCGGGGAGAAGATCATGCGCGCCATGCTGGTGGCCGCGGAGAAAAAGCTCCCCGCCATAGTCTTCACTTCCTCCGGCGGCGCGCGCATGCAGGAGGGCATTCTCTCTCTCATGCAGATGGCCAAGACCGCCGTCGCCACCCAGGCGCTGGAAAAAGCGAAGTGCCCCTACTTCGTCGTCCTGACGGACCCCACCACGGCGGGGGTGCTGGCCTCTTTTGCCATGCTGGGCGACGTCACCCTCGCGGAGCCCGGCGCTCTCATGCGGTTTGCCGGCGCGCGCGTCGTCGCGGGCACCATCAGGGAAAAGGTGCCTGAAAACTTCCCTCTTTCCCAGTATCACTACGAACGGGGATTCATCGATCGCGTGGTCCCCCGGCAGGAATTGAAGGCCACCCTGGGCTTTCTGTTGAAAACTCATGCCGCGGCGCAGGGAGGCAAGGCATGAGCGACAACCTGGTGCACCAGAAGATTCTGGAGCTGAAGAGCCTTGCGGAGAAGTCGAACATCGACGTCAGCCGGGAGCTGGCCGAGCTGGAGGAAAAGCTCAAAGCCGTGCCGGCCGTGGAAAACGTGGCGTGGCGGCGCGTCGAGCTTGCGCGCCATCCTGAAAGACCCACGACCCTCCAGTACGCGCAAATGATCTTCGACGAGTTCATCGAGCTTCACGGGGATCGGACGTACGGGGATGATCCCGCGCTTGTCGGGGGAATCGCGCTGCTTGAAGGCATGCCCGTCACGTTTTTCGGCCATCAGAAGGGCCAGAACATGAAGGACAACCTGAAACGGAACTTCGGCATGGCGCACCCTGAGGGCTATCGCAAGGCTCTGCGGCTTGCCCGGCAGGCCGCGAAATTCGGCAGGCCCATTCTCACTTTCATCGATACGCCGGGAGCGTATCCGGGGGTCTCGGGAGAGGACAGGGGCATAAGCCAGGCCATCGCCCTCAACATGAAGGAGTTCTCTGTTCTGCCCGTCCCGATCATCGCGACGATCCTGGGGGAGGGGGGATCCGGGGGAGCGATCGGGATCGGCGTGGCGGACATCGTGCTCATGATGGAGAACGCGTACTATTCCGTCATCACCCCCGAGGGGTGTGCATCGATTTTATTGAGGGATTCCTCCCGGGCGCGGGAAGCAGCGGCCCTGCTCAAACTGACGCCCCAGGACCTTCTGCGGTTCCGGGTCGTTGACAGGATAGTGTCCGAGCCCGAGGGGGGAGCGCATAAGAACCCCGCTGAAGCGGCGGCCACGCTTAAATCGGACATACTGACGTCGCTCGGCGTGCTGTCCCGCCGGAGCGTGGAGTCGCTCCTGGCGCAGAGGCACCAGAAATTCCTCAGCCTCGGCGTTTTCCACGAGGAGGAGGCCAGGAGAAGAAGCCTCCTCCAGCGGCTGCGGGATTTCTTCTAGATAATCCCCACCTTCTTTCCCGCCTTGCCCGCGATCTCCAGGATGCGATCGCATTCCTCGTCCGTGTGGATGGCCATGTACGAGGTGCGGATCAGCGTGCTGTCGGGAGGGACCGCGGGGCTGACCACGGGATTGGTGAAAACGCCTCCATCGAAAAGCGCGCGCCAGAAAAGAAGGGTCTTCTCCATGTCCCCAATGAGGAGCGGAACAATCGGGGTCTCGGCGGTGCCCACGTTGAAGCCGAGCGACTTGAATCCCGCCACCATTGTGCGGCCGATGGCCTGGAGCCGGCGCACGCGCTCGGGCTCGTTTTCGATGATCGAGAGGCACGCGTCCACCGAAGCGATGGCGGCGGGCGGCATGGAGGCGCTGAAAATCAAGGACCGGGCCTGGTGCTTGATGTAATCGATGACGTCATTGTCGCCCGCGACAAATCCTCCCAGCGATCCGAAGGACTTGGAGAACGTGCACATCAAGATGTCCGCGTATCCGCTGACCCCGTAGTGTTCCTCCGTTCCCCGTCCCGTGCTGCCGAGCACGCCGAGCGCGTGCGCCTCGTCCAGGTACAGCCGGGCGCCATACTTCCCGCACAACTCCTTCATCTGGGGAAGCTTTACGATGTCCCCCTCCATGCTGAAGACGCCGTCAGTGACGACCATTTTCGCCGCGTCGCGCGGCTCTTCGGCAAGAAATTTTTCCAGGCTCTCCATGGAGTTGTGCAGGTAGCGATGCACGCGCACCCTGCCGCGCATGCCCGCTGACAGGAAGATGCCATCCATGATGGAAGCATGGTTGAGCTTGTCGCAAAAGATATGCTCGTCCTTGCCCAACAGCGCGGAAATCGCGCCGAGGTTGGTCTGGTATCCCGTGGTGAAGCACAGGGCGCTCTGCCTGCCCACGAAATGGGCGAGCCGCGCCTCCAAATCCAGGTGCAGCCCCAGGGTGCCGTTGAGGAAGCGCGATCCCGAGCAGCTGGTTCCCCATTTCCTGGTGGCCTCTATGGCTGCCTCCTTCACCCGCGGGTCCCAGGAAAGGCCGAGGTAGTTGTTGGAGCCTGCCATGATCAGCTCCTTCCCTTCGATGACCACGCGCGTACCGCGGCTTTCTTGAATGGGAATGAAATAGGGGTAGAGCCCCTTTTCCTGCGCTTCCTTCGCCTCATCCCAGGAGTAACATTTATCGAAGATGTCCAAGGCAGCCTCCTCGTCGCGGGAATTGTATCATCAGTGATACAATAGGGATGCCGGGTATGTAAAGCCGTACGCGGAAGCGGTGAAAAAAACATGCATGCAGGCTGACGCGGGCAAGGGCCGTGGGAAGACCAGGCTGAGGCACAGCACCAGGGCATTATAAGCGCCGTGGCTGATCGCCACCACGTGCAGGTTGCGCCGACGGATATAGACAACGCAGAAAAGCGCGCCGAGCGCGGCCACGATGGCGATCCCCAAAGGTCCCTCGTACAGGTGGCCAAGGCAGAAAAGGGCCGTCGAGCCGGCCGCCGCGTAGGGGACCGGGATGCCGATCTCATCGAGCCTCCCCAGCAGGTAGGAGCGGAAGAAGAACTCCTCCCGGTATCCGGCGGTAAGCCCGAAGAGCAGCGCGAGCGGCAGCTGGCTGGCGCTCCGCAAGCCCCACCTGTATCCCATGGCAAGGGCGCTTGTCCACCGCGAGGGCAGCGCAATGGCCAGTCCGATAAAGGGCGCCGCTACAGCAAAGCAGGCCAGAACGAGCGAAACGATGCGAAGGCCATCCCGGCTCTCCAGCCGGACAAAGCCCCACCGCGGCGCGGATGCCGGCCCCGTGACGCCCGCAACGTATGCCATCAGGAGGAACTGCGGGATGCCGGTCACGATCGATTGCAGCAGGAGGGAGCTTGTGACGGGCCCGGCGGAAGCCATCGCTGTCTGCGCGATGTAGCCGGGCAGGAAGAATGCGCAAAAAAAGAGCGTCATCTCAGCGGCGGCGTGTGATTGTCTCATCCCTCTTTCATTCATAAAATTATATGGAAATAGTGTTTGTTTTTCGCGATAATTACAATCGTGATATGATAATCGTCGTCATCCTCCTCGCCATAGCCTTTATCGCGGTTCTGGCCATCATCCTGCTCCGCAGGGCGGGCGGAGGCAGGTTCCCCTGGCTTCAATTCTACATGAAGGGGAGAGAATCGGGATTCGTATTCCATGAGATCAATCTGCTTCGGCGCGTCTCCCTGGAGGCGAAGCTGGAGAATCCCACGGCCTTGTTCTGGTCCATCAAGCAGCTGGACAGGGCGATCAAGGGGATCATCATCCAATATAGGGCCAGATCCCAGGAGCAGGAGCCGGAATACAACATGCTCCTGTCCAAGCTCTTCGAGCTGCGCAAAAGGGTGGAGTTCGATCAACCCAAGTACAAGCTGGGCATAAAAAGCTCCCGCAAGCTTCTTCCCAAGCAGCAGCTGCGCATCATGCTCCCCGGTTTGGGGCCTTTCGGTTCCATGATCGTGGAGACCCTTGCCCGCTACATGGCCATCTCGCATCCGCAGGGCCCGAAGCTGCCCGACGGCTTCTCCTGGAAGAACCAGAAAATCGGGGTGTATCTCTGGCGAGCCGAGGATGCCGGGTACTTCTTCCAGACAAAGGTGCTGGAGGATTTCATTGAAAGGAAGTACCCGATCCTCCACGTTGCTCATTCGGAGAACCTTGTGCGCACGCAGAAGCGCAACTCCGTCAGGGTGGAGACGGACATGTCCGCGGAGCTGTTTCCGCTGAAATCCATCGATCAGGCGAACGAGGTGCCCGAGGAAGCGCGCGGGCTGCGCTGCCGCTTGGTGGATCTTTCCGATGGGGGGGCGGCGCTCTTGATCGGCGGCAAGGCCAGGGTGGGCCTTCCCATCAAGGTGCAGTTCACTCTTGGAGAGAGCCTCATGGTCATGTCCGGCATTGTGAAAGGCCTCAATTTCGACCAGAAGAAGAACCGGTCGCTCCTGCACCTGCAGGCGACGCCTCCCAGCCTCACCGCGCGCAATCGCATCCTCACCTACGTCTACAACCTGTTCGGCGAAAGGGAAACGATCGGGGCGGGCCGAAAGCCCGAGCCGGCAAAGGCTCGACCCCCGGAGGGGATCATATTGAAAGCATCCCCACCGGCGCCCGGCAGCGCTGGTTCGTGAGAATGCGTTCCCCCCGCATCATTCCCGGGTTGCCAATGCGAGCGCGTCCATGTACTATGGGAGCATGCCGAGTCCCCACAGGAGGGAAATGCGAATGAGACGCGTGGTATGCATTTGTTTGGTGTTCGTAGTCGTCGCCGCGGCGGCGGCCTCTGCCCAGGACACCGCCAAGATCCTGGACACCTTTCGCCGTAATTTCGCCATCGCCAGCCTCGATGTGAAGATACAGATACTGCAAGACGCCGCCGCGGGCGCCACGGCAGCCGCCATGGGGCCGCTCTTCCAGCAAGCGATCGACTTCGTCATAGACAACTCCAGCCTCATCCCCACGGATGCCCGGTTCAACCAGCTTGCCGGCATTGCCGCCCAGCAGATCGGGGTGGTAGCGTACGCCGCGGGCCGAGATTCGGTATGGAAGCTTTTTCAAGCCACCACGGATTCCCAGACGCTGGGCCAGGCTGCAACCGCCCTGGGCGTGGTGGGAGCCGGTGATCCCGACATTATCGCCAGCTTGAACCGGTACGTGGATTCGCAGAACAGCCTCTTTATCTCGGGCAAGCAGCCCGACAACAACGTGATCGCCGCATGCTTTCAGGCGCTGGGAAAGCTGGGCGATCCCAGCTCGTTCCCGGTTCTCTTCAGCGCGATGTACCTTGGATACTCCGACGCGGTCGCGGGCATCGCCCACGACGCCCTGCTTGCCCTGAAGGGCGATCTCACGGAGATGCTGCGCGGGGTGATCAAGGACAGGCCTCTGGCGGAAAAGAAGCTCGCCCTTCAGATGGCCATTGACAGCGACAAGCTCTCCGACGATCAGAAGGCAAAGCTTGCGCAGTTCGCGCTGGACATCGGCCTGCACTCCAGCGTTTCCGATGCGGCCAGCAAGGGCGTGCTGCGCGACATCCGGTTCCAGGCAGCGGCCGCTCTCGGGGCCCGCAAATGGTCCGATGCCACGGGGCTGCTCATCGAGCACCTGGACATGGCCATCGGAGAGTTTGACAAGGGCCTGGTGGACCGGAATCACCTGGTGGACGCCATCACCAACCTCGGCGCGATGAACACGCACGACGCGGCGGTGCGTCTCACTCAGTACCTCGTGCTCCTGAACTCCTACGCGGAGAAGGGAAAGGTGTTCGACGACCAGGTCGTCTTCACGGTGCTGCAGAACCTTGGCGCGCTTGGCGACAAGGTGGCGTTCGACGATCTGATGTACACCCAGTACCTCAATTATTCAGCCGGGGTGAAGAAGGCCGCCCGCGCGGCACTCGACAAGCTGAAGTGGTAGACACGTAAGGCCGCGGCGCCGATCAGCATGATCCGCAGGCATCTCACCCCTGCGCTCGTCGTTTTTACATTTCTCCTAGCAATCTGCGTTTTTCGCCCCGTTCTTGCGGGCCGGTTGCAGCCTCTTCTCAGCCTCGCGGTGCTTTTCGCGGCAGTGGCCGTTGCGTTCCTCGGAGCGGGCGGCGTGCGGGACTCATTGCCGGACACAGCCAGGCGCGTCGGCGCGTTGGCCGCCTGCGCATCCCTGGGACTGATCCTGGGCATGGTGTCAGCGGCACGGATGTCGGAAGCCAGCCTGCGCGCGTTCCTTCCCGTGCCGGAGGCTGACGTGTCGGGGTTTAGCGGAGTTGTGACGCAGGACAGCAGTCTCTCCCGAGAAGGAGAAACCGTTCTCCGTATTGCCTTAAGGGATGCCGCCTCCGCGCGTCGGGGAATCACGGCCGAGGCGCGCGGCAATGCGCTGGTGATCGTGCCGGGGGACTACAGGTTCTCACTCGGCCAGAGGCTTTCCGTTCACGCCGCGCTTGCTCTATTCGATTCCGCTGGTCCAGAGGCGTACATCGCGCGCGCGGAAAGACGGGATATGCGAACAGCCGGCTATACCGGTATCGTGTGGGCTTTCCGGGCAGAGGCGCGAGAGTGGATGCATCGGTCGGTATCCGGGATCGGCTATCCCGGCTCAGCGCTGCTGGAAGCGCTGCTCATAGGAAGCAGGCAGGACGTCCCCGAGAGCCTGTACGACGCGTTCCTCCGCACTGGCAGCCTCCACATCCTCGCGCTTTCCGGGCTTCACGTGACTGTTCTCTACGGGATCGTCGCCGGCCTCCTGGGCTTGCTTCGCAGCCGCTGGGGCAGGTTTCTCATCGCTACAATCGTCCTTCTTTTCTACCAGTTCCTCGCGGGTTTCATGCCTTCCCTGTTGCGCGCCACGGTGATGATCGTTGTTGGCGGGACCGCGCTCCTTCTTGACCGTGACGGGGAACCCCTGAACATCCTTGCCATTTCAGGAATCGTCCTCCTTCTCATTGATCCCTTCCAGATCTACTCCCTCTCGTTCCAACTGTCTTTTCTCGCTCTGGCAGGGATCCTGGCGCTCGGGCCTCTTGTGCAGCGGCCTCTGGAGGCGTGGCTGCCCAAGCCCGTTCTACTCCCCCTGGCCATGTCGGTTGGGGCGCAGATGGCAACGCTGCCTCTCGTGGTGGCCCAGTTCGGCGTCTATTATCCCTCAGGCCTGGCGGCCAGCCTTATTCTCGTGCCGTTGACCACGGGCTATTTGTGGGCTGGGCTCGCGTGGCTGCCCCTTTCAGTAATCCCCTGGCCTTTTCTTCACGATGCATGCGCTCGGGGCTTTGCCCTGTTGTATCGGATCATTGAAGGAAGCGCGCGGCTTCTCGCCCGGCTGCCGGGAGTTTCCTTTCACCCGGCGGTTGCGCCCTGGATATCATCAGGCGCCCTGGCCCTGTTGCTCTGCATGGCACTGCTTCTTCCGCTGCGGCGCGGCGCGGCGCAGCCCCAGCCGCGGCCTGCACTGGCCAAGCACGCATGAACCCGGATTCCTCCTTGGAGATCCGCGCCCTTTTAGAGGAACGCGGGCTGGCGTTGAAAAAGAGGTGGGGACAGAACTTCCTCATCAACAGGCGCGCGCGCGAGCGGCTGGTGTCACTGCTGGCGCCGCGGCCGGGGGAAACGGTCTGGGAGATCGGGCCAGGGCTCGGGGCCATGACGGCCCTCCTGCTCGAGGTGTCCGCCAAGCTTCTTGCCTTCGAGGTGGATCGGGGATTATGCAGGTTCCTCTCTGAGAGCTTCGCCGACCGCGCGTCGTTCCACCTGGTGCCCGGGGATTTCGTGGAGACGTGGCGGGACTCCCTTGCCGTCAATGGCCGGCCCGATCGGATCCTCGGCAACCTTCCCTATAGATCAGCGTCGCTTCTCATTGCGGACATCGTCGAGGGCGGGATCAGGCCGTTGTCCATGGTCTTCACGGTGCAGCGCGAGCTTGCCGACAGGATTGCCTCACGCCCGGGCCGCAAGAGCTATTCCTCGTTCTCCGTGCTGTGCCAGTCCTGCTTTTCGGTCGTGAACCGGGGAGACCTGCAGCCGGGCAGCTTCTGGCCCGTTCCCGAGGTGGTCTCCTCCATTGTCGAGATGCGGCCGCGCGCCGATGCGCCTGACGCCAGGACCTTGCGCGTGCTTTCCCTCCTCGTGCGCGGGCTGTTTGTCTCCCGCAGAAAAACGATCCGCAACAACCTGGAGGGGGAGAGCTTCAAAGGGGTATTTTCAGCGGAAATTGCGCGGGAGGCGCTGGTTCGGGCGGGGATCGATCCCGGGCAGCGGGCGGAACAGATCCCCCCTGATGTCTTTGTGCAGCTTGCGCGCGAGCTTAGAGAATCCGCATCTCCTTGAGCGTGGCCTGCAGGGCTTCCCGGTTTTTCGGCGCCATGGGGCACATGGGCAGGCGATAGGATTCCGCCATCATTCCCTTCATGGCCATTGCCGCCTTGATGGGGATGGGATTGGTCTCGATGAAGAGAGCCTTGAACAGGGGCAGCAGCTCGTAATGCATTTTCCGCGCCGCGTTCCAATCCCCCTTCACGGCGGCGCCGACGAACCTGGCCATTCTATCAGGCACGAGATTGCTCGCAACGGAAATCACCCCCGCGCCACCCAGGGCCATGATGGGAAATACCAGGTTATCGTCGCCGGAAAGCACGGTGAATGACGCGGGTTTCTTTGCGATCAGGTCCATGACCTGCCCGATGTCGCCGCTGGCCTCCTTCACGGCCACGATGTTTCTGTGCTGCGCGAGCTCAAGCATGGTGGGATTGTCAATGTTTTTCCCCGTACGGCCGGCTATGTTGTACACGACGATCGGGAGGTCCACGGCGTCCGCGATGGCCTGGAAATGGCCAAGGAATCCGGCGCTGGTTGGCTTGTTGTAGTAAGGAGCAACCTGGAGCGTCGCATGGGCGCCGGCCTCCTTGGCGTCCCGGGCATAGTGGATGGCCTCGCTGGTGCAATTGGATCCTGCACCCGCAATCACCAGCGCCCTGCCGCGCGCCTGCTCCACCACGATCTGTATCACGCGCTTGCACTCGTCCCCGTCCAGTGTCGGGCTTTCGCCCGTGGTGCCGACGGGCACCAGGCCGTTGACGCCGGCTTCCAGTTGAAAATCCACCAGCCGGCGCAGCGCCTTCTCGTCCAGCTTCCCGTCGTCGGTCATGGGTGTCACGAGAGCCGTGAATACTCCCTCCAGTTTCATGCCTTTCCCCCTCCCAGGATATCCTGGATGAAGTCATTGACTTCGAAGAGGCCGCGTTTCCCGGCCAGCCATTCCGCTGCCCGCACGGCGCCCAGCGCGAATCCCCCCCGGCTGCGCGCCCGATGCGTGAGCTCGATGGTGTCGAACACCGAGTCCAGCAGAACCGTGTGCGTGCCCGGCACCTCGCCGCCGCGCACCGAAGCAAAGTGCAGCTCCTCGGCGGCAGGCGCCCGGTCGAGCCGCTCCGTGACCACCTTCTTTTTGCGCTCGCTCTTGGCGGTCACGATGCGGGCGAGCGTCAACGCCGTGCCGGAAGGGCTGTCCTTCTTGCGCTTGTGATGAACCTCCCACCCCATGATGTCGTACTCCGGGCAGGGGTTGGAGAGCTCGGTGGCCGCCGCCACGAGAGCGAAAAACAGATGCGCTCCGATGGAGAAATTGCTGCCATAGAGATAGCCGATCTTCGAGCCGGAGATGATTCCCGAAAGCTCATCCAGCTTCCCGTACCATCCCGTGGTGCCGCTCACGGCGCTGATGCCGAACCGCGCATAGGCGCGGGCATTCTCCAGCACCGCTTCCGCCTGCGAGAACTCTATGGCCATGTCGGATCTTCCGGCGATCTCTTCGGTGAGGCTGCCCGCGTCCGCCGTCTTCTGCACGGGGTCGATCCGGCCCGACACTTCGTGGCCGCGATCCCGCAGGACCCTCTCCACCTCCCTGCCCATGCTCCCGTAGCCGATGATCGCGATTCTCATGATAGCGGCAGCGACTGCACCAGGGTGACCACGGAGGTGTTCACCACGTCATCCACGGAGCATCCTCGGGAAAGATCGCTCACGGGCTTGGCAAAGCCCTGCAGGAAGGGGCCGTACGCCTCTGCGTTGGCGAAGCGCTGCACCAGCTTGTAGCCGATGTTGCCGCTCTGAAGGTCGGGGAAAATCAATGTATTTGCCTTGCCCGCGACCTGCGACCCCGGCGCCTTCTTGGCTGCCACGCTGGGAACGAGCGCCGCGTCCGCCTGCATCTCGCCGTCCACCATGAGCTTCGGGTTGCGTTCGCGGACGATATTCAGCGCATTGACCACCTTGTCCACCAGCGCGTGGCTGGCGCTTCCCTTGGTGGAGAAGGAGAGCATTGCCACCAAGGGCTCGGTCTTGAGAAACGTGCGGCAGGACTCCGCGGAGGAAAGAGCAATGTCGGCGAGCTGCTCTGGCGTGGGTTCCGGCACCACCGCGCAGTCGGCGAAGATCACGTGGCCATCCACGCCCCACTTCGTCCCGGGCAGGTAGATCACGAAGCACGAAGATGCCGTTTTGATGCCCGGCGCGGTCTTCACGATGGTGAGGGCGGCGCGCACAACCTTGGCTGTTTCGCTGTCCGCGCCGGACACCATCGCATCCGCGCGCCCCCTGCGCATCATCATGGCGCCCCAGTGCTGCGTGTCGCCCATGAAGATTTTCTCCGCCTCTTCCCGGCTGATTCCCTTGCTCTTGCGCAGCTCGAAATAGTCGTCACTATATTCCTTCTTCAGGGGAGAGGCGCCCGGCTCCTCCACCCGCAGTCCCGCGAGGCTCACGCCCTGCTTTTTCGCCTCCGCCTCGATCTGGGCCGCTGATCCAAGGAGGGTGACCTCGCTCGCCAATCCCTGGTCCAGTATGATCCGCGACGCCTTCAGGGTCCTGGCTTCGTAGCCCTCGGGAAGGACGAGCTTCCGGGGTTCTGATTTCGCCTTTGCGCGCATCTCTTCGATGAAGTTCATGTGGTTGCTCCTTGCGGTGTCAGTATAGCTTTTTCCCTGAAAACTGCAATAATCGCGCTCATGACAGTCGGCGTTTATGGCCTGGGAAGGTTCGGCTCGTTCTGGGCAGAGCTGCTCGCGCGCTCCGTTCCCGTCTGCGCGTACTCCCGATCAGCGGATCGCGCCACGCCGCCCGGCGTGAGGAGGGTGGGGGAGGAGGAGCTGCTTTCGCAGGAAGCGGTTTTCTTGTGCGTCGCCATATCCGCGATGCAGGAGGTGCTGCCTCGCATACGGGAAAGGCTTTCCCGGGACGCCGTGGTCATGGATACCTGCTCCGTGAAGGTGCACCCCGTCGGCCTGATGCGCCGACATCTGCCCGCCACCGCAACGCTCCTGGGAACGCACCCGATGTTTGGCCCTGATTCGGCCCATGGCGGAGTGTCCGGCCTGCCCATGATCCTCTGCCCGGTTCGCATTGCAGCGCGGGAGCTGGAGCGCTGGCGCGGGTTCTTTTCCTCGCTGGGGCTTGCCGTCACCATCATGTCCCCGGCAGAGCACGACCGCGAAGCGGCGTTCACGCAGGGTGTCGCGCATTACATCGGCCGGGTGCTTTCCGACCTCGGGGTGCGCCCGTCTCCCATCGGCACGGTAGGCTACAACAAGCTGCTGGAAATCGTCGAGCAGACGTGCAATGACCCCCTGCAGCTCTTCCTCGACCTGCAGCGCTACAATCCCTATACGCGCGATATGCGGGCCCGGCTGGAGAAATCCCTGCGGGCCGTGATGGCCGCAATCGACGAGGGGCAGATGATGGTTGACAGGCCCGGCGGTGATTTGTAGTCTTAGCCGAAACGGAGAGACCCATGGCGGAAGTACGCATCAAGGACATTGACGAGCACGAGATCGACACGATCCTGGCCGAAGACATCGATTTCGAGGGCTTCCTGACCTTCAAGAAGCCCCTCATGATCAAGGGGAAGTTCAAGGGCGAGATCAAGTCCGCAAGCGCGCTGTACATTGGGGAGAAGGCGTTCGTGGAAGCCACCACCGAGGCGGGCGTCGTTTCCTCGAAGGGAAAGCACAAGGGCGATATACTCGGCCATTCCCGCGTGGAGCTGTTCTCCACCGCGCAGGTCGACGGCGACATCACCACTCCGGATTTCATCGTCGAAAGCGGCTGCAAGTTCAATGGCAACTGCAACATGGGCGGGTCGCCGCGCAAAGAGGGCGTTCAGCCGAAACAGGGGCTGCAGCCGCAGCCAAATCAGGGGCTGCAGCCGCAGCAGAAATCCGGCGAATCGGCCGCCTCCACGCAGCCCCCAGGTCAGCAGCAGGGCCAGCCGGCAGCGCAGGGACAACAGCAGAAGCCATCCCCGCCGCAAGCGGGCCAGGGGAGCCAGCAAAAATGAGGCCTGCGTCAGCCGCTGCTGCGCTTCTCTTCGCGGTCGTCGCGCTCGTACCGTTGTTTCCGCAGGACAAGCCGGATGCGCTGGAGCTGTATCGCGCGAACAGGTTCGCGGAGGCCATCAAGGTCTGCCAGCAGGAGCTGGCCGTCTCTCCGAACAATATCGATTCGTACGTTGTCATGGGATGGAGCTCCCTGCGGCTCCAGCAATATGCCGACGCGCTGGCAACGGGCCAGAAAGCGCTGGTCATCAATCCCAATGATCCGCGTGTCATCCAGATCATCGGTGAAGCGGACGTGTTCCTGGGGAAGATCGATGACGCTCTGGCGAACCTTCAGGAGTACGTGGCGCTCAGGCCCAACGGCGACCGCATCGCGCGCGTGTACTGGCTTATGGGCGAGTGCTACATCCGGCTGAAGGAATTCCAGAACGCGGACATCGCCATCTCCACCGCGGTCTACTATGAGCAGAACAATGCCCTGTGGTGGGCGCGGCTGGGATATGCGCGCGAGCTTGCCAACGATTTGCAATGGGCTTCGGACGCGTACGCGCGCGCCCTCAAGCTGGACCCCAGCCTTGTGGACGCACAGCGCGGCAAGGAGAGCGTGGACAAAAAGCTCAAGGGGTAAGGCGCCGTGAACGGCCTTACCGGCAAGAAGAACGCCGGCCGCAGGATCGGGTTTCACACATTCGGGTGCAAGCTCAACCAGTATGAGACCGAAGCCTTCGCCTCCTCATTCCGCAGCCAGGGTTTCACCGTGGTGTCGGCGGATGAGGATGCCGAGGCGTATATCGTCAACACCTGCACCGTCACCGCGCGCGCGGATCACAAGGCGCGCGCCCTCATCCGAGGGCTTGCCCGCGGCCACCCTGGATCGCTTCTGGTGGTCACCGGATGTTCGGCGGAAGTGGAGGCCGGGGCCCTCTCCGCGCTGGCGAAGAACATCGTCGTGGTTCCCCAGTCCGAGAAAGCACGGCTGCTCGACCTGCCGAAAATCCTTGGGGATACGCTCGGCGAGCCCGCGGGGCTGGCGTTGCAGTCTCAGCTTTCGGCGGAACGAGGGCCGGATCCCTTTGCTTTCACCGTGAAGGACTACAGCTTTCATACCCGCGCATTTCTTAAAATCCAGGATGGCTGTGATTCGCGTTGTTCCTACTGCCGTGTCCCACGGGCCCGCGGCCCCTCCGCAAGCCTCGATGCAATCGAGGTGACGCGGCGTGCGGTCGAGCTGGAGGCATTGGGCCATCGGGAGATCGTCATCACGGGCGTCAATATATCCGCGTACCACGCGGCCGGGGTCTCTCTGCAGGAGCTATTGCGGCTTCTCTTGAACGCCACGACGCGCGTGCGCTTCCGTCTTTCCTCTCTGGAGCCGGAATCGCTTACGGAAGAACTGTCCCGCGTGCTCTCTCATTCCCGCGTCTGCCCCCACTTCCATGTTCCCGTGCAGTCCGGTGCGGACAGCGTGCTCGGCCGCATGAAACGGCGATATCGCGCCGACCAGGTCAGGGAAGGAGTTTCCTTGCTGCGCGCCGTCAAAGGGGACCCTTTTCTCGCCGCGGACATCATCGTCGGCTTTCCGGGTGAGACCGCGGAAGAGTTCGCCGCCACACGCAGCCTGGTCCAGGCTCTCGCGTTTTCCGCGCTGCATGTTTTTCCCTTTTCTCCAAGGCCCGGCACTCCCGCTGCCTCCATGACGCCGGTGGTTGCTGAGCGGATCAGGTACCAGAGGGCGCGGGAGCTTTCCGCGCTTGCGCGCTCGCAAGCCGCCGCCTACGCGCGCTGCTGGATCGGCAGGGAGGTGGAGGTGCTGCTCGAGGACAGTGCCGGCCCACGCGGCAGGGGAGTTTCGGGGAATTATCTGAAGGTCGCGGTCGAAGATCTGCCTGTCAGCGAGGCTTTTTCAGGAAGGCTGGCCCGGGCGTTGATCACGGCTGCCGGCGGGTTGTGTACGGCCCGGTTTCTGGGGTATTCCGATTGATCCCTGGTTTTCAAAGCCGATTTGAGCTATAATAATAGAAAGCGAATATGGAAGCACGTTTGTCTCGCGCCGGAGTTCCATTGGGAGGTAGCCCATGGTGAGAGTGAAGGTCGCTGCTCTCTTCATTATTGCGTTGCTCATTCTCTCGGGATGCTCCGCCTTCTTTGATTTCAATGCGTTCTCCGCCATGGACACGGTTCCCGCGCCAAAGGCGGCCGACTACGAGGGGCTGGGAGGACTTGATAAGCTTGCTCAGGATTTGAACTCGCCCGCGGTCGTGGCAAAGCTCAAGGCAGATCCCGCGACGACGCAGGCGATCGAGAATTACCTTCTCACCTCTTACCTCTCCGCGGGGGTGACTACGGTGGACCAACAGGAGGCGGCAGCCCTCTACTGCGATCTGAATCTGCAAACAACGGACGCTGGGGAGTTCGTGAACAATATTGTCACAACGGTGGTGAGCGGGGTGTCGGGGACGCCGATACAGGACCTCCTGCGTTCCATCATTCCCGCCGACGCCATGAACGATCCTGCGGTTTTTTCCACTATGGTCCAGGCGCTCTTGCTTTCCAATACCCAATACCTGGCTCTCGGCGCGGGACTTGTGGATGTGAACAAGAATGGGAAGATTGACGTGGGCGAGGGCGTGGCTCCGGGCATGAACATGGGCGACATCGCGCAAAAAGCGGCGGTCGCCTATACCATGGCGGTCATTTATCAACAGATCAGCAGGACCCTTCCCACGTTGACCGAGGACCAGATCATCTCCCAGATTTACCTTCTTTCGACTGATCCCGCGGCGGCGGATCCGGCCGTTCAGAACCTCACTCCGGATCCCTACAACGCGGCGGGCGCGGATCCGCCCGCGGATCCGTATGTCGCGGCCAATCTCCCCAATCTGCAAAAACTGTTTGATTGCGCAGGCATTGCGCTTCCGGGGTGAGTGAGTAAATGAGAACGCGAGGCACGATGTCATGAAGAAAGCGCTTGCCATCGGCGCACTGATCTCCTTGTTCAGCATTGGCTCGGCTTTCGCCACTGATTACGTGGAGATTCCTTTCGTGCCCGTGAGTCCGGAGGTCATGGGCCGGGGCGACTCCATCGTCGCGGATGTGCATGGCTATGATTCCTTTTTCTACAATCCCGCCGGCTACTCCCGTGATAATGGATCGTTCACTCTCAGCACGGCGAACGCATGGGTGTATTCCCGTCCCGACCAGGCGTTCAACCTCGCGCAGCAGCTGATTGCCGGCACAAATACCACGGCGGGTATCCTGAGCTTTGTAAACAACCAGGTGACCCGGGGCGGCATAGGCGCGGGAGCCTCTTTTGGCGTTGGGTATGTGGGCAACGGGCTTGGGCTCGGCGCCGTGGTGATCGTCGACTCCCTGCTGAGCGGTTCGACGCTCCTGGGCATGTCGGGAGACCTGACCGGCACGATCGGCTTCATCGGCGGCCTTTCCGTGCCCTTCGACGTGCTGGGGTTCAAGATCCATGTCGGTGGAGATGTGCGCCCCATGATCCGCATTCATGCGCCCCTCACCAGCTCAGTGGCCTTGTCCCTGCTGACGGCCGTGGTATCAAACGCGGATATCATCGCAGCCCTTGACTCCGCGGATGCCCTGTACGGAGTGGGAATCGGCCTCGATATCGGAACGATCGCAGAGATCGGATGGCTCAGCATCGGCATCTCGATTCGGGATCTGGGGGGAACATCGTTCCGCTATGACACCGCCTCCTTCGGGGAGGTGTCAAACGCTTTGCAGACGCAGATCGAGTTCCCCGCAACGGGAACCCTCGTAACTGCGGACCAATACACCATCCCCATGAACGTGATGATTGGAATCGCGCTGCATCCGGACATGGGATCATTCAACAACATCGTCGATCCTTCCCTGAGCGTGGACCTGACCAACGTCATCGGCGCATTGTCGGGAACGAGCTCCATCTGGACCCTTCTGCATATGGGCGCTGAGCTCCAGCTCCTCTCACTCTTTTCCTTGAGGGGCGGGCTCAACCAGGGCTACCTCACCATGGGCGTGGGGGTGAAGCTGCTTTTTCTGGATCTGAACTTCGCGCTTTTCACCCAGGAGCTCGGGGCTCACGTGGGAGACCAGCCCAATTCGGGCGCGACGCTCGACGTCGCAATCCGCTGGTAGCAAGGCTCTCACGCGGGAGCGCCCCCTCCAAGGGGTTCCTCATTTCACTGTTTCATGGTATCATGACTATGGAAATGTTGGAGGAAAATTGGCATGAGCACAAGGCACCTTCATCCGTCTTTGGTCGCCGTGACGTTCCTCCTGCTGGCCGTGCTGGGGCTGGGAGGCTGCGAGGCGATATTCACCTATACGCCGCTCGCGGGTCTGCAGCGGCCTCCTTCCAGTCTGTCTGCCGCGGAGAAGCTGACATATGCGCAGAACGCGCTTGCCAGCGGCGACAAAAACGCGATGCTCGAAGCCTACGACGCCATTCAGAATGACTCAAGCCCAGAGGCCCAATACTTGGCCGCCCAGCTAGGAATCGAAATCTCCGGAGTCCCCGAGTTCATACTGAAGGTGGCTTCCGGCGCCGTGAGCCTGCCGGCGAGCGGAGATCCTTCCGTCATCACAAGTTTCATAACGGATACAGCAGGCGTGGACCCCGACTATCTCATCGCGGCGGCGGCGATTCTTTCTCAAACTTCCGCGGCGGATCTCACCACGATGGATTACGTCTATGGCGGTCTTGGCATGGCCCTTGACGCGGCCCAGCAGCCGGACGGCACCTATGATTTCACCAATATCCCGCCGGACAAACAAAGTGAGCTGAGCGATGCAAAGGCATTCGTGCAGGAAGCCGTTACGGCCATGTCGCCGGACGATCCGGCGTATTCATTCCTCAGCTCCTATAATACCTACATGCAGGCTATTTGAGCCGGGGTGAAAACGTGTCAAGAAGAGCTCGCCAGCTGATCATCGGACTTTTTGTATTCGCATCGGTCGCGACCGGTTTCGGCGCGCCCCTCACGTTTGAAAGCCTGGAATTTCCTTCCGCTCGCACCGAGGCGCTGGGAGGAATGCATGCCGCGCTGGCGGATGACATATCCACGCTTTTCTCCAATCCCGCGGGGTTTCGCAGCGCCGATCCTCAATTCAGCGTCACTGAGCTGTCGGCGAACCTCACGGGTCCCCTCTTCAGCATAGCTGATCTGGTGATGAAAATGTCGGGGGGGGCAGACCCCTTGAGCATGATTGCCGATGCGAATGTGCAGAAGCTGCTCACCAGCCTGTACGCATCGGCCCTGCTCAATGGCCCGCTTGCCTTCGGGTACGTGGGGGACGGCCTGGGGTTCGGCTTTTTCAATTCCTCGGGGCTCACGCTCAACACCCAGGGCACCGTGCCGACCATGTACGCGAGCGTGAACGAGGACCTGCTCTTTGTCGGAGGATACGCGTTCCGTATCCCTCTTCCCCAGGCCATGCGGAGCACGCTCGATCTGGGGATCTCCATCAAGGCATTCGCTGAGGGAAGCGTGGAGATGTCGGAATCCATCCTGGATTTCCTTTCCCTGTTTTCCTCTCCGATTCTCGATATCCTCCAGGCGCAGCCTTTCACCATGGACGTGGGATTCGGAGTTGATACGGGCATCCTGTATTCATGGAACAAGACGTTCTCTTTTGGGATCGTGGGCAGGGACCTGTATGCGCCCGTGGTGAGAAACGCCTATGCCTCCTTTACCGCTTTCAGCACAGGCAGCGCCGCAGCAATGACGTACGGCACCGTGCCGTGCGATCTTTCCGCCGGCATCCTCTTCTCTCCCGGACTGGGATCGTGGGAGAGCTACATTTCACATTTCAAGGTCCTGCTGGATTACAAGGACATCATCGATTTCCTGACTCATCCCGATACGGCAACCAACCCGGTGCTTCACGTTGGAATAGGAGTTGAGTGCGTGCTGCTGGATATTCTTGCCCTGCGCGGCGGATTTAATGAAGGTTATTTCTCCGCCGGGCTGGGGATGGATCTCACCGCATTCCGTCTCAACCTGTCGATGTATGGCACCGAGCTTTCGACCGAGCCGGGGATGAGGCCGGCATACAATCTGCTGGTGAGCATCGAGTTCACGTACTGAAACACGGTCTGAATTGACAAAGCACACCCAAGCGGTTAGAGTACCCCGCACTTGGGCCGCTAGCTCAGCTGGCAGAGCAACAGCCTTTTAAGCTGTGGGTCGCCGGTTCGACTCCGGCGCGGCTCAATTCATTCATGACCTGCAGCGAAAGGAATTAAAAAAGCAGACTCCCGTTGTTCCCTGGAAGCGCGTAGAGATTCGTTCAGGGAGAGATGAAAGAATCGAAAACGATATTGCCGCCCATTACGCGCAGAATCGCAGCTCCTTTCACGGCGTTGTGCTGAGCGTCAAAGGCGATCGTGCCGCTGACGGCCTTTACTGTGATCCGCTCGAGGGCGGCCTTCACCTTGTCGGTGTCGTCCATGCCGGCGTTCTTGATTGCCTGCAGCAACACGTTTGCGGCGTCGTACGCCAGTGCTGCGGAAGCGTGTGGAACTGCGGGATTGCCTGAAGCGTCCTTGTACCGGGTGCCATACACTTTCAGGAATTGCTGAACTTCGGGCCTCGAGTCCGCTGGCCAGAAATGATTGGTGAAATAGCTGCCATCGCAGGCCTTTCTGTCGAGATCGGCGGAATCCCATCCATCGCCGCCCATGAAAGGCGTCTTGATTCCCATTTGCCTGGCTTGCCTGGTGGCATAGTTGACGATCTGGTAATAGTCGGGGAGGTAGATGATGTCAGGCCTTGCGATCTTGACCTTGGAAAGGATCACAGAGAAATCGATAGTCCCGCTGTCGTAATTTGCCCTCCCTACGATCGTTCCTCCAAGCTGCGTAAAGGCGGATTCGAACCCCGCGGCCATGCCACGGACATACCCATCGTTGGGATCGATCATGATGAAGGCTTTCATCGCCTTCAGATTCTTCACTGCGAACGAGGCCCCCACTTTGGCCTGGAAAGGGTCGATGAAACAGGCGCGGAAAGTGTACGGCCTCGTCGCCCCGCTGTCGTCAACTGTCACCAGCAGCTCAGTAGAAAGCGGACTGATCTGGATCACCTTCGACGCGGTGGCGATCTCGGCTATAGCCAGGGATGCCCGTGAGCACACCTCCCCGATGATGTAGTGAACCTTGTCCGAGTTGATGACATCGTTCGCCGCAGCAATGGCGACCTCGCGGGCGCACCCGCCGTCTTTCACGATGGGCATGATTTTCATGCCAAGAACCCCGCCCGTGGCGTTCCATTCGTCGATCGCAAGCAAGGCTCCGTCGCGAGACTCGACACCGGCATCCGGCACCGCGCCCGAAAGAGGCGCCAGGATCGCGACCTTCAAGACCTTGGGTGACTGGCCCCATCCGGCCACAGCAACTGTCAGCGTAAGCATGAGTGAGAGAAGAAACTGGAAACGCTTCATTTTTTTCTCCTTCTTTTTAAAATTGCAGAAAAGCATGCGCCCATTCTGATTCGCGCTGCTGTGCTGGGAGTGCAGCAGGCGAGGATTGCCACCGGCACGACTGTCAAAATCAACAGGAGATGCAAAAGCTCATTCACTGGCATGACTTCGGGAGCTGCCATTTCCGCGGCGAGCTGCATCGGCCATGATTCCCGGAATCTCCCGCTCAATTTCAGGGATGCCCTGGAGCACAATCCCGCCAAGAATCGCGATAGGAAATGTCTCCAGTGGAGAGTGGAGAGCCATCAGCCTGTTGTTGAGAATCGCTTGAGATGATCGGGTGGTTGCGTTGTGCGAGGTAATGGAAATTCCAACTCCATACTTCTTCTGGAGACCAGGTAGGGTTTCCTCCAGGAACTTTTTATCGCCATTCGTTTCTGAAAGAGAGTAGAAGTCCATGACAAGCTGAACAGATATGGGCTGCCGCGATTCCGATCCCGAGGGGACCGAAAAAGGGAGATTGCCTTGGCCTACCTCCGAGAGAAAATCATCCATGAACCAGGATAGTTTTTCTTCAAGATGCCCCTGGCCGCGAAATGCGAGCGTCCAGAGGGGAGTGCCGCGCTCGTCGAAGAAGATCATTAGAGGAACGGATTTCACATTATAGGCTTGGACAATTTTGCTCTCATCGTTTTCAATAAGGGGGAATGGCAGGTTCAATCGCTTCTCCAGCGGCTGGAGCGCGCCAATACTGGCCGGCAGACCGTTCGCTATTTTCAGGCCGATAATGACCAACTGTCCTTTGCTCTTTTCTTGATACTGGGGAACAATCCGGCCCAAGGCTTGCAGCTCTTCGATGCAGTAGGAACATGTGGTCTGGAAGAACACAAACACGGCTCGTTTCCCATGCAATTGTGAACTCTTGTCCTGAAACGCGAGCTGCTGCGCTTTCCCCTTTGTCGTGTAAAAAAGCTCTCCGCCGAAACCAGGCATACTCATCACGCCCGGCGAGGTCCTAAGGATATCCTTCTTGATAGTTTCCTTGACAGAAGCCATTTCTTCTGAGAATCGCTTCCTTTCAGGCAGGAAAAGCCATGAGAGAAACAAACCAGCGTAACGGAAGGGGTTCGGACCTGATTCATCAAAGTAGCGATATGCCTTGAACTCGAACAGGCCTTGCTTGTCTTTCGACTTCCAGAGGGCGGCCTGAAGCTGGTCAGCGTAAAGAGCTGAAGGGAAGTAGCGCCATCCCGCGTACAAGCAGCGCGCAATGCTCCTCCAATCCGACAGGTCATGCACCTTCTTTTCTGAAAGAAGCTTGAGGCCGCTGTAGAGCGCTTTCGCTGAATAGGCGTAATCAGCGAGGAATCCCTTCAAACCGGAAGAATCAAGACGCGAAACGCATGCTTCCTGAAGAGGCGAGAATATGCCGTCAATCGCCAAGCGGGCAACCAGATTCGACAGGCTCTCGAAAGAGAGATACCCGGCAATGGCCGCATCGGTCCGTGGGGCATCAGCTCCAGAGCGCAGATAGGGCACATAGGCTTCAAGAAATTTGTTGCAGGCAGCGTCCTTGTCAGCAGCGCGGGCATCCAGGAAAGCTTGGAAAGAAGCATCTAGATCGGCGGGCAAGGAGCTGGACACAGCATGCGTCGCTTCGATCCCGAAGATAAGGGCAGCATTGAGTAAAAGAATCAATACAGGAAACGTGCGCATGCTCGGATTTTGCGGTAAATCAGGCTTGAATGAAGAATGGAAAACATGGACATCCGCCCGGGATGACCCAGGCGGGTGTCTCTCTACCGCCGAACAAGAAGCTTACTGCTTTACCGTTCCACCGGCCGTTGTGCAAGCTTGTGCGATGACGCTCGATGTATAGTACGTGCCTTCGAAGTACTCATCGATCGTGTAAGTCTTGCCACCGGTTGAAGTGCCGGTAAACTCACAGTAGGTGCCGGAATAGCCTTGGCTGGCGCATGTTCCCGCGGTGAAGCCCTCAGTTGTGAGGGAATCCTGTACGTTGCTGTCATTTGTCGTGACCTCTTCGCAAAACCCATATCCGCTGCCTACTGATACCGCGTAATAGTAGGTTTTTTCGAGAGAACAGCCAGCAATCAGAAGCACTGCAGCCAGGACGACCAAGAGACCGAGAGTTCGCTTCATTTTTTCCCCCTTGTATTGTGAAATTGAGAGTTTTTGTTCAGGAACATCGTAATAGGCCAGTTGTGGGTTGTCAAGCAAAAAAACTTTTTTGGGGGATCGATACGCGCCAATACGCTTTTTCCCCGCATCCCGCTGCATTCCAAGCGGCAGCACCGCTACACACGGCCGCCGCTTGAAAACGCGAGCCTGCGACCAGGAAGAAGCTACTTCTTCTTGGTCCTGTTCTTGCCTTTTTTGCCCCGGCTTTTCTTGCGCATTTTTATGCTCCAGGTCCGGTTCCAACTGACCTTTGCCATACCGCCTCCTTGCGTGATCTGAGCGCATCCTACAATGAAATGCCCGTCTCCGTCACCTCCCTTGACAAAAGTCGGTCCGGGAGGCTATACGTGACCAGATTACAGGGCTTTGAGGTAAAATTCGCCCTCGGAGCACCCGCGCGTGTCTCCTTCGTCTAGAGGTTAGGACACTGGGTTTTCATCCCGGCAACAGGGGTTCGATTCCCCTAGGAGATAGAGGGCTGGGGACACGTTCCTTTTCAGCGTGTTTCCAGCCCTATTTTTTCAGAAGGAGCTTCATCACGCTGATGCGCCGCAGTTCGGACAAGGCTCACGGCTCTGAGCCGCTCCGTTTTCCGCGATCCCTTGCGGGCTTCCGCGTGCATCTGGTGGGCATCAAGGGCACGGGCATGGCAGCGCTTGCCGAGGTTCTTCTGGCACGCGGAGCCCGGCTCACCGGCTCAGACACCGCTGAGAAATTCTATACCGACGCCGTTCTTCAACGCCTCTCCATCGGCTATCGGGAAGGGTTCGACGCGGAGAACCTTCCCCCCGACACGCAGCTCGTCATCCACTCGGCCGCATACCGGAAAGAGGAGAACCCCGAGCTTCTCGCCGCGGCTCAGCAGGGAATTGCCACGGCCATCTATCCCGAGGCGCTGGGCATGCTCTCCGCGACGTCGGATTCGAGCGGCATCAGCGGCGTGCACGGGAAATCCACGACCACGGCGCTGTGCGGGGCAATCCTGAAGGAGTGGGGTTTTCCAGCAACGGTCATCGTGGGCGCCGAGGTCCCTGTTTTCGGAGGCCGATCCACCCTCGTGCAAGGCGATCGATACCTGGTGGCTGAAACCTGCGAGCTTCGCAGGCACTTCTTGTATTTCCATCCTGCTCGGATCGTGATCACGAGCATCGAGCCGGACCATCTGGACTATTACCGCGATTTGGAGGACATGCTCACCGCGTTCACAGAATACGGCACGCGCCTTCCGCGCGGCGGCACCGTCATCTATTGTCGCGACGATGCCGGGGCAAGGGATGCGGCAATGCGCATACAGGCGCGTCGAGACGATCTGGTCATGATCCCCTATGGCAGGGAGGCGGAGGGGGAGTATCGAATAGTCCGGGAAGAACTGGGCAAGGGTCGCACGGACTTCACCCTTGCAGCCGGGGAAACCTGCTTCAGCCTGAAGGTTCCGGGTGATCATACTGTTCTAAACGCCGCCGCGGCCATCGCGCTGTGCAGCCAAATATGGAAGCAGGAGCGCGGGAACGACGACGTGGACATGCAGGGCATCGCGCGCGCGCTCTCCTCGTTCACCGGGTGCAGGAGAAGGAGCGAGATCGTCGGGGAAGCGGGCGGCATTCTCATCATGGACGATTACGCGCACCATCCAACCGCAATACGGAAGACGCTCGAGGGGATCCGTCATTTCCACCCCGACCGGCGGCTTATCGTCGACTTCATGTCCCACACCTATTCACGCACCAAGGCGCTGCTCCCCGAGTTCGGACAGTGTTTTGGTTTCGCGGACAGGGTCCTGATCAACAAGATCTATGCCTCGGCGCGGGAGAAGAACGAGGGCGGCATCACGGGCAGGGACCTCTATCGCGAGGTCTCCCTGCACCATTCCCGGGTGACATATATCGAGGAGCCCATGGACGCGGTCCCGCTGCTTGTCTCGGAGCTGAAGCCGGGCGATCTTTTCCTCACCATGGGCGCAGGGGACAACTGGAAGATCGGTCAGGAGCTGTTCCATCAGCTCGGGGGATCCGCATGACAAGCATGACGGGCTTCGGCCACGGCGAGCATCGCGACAGCAGCGTGCAGATGGTGCTGGAGATACGCTCCTACAACAACCGCTATCTCGAGCTTCTCATCAACCTCCCCTACAGCATCAAGCAGCTGGAGCCCCGGGTGCGTGAATTCCTTTCCGCGCGCATCCAGAGGGGCAAGGTCGAGTTCTACCTTTCCCTCACGGAGCTGGAGGATGCAAGCGACGTGGTTGTGGACCACGCTCGCGTGCGCACGTACTCGGCCGCGCTGGAGGAGCTGCGCCGCCTGGCGGGGATTCGAGAGCGCCCCGGACTTTCTCATCTCATCGGGCTGGAAGGGGTCTTGAAATCAGTCAGCCGCAAGGATCCGGAAGCGCTGTGGGAGCTTGTCACTCCGCTGCTGGAAAAGGTCTTCAAGGAATTCGATTCGTCGCGAGCAGTGGAAGGCGGCAAGACCGAGCAGGACATCCGCAGGTGCGCTTCTGACATTCACGCCAGCATGGCCGCAATCGAGGCGCACGTTCCCGAGATCGAGGCCAAGATCAAGGAAGGCCTGCGGGAGAGATTTCGAGAGCTTCTTGGCGACGGCATCGATGAATCGCGTATTCTCTCGGAAACCGCGGTTCAGCTCATGCGCAGCGATGTCAACGAAGAGGTGCAGCGCATGAAAGCCCACCTGGAGAGCCTGGACGATGCGCTGGGCAGAACGGGGCCGCAGGGAAAAAAGCTCGATTTCATCTGCCAGGAGCTGGGCAGGGAAATCAACACCATAGGTTCCAAGAGCATGATGTTGGAGATCGACCGGGCGGTGATCGCGGTGAAGGACAGCCTGGAAAAGATCCGGGAGCAGCTGCGCAATGTCGAATGACGCGAGCCGGGAAAAGTGGCCCCCGGGGCTTCGCATCGCCATCTCGGGCAAGAGCGGGTGCGGGAACACCACGGTCTCGCGCCTTGTTGCCGCCCGGCTGGGGCTGCGCGTGGTGAACTACACGTTCAAGGACCTGGCCCGTGATCGCGGCATGAGCTTCGACGAGATTTGCGAAAAGGCGGAGTCGGACTCCCAGTACGACCTCACCATTGACCGCATGCAGGTGCAGCTTGCCCGGGAGGGGGGATGCGTGCTGGGTTCGCGGCTTGCGATCTGGCTGTTGCGCGACACGGCATTCACCGTCTATCTCCGCGCCTCGGTCGAGGCCAGGGCGGCCCGGATAGCGTGGCGTGAAGGGAAGGACCTCAGCCTCGCCCTGCGGGAGACCGAGGCGCGCGACCGGCGCGATCACAACCGGTACGCGCGTCTGTACGGCTACGACGTGGACCTTTACGATTTCGCGGCGCTGGTGGTAGATGCCGAGGCGTTGAACCAGGAGGACGTGACTCGGGAGATCGTTGACCGCGCGTCGGAAATGCCCGGCGCCGTTTAGGCTTATCCGGACTTGATCGTTGCCCCAAAAAGAGCTATCCTTCCCTTACTATGGTGCTTCCTTTGGATCTCCTGGAAAGCTTCCAGGGCAATATCTATGAAATGACCTGCGCCGCAATGAAGCGCAGCATCCAGATCAACCTCGCGGGAGACGACGAGCTGGAGGCGAACCACGGAAAGATCGTCTCCACGGCGCTGAAGCAGATACTCACGCAGAAGGTCAGGTATCGCCACCCGGAAGCCTGAGCACCCGGTCCCCGTCATCGTGCTTTTCGGTCCGACCGCTGTTGGCAAGTCGGAGCTTCTTCTTTCCCTCTTGGATTCACGTTTCGAGGTCATTAGCGCTGATTCCCTGCAGGTGTATAGGCACATGGAAGTGGGAACGGCAAAACCTTCCGCGGCTGATCGTGCCTCGATCCCGTACCACCTTGTTGATGTGGCGGATCCATCGGAACAGTTCAGCGCGGGCAGGTTCGTGACGGAGGCCGAGGCACTTGTTCCGGCTGTATGGGGGAGGGGGAGAATCCCCCTCATTGCAGGCGGCACGGCGTTCTATATCACCAGTCTCCTTTATGGCCTTCCCGAGGCGCCGCCCGTCGATTCAATGACACGCGAAAGGCTTCGCCTCATGGAGCGCCAGCAGGGACGCGAGGCGCTGTACCGCATGCTGGAGGAACGCGATCCTCAGGCTGCCGCGCGGATCCAGCGCAATGACCGCTATAGGGTCATGCGCGCTCTTGAGGTGATCCAGACCACCGGCAGGTCGCTTTTCTCCTTCCGCTGGCCGCGCTCGCCGAGGACGGACATGCGATTCCTGGTCATCGGCCTGGAACGGCCGCGGGAAGAGGTGTACCGCAGGATCGATGCCCGGGTGCGCGCCATGTTCGCCGCAGGGCTTGTGGACGAGGTGAAAGGGCTCCTTGCAATGGGGTACGGCCCGTCGGATCCCGGCATGAGGGGGATCGGGTACCGGGAGCTGCTGGACATGAGAGTGGGCTGCGAAACCCTGGCCGAGGTGCGCGACAGGATCGCGCGGGACACGCGCAGGTACGCCAAGAGGCAGCTCACCTTCTTCCGCCGCGTACCGGATGTCGTTTGGATGAACCCGGACCAGCCCTCGGCGGTGCGCGCCCGGATCGAGGCATTCATTGCCTGCGCATCGCTGGCATGAGCACTTGACCATCAGCGGGGAAAAACGCATTGTATTTCTCTGGCAGCTGCGCGTCCCGCGCGATGCAATAACCGAAAGGAGTAGGCACTGTGCCCTGCGGTAGGAAAAGAAAACGACACAAGATTGCCACGCACAAAAGGAAAAAGAAGCTGAGGGCCAACCGGCATAAGAAGAAGCTGCGGTAGGCCGGCCTCCCGGCTGAGGAGCGATCGGTGAAAGCTGTGCGGATCGTCATGCCTTTTCTCCTCCTTGCCGCGCTTATGCCGGCGGGGGGGGAGAGCCTGTGGTCCCCTGATTTCAAGGGATATCTGTCCGGCGGCAGAGGCTTGGCAGCGGGCGATGCCCTGGTCGTGCAGATCGACGCCTCCTCCTCGCTCTCATTCTCCTCCTCAAGCAACGATTCCAAGAATCTTACCCTCGAGTTTTCCGGAGGCGATTCCGGAAACCTCTTCTCATTTCTGCCCCAGGTGCGCACGGGCGGCACGCAGAGCGCCACGGGCAAGGACAGCCTCAGCCTGAAGACCCAGATCCCCGTCGTTGTCACGGCCGTCAACCCGGACGGTACGGCACAGGTGCAGGGTTCGCGCGCCATAACCGTGGAGGGCAAAAACGAATCGATCACGGTAAGCGGCACGGTGACTCCAAGCCTTCTGGATCAGAAGGGATCGATCAATTTCTCCCGACTGGCCAACGCCCGGCTGACCTACACGACCTTCCTTGCATCGGCAAAGGACGTCCTCAGCCCGGCCGATTTGCAGCAGCTCCTAGCGCCCGCTCCCGCTGCCACCGCCGCGCCAGCCGCGGGCGGCACGGCGCCGGCCGCCGCTGGAGCGGCCGCACCCGCGGCAACGGGAACCACGACTGCCGCCGCGGCACCGGCGGCAACGGCAGCGGGAACCGCGGCTCAGACCGGCCTTTCCATTCCGGATGCGCGCAAGAAGGAGCTGCTCCTTCTCTACCTGAACCGGCTCATTGACATCGTCTTTTCGCAATAGCCAGGCCCCGCGCCCTGCTCACCTCCTGAACCTGAGCGCATCCTGGCTTGACGCTTCTGGAAGGCAGTTGTTAGAATCTCGTTCGTGGCTTCACTCTTTCTCAGGTCATCCGAGACGAATGCTCATCCCATCGATATCACATCGGCGGATGACCTACGGCGACACCTGAGCGAGATCGACATTTCCTCGGAGGACATCACAAAGATCGCCGACACGTTCCTCTATTGCACGATCAAGCTGGAAAACGTGGATACGAGGGCCGCGAACCTGATGAAGTCGTACCTGGAGACGCTGGGCGGTGGAATCGCCATGCGCAAGGAGGCGCACGAGTACACCGTGCGGGAAACCGACGTGATCATCTCTGGCAGCCGCAACACGCTCCGGCTGCTGGCCGCGCGCCTCAAGGGCGAGCCCTACGGCCTTGACGAGGTGGGAGCGGAGATCGCGGCGTGCACGACAAGCGCGAACAGGGTCATGTCGTGGGGCGGCAGGACCCTTGATTTCGCGCACAAGACATACGTGATGGGAATCCTCAACTGCACCCCTGATTCCTTCTACCCTTCCAGCAGGACAACAACGATCAAGGATGCGCTGAGAACGGCTCACGAGATGATCGAAGCGGGCGTGGACATCATCGACGTTGGCGGAGAATCCTCGCGACCGGGTTCGGAATCGGTTCCGCGGGACGAGGAAATACGCCGCGTGATTCCGGTGATCCAGACGCTGCGCGGCGAATCGGAAATCATCATCTCCGTTGATACGCGCAAGAAGGACGTGGCCGAAAGGGCCCTGGACGCGGGCGCGGACATCATCAACGACATCTCGGGCCTGAGGCATAATGATGAGCTTGCGCGCCTGGTGGCGCGGCGCAAGGTTCCGATCGTGCTCATGCACATGCGCGGCGCGCCCAAGACGATGCAGAAGAACCCCTATTACAAGAACACGATCAGCGAGATCCTCCGCGAGCTGCAGCCCTCCATCGCCGCCGCGATCGGGGCGGGCATCGCTCCGGAGATGATCATCATCGATCCGGGAATAGGGTTCGGCAAACGGATCCAGGACAACCTGCGCATCATCAAGGAGCTTGCCTCCCTGAAGTCGCTCTCCTTTCCCATTCTCGTGGGGCTTTCCCGCAAGGGTTTCATTGGGGAGATACTCGACCGTCCCGTGGAAAAGAGGCTTATCGGAACCGTCACCGCCAACACGCTCGCCATCCTCAACGGCGCGAACATCATCCGCGTGCATGACGTGGCGGACGCCGTGCAGATGGTGAAGATCATCGACTCTGTCCGTCGGATCGGGGCGTAGGAGCCCCATGGACCAGCTGCTGAATACCTGGGTTGTCCACGAGGTCATCCGCCCCGGCCTGGACGTGCTCATGCTCGCCTACCTCCTGTACAAGAGCTGGCAGATCCTGGTGCAGACCCGGGCGGTGCAGCTTATCAAGGGCACCGTGGTGATGGTCCTCATCTACGCGGTCTCCTTCTTCCTGCAACTCACCACGCTGCTCTGGATCCTGAACGTGCTCGTGCCGGGTCTCGTCATCGCCATTGCCATCATCTTCCAGCCCGAGCTGCGCAAGATTTTCACGCAGATCGGCAGCCGGGAATGGTTCCGCATAGGGGGCAGGTCCGGCACGCCCCGGCTGGAAGTCCTCATGAGCGCCGTCGAGCTTCTCTCCACGCGCCGCCGCGGAGCGCTCATCGTATTTCCACGCCGGGTCGGAGTGAAGAACATTATCCAGACCGGCACTCCCCTGAACGCGGAGATCTCGACCAACCTCATCAGCACCATTTTCTTCGAGGGCACGCCGCTGCATGATGGCGCAATGATCGTGGAGGGGGACCGTATCGTCGCGGCGGGATGCTTCCTGCCCCTGTCGGAGCGGGAGGACGTGGAGAGCGCCTTCGGGGCGCGCCACCGCGCGGCGCTGGGACTGGCGGAGGAGACCGACGCGCTGGTCGTTGTAGTCTCGGAGGAGAACGGGGCGGTCTCCCTGGCGCACGACGGCAACATCCGCTACAACCTCACCCTCGCGGAGGTGGAAGCCGGCTTGAAGAGCCTGCTCCGTGTCGAGCGCCGCGCGGAGGAGGGGAGATGAACGCGCGGCGGTTTACGCGCGTCCTGCTGGCCGACCTGCCGGTGAAGGTGATCTGTCTCACAGCCGCCGTCATCCTGCTGCTCTTCCACAGGGTCACGACGCTCACGGAGAGGTTCTTCAGCGTGCCGCTGGACGTGAACACGCCCTCGGGCCTCGCGGTGGCCTCTTCGTTCCCCAAAACAGTGCGCATTACCCTGCGCGGCGCCGGGGACGCCATCTTTCCGATCCTGGAGGAGGACGTCGAGGCAGCGGTGAACCTGGAGAGCCACCACACGGCGGGCGTCTACCAGGCCGAGGTGAAGGTAAGCCGCAAGGGCACGGCCCAGAACGTGGAGCCGCTGGAGATCAGGGTGGACCCGCAGGAAATCACCTTCACGCTGGAGCCTCTCACGGAGAAGAGGGTCACCCTGACTCCGGACCTGCGGGGAGCGCCGGCGTACGGGTACGAGCTTGTGCAATCCGTGGTGGCGCCGCAGAGCGTCATCATCCGCGGGGCCCGCAGCAGGGTGCAGGGAGTCGCGGCGCTTTCCACGGAGGAAATCGACCTTACGGGCCGCACGGGGAGCTTCGCGTCCAAGGTGAAGATCGAGCTTCCCAATACGCTTGTGCAGATCGCGGGCGACTCTTCCGCGGATTTCCGCGCCACGATCCAGGAATCAGTCGTGGCGCGGACGTTCAACGGGGTGGCGATCGAAGGCTTTGATCTTTCTCCGCATCTTGCGATGAAGTCCATCCCTGAACCGGGGAGCGTGCAGATCCAGGGCACCCAGCTCGTCGTCGACGGCGTGCGGCCTGACCAGGTGCGGCTCCTGGTCGACCTTTCCGGCGTGAAACGCGCCGGAGAGTACACGCTGCACCCACGGCCGCAGACCACATCGAGCGTCACCGTGCTCGACTGGTCGCCCAAGGAGGTTACGGTGGACTTCGTGGCCTCGGGGACCTAGGAGGCGGAGAATCGTGATACTCGGCGTAGGCATCGACGTTGTGCACGTGGAAAGGATCCGCAGGTGGCGGCACATCGAGGGGCTGTACGATCGGTTCTTCCACCCCGAGGAGCTGGCCAGCGCGCTGCCGAGGGGCGAGGTCGGCATCCTCTCCCTGGCGGCTCGGTTCGCGGCCAAGGAAGCATTCGGCAAAGCCATCGGCTCGGGCCTCCGCCATTTCGCTCTGAGGGAAATCGCCGTTCTCAATGATTCCCACGGCAAGCCATTCATGATGCTCACCGGCGCCGCGGAGGCTGCGTTCAAGGATTTCGGCGGGAGCAGGCTTGTCTGCTCCCTGTCCCATGAACGCGACAATGCCCTCGCCGTGGTGATCATCGAGGGAGCATCCGCATGACGGAAGGCCAGAAGCTCACGTTTTTCGAGAAGAAGCAGACCGTATGTCCCGTGTGCGACGCGAAGTTCTTCCGCGAAGACCTGCTCTCCGGTGGCGGCAGGCTGATCGCCGGCAACCTCACCAAGGAGCTGCGCAGGCTCTACGATCCCTCGAAGAAGTATGGAGACGTCAGGCCCCTCATGTATCCCGTCACAGTCTGCCCTGTCTGCTACTTCGCCGCTTTACCGCAGGATTTCAACGCGCTTCCCGATAACAGCGTGAAGAAGGCGGAGGTGAACGCGGACGAGCGGCACGAAAGCGTGTCAATCATCCTGCCCCCGCTTGATTTCACATCGCCGCGGACCCTTCACGAAGGCATGGCCAGCTATTTTCTGGCCGTCATATGCTACGACTTCTACGACAAGAAGGCCAACCCTACGTTCAAGGCCGGTCTCTCGGCGCTCCGCGCGGCATGGCTTCTCACGGACCTGCACAAGGCGGAGCCCGGCGAGAACTGGGATCATCTGGCGCTGCTTTTCTACCGCAAGGCGCACTTCTATTACCAGCTCGCGCTGGAGCGGGAAGGCGCGGGCCAGGAACCGTTCGACGCCGCTCTCGCTTTTGGGCCCGACCTGGACAAGAACTATGGCTACTATGGGGTGATCTACCTCGCGGCATACCTGGACTTCAAGTACGGATCCACGGCGGACAGTGAAAAACGCGTCGCCAGCCTTCGGTATGCCCGGCGCATGATGGCCAAGATATTCGGCGTGGGAAAATCATCCAAAAACAGGCCAACGGCCATCCTCGACAACGCCAAGGAAGTCTACGAACAGATGGGCCAGGAGATCCAGCAGCTGCAGCCGGAAGCCGCGGCTGACGGCGACTCTACGGAAGCGCCGTAGACCGCATCGTGCATGGGGCATCGACATGGCGGAACGCAATATAAAGCTCACCATCGCCTACGATGGCACGGATTTCCTGGGCTGGCAGCTGCAGAAGAGCGGCAGGACGGTGCAGGGGGTGATGCAGGAGGGGCTTGCCCGCATGCATGGGCATCCGGTGCACCTCCTTGCCGCGGGCAGGACCGATTCCGGCGTGCATGCCATCGGCCAGGTGGCGAACTTCCGGTCCGATATCGACTCCATAGCGCCGGACCGGTTTCGCGACGCTGTCAATGCCTATCTCCCGCTTGACGTGCGGGTCCTGGAAAGCCAGGTGGTGGAGCCGGATTTTCACGCGCGAAAGTCGGCCTTCCTGCGGGTGTATCGCTACTATACCGTGTGCGGACCCGTGCTCCTGCCCCACCTGCGCCACTATCGGCACTGGGTGCGCCGTTCACTCGATGTCGCCCGGCTGGCAGAGATGGCGGCGGCGCTCGTGGGAGAGCACGATTTTACCTGTTTTTCCGCGGAAGGCGATACGAACCGGTCCAAGATCCGACGCGTGGATGCGTCGGTGTTCCACCGCGCGGGGGACACGCTCGTGTACACGATCGCGGCTTCGTCATTCTTGTGGAAGATGGTGCGGACCATCATGGGCACTTTTTTTTTGCTGGAGGAGCAGGGACTCGGCGCCAGGGAGCTGCGCCTCATCATGGATGCCGGTTCCCGGTCCAACGCGGGCGGCACCGCTCCCGCCCGGGGGTTGTTTCTAGAAAGGGTTGTCTATGACGCCGAACACGCCGAAGGCCTTGTGGAAGAAGCTGTATCTGCTGGAGGACTGGCTGGCAACGGGATTCTCCCGCGAGCATCCGGATCTGGATATTGATGAAACCATTGCGGCGCCGGCGCGGCCTGCCGGGCGCATTGCGCCTACCGGCATCCAGCCTGCCGATCGCGCAGGCTCCCTGGCGGCAATTGCATCGGAAATCACGGCATGCGTGAAATGCGGGCTCTCGCTCAACCGGACCATGACGGTCCCCGGGGAAGGTCCCCTTGATCCTCCCGTTCTCTTCATTGGGGAAGGACCGGGAGCTGATGAAGACGCCTCAGGACGTCCTTTTGTCGGCGCAGCAGGCCAGTACCTGGACACGTGGCTGCCGCCCATAGGACTCACTCGCGCGCAGTGTTTCATAGCTAATTGCGTGAAATGCCGTCCTCCCCAGAACAGGGAGCCCCACCCTGACGAGATTGCCGCATGCCTGCCGTATCTGGAGGCGCAGATCGCCGCTGTGCGGCCCCGGATGATCTGCTGCCTAGGGAGGATCGCCGCGCATACTCTTTTGGGGACGACAATGAGCATATCCGGGCTGCGCGGCAAGGTGCACCGGTGGAAGGAGATCCCCGTGGTCGTCACGTATCATCCCAGCGCCGTGCTCAGGGACAAGGCGTCCCTGCGGAAGCCGGTCTGGGATGACCTGAAGCTGCTGAAAAACCTTCTCCCAGAATGAGCGCTCAATACCGAGGCGCTGACAAAAAACCGCTGTGAACAGATTCGTCGAGCTGGCTTTCAATCTCCCTGTTCGCAAGGTGTTCACCTACAGCCTGCCGCAAGGCAGCCCGGCAGGCGTGGGCTACAGGGTTTCGGCGCAGTTCGGCGCGCGGACGCTCACCGGCCTTATTGTCGCGGAGCGCCAGGCGCCTCCTGACGGCGTGGCCGAGATCCGCGAGGTAAAACGGGTCATCGATTCACGGCCGCTCTTCAACGAAAGCGTGCTTTCCTTGGCACGGTGGATGGCGCGCATGTACATGTGCTCCCTCGGCGAGGCCTTGTCCGCAATGATCCCGGCAGGGCGCAGGGAAACGGAAGCCGAGGAGTTTCCCCCCGAGGAGGAGGACCGCGGATACGAGCTTGCCGGGCAGCAGCAGGATGCCATTCGCCTGATTTCGGAGCAGGGGCCGGGCTCGTATTATCTCTTCGGGGTCACCGGCTCGGGAAAGACGGATGTCTTCATGCACGTGGCGCACGCGGTCGTGGCCCAGGGCAAGGGCGTCATCTACCTTGTCCCGGAGATCTCTCTCACGCACCAGGTGCTCCGCGCATTCCGCGCCATGTTCAAGGACAGGCTGGCGGTCCTGCATTCCTCCCTTACCCCGTCCCAGCGGCTTTCAGAATGGGCGCGCGTGCTTGACGGCCGGGTTGATGTCGTCATTGGGGCCCGAAGCGCGATCTTCGCTCCCTTCCCCAGGCTCGGCATGGTTGTGATCGACGAGGAGCACGAAGGCTCCTACAAGTCCGGCACCACGCCGCGGTACCACGCGCGCCAGGTGGCGATGTACAGGGTTGCCCAGGAAAAAGCGATCCTCCTGATGGGAAGCGCCACGCCTTCCCTGGAGGCATGGCACCACATGGGGGAGGGCACCATCACGAAGCTGCGCCTTCCGGACCGTCTCAGCGGGGGCGCCATGCCCTCCATCGAAGTGGTGGATATGAGGCGTCAGCAGGGCCCCCTGTCAGGACGCCTTCTTGACGAGGTGGGAAGGACGATCGCAGAGGGCCGGCAGGTCATCCTTTTCCTGAACAGGCGCGGTTTCTCGTACCTCTTTCACTGCCGCTCCTGCGGGTATGAAATGGCCTGCGAACACTGCTCCGTCGCCCTAACGTTTCACAAGGACCGGCAGCGGATGATCTGCCATTACTGCGGGTTCACCACCGCGCCCATTTCCGTGTGCCCGCAGTGCGGCTCCCTTGACGTGGGGTATTCCGGCTATGGCACGGAAGGCATTGAGGAGGAGCTGCGCCAGCGATTTCCACGCCTTGTGGCTCAGCGGATCGACACCGATGCGGTGAAGAAAAAAAAGGTGCTTCGCCAGGCGCTTTCTGATTTCCGTGCCGGTAAAATCCACGTTCTCATCGGCACGCAGATGGTTGCTAAGGGCCTGAACTTTCCGGGCGTGAAGCTCGTGGGCATTGTAAACGCTGATACCGGCTTTCAGCTTCCGGATTTCCGAGCCGCGGAACGGACCTTCAGCCTGCTCGTGCAGGTGTCGGGCAGGGCGGGCCGGTCCGTGCCTGACGGCCGGGTTCTCATCCAGACTTTCCGACCGGGCGCCGCCGCTATTGTCATGGCCCAGTCGGGCAGGCTGGAGCAGTTCTATGCCGCGGAGCTTGACGTCCGGCGTGAGCTCGGATTCCCCCCCTTCAGCAGGCTCATACGACTGGTGGTGCGCGGAAGGGACCGGCAAAAGGCGGCAGAGGCGGGCGCCGCGCTCGCCCGCGCGGTAGAGGAGCGGGTAGCGGGGGGAGTCGCGGAAGTGCTCGGTCCCGCGGAATGCCCCCTGGCACGCATCTCGGGGAGCTACCGCTACCAGGCGATCATCCGGACCACATGCTTCTCCGAAGCGCACGCGCGGGTGAGTGCGGCGCTGGAGGAGTACCGCGCTCCTTCCGGCGTCCATGTGGAAGTGGACGTCGATCCGCAGGCGCTGTTGTAACGGGAAATAAAGGCTGGCAGGCTGGAGTGTGAGTCGGAGGAGCGCGTCGACTTGGCGCGTTCCAATGATTTCGCTACTATTATTATCAGAGTGAAAGAGAAATAGGTGCAGAGATGCTGAGCATCATCAAGCTGGGTGATCCGATATTGAACAGGCATTCCGTCGTTGTTCCTGACATCAACGGCGACATACAGACGCTCGTGGAAGAGATGTTCGATGCAATGGATCGCGGGAAGGGCGTGGGGCTTGCCGGGGTTCAGGTGGGACGGCTCTTTCGGCTCTTCATCACCAGGGTGTCGGGCGACTCGCCCCGCGTCTTCATCAATCCCGACATTCTGGAAACATCCATTGAAATCGAGCCTTTTGAGGAAGGGTGTCTCAGCATCCCCGGTCTGTACACGGACGTGATACGGCCGTCGTCGGTGCGCGTGCAGGCCTGGAACCTCAAGGCCAAGCCGTTCACTCTCTCCGTTGACGGCTACCTTGCCCGGGTGATACAGCACGAGTTCGACCACCTGAACGGGATCCTTTTCATCGACAGGATCGACGCGAAGAAAAAGCAGCGCCTCCTCAGCGGGTACGAGGAAAAAGTAGAGGCCTGATGCGGATTCTTTTTGCGGGGACTCCTGCGCTGGCGGTCCCCTCACTCACCAAGGCGGCCCATGCGTGCGAGGTGGCGGCGGTGCTTACCAGCCCCGACCATCCGTCGGGCAGAGGCCGGTCCCTGGCCCCTTCACCGGTCAAAGAGGCCGCTCTGTCGCTGGGATTGATAGTGGTGACGCCCGAGCGGCTGGACACATCATTCAATGGCCTGGTGCGCGAGCTTGCGCCTCAGCTTCTCGTGGTGGCAGCGTTCGGCAAGATCTTCAGGCAGGCTTTTCTCGACATGTTCCCATTAGGCGGCATCAACCTCCACCCCTCGCTCCTTCCCCGGTTCAGGGGACCTTCGCCGATCAGCGCCGCCATTCTGGCAGGGGAGCCTGAAACGGGGGTCACCATCCAGCGGATCGCGCTCCGTTTCGACACGGGAGATATACTGGCGCGGGAACGCCATCCTCTCAGGGGCGATGAGACAACCGCTGCCCTGACTGAACAGCTTGCCATCCTCGGCGCGGAGCTGCTGGAAAGGGTGCTTGCCGATATCGCCTCAGGCAGTCCGCCTGAATCTCTTCCTCAGAAAGAGGAGGATGCCACGTACTGCCGCGCGCTCAGCAAGGAGGATGGGCTCATTCGATGGGAAGAACCGGCCTCCGTCATCGAACGAAAGGTGCGCGCCTTTGACCCATGGCCTCGCGCTGCCACCCGTTTTGCAGGAGAGACGCTTCTGCTCTTGAAATCCCACGTCTATCCGGATACCCTCGGCTCAGACGTGGCGCACGGAATGCCCGGGGAAGCGCTCGCCGCGGACAGGGAGCATGGATTGCTGATCCGCACGGGCGTGGGCATCCTTGCCGTGGAGCGCCTCCAACTGCAGTTCAAGAAACCGCTTGACTGGCGGGCCTTCGTGAACGGCCATCCCGCAATTATCGGGACCCGCCTGGGGGCATGAGCAGAGGGCATATGAGAGACTTTATCTGGAAGGTGCAAAACTGGCTGGAGGGCGCGTACGAATGGACCCGGGCCTTCATCACAAAGCTCCTTCCCCACGCCGATGATTCGCCAGAGCTGCGCAGCCTCAAGATATACGTGTTTCTTTTTGTCGGCATCATTGGACTCATGCTTGTCATCGGCGGCATCACCTTCGCAATCGTCGTTCGCGGCCAGCCCGAAACCCTCGTTCCCAACCTGCAGGGAAAGGACGTGCTGGATGCGCTTTCCGATCTGCAGAGCAAGGAACTGTATCCTGATCTCCAGGTCCAGTATTCATCCACTCTTGACAAGGACACCGTCATCTCCCAGCGTCCCGCGCCGGGAACGCTCGTCAAAGCGGGAAAGCGCGTCACCCTTCAGGTCAGCAAGGGCCCGGTCATGGCCAAGGTGGAGAATTACGTTGGTTGGAGCCTCGATGATCTCAAGGTCCATCTTCAGACCGTCTTTGCCACGCACAGCCCGAACATCATCATCAAGACACCGATCGTCTACCAGTACAAGCAGGGAATCGCACCGGGCAAGATACTCGCACAAAGTCCGTCTCCGGGAACAAAGATCTCTGGCATCACCTATCTCGAGCTGGTCGTGAGCCAGGACCAGGGTTCTATTTCCACGACCATTGTAGGCGATTACGTGGGCAAGAGCTTCGAGGAGGCGATTCAGGAGCTGACGAGGGACAGCCTCCCCTTCACGTTTGCGGTGAAAAAGGCTACAAAAGGGATCGATCCCGGCGCCGTCACTGATCAGAATCCCGACAAGGGCTCACAGGTCGCGTACGGCCAGATTATTCAGCTCACCATGGCTGCGCCCACGAACATCGGCAAGGACAATGTATTCGGCCTGTTCAAATACCAGCTCGACGACAAGCCCATCGCCGTGAACATCCGGCTTGTGCTGGTATCTGATTCCGAGCCGAAGGAAATTTTCACCATGAAGCACCCGGGGGGACCAATCACCGTTCCCTACATCGTTCCTGATGGCAGCGAGCTGGTGCTCTATGTTCTTGACCAGGAAGTGGCGAGGGAAAAGGCAACGCCGGTTCTCTATTGAAATCTTGACAGAGAGAACGCGTGCTGCTATCGTTGTTCCGTTCTTGCGAGCGTCGTAAAATGGCATTACCCAAGCTTCCCAAGCTTGTGTCGGGGGTTCGATTCCCCTCGCTCGCTTTTTCAATTCCTTGAAACATATAGAATTGGAAGCTGAGCTTCGAAAAACCGCGCGATTTCCCCTCCCAGGGTACCAGCCAGGGTACCAAAAAAGGGGAAAAAACCTCTCCATCCGGTTTCATCGGAGGTAGGCTATGGCGAAGAAATCTTTTTACCTGCTCAAACGCCGAGACAGGCTCACGGATGGCAAGCCGACATTCTACTGCCGGCTCCGCGGGGTGCACGGTGAACTCCAGCCTTGGCGGAGCACGGGGGAAGTATCGAAGACCCGAGCCGAGCTGTGGGCGCAGTCGGAGATCGAGAAACGCAATGCCGCGATACCTGATGCTGGCGTGACCCTACAGGACTTCGCAAAGGGATTTTTCGATTGGGAGACTTCGGCATGGATTCATCGGCAACACGCCAAGGGACGCCGTTTCTCCGAACCTGTGTCGCGTTCACGCCAAGGACAGCTTGAACGTTACATTCTGCCGCGTTTTGGGAAGGTGTGCATCGTGGACCTAGACCAGAAGAGTATCGAGGACTGGCTATCGAGCCTGCCGCTTTCCGGGCAGACACGGAACCACATCCTTTACAGTTTTCGGATCGTGCTGAGGGAGGCTAAGCTTGCAGGGATCGTGCGGCACAACGTCCTGGCTGATGCGGAGCCTTTTGGTGCCGATCCAAAACGCCGAGACATCTTCTCCCTGGCCGATCTTCATAAGCTTTTCCCGGATGACCCGAAAATGCTTGCTTCGATATGGGGCGATCCCGAGCGCTCCGTAGCGTTCTTACTCCTGGCTTCCACAGGTATCCGTTCCGGCGAGTGCCGGGCGCTTCGGTGGTTGAACGTTATTGGGGAGAGGGCTTTATACGTCGACAGCGGCCTAGATGCTTTCAACCGACCGAAAGGTACGAAGACTGAGACCGCGCGCGCAGTATTGCTGCCCACCAAAGCCCGGACAGCTCTTGCCTTGTGGCGAGAACTGGCGCCTTTTAAGGCAGATGATGATTTCATCTTCTCTGAGGGCCGCGGGCAGCCCCACGGCCGAAACTGGCTCACGCGCACGCTTTCGCCTGCCATGAAACGAGCCGGAGTTGAGACAGGCCAGCGGCACCTCGTTGTACATAGCTTTCGACATACATTTGTTTCGATGATGCGTGCCTCTACGAGCGATGAGATCGCAATGGCGATGAGCGGCCATGTAACGGATAAGGCGCTTGATATCTATACTCACCGGAACGTGCAAGACTTGCTTGCAAGGCTAGAGCCCTCAAGGGATGCAATCGAGAAAACGCTATCGTGGTAACAATAAACCGGGGATAGGGTAGCTCCCGAACGCCGGCCCCCAACCGGCTCTCCCCGGCCTTTTCTCTCGGGATACTTGCGGGAGGTGAAGTGTGAAGCCGTACAAAGAGCAGCCCGACGAAGAAAAGCGGACGCGACGCGCAGAGAGGAGCAAGCAGACTGGCTCTACCCAGTTCTTTGTGAACAATGCAACGAAGTCATTCCTATCCGAGCAGGGAACGCTTGCGGAACACGTTTTCCAATTCACAAGAAAAGACAGGCTCACACCGTTGCCGATGAGCGACGCTGAGTGGAAGAACTTGCTGAAAAGGTTGGTAACATCATGCCGTAAGACTGCGGATCTACTGGCCAAGTATAAAGAGTCGGTAGCCTCCTTTGAGGGCGACAAACAGGAAAAGCCCAAAGAAAAATCTTTCGAGAATCCTATAGACTTACTTAACGAAGCTCATATTTTTTACGACGGAGCGGAACAAAGCGTCGGAGGACTAGACAAGGGGCTTGAAATAATGGCCCACTACTTTGAGAGCATTATGAAGCGGCCGCCCGGCCGTCCAAAAGACATAGACATAACGTGGATAGTAAACGCCAAGCTCGTCTCATTTCTTTCTTCCGGCAACGAATGCAGTGTTTGCTATTGGAATGAATATCAGGGGTGCTACGAAGGCGATTTTCTGGATGAAATGTTAGAGTTTCTCGACAGGGAGCACTACAACTACCAGTCGCGTGATGCCCTCGCACAGCGCATAAAAGAAGCAATGAAAAGGATTCAGGTAAGCAAATCCTCTGGTCCCACACCCACCCTATAGGATAGAAACCCCTCCAAAAAACTCCGTTTTTTCATCCTTTTACGGTACCTCCCATTTGGTAGCAAGCTATCCACAAGGAGGCCGGCATGGTCGAAACAAACGAATCACTGAATGTAAAGCAAGCAGCGCAGCTCTTAGGGCTTCGCCCGGCGACGATTTATAAACTTTGCTGCATACGTTCAATACCTCACTACAAGCTCGGAGCGCGAACCATCTTTGACCGTGAGGAGCTACTCTCATGGCGAGCTGCTCGACGTGTCCCGACACTGGACGAGCGCCAGGGCGGTGCGACATGAAAATCGGAGAGGCAATTGCCGATCTGGGAAGGCCGGTTGCCTATTATCCTTCCCTGGCTCGCGCTCTGGGTGGCGTGAATGCGGCCCTCCTCATTTGCCAGCTGATCTACTGGCGCGGGAAGGGCATTTATATAAACGCCGTATATAAGACTGCGCCAGAGCTTGAAGAGGAAACCGGGCTCACATATCGAGAGCAGCTCCTGGCTCGTAAGAAACTCCGGGCACTCGGCATTATCAGGGAGCATTACGCCAGACTCAAGCACACTACCTATTTCAAGATCGACATGGACGTTCTGAGCCAGGTGTTTGCCGAGCATAGTAAGAAAGTGACAGTGGCGAGTGTCACAAACCGACATTCGGGACGGTCACAAAGTGACGGTCGAAGATTACATAGATTACATCATAGATTACTGGGGGAAGAAAAAGAGCTGCGTGACTCTTCTAGGAGAGAGACAGCGGGGAAGGAGCCTGCCTTTGATCAGCTCCCCCAATCTGAAAGTCAGAAGGCAGCAATATGACCGTAAGCGACTTCTTTGCCGCTTTGAAAACGGCGGGGGAGAAGGCGAGCGGCGTCACTTCCTTTTCGCTCGACGAAAGCGAGCGCCGCAAGGCTATCGAGCTGGCCCTCGACTACGGGGCTCCCCGGCTTCTGGCTGCATGGATACTCTTCCAAAAGGAAAAGCAGGGCAAGCCGTTTCGATTCTTCGCCGAGGACTTGCCCCAGTTCATGCCGCGCGTGAAGGAAAACGATATAGACAAGCCTGAGAGGCCGTCTATTCTCATGGATTGCCCGGTCTGCGGTACTACCTATCAGAAACTTCGACGAGGGGGCTGTCCTTTCTGCGAGGAGCACGGCGGTATTGCGGAAGTAGCGCGGTCCTTAGAGGACGTGCAGGAGGCTATCTCATGAATAAATATAGGCCGTACATACTTTCCCGAGCGGGATATATAAAGATGCCAGACTTATATACACGCGTGGACGGTAAGGATGCCCTATAATCGCAAGAGTCTTAAAAACCTACGTCCTCCTTGGAAGCCCGGGCAGAGCGGCAACCCGGAAGGAAGGGCCCGGGGGAGCTATGGTTCGGCGAGGCGATTTAAGGAGATGGTCCGAAGAGCCCATGCGGCTGCCAAGCTTTCAAGCGTGGAAGAGCCGGCACACGAAGAGTATACGCCGGTAGCGGAGGAGATGATGCCCATGGAGCCGCAAACGCCATGCAATGTCTGCCGTCATGAAGAACGGGCAGTGATAGACGGACTTCTCACCCTCGGCATTCCTCTACGGGCGATTGCTCGCTGCTATGGATTCTCCAAATCCTCGGCAGACCGGCACAAGAAGAATCACTTGCCGACCTTCCCCAACGCTGAGAAAGCGCGGCAGATCGTAGACGGGGTGAATGCCCTTCACGTGCCTATGATTTACTTGCGGCAGGCTCGATATAGCTTTGACGCCGAGGTCATAATCAACCGGCTCTTTGATAGCTTCATGGATACACTTGGAAACAATCCTCTGGACTCTCTCCGCCGGGTGATGCTTATAGCGCTTGCCTACCTATTCCGAACAGCGGGCAGCGGCAATACTGCCGAAAGAGATTTCGAGGAGGCGCTTGAAGTCTTGGAGTCATGGGGCAAAACGAGGGACGCTGAGCAATTCGAGAAAGCCCAGTAAGCGGATTGAAGCACCGAATAGCTGACCCTATTAACGGGACATTATCGGCGAAATCCTGCTAATGGGGCTTACGTGTGCCTAGTTCCTGACTTGACCGCCATGATAAAATAAAAATATGTCAGAGGAAAAGAAACCCCCAGAAATCGACTATCAAAAGATGGCTGAGGCCAATGCTGCGGCGCTTATAAAAGCGCAGAAACGTGAAAAGATGCTGAAGATCCTCGCCCGACGCAAGGCATTTCTGCCGGTTCGTCGAGGTCTGCTATTCGTGGGGCTTATTGCCTCCGGGATTGCTGTTTGGCACTGGGTGACTGGCGGAGACTTTTGGGGAGCTCCGACTCTTTGGGTTGCTATAGTCGCCTTTGGCGTGTGGAGCTTCATCCCTAGTAGAAAAAATGTTGAGAAGCTGGAAGATGCCATCGAATCCGACATCAAGAATGGATTTTATTAAGGCACAGATTCTCCTACAGCCCGCCACGCGTGACGAATCGAGCTCTCACCCCATCCTCACGCGCCCCGGCAGCCGCTGGCATTCCGCGCATAGGATTTCGCAATTCGCCAGTCTGTCCCGTGATCACTAGAGAAGAAGGGTTTCAGCTTTTCTGAACTGTGGTGACAAAACATGTCTGTGCGTCCACATATAACAGTAAATTCAGAACTCGGATAGCCTGAATAATAGTTAACGAAATATTACCATTTACTATTGACAAATTGCCTAGATGCTCTATACTCCTCGCATGGAAATGCAGGAATTGCTTGGCCCCAACGGCCTGATATTTGCGGTCAACGGCGTAAATGATGAAGTGCACATCCTGTGGGGCGGCAGACTCTACTACAGTTATCATAAGAACAATAGTTTCGAGAAAAATCTCGGTATCGCCATACTTGCACGCCTAGGTGTTCTCCAGCAGACGATTTCAGACTTCTTCGGTGTTGAGCGGCATACCGTGCGGAACATCCTGTCCATTTACGACAAAGAAGGGCTAGAGGGTTTACAGAATTACAAGGTTGGCCGCAGGGGAGTCCAACCGGAATTGCGGAGTTTTATGATTCAGAAGTATGTCGAGCTGGCCGGCAGACGGGGCTACCAAAACATGATCCTTCAGGCAATCAAAGAGAAGGTCGACGAAGGACTATTCTCGCGCAGCATTTCGCGTGGAGAGCTGCAGAAGCTTATTCGATCTTACAAGCAGCAAATGAACCAGCAAAAGAAGGAGGAGCAACGTCAAAGGGATGCGCAGGAGCAGGGACAAAAGGATAAGGAGCAGCGTGAGGAGGCTCGAAAAGAGCAACAGGAGGCGAAGAGCAAACAGCTTGAACTGAAAGAGGAGGACAAACTGTGTGTCCAGCATGGAGGCGCTGCGGCGGTTATTCCCCTGTTGGCTGAGTTTGGGCTAAAAGATCTGATGCCCCAGGAGTCGCACAGAGAGGATAGGCGGTACAGCAACGCTGAGCTTGCATTGAGCTTCACGACGTTGAATGCGGCGCGGCTGGTGGAAGTCGAGCAGGACTTCAAGCTTCTCGACAGTTATCAAATGGGAGGGATCATCGGCAGGAGGCGGCTTCCTTCGCTGTCCTTGTATCGCGAGAGGATTCCCCAGATCGTCGACGGGATGAACATGCCGCAAATCATGCTGAGCGCGGCCGAAAGAGTGAAAGCGGTATTCGGCACGACGCGTATCGCGTATGTGGATGGTCACTTCATGCCGTATTACGGGGAGGGTGCTACGCTCTACGGGTACAACACGCAAAGAAGGCTCGCGATGCCGGGGCGAGAGTACATCACCGTGCACGATGAAGCGGGAGTGCCCATTTACGCGGCCCTTTCGGATGAGTACCGCAAGTTCCAATACTATCTGGAGCAGATTGATGCGACGGTGCGCGCGATTTATGGGGTTGGGCAGAAGCAGATTCTTCAAGTCTTCGATCGCGGAGGCTATTCGAAAGAGTTCTGCGTGGAGATCGAGGCGCGCATACGCTTTATCTGTTGGCGCTCGGATGCACGAGAGGTTCCCCCTATTGGGGCGAAGGAATGGAAAGAGGTGGTCGTCAGCCTTCAGCCCAACGAATACGGGCAGGCCAAGGAGAAGCGCTTTGAGGCATGGGAGAGGCGACGGACCTTGGGGGCCGGAGGAAAGCAGGGACGGTTTCGCGAGCTTTGGATCAAGAGCGGAAAGAAAGTATCTCCCGCGCTGAGTAACGATCTCAGCAGGTCTCTGGAAGATCTGGCGGCTGCCTTGGTGGGGCGATGGGGCAGACAGGAGAACGGGTTCAAAGAATTGAAGACACACGGGATTGACCGCATTCACTCTTATAGAAAGGAATCCTATTGTGAGGACTATCTTTACGCTCGAGGGCTGGAACAGCCGGAGGAGGGCGTCTGTCACCAGATCGGCAATCCGAAGATTCGACAATTGAACAAAGAGCTCAGCGGATTGCACAGGCTAAAAACCAGACTCGATGGCAAGATTGCCACCGCGCAGGGCAGTAAAAAGAAACAGCCACAATTGCGGCAACTCAAAATGAAAGCCGCGCAGGTGAGGCGACGGATCGCAACGCTCCTGAGGAAGCGCGAGGAGTTACCTCGGAAAATCCTCATGATGGACCGAATAGAAGAAGAGCGGATTGTGCGGCTCTGTGATTCGAAGAAACTCTTCTTTGACTGGTTGAAAATGAACGCGATATGGGCGAGAAAGGTTATTGTCGATGTCGTGAAACCCTACTACAAAGATCTGCGCGACGTGAATAAGTTCGTGAGTTGGCTTTTGAGAAGTCCTACGTATGTCACGCGGCGGGCTGACACCCTTTTTATTGAGTTTACTCAGCAACGTTCTAAAAATATGCGCGCAGCGTTGGAGGCATTGTGTGCCTTTCTTAACAGCAAGCCACCTTTTGACCTCGATGTCAGCTTCACCAAGATCAATTTTCGGGTAAGCGAGAAACACTAACTTTCTCTTGTTGTCCGAGTTCTGAA
>JBEKQU010000004.1:0-117629 GCA_049519415.1 Spirochaetia bacterium
AGGATGATAGATGTATCGATTACTAGCTGCACGTGCGTTTCCTTATGGTACAATTGTACATCAAAAGAGTCGCTTTGTCAAGGGAGAGAATTCATGATCTTAGTGAAGGCTAACATAGAGTTCAGTTGCCGCCCCGAATCAAAATCAAAGTTCTTGTTTTTCGCGAACTGAACTTACACTGACGGACAGCCCTCAGGCGGACAACTGCAACGATTTGTTATCTGGCTCCGATTACGTCTGCATATGCCTGTGCGATGGCAGGTATGAGTGCTTCTTCGTATTCTGTAGCATTTCGATAGAATAGGGTCCGCCAGTTCCTAACGTCAAATTCTAGCGACGTTCCCTTCTTCGCGGTCTGGATGATTCGTTTTTCCATGCCCCTTGCGACACCAAGTTCAAAATACACATTGGAAGGGCGCAAAGTGAAATCTGCGAGTACCATGTCTGCCTTCTCAATTTCGTCTAGGATCTTTTGAGATATTTCGTAGTCTCCCTCCACAAGGTCAATTCTGACGATCTTGATGTTTAAGCCGGTACGTCTGACGGCCCTTTTCACGGAGGCAAAATAGTCCACTAGCGCCGGATCCTCTTCTTCATGAAAAGACATCGCGACAAAAAGAGTCAAACGCTTGCCCGCAGATCCAGCCTTAGCTTTGCTTTTGCCGAGTATTTCCTTGATTAGTTCTTGAGGAGATGTCTTTTGGATGGAAGTACCGACTCTCTTGAGGTACTCTCCTTTGAAGGTTCGTAGCGGCGGAACGTTTGCACCAAGCGGTTTCACGTCTGCATAAAGCACTATTCTGTCGTCCACAGCCGAAAGCCCAAAGTCTCCAAGCATTGGCCCTAAGGCTTGTGCAATCCGCACCAGCCGATCCATATATTCGGTGCGCTTGTCGTCAGGTATTCCAATGACACCCTTCTTTTCATGCACTCCGACTAGGAGAAGGCCTCCAGATGTATTGGCGAAAGCAGTCAACACGTCCGCGATAACCTCATCCGGAGGCATTTGCGACTTGAACTCCACCTGTTCGGACTCTCCCGCGGCCAAGATCTCCTTGATGCCTTCAGCCGATGTATCAAACATTTGCAACCCCCGTTAAGAGCCAGATAACATAGAGTTCAGTTGCCCCGCCGAACGAAGCCATGCACTGACAGTCTAGGGGAACTCAGGCCACCGTTTCAGGTTGCACCTTAGGGGACAACTGCAACGATTTGTTAGATGCCACTGCTTTTAGAAATGCCCATTCTCTTTCAGCTGAGCTATTTGCCTGATCAAGTATCTCCACAATTCAACCGATCCCTCACCTATTTTCTTTTGATTCATTTCAACTATTCGGTCGTAAGCGATTCTGTTCCTCTTCCATGTCTCCCCTTTGCGATGAATGTTCTGAAGTACCGGCTCTGCACGGTCTATGGCATTTGCATACTTTGATTCATTTGTCTCACGTGCTTCAAATTCTCTCAGCAAACCATTGAATTCTTCATGTCGGGGCAGTTCCAGCATTGAGAACAGTTTATCAGCGGATTCCAATTCGTTCAGTACGTCCGCGTGGTTCTTGTTGTAAACAATGATGTCACCGCTCCCTATCTCTCCTAGGTCGTGTACAACTAACATTTTAAGGACTCGGCCTATATCAACCGGGCTATTCGCGTAGCCCTGCAAAGTTATTGCCATTAGACAGGCATGCCAGGAGTGCTCAGCGTCATTTTCGTACCTGTCATTTGATATGTTTCTACTTTTACGGACGATGTTCTTTAGCTTATCCACTTCAAGAACGAAAGCTATGTCATTTTCAATCACCGACATGGTTGATCTCCCAGTTCTCTGCTCTGCACCGACCAGTGTTCCTTTGCATTCTTGGCTTGTCTGTCCAGGCTGTGCCCATCATATACGAGCCATAGGCAGTCTGCCACCAACGAAAGGCATTGCCTAGTGGCATCTAACATAGAGTTCAGTTGCGCCGCCGACCAAAGCCAAGCAGCGAAGGTGATTACCAAAGCGTAAGCCCCACTTTCCGCGCGTAGTCTAAGGCGACAACTGCAACGATTTGTTAGGCTCATGCTGTTCTACTTGCGCCTACAATATACAGCTCAGCGTTAAGATATGCACGTGATAGATATGCTGCTGTTGAAGCATATTGAAGACGGTTTTCGGTAAGGCGGCCATAGTGTTCGGAAATCTCTTCATCTTTGGGCAACTTAAGCTGGGTCGATTCAAATACAGCGCGCATCAAATCTACGGTCTTCCTAAAGAAGGCGGAGTCCAAAATATTAGTTTTGCTCTCAAAGAGAGTGGATAGTTTTTGCGCAAATTGTTTAGCAGGGTTTGCCTGAATGTACCTCGGTTCCTTTGAGCAAAACACCGCCTGGGGATTGTTCTCAGTAAATGCCACATAGTGTTCCTGCCTGTCAGCAAGTGGCCCAATGTCGACTGGAGAGAAGAACGCAGTATCTGCGAATACATTGCTGCCTAAATATGCGCTATTCAATTCATCCAAAGTATAGAAACATGGCGCCGCGTAGAAGACATTATTGCCGGCGGTTTCAAGATCAATAAGCAATTGATGCTGATTCGACTTGTTCCGAGCGTGCAGATGTATTCGGTAGTATTGCCTTTGCCAAATGTTCCACTCTCTTGCCTTTGCAGTTAGAAGACAATCAGATAGCTTGAACTGCAAGTACATTGGAAACCCCTGAGCGGGTATTTGGACATCAAAACCTCCGCCGGCACGTCCTTCACGTATTAAAGACGGGAATATCGGCGCTGCTATGAGTGAACCAAGGGCACCTCCAGCAAGCTCCTCAGTAAGGGCATAACCGTACGAAAACTCAGAGATTAGCGGTTTCATACCTTTGGCCTCTAGATTTTCATGAGCCTAACATAGAGTTAACCAGCGCCGCCGCATCACCCAACGCCACCCGACGATTAGAACAATGTTGGGTCTATCTAGACAAATTCTTAGGCGACTGGTTCAACGATTTGTTATGTTCCAGATCTTCAATATCTGACAATTCAGGAACGTCGCATAGGTATATTCCACACAATGCCATGTATAGAACGATTTCAATTTGCATGACATTCTTATGGTGCATATTCTGTAATATTGTCTTGGCTCATCTACATCTGAATACCTAACAGATGATCGCATTTCGTTTTGGAAGGGGTAGATTGATTTTCACTCTACCTATATTGTCCTTACCATCTCGACAAGTCCGATGTCATTTTTGCCTTCAGGGAGATAGATATCGCGTGTAGCCTGAAAGCCATAGCGTCTATAAAACTCTACCGAGAAGTACGTGGACCAGGTACGTATTTCACTTATTCCTTCACTTTGGGCGTGCGCCAGAACAAAGTCCAATAGCTTGCCTCCAATCCCTTCATGGTGGCAATCAGGTTTGACAAAAAGTGTGTGTATCCGCTCATGGTCATGTCCACATATGCCGATGAGCTTGCCATTTCGTATAGCAACAAAGTAGCTGATTCTTTGAGATTTCTCTATCAGCTTTTCTGGGCTATTCCCCTCAAGTTGGATCTGAACGCCTCTACGTGTATGTCTTCCCAAATCAATTTTTTCGAAGCATTCCTTTATTATTGAGAAGACATTTTGTGCATCTTGCGTCTCGAACGCTCGTATTTCCACTACCTATCTCCAGGGTGAGCCATGTTGCGACTACGCTGATCTATCGTGTTGCTTTCTTCTACTTCGGCCCGTAAACTACTTCGCGCCGAACTGATTTAGAGAAGATAGAATGCCACGCTATCTGGAACATAACACGAACTGATTTAGAGAAGATAGAATGCCACGCTATCTGGAACATAACAATTACATTGAGTTCTTTTATCGTAATATCCGTCGCCGGGGCTTGTTTGTGGCTGCGTAATAATCTGGTTGAGCGTAGTGGTTTGAAGCAGCGTTGCACTTTGTACGGTTCTGTTAGGTGGCAGGTATCAAATCTGCCAAGGAGGCAGGTATGCAGCCGTCTTTCGTGGAATTCCTCAAGATCCGGGCACGGATGCCCCAATCGCTGGTGCTCCAGTACGAGAAATGGGTGCGGATGTACTCCTACCACCGCAGCAAGGCTTTTGCATCGGGGAGAAAGGATGAGAGCGCGTGTATCCATTCTTTTCTTTCTGAGGTCCAGACGTCATCAGAGGAATGGCAAGTCAACCAGGCTCGTCGCGCATTGCAGCTCTATATGTACTACAAGGGAATCGGCGCCCGGCCAGCCAATAGCAATGCGGACAAACCCCAGAACGTTTTGGATGATTCGCACGAATCGTTTTTAGACCAACTCGTCAAGGTCATCAGACTGAAGCATCTCTCCGTTCGAACAGAAAAAGCGTACTGCGGCTGGACCGAGAGATTTTTGGCCTTCGTGAAGTACCACAAGGGCCAAACGTTTGGAGAGCTCGAGCTCAAGAATTATCTCTCTTTCCTGGCGGTGGATCGCAGAGTTGCAACGGCAACACAGAAGCAGGCGTTCAACGCCTTGCTCTTCTTCTATCGCCATGTTCTGGGCGTACCAGTCAACGGGCTGGAAACCGTCGTGCACGCAAAGGCGGCGAAGAGGCTTCCCGTTGTACTTTCGGTGAACGAAGTACGACGAGTATTGTCCTGCCTCATGGGCACTGAAAGGCTCATGGCAACGATCATCTACGGCGCGGGACTCCGACTCGAGGAATGCCTCTCGCTTCGAGTAAAGGACATCGATTTCGAACGGGGATGCCTCACGATCAGGTCGGGCAAAGGAAACAAGGATCGAGAGACCGTCCTTCCTGAGAAGCTCATTGCGGAGCTTCGACAACACCTGGTCAGAATCAAGAGGATCTATGAGCGCGATCGCGCGCAGAGCATACGCGGTGTGGCAGTCCCGGATGCACTAGACCTGAAGATGCCCGGGATAGGTACGGCATGGGGCTGGTTCTGGGTGTTCCCAGCGGAAGGGCTATCGATCGACCCGAGATCAGGCCAGGTCGCCCGGTTTCATGTCTATCACGGAACCTTTCAGCGAGCATTCCATAAAGCGGTTGAGAAGGCGGAGATCGTCAAACAAGCCACCGTGCACACGCTCCGCCATAGTTTCGCGACCCACCTGATCGAAAAGGGATATGACATTCGCACCATACAGGAGCTTTTGGGTCATTCGGATGTTTCAACCACCATGATCTACACGCATGTTGCAACAAAAAACAAGTTGGGAGTGACCAGCCCCGCTGACTCGCTTTGAAGCGCGCAAACTTCTTTCTTACTGACCGCTGCAGGAGGATGTGCCTTGCAGTTCCACATGAGACCGTATAGGTTGGTACCCCAGGCGCCGCCGCAACAGGCTACCTGACGGAAGCTTTATGACGGAACGGTGGTGAGACATGGTCACTCTACATCCAATTCATACAACAGTAAAGAATACATTGGAGACCTCTTCATGGCTCCTCCTCCCTTCGGCCTACGAGGAGCCGGCCTTGGTCATGTGGAGTATCTCCCGGGGCTTACTGCCCTGGGCAGGGCCAACGATGCCGCGCATTTCCATCTCTTCCACAAGCCGGGCGGCGCGGTTGTAGCCGACCTTCAGCCGGCGCTGGAGGTACGACGCCGATGCCTTGCCCTGGCCCATGACGATCTCCAGAGCGCGCTCAAACAGGGGGTCATTGCCCGGCTCGCCCTCGAAATCGTTTGATTCCTCATCGTCGAAGAAGACCTCATCCTCGATGTATTGCGGTGGGCCCATCTTCTTCACATATCCCGTAACGGCGTCTATCTCCTCGTCGTCGATGTACGCGCCCTGGATGCGCACGGGAAACGGGTTCCACGCTGCGGAGAAGAGCATGTCGCCCTTGCCCAGCAGCTTTTCCGCGCCCACGGAGTCGATGATGATGCGGGAATCGAACTTGTTCGCCACCATGAAGGCGATTCGGGAGGGAATGTTCGCCTTGATGAGGCCGGTGATGACGTCGATGGAGGGCCGCTGCGTGGCGAGCACCATGTGGATACCGATTGCGCGCGCCATGGCGGCCAGCCGGGCGAGAGTGGACTCCAGCTCCTTACCGGTGGTGGCCATGAGGTCGGCGAACTCATCGATGACGATCACGATGTACGGCAGCCGCTGCACCCGCTCCTTCTTCGCTTTCTTGTTGAACGCCCGGATGTCGCGCACGCCAAGGGCGTCAAGCAGCGTGTAGCGCCGCTCCATCTCGGAGATGCAGTACTGCAGGGCCTGGAACGCCTTCTTGGGATCCGTGATCACGGGCGTGAGAAGGTGGGGGCAGCCATTGTAGAGTTTCAGCTCCACGATCTTCGGGTCGATGAGGAAGAGCCGCACCTCGTCGGGACTGCGGCGGAACAGGATGGAGCAGATGATCGAATTGACCAGCACGCTTTTCCCCGAGTTGGTGGCGCCGCCGATGAGAAGGTGGGGGGTCTGGATGAGGTCAATGACCTGCGCTTCGCCAAGAATATCCTTTCCAAGCGCCAGCGGAATTTCATAGGGCGATTTCTGCATCACGTCAAGGGAGATCATTTCCTTGAAGGCCACGATGGATCGCACCCTGTTCGGCACTTCGATGCCGACCGCGTGACGGCCCGGAATGGGAGCCACGATACGGACGCTCGGAGCGGCAAGCCGCAGGGCGATGTTGTCGGCCAGGTTGGCGATCTTGGAAACGCGAACGCCGGGAGCGGGGAGCACCTCAAACAAGGTGATGACGGGGCCTTTCCTGATCCCGGTCACCTCGGCATCGATGCTGAACTCCTTCAACGCATCGGTGAGGATCCGGGAAGCGCGCTTGGTCTCATCGTCAATGATCCAATATTCATTATCGCCGCGGTTCTTCAGCACATGGTGCACGGGAATACCGTACGGCGCGGTGCCGATCTTCGGGAAGGGAAGCTCCTCCTGGGCAGGCCCGGGCGTGATGATCGCCGCGGGGGCTTTCGGCCGAGTACGTGTGAGGAGGTTCGCAATGTCCAATGCGTGCATATTGGGTCCGGCAGCCGGGGGCTCCGTATCGACAAGGGAAGAAACAGCATCGATGGGCTCGGTGTCTGCGGCCGATGCCAGGTCCGCCTTTGCCGAGGCGTTCGGAACAACAACGGGCGGCGCCTGCTGGAACTCAAGCTCCTCGGCCAATTGCTCCGCGGTAAGCGCGGCCAAGCCGGCTGCGGGGAGAGTGTCGGGTGCTTCGACGAGCGGCAGGGCGAGCGGAGGCCGGTCCGAATTCCTCCTTTTAGGCATTCGCGTGCCGTACGGAAGGGTGAAGAGGAAGATGGTCTCCAGCGCCAGCAGCAGGAACAACAGGAGGGCGGACGGAGCAACGCCGAATGAATCCGTGAGAAGCTGCGGGAGAACGGAGGAGGTGCCCGACAGGACGTGGATGAGAAGGCTCAGGGTGAGAAACGGCACGATGGAAAACATGAGAAGCAGCGCCGAGCGCTTTCGAAAGACCGGCGCAAGGAGAAGGACGACGCCGGCGCATAGATAGGCGGGAACAAAGAAGCCGGCCCACGAAAAGCCGTCCATGAGAAACTTTCCCAGCGCGGCAAGCGCTCCCGGCACGCCAACCGCGTGCAGCGCAAGGGACGCAAAGCACAGGCCAGAGAAAAACAGCAGAACGCCTGCAATGATGAGAATCGCGGGAGACATTCTCCTGCCGAATGCGATCACGAGACCCCCCCATTGATATATCGGCCGAAGGGAGGGCAAATTGAAAGGGAAAGGATGGGGTAGGCGCCGTGCTGTACCAGAAGTGTTGAAGATGGATAGAATCGCGGAGAGGAGGATTTCCGGCATGAACAGACTGTCCCTGGCAAAGATCGCTTGCGGCATCGCCCTTGCGTCCGCGGCGGCATTCCCCGCGGGCGCCCAGCGCACGGAGGCGCTCAGGGTGCAGAGCGCGCTGGAGGTGTTCCGGGCCATCACTGCGGTGCCCGAATACCAGGTGCCGGCCGCGCTCATGCACAAGGCGTATGGGATCGCGATCCTGCCCGGCGTGCAGCGCGCGGGCTTCATTATTGGAGGGCAGCGCGGCAGGGGTGTTCTTGTCGTGCGCGCAGCCGACGGCGGATGGAGCAGACCCCTGTTCATCACTCTCACGGGCGGCAGCGTGGGGTGGCAGGCGGGCATCCAGTCAGCCGACATCGTCCTGTTTTTCAGGACCCGGGACAGCGTCGAACGGGTGCTGCGCGGCAAATACACCCTGGGCGTGGACGCCTCTCTCGCCGCTGGTTCCCTTGGCCGGGAGGCGTCGGCGGTCACGGACCAGGACCTGAAGGCGGAGATCTACTCCTATTCGCGCGCCCGGGGCATATTTGCGGGGTTCGCCCTGCAGGGGGCGGCCGTGGACGTGGATTATGACGCGAACTCCCTGTACTATGGAAAGGAAATAGCGCGCGCGATGGAGGTATTCGACGGGGCGGGCCTTCCCGATCCACGGACTGCAATCGAGCTTCGGCAGGGGATTGCGCAATACGAAAAAACACTGCGATGATTGAAAGGAGCCGCGGAACAGGAAAAACGCGGCATGAGTTTGACACGCCGTTTCTCCGCGGATTACATTGGCCCGGCAGCGGACATTGCCGCACTTGTCAGGGACGCACATCCAGGAGGTGAGTCATGATGGATTCCCTTTACGGGCTGATCGCCAAGACCGGGTTCACGGATCCCTTGCATGCGCCGCTCACGCACATCCCCATAGGGCTGGTCATCGGCGCATTCCTTTTCATGCTGGTAGCGGTCATTTTCGGCAGGAAGAACCTTATCACCACGGCTCGCCACGTTTCCATCCTGGCATTCCTGTTCGTGTTTCCGACCATCCTCTTCGGCGTGTTCGACTGGCTGCATTTCTACAAGGGCGCGCTGATCCAGCCCATTAAAATCAAGATGATCCTGGCGAGCGTCGTCCTGGTGCTGCTGGGCGCCGGCATCATCATGGGCAGCGAGATCAAGATGCGCTCCGGCCCGATGATCGTGATCTATGGCCTGGCATTCTTGGCGGTGATCGGGCTGGGATGGTACGGCGCCCGATTGGTCCCCGGCGTCTATAGCAGCATCGCGGCAGCGAGCGCGCAGCAGGCCCAGCAAGGCGCGCAGGCCGGGCAGCAAGCAGGGACCAAAACGGGGGGACCGACCGTCCCTCCCGGACAGCAGCTTTTTTCAGAGAACTGCGCCTCCTGCCATCCCGATGGCGGCAACGTGGTGGAAGCCAAGCTGCCGGTGAAAACCTCGGAAAAACTGGAGAGCCTGGCGTCCTTCACGACGTTCGTCAGATCGCCGAAGATGCCCGACGGATCCGAAGGCCAGATGCCTCCCTTTGCAGCGGACACGATCAGCGCACAGCAGATGGGCGACCTGTACGCCTACATCAAATCCATGGCTTCCGTCTGGAAGTGAGAAGGGCGCCGCAGGTCCTCCTGCCAGTGAACCGCGCCGGAATGCCAGAGCGTGGCTATCGGGGACTCATCCGGGTCGGCCTCTTGGAGCCGGGTTCGGGCTCCAGCGCCTGCGTGCTGATTCCAAAGAACGAGAGCGCTGCCTCCCGAGGATCCGTGTCGCGGTAAAGGAAGGCGTACATCACCGAAGAGATAAGGATCTTGCGCACGTAGCCGCGCGTTTCCGCGATCGGCACTGATTCGATAAAGAGGTCCGCAGCCAGGCCCTTTGCCGCCCTTTCCCATTGCCGCAGACGCGTCAATCCCGCATTGTAGGCAAGCAGCGCGCCGGTCGTGCTGCCCGCGCTCCCGAACAGGTCCTTATAGTGGCGCACGCCGATGGTAAGGTTCGTGAACGGATCGATCAGATCGGGATCCTGGAGATGGAGGCTCTTTGCCACGGCGGCCGCCGTCGATGGCATGAGCTGGGAGAGCCCGACGGCGCCCGCGCTGGAAACCACGTTGGCATCGAAATAGCTTTCCTCCCGCACGAGTCCGTACAGGACGTGCAGGGGAATGCCCGCGCCGGAAGCCAGCGGCTCGATGAGAGAGGAGTACGCCCGGGGGTAATACATCCGCAGCTCGGGAAGCGAGAGCCTGCGCCTGCGCGCGACCGCGCCCACGAAATACATGGAGCTTCTGTAGTCGCCGGCATCGGCAAAGCGCCGAGCCGCTTCCAGGAGCTGGGCGTCGGACAGGGAGTCCCGGCCGGCCCAGAGCCTGCCGTACGCCTGGTCGGTCAGGCCAAAGGCGATGAATCCGATCGCCGTGGGGTCCAGGATGATCCTTCCCCCAGCCTGAACATCGGTATCCGCCGGGACGGCACGGTCAGGCAGGTCCCCCAGCATGCTTGCCGCAAGAATGCCGTAGTATCCGCTCGCGTCCCGGCGCTCGGCATCCAGAAAGAGCTCCCTTGCCGTCACGGGGGGAGATCCCGGCAGCCGGGCAATGGCGCCCTCCTGCCATGCGCGAGCCAGAAGATAAGAGAGCTGCGCGCGCACCTCATCCGGTGCGGTGGCTTCCAGCGCCCGCCACAGCCCCATGAGGATCTTCCAATGCCTTGCTGCAACAAGCTCCGCGATCCGGCTCTGCAGGAGGTTGGAGAAATAGGAAGGATCGTTCCAGAGCCTGGATTCCGCTCCAACCCGGCTCGCTATATCAGCGGGGTCAAGGCTGAAAAGGATGTCCGTGATGAACCAGCTCGCACGGTCGCGCTGCGCCGCGGAAACCGCCTCGGCGGCAGCGGTCCGCAGCACGGGAATAGCCCGGTTGTAGTCCTTGGCGCGCCGGTACAACCTCCCCGCCTGCTCCAGCGCGTCCGTGCGGGCCTGGCCGGTGAGCCGTGGAGCAAGGTTCTCCATGAATTGGGCTCCTTCGCTCAACTTGCCGGCATAGAGAAAAGAGTTCCCCAGGTCCACGATCAGTACGCCATCAGCGATGACTCCCGGATCGATGCTCGAAAGGACTCCCTCAAGGAGCGGTATCCCCTTATCCCACGCGCCTTGTCCAAGCGCGTTCTTGCCCGCAAGCAGATCCTGCTCCTGCGCGGTGAACAGACCCAGATAGGTCGGTTCATCGGCGATAAAGCTGTACACCCTCCCGTGCAGCGAGGACACCTTTTCCGAGAGGAAGAGCTGCATGACCAGGTCATGCGCGGACGGCAGGCCCAGACGCAGCGAGCTGACGGCGCGGAAGAGGAGCACCTCGGCATCGGGATGGTCGAGGCGTACCGCCTCCCGCAGCGCCGCGGCATCATCCTTGTTCCAGTACAACGCCTCCACGAGCGCCCGCCTGGCCCGCTGCTCGACATCGGCTGACACGGGGGAGGAGACCAGGCGTCGGGCAACGTCGATCGCCCTGTCATAGCTTTTCTGGGAGATATAACCTTGCGCGAGCCGGATGCCCGCCTCCTCCTTCCACGGGCTGGGGCAGCGGCTCCACGCAAGCTCAAGCATGCGCTGCGACTGTTCTGTTTTTTCCAGGGAGCTGAAAACAAAGGAGAGGTAGAAGGGGGCATCCGGTGAAAGGTCGAGACACTCTGCGGGGTCCTGCGCGGAGAAATCTACCGAAGCAAGCGAACCGTAGCGCGCCGCGGCCAGATCCGCCTTCAACGCCTCCACGGGGATTCCCCAGATTTGCCGCGGCCCGCACCCCGCGGTGAGAAGGGGGAACGCCAGGAGAAGGAGAAGGATCTCAATTCTCAGGAATGACGATGCGCGTGCCGGCAAAAATCAGGTCCGGGTTCGGGATGGAATTGGCCTTGGCGAGCTTGGGATACAGCCAGGGGTTGCGGTAATAGGTGGCGGAAATATCCCACAAAGTATCGCCCTTCTTGATGCGATACGTGACCGCGCCTTTCTGTGGGGAGGCCGCGGACGCGTTTGCGGTGCTTGGCGCGGGGGCGGCGGTTGTTGCCGGGGCTGCGGCAGCGGGCGCGGCTGTTGTTGATGATGCGGCCGGCGCCGCGGCGGAGGGCTGGGGGCTGGGCTGCGCGGCGGGCTGCGTCATTGATGTGGCTGTGAGCGGCGGGATCTGCGGCCCCTGAACAGCCCTGTATACGAAGTAGGCGATGGCAGCGACGAGCGCCACGCCGAGCACCACGAAAAGAACGAGGAGCAGGATGTTGGGGCCCTGCCTGTGCAGGCTCTCTTCCCGCCGATCCTTTTCTCCCACCGGATAGGCTTCGCCGGTGAGCGGAGGCTCTTCGAAATCCGGCTGCGCCTCCGGGCCGCTCTCCATTGCAAACTCGGGCTCCCCAAAGGTGTCCGTTTCCGACAGGGTCTCAAGGCTCGCGCTGAACCTCTGCGATTCCCCCGTGCGTGCGTCGCTTGCCTCGGCGTCGATCCGCCCCTCCGCATCCACGCCGATGACCAGGTCAATCTCGGGCTCGCCCTTGGCAGCGGGAGGTATGTTTTCCAGCAGGAGGCTGCCGATATACCGCGCCTCGCTGAGGGAGGAGCCATTGCCCCGATACAGGTCGATCTGGACTTTGTTCTGGTTGTCCTTGACCGTGGTCAGGACGAGTTTTTTCCTGCCCCTGAAACCGTGCTCGAGGATCGGGTAGTACGAACCGTCAGCGACTTTTATGCCGATCGTCGAATCGCTCAATAGAGAGGCTCTCCCTTGAAAAAAGCCTATCCCGGCATCACCCATTTGTCAATAACGATATTGGAGAAAGCACGATCAGGCAGCGTTCTTCGTCAAGAAAGGGCGCGCTGAGCGGCAGCAGATCCATGGCGTACAGCGACCCGGCAGCGCGCCGGACATCGTCCATCTCCTCCCGGGCGCGCTTCTCCTTTCCTTTATACGCAATGATCCGGCCCCACCGAACGCTGCTTTTCCCGATTTCATCGAGAAACCGGGCAAGCGGCGCCACGGCGCGAAACGTCACCACGTCGAACTCCCCTTCCACGGCTCCCAGGTCGCACGTGAGCACGCGCACTCGGGAAAGGCCAAGGAGGATCGCGCAGGTCTTGAGAAATGACGCCCTGCGCGCCATCCGCTCAACGAGCGTGAAGGAGAGCTCGGGCAGGGCAACCGCGAGCGGAATGCCCGGAAAGCCGGCACCCGAGCCCACGTCGAGCACGGAGCCTCCGGGGGGCGCGGCGCCGTGCGAGGCAGAATCGATTAAGGCGTCTGTCGACCGCGATGCCGCGTCGCGTACCATGGTCCAGGCGGAGAGACTGTCCAGCATGTGTTTAACGACAAGCTCGCGCCTGCTCTCATACTTCACCAAGCCGAACCGGGGATTCCACCTCTCCAGTTCGGAGAGGAATGCCGTTAATCGGGCAAACGCCTGGTCCGGCTCCGGTATACAAAGCTGCTCCAGGCCTTCGCGGAGCACCTGGGCCGGATCAGAGGGAACCATCACGAGGGGCTCCCCGGACCGGCGCATCCCGTTTCATGTGGACCATGAGCACCGCTATGTCGGGCGGCCGCACGCCGGGGATGCGCGATGCCTGGCCAAGCGACGCTGGCCTGATCCTCTTGAGCTTCTCTCGCGCCTCTGATGAGACCCCGGTAAGCGCATCCCAATCAAAGCCGGCCGGGATGCGCCTCTCCTCCATGCCGCGAAACCTGCCCACCTGATCGTTCTGCCTGCGGATATACCCCTCGTACTTCACCTCGGTCTCCGCAAGCGCAAGCCACTCCGCTGTGCCGCGTGCAAGGGCAGGCTCGCGGACGGCAAGGTCGGCGATCGAGAGCTTCGGGTCCTTGAGCGCCAGCTCGAAGCTGTGACCCCTGTGCTGCTCCAGCGCTCTCATGCCCGCCGCGTCCTCGGCGCCCACCTTGCGCACGCGCAACAGCTCGCGGATCTCTTCGACGCCCCGGACCTTGCGCGCCAGGCGCTCCTCGGCCTCGGCGTTCTGCAGCCCGATCCTGCGGCCGATGGGCAGGAGCCGGGCGTCGGCCGTGTCATGCCGGAGACAGAGCCGGTACTCGGCGCGGGACGTGAAAAGCCTGTATGGCTCGTCCGTTCCCAGCGTGACCAGGTCATCCACCATGACGCCGATATATGCCTCGGCCCGGGAAAGCGCGACCGGCTCCTTGCCCTGGAGAAAAAGGGCGGCATTGATGCCCGCCATGAGCCCCTGCGCCGCCGCCTCCTCGTAGCCCGAGGTGCCGTTCGTCTGACCCGCGACGAACAGGCCCTCAATGCGCTTGGTCATCAGGCTCGGGAAGAGCTGCGTCGGCTCCAGGTAGTCGTATTCCACCGCGTATCCGGGGCGTACGATCTGGAGCTTTTCCAGACCGGGGAGGGTGCGCAGGAAGGCCTCCTGCACGTCTTCCGGCAGGGAGGAGGAGACGCCATTGAGGTACACCTCATCAGTAGCCAGGCCCTCGGGCTCGACGAATACCTGGTGGCGGGCCCTGTCAGGGAAGCGCACGACCTTGTCCTCGATCGAGGGACAATACCGGGGACCCCTGCCGACTATCTTTCCCCCGTACAGAGGCGAGCGGTGGATGTTCTCCCGGATGATCCGGTGGGTCTCGGAGTTTGTATGGGTGATCCAGCAGGGAACGCCGGGTCGATCAACCGCGTGCGTGGAAAAGGAAAAGGGAATCACGACAGGGTCCGGCTGCTGCAGCTCCATGCGGCTCTTGTCCAGCGAGGCGCCCAGCCCGCGCGCCGGCGTCCCCGTCTTGAGCCTACCGACGGTGAAGCCCCTCTGCCTGAGGCTCGCTCCCAGGCCCTGCGCCGCCGGCTCGCCCAGCCTCCCGCCCGGCGCGCTCCATTCGCCGATGAAGAGCCGGCCCTCCATGAAGGTGCCTGTCGTGAGCACCACGGTCCGGGCGGAGATGCGCCTGCCGCGCTCGGTCAGCACGCCCCGCACGCGCCTCTCCGCGTCATCCAGCGCAAGGTCGATCACCGTGTCCTGGAATATCGCCAGGCCCTTCTGCGACTCAAGCGTTCGCTTGGCAAGCGCCGCATACGCCTGCTTGTCCGCCTGGGCCCGGGGCGCCTGCACCGCGGGCCCCCGGCTTGAGTTCAGCATCCGGAACTGGATCATGGTGGCGTCGATGAGCTTTCCCATCTCGCCGCCCAGCGCGTCGATCTCGCGCACGAGGTTTCCCTTTGCGATCCCTCCGATGGCGGGGTTGCACGACATGCGGCCGATGGTGTCGAGGTTCTGGGTCACCAGAAGCGTGGAAAAGCCAAGGCGCGCGATGGCAAGGCCGGCTTCAATGCCGGCATGCCCGGCGCCGATCACGATGGCATCGAAATCTGTAAACTGTTCTCCGCGGCCGCTCATGCTATTTGCCCACGCAGAACCGGCTGAACATCCGTTCCAGGATCTCGGCGCTGGTCACCTCGCCGGTGATTTCCGCCAGCGCGCGCAGCGCGTCGCCCAGATCGATGGCCAGCAGGTCCGGGGTGACGCCGCTCGCACGAGCTTCCCTGAACCGGTGAAGAGCCGCCAGGGCGTAGGCGATGGAGTCCCTTTGCCGCTCCGAATCCACGAGCGGCTCGGCTGTGTCCACCGGGTAATCCCCTAGCGCCGCCTGAACGATGGCGCGCTCGATACGCTCGGTGCCCTCTCCCGTGGCCGCGCTTATGGGAATGAACCCGTCAGGCACAGGGAGCTTTCCCGGCAGGTCCGTCTTGTTCCATGCCAGCAAAAGCGGTGCGGGACCGTTCCAGCCGCTGATCAGCTCCTGGTCCGCGGCTTTCATGTCCTGGGTCCCATCCACGAGGTAGACCACGGCATCGGCGCCGTCAATCACCTGCCGGGTGCGGCGCATGCCCTCGATCTCCAACGGGTCGGAAGAAGCGCGCAGGCCCGCGGTGTCGTACAGCCGCACGGGTATCCCTTCAATGCTCGCCATGCCTTCCAGCCAGTCGCGCGTGGTGCCGTGGACCTCGGAAACGATCGCGCGATCCTGCCGAAGCATCAGGTTGAACAGGCTGGACTTGCCGGCATTGGTGGCGCCTGCTATGGCCACGGCCACCCCCTCCTGGTAGACCCTGCCCTGCCTGTATGTCCGGGCAAGACCCTCAAGGATGGATATCGCCTCCTCCAGCCCGGCCGCGTTAACGACATCGGCCGGCTCGTCATCGGGGTAGTCGATCATGACCTCAAGGGAGGCCCGAAGGTCGACCAGCAGGTCCTTGGCGGCCAGGATGCGTTTTTCGATCGCGCCGCCGAGCCTCTGCAGCGCCAGGGAGCGCGCCCGGTCGGTCCTGGCGCGCACGATCTCGTTCACCGCTTCGGCCCGGGTGAGATCCATCCTACCGTTCAGGAAGGCGCGCTGAGTGAACTCGCCCGGACCCGCGGCCCTGAAACCCGATCGCATGAGAAGCGACATCAGCCTCTGGATCACGGGCATGCTGCCGTGGCAGAAGATCTCGGCACCCTCTTCCCCCGTGTAGCTGCGCGGCGCCTTATAGACGGCAAGGAGCACCTCGTCCACCTCTTCCCCTGCATCGCGCAGAACGCAGTGATGGAGGGTGTGACCCCGCATGCGGGAGAAGTCTCTGCTCTGCCCCGCAAGCCCCGAAAGGATCCGCAGGGAGCCGGGCCCAGAGACGCGTATCACTGCGAGTGCGCTGGACGCTGCCGGCGTTGCGAGCGCCGCGATGGGATCATCAGGGGAATGGATCACAACGGAAAAGGATAGCTTTTCGCCGCGGCTGGATCAAGTTGACCCGCGCTGCCGCCATGTGTAGGATGCCCTGTCATGCAGGTTGCCTGGTACATCCCCATAGGCTTCCTGGTTGGCGCCTACGGCACGATCATCGGCGCGGGCGGAGGGTTCATCCTCGTGCCGCTCCTGGTGTTCCTATTTCCCCAGGACGGCCCATCGATGATCACGGCTGCGTCGCTTGCCATCATCTTTGTCAATTCCACGTCGGGCACCATTGCCTACGCCGTCCAGAAGCGGATCAGCTACAAGACCGGCATTCTCTTTTCCGCGGCAACAATCCCCGGCGCTCTGCTGGGGTCATACCTCACCCGATTCATTCCCAAGAAAACCTTTGGCGCGCTTTTCGGAGCGTTGCTTGTCGCGGTTGCCCTGTTCCTCAGCTTCTCGCGCGGCATCAGCCGGCGCGCCAAGCGGAATGAAAAACAAGAATCGAGGCGCGGCGCGCGCGCGGTGAAAAAAATGCCCGCCGGAAGGATCTTCGATACGGTGGTCGACCGGGAAGGCAACGCATACCCCCTGTCTTTCAATGTGGCCCTCGGCATGGGTTTGAGCCTTCTCATCGGCTGCTTCTCCAGTCTGGTGGGCATCGGGGGCGGGCTCATCCACGTGCCCGTGCTCGCCTACCTTTTCGGTTTTCCCCTTCATATCGCGACAGCCACCTCCCACTTCGTGCTGGTCTTCACCTCGCTCGCGGGCGTTGTGGAGCATATTCTCGACCATACGTGGCCGACGCACCTGCCGCGCGACGCGTGCCTGGCGGTCGGGGTGGTGGCCGGGGCGCAGCTAGGCGCGTTTCTCTCCCGCAAGATCGCCGCGCCGTGGATCATCCTTGGGCTGGCAATCGCGCTGGGCCTTGTGGGTGTGCGCCTGATCCTGTCGGCGTTTTAAGCGCTCCCGCCCCATTCGCGCGGAGTGCCTCGCTCGCCTTTCCCCTCCGTCAGATTCGTGTTACTCTCTACAAGGAGATACTAGATGCTGGATACCGACATCGAGGGCCTCGATCCAAAGCAGGCAGCCGAGTATGTCCTGGCGTTCATCACGACCCTGAAGCAGACCGAGAAAGCCGTTGCGGCAGCGGAGGAGGAAGAGAAGCTCTGGACGCGACGCGTCGAGCTGGCTCGGAGCAAGGGTGATGAGGGGCTTGCCGCGCAGGCCCAGGCGCGGGTGTCGGATGCCACTGAGAAGAAAGCGCGGCTGCAGGCGGAGCAGGAAGACCTCCGGGCCAAGGTTTCCTCCCTCAAGGAAAAACTGGTGCGCATCCGCATGACCGGTGGGAAGCAGGTGGACGCGGACCTCCTCCTTGCGCAGCTGAAGATGGCGGTCGGCCCCCCTGACGAGCTGGGCCATGCCATGAAGAAAGAGGAAGCGAGCGCCGCGCTGGATGATCTGAAGAAAAGGATGAAGGGATCCGAGGGATGAATCGCGTGCGCCAAGCGCAGAACGAACATGCGGCAGGAGGAAAACAATGACCAACACGCTGAAAGAGCTTTCAACAAAGAGCGCGAAGAAGATCGTGCTTCTCGTGATGGACGGAGTCGGGGGCCTGCCCCGGGAGCCGGGAGGGAAGACGGAGCTGGAGACGGCGCGCACGCCGAATCTCGACGCCCTGGCTGCAACGGCCGAATGCGGGCTGCACCTGCCCATCGGCTACGGCATCACCCCCGGTTCAGCACCCGGCCACCTGGCGCTCTTCGGCTACGATCCCCTCGAGTTCCCCATCGGCCGCGGAGTGGTGGCGGCAACGGGCGTCGCCTTCCCCATGAAGCCGGGAGACGTGGCTGCACGGCTGAACTTCGCCACCCTGGACCCGGCCGGCGCAATCTCTGATCGGCGCGCCGGCAGGATCCCCACGGAGAAGTGCGGCCAGCTCTGCGAGCTCCTGAAAGCAGTTTCCATCAAGGGCGTGGAAGTTTCCGTGCGGCCCGTGAAGGACTATCGTGCCGTCGTGGTCTTCAGGGGAAAGGGGCTTTCCGATCTTGTGGCGGACACTGACCCGCAAATCCAGGGAGTGAAGCCTCTGGATCCCGTGGCAACGGATCCCAAGGGAGAACGCACGGCGCAGGTGACAAAGGATTTCGTGGCCCAGGCCAGGAAAATCCTCGCCAGCCAGACGCCGGCCAATGGCGTGCTCATGCGCGGGTTCGCGGAGCTGCCCCACATCCCCTCCCTGCAGGACCTATACCAGCTCTCACCCGTTGCGCTTGCCGTGTACCCCGACTACAAGGGTATTGCCCGGCTTGTGGGCATGGAGGCTATAGAGGACCTCGCGGATCTCGAAGCCCAGGCCAAGGCGCTCCCGACCGTTTGGGAGAGCCACGACTTCTTCTTTATCCATCACAAGTACACCGACTCCAAGGGCGAGGACGGCGACTTCGACGCAAAGGTGAAGGAGATCGAGAAGGTCGATGCGTTCCTTCCCCGGGTCCTGGCCATGAAACCCGATCTGATCATCGTGACGGGAGACCACTCCACGCCCGCGGTCGCAAAGGCGCACACGTCGCACCCGGTCCCCTTCCTGATCGCGGGTGAGGGAGTGCGTTCGGACGGCACGCAAAAGTTCGGCGAGCGCGCCTGCGCGCGCGGCCTCTGGGGCACGATATCGGGCCAGATGCTCCTGAGAATCGCGCTCTCTTATACGGGCAAGCTGAAGAAGTTTGGCGCCTGACGGGACAATAAACGAGGACCTCCTGGACCACTATAAACAGACCAGGGTCCCCGCTGCACGGATCTACGAGCCTTCCTTCCTCTGCGCCGTGCTCGGCGCATCGGGCAAACCCGAGCAGGACCTGCTGCTGGACGCGCTTACGGCTGACAACGTGCCCTGGCTGCGCCGCAGGGGAGGAGGGGGGACCGTCATCCTGGGTCCCGGCCAGGTAGTCCTCGCCGTGGTCACCGAAGTGCAATCCCCGTTCAGGAACCGGGAATATGCGGCTGCGATCAACTCGTGGATCACTGAATCCCTGGGGGCGCTCGGGATCGCGGGGGTGAAACCGGAGGGAATCTCGGACCTGGCAATCGGCGGAAAAAAAATCGTCGGCACCTCGATCTACCGCACGCGCCTGGTGCTTTTCTACCAGGCAAGCCTCTTGGTCAACAACGATATAGCCCTGTTCACGCGCTATCTAGCCATACCGTCCAAGGTTCCTGATTACCGCAATGGCAGGAGCCACGAGGAGTTTTGCACGACCCTTGCACGACAGGGCTACACCGGTACGGTGCAGGAGGTGGCAGCCACGCTGGAGCGGGTCGTCAGCGCACGTTTGCCTCATCTGCGATGAACTGGACCTTCTTCACATCAGCCGCAAAAGGCCCAATAAGACGTTTCTTTTTCAGGTTTTCACGGATGATCCATGCAACGTCGGGATCCCTCACCGCCGCGCTCTTTCTCATCAGCGCAAAACCCTGGTCCGGGCAATGGGCAACAAAGACGCTGAGCGCGTAGCCCATGCCCTGCCGCAGCACCCGGAAAGAATTCTCCTTGCGGACCTTTTCCTCGGCTCGAGAGACTGCGGCGAGGATTGTGCGCGCCGCGTCCAGGCAGAAAAGGACGAACTCGCCGTCTGAAAGAAGAGGCGGGTGCGCGAGACCCGCGGCGATCGCCCGCATCTCCAGGCATGAGGCTTTCGGAAGCCAGTTTGTGACAATTTCACGCAGGGCAGGCAAGTCCTTCTCTCCGATGAGCTGCAGCGCCATTGCCGCTCCCTCGCGCACCCGCCATCGTTGATCAGAGGCGGCGGAAGTGAGGGCGGCAAGCGCGGCGCGCCTTCGAGAACGCGGCAGGCCGTTTCCATACAGCGCTCCCAGCGCGAGAAGGCCGCAGACGGGAAGGAACACCTTCGGGGTGTTCTCCGGCGCGTTGGCGAGAGAGATGCAAGCCATCTCCATCAGGAAATCCCACTGCCAATCCTCCAGCCGCATGCCGGAAACCGATGCCGCAAAGGAATAGGCCAGCTCGAGATTGGCGCGCGGGCCGGGGAGCCCGGAATTGTCAGCCAGGAGCGTGCGCACCTGGGTGAGCTGCCCGCGCGATCTCAAGAGAATTCCGAATGCCGGAAACGACTTCATGCTTCCCTCCGCCCCCGAAGCGGCCGCTCTTCCACCGTCTCCCAGTACAGCTCCCGCCACCATTCATTGATCCCGCGGGGCGACGAAATGCTCAGGATTGCGATCGCCCCTGACGTGAAGGAAATCGCCGGAGCAGCGGGATGGATCAGGGGCCTCTGTTCGGGCGATGCATCGCCGCATCCCATGAAGAAGCCCTCGGCCGGGGGGAACAGGGGCTGCCTCTCAGCGCCGCGCAAGGCCAGCGCGCGCTCGCGAAGACCGGCCCATGTCCCGCCGGATGCAACGCCCATGTATAAAAAACCCTCTACCCACGCCGGGCCCGTGACGCTCATGCGCCAGCCGGCGCGCACCGCTTTGTCAAGCTTGAAGAGCATGCCCTGGGGGTAGGCGTCGGGCAGGAACGCTATGGGGATCAGGGGCGGCAGAGCCTGCGCCGAAACCAGGCCATGCTCGGCAAAAATACCTGCCTGCAAGCGCCCCAGCTCGGCTTCCACAGAGCCCGGAGCCATGAGCGCAAGCAAAAGCACGGGCTCCGCCTGCATGGATCAGAAGTCCCTCAAAGCATGGATGCGCTTTTCCATGGCGGGGATCGTAGCATGGCCCGGCCTCACCCTCAAGGCGGCGCTGGCCTTGGGCAGCGGAGGCCGTTCTTGGGCGGCCGCAGGGGAAGGCCGGATTGCAGCAACGGACGCTCTTGGCTTGCCTGTCCCGCCGCGACCCTGCTACTATGCTTTTATGAAACGCAAGGTGCGTCAGATCGCCAAGAGCCTCGCCGAATGTTTGTCGCGGCTGGAAGGGGTGCAGGTCGTGCTCCTGGGGGAAGCGGCGGACATCGAGGTCTTCGATCCCTATTTCACCATCGACCTGGACGTGTACACGACGGGAGCGCCGCCGAGCTTCGAGGCGCGGAGCGCGCTCCTGCCGGGAATGGAGGCGTTCGAGACATCGCCCGTTGCGGCCGTGGACAGGTTCCTGGTGGAGCAGCTGCCCGCCAGCATCCATTATATACGGTCTGCGGACGTTGACCGCATGCTCCTGCGCATCTCGGAGCAGTCGTGGGTGTTCCACGAGCCGGGCACCAATGCCCTGTACAGAATCGAGCGAGGAGAGGTGCTCTTTGCCCGGGACGGCTGGCTGGAGGAGGCGCGCGCCGCCCTGGCGCACGTGCCGGGGCAGTTCTGGTGGCAGGCGCGCCTGCGCGCGTTCTCCCTGGCGGAGCGAGCGCTCGCTGATCTCGGAGCGGCGGCGCATCGGCAGGATTCCCTTTTTTTCCTGGTCTCCGCGTCGCGCCTGGTGCGATGCGTGGCAAGTTTCCTCTTTGCCGCCAGCCGGCAGTTCGAGCCGTCCGACCGGATGCTGTCAGAGCGGATCGCTTCTCTGCCCGCCCTGCCCGACGGATTTATGGGCCAGCTGGACAATTTCATGCGGCCCATTGGCGAGGTCACCATGGAAGCCCGCCGGGAGATCGCCGAGCACATCGTGCGCAGCCTCCTGCCGCTCACCGTTGAGGATCGCCGATGAAACCGGCCGTCCGGGCCGTCGTGCTCGCCGTCATCATCGTTCTGGCCGCCGGGTGCTCGTCGCGCTTCGAAGGCTTCCCCTTCCTGACAATGGAAGGGCAGCGCATCGAGATCTGGCAGTCGCGTCGCGTGCCGCGAGACCAGGAGAGCCGTTTTCAAGCCGTTTCCGGCGCCGCGACCTCCCCGGTCTACCGGCTTGCCGCGCCAATCATCGTCAGCTCGGGAGGACAGGCCTTTGCCTTCTCCTACACCAGCGACATCTCCCGCTGCACGCTCACCATTTTCTCCGACAGGAAAAAACCGCTGATGAGCGCCGCGCTGCCGCGCACCAGCGGCACTCCCCTACGCTACCTCGTGCCCCTGGAGCGCGGAGCCACGGTGTGGGGTTATCAGCTCTCGACGAACGGGCCGCAGGGCGTCCTCACCTTCACGGGAGCCGGCACGTCGCGGCTCGTGCATGGCTTTGCCATCGCAGCGGGCAGTCTGGTCGTGGATGGAAGCGTGGAAGTGGCCTCCGCATCAGCGGGAGCCGTATCCGCGCGAATCTCAGCGGCGACAAGGGAGGAAATGGGGCGCGGCATCTGGCTCATCAGCCTGACCATGCAGGACGGGGCGGAGGGAGGCAGGGTGGTCTTTACGGATCCAGACGGCGCGACAGCGGCCTTTGACGTGAACCCCGCGTCCACTCCCCCCCGGCTGGATTTTGCCCGGGGGAGCATGCCGTTCCTCCCCCGTGACGTCAGTTTCACGGGAGCGCTGCAGAGCGTGGAGATCTCGCAGGTGCCGGCGGAGGCTCCCCTTCCGGCCGATCCGGGAACGATCCTCGGCTGGGACCAGTCTTCATGGCGGAGGCCAGATTTCGAGCTCTTCTCCTGGAACAGGTTCCCGCATGTGCTCATCATGGATATCGCCACCTATGAGGCGCAGGACGCGCTTTTCAAGCGGATCGCGTTTTACGTGGAAAAGGCCGGTCACGCGGGGAGGATCGAATCCTTCTCGGCCCTGGCCAGACTGCACGGCTACAATGCCCACGATTACCGGGCCGAGGACCTTGCACGGTTCTTCACGGCTGCTGAAAAGGAGACTGAAGGCCTGTCCTTGGCGGAGAGGGAGCTGCTGAAAATCCTCATGGACAACGGGGTGCTTCAAAAGTCGGATGCCGGATACACGGCCGGCCAGGGAGCCGTGCTTTCCCTCTCCCGAAGCTCCTCCGCCGTCCTCCGCCGGCTTCTTCTCACCCACGAATGCTTCCACGGCGTCTACTTCTCCCTTCCGGCGTTCCGTGATGCAACGGAAAAGGAGTGGAACTCCATTTCAGCCGTTGAGCGGGCGGTTTGGGAGGACTACCTGGCCGCTCACGCGTACGACACCTCCGACCACTACCTCGTCGTGAATGAGTTCCAGAGCTACCTCATGCAGCAGGAGCGCAGCGGCATCTGGGGGTTCCAGGATGTCACCCTCGGCCGCATGCGTTCAGAATCGGCCCGGGCGGCAGGGCTGGCCCGGCAGCTTGCTGCCACCCATCCCACCGCGTTTCTGAAGGAATTCGACGCCCTCGACGAGGCGCTGCAGGCAGCCGGAGGACCTCCCGGAGGCCAAGTCCTTGCGGTGACCCGGGAGGGCAGGTAGCCGCGGCGCCTCGACCCTTCGCGGAGGCAAACATTTTTACAATGTACTTGCCTTCTCCGAGCGCTTGCTGGTACACTAGGAATTCGTCTCGCCGAATTTCCAGGGGAGGGGGACTATGGAGATCCAGAGGCGCTTCACCCGATCCGGGGAAAGCCCTTATGAAGGCATATCGTTCGAGCCTCGAATGTCCGAGATCCGCAATCCTGACGGCGCATCCATCTTCCGCCAGGATAATGTCGTCGTTCCCACGCATTGGTCGCAGATAGCGACCGACATCCTTGCCCAGAAATACTTCCGCAAAAGGGGCGTGCCCCCTGCCGCTCCTGGCGGCGTTGGCGCCAGCCCTGCCGCTCCTGGCGGCGTTGGCGGCAGCCCTGCCGCTCCTGACCCCAACACACGCGGGGAGACCGATGCCCGGCAGGTCTTCCACAGGCTCGCCTATACCTGGACGGACTGGGGAAAGCGCTATGGGTATTTCTCCACTGATGCGGATGCCCAGGCCTTCTACGACGAGATGTGCTCCATGCTCGCCCATCAGATGGGCGCGCCCAATTCCCCCCAGTGGTTCAACACGGGCCTGTTCGCCGTCTACGGCCTGAAGGGACCGGCGCAGGGACACTATTTCGTGAACCCGGACACGGGGGAGGTGGAGAAGTCGACAAGCGCCTACGAAAGGCCGCAGCCGCACGCGTGTTTCATCCTTTCCATTGAGGACGACCTGGTGAACGAGGGCGGAATCATGGACCTCATGACCCGGGAGGCGCGGCTTTTCAAATACGGCTCGGGCACGGGCACCAACTACTCGAACCTGCGGTCCTCCAGCGAGCCGCTTTCCGGAGGAGGCGTGTCCTCGGGCCTCCTGTCCTTCCTCAAGGTGAGCGACCGCTCGGCGTCGTCCATCAAGAGCGGCGGCACAACGCGGCGCGCCGCGCGCATGGTAACCCTGGACGCCGACCACCCCGACGTGCTGCGCTACATCGACTGGAAGGCGGAGGAGGAGCGCAAGGTGGCTGCCATGGTCACTGGCAGCCGTATATTAAGGAAGCACACCCGGCACATCCTCGAGGCCTGTCGGCAGCGCCCCGAGGAAGGCGGCAATGGCGACGCTGAGGCAAGCTTCGACCCGCGCAAGAACAAGGAGCTGGAGCGGGCCGTTCGGGAAGCCCTCCAGGACGAGGTCCCGGCTTCCTGGGTGTTCCAGGTGATCCAGCTTGCGGGCCAGGGGGTATGGGATTTCGAGCCGGAAGAGCTCACCACGGACTGGGACAGCGACGCGTACAACACGGTGAGCGGACAATCCTCCAACAATTCGCTGCGCCTCACCGACGTGTTCATGCGGGCGGTTCTGGACGATGGGTGGTGGGAACTGGTGAACCGCACCGACGGCAAGGCCCGGGAGCGGGTGAAGGCGCGGGAGATCTGGCACCGCATCGCCACGGCGGCATGGCTCTGCGCGGATCCCGGACTGCAGTTTCACACCACGATCAACGACTGGCACACCTGCCCCAAGGACGGCGAGATCCGGGCCTCCAACCCCTGCTCGGAGTACATGTTCCTTGATGACACGGCGTGCAACCTCGCGTCTCTCAACCTCATGACCTTCTACGACGAAGCTACAGGAGAGATCCGGGTAGACGACCTGCGCCACGCGATACGCCTCTGGACAATAGTGCTGGAGGTGAGCGTCCTCATGGCGCAGTTCCCCAGCAGGGAGATTGCGCGCAAGAGCTACGACTTTCGGACCCTCGGGCTCGGCTACGCCAATCTCGGCACGCTGCTCATGGTCATGGGCATCCCGTACGACAGCGCGGAAGGCCGCGCCATAGCCGCCGCGCTCTCCGCGATCCTCTCGGCCGAAGCGTACGCCACCTCGGCGGAGATGGCATCGGAGCTCGGCCCGTTCCCCCGGTTCGCGGCGAACAGGGACGACATGCTCCGCGTTATCCGCAACCACGGCCGGGCCGCCTACGGAGCGGCGCCGGAAGAGTACGAGGGGCTCTCGGTCATCCCCCAACCCATTGACGCCCTGTTTTGCCCTCCCGATCTCATGGCCGCGGCGCGCAGGGCCTGGGACAAGGCCCTCTCTCTTGGGGAAAAATACGGGTACCGCAACGCGCAGGTCACCGCGATCGCGCCCACGGGCACCATCGGCCTCGTGATGGATTGCGACACAACGGGCGTCGAGCCTGATTTCAGCCTGGTGAAATTCAAGAAGCTCGCGGGCGGCGGCTACTTCAAGATCATCAACACCTCGCTGCCGCCTGCCCTGCGCAAGCTGGGATATTCAGAGCAGCAGGTCGAAGACATTGTTCGCTATTGCCTGGGCCGCGGAACCCTGGACGACGCGCCGGGCGTCTCCTCGGAGGCATTGCGGGGCAAAGGGTTCACGGAGGAGGCGATCGCGAAAGTGAACGGATCGCTTGCCAATGCTTTCTCCACGGCGTTCTCATTCACGTCCCCTGTTCTGGGAAAGGAGTTTCTCCAGAACGTTCTGGGGATCCCCGAAACCACCTTTTCCCAAGCGGGCTTTTCCCTCCTTTCCCACCTCGGGTTCTCGGCCGCTGAAATAGAGGCCGCTGACCTCTACGCGTGCGGCACCATGACCATCGAGGGCGCCCCCCACCTGAAGCCGGAGCACTACGCCGTGTTCGACACCGCTTCCCCGAACGGGAAGATCGGAAAGCGCTCCATACCGTGGAAGGCGCACATCGAGATGATGGCGGTCGTGCAGCCCTTCATATCAGGGGCCATCTCCAAGACCATCAACATGCCCTCGGACGCAAGCATCGACGACATCAAGGGCGCCTACCTGCTGTCCTGGCGCAAGATGCTCAAGGCCATCGCGCTGTACCGCGACGGCTCCAAGCTGAGCCAGCCGCTGTCCTCCCTCATGCCCGGTTCCGACGCCGCGGCCGCGGCTGTTCTGGCCATCCTAAAGGACTCCGGCGACTCGGGCATCGGGCTGGCGCTGCCCTCGTCGCGCAACAAGAAACGCAATCCCCTGCCCGCCAAGCGCTTCGGATACACGCAGAAGGCAAAGATCGGGGGACACAGCATCTTCCTGCGCACCGGACAGTATGAAGACGGGGCGCTGGGGGAGATCTTCCTCGACATGCACAAGGAGGGCGCGGCCTTCCGATCGCTCTTGAACAGCTTCGCCATCGCCGTCTCCCTCGGACTCCAGTACGGGGTGCCGCTGGATGAGTTTGTCGATGCGTTCACCTTCACCCGTTTCGAGCCCAATGGAATGGTGAGCGGCCACGACCACATCAAGATGACCACCTCCGTGCTGGACTTCATCTTCCGCGATCTGGCCCTCTCCTATCTGGGCAGGACCGACCTGGTGCAGGTGAAGCCCGACGACCTCATTGCCACGAATATGAACAGGAACGGCGGCCAGCGGCGCGATGAGAACGGCCATGGCGAGGTCGTGGCGCTGGACAACGAGGTGCACGTTGCCAAGATGAAGGGCTACGAGGGCGATCCCTGCCCCGTGTGCGGCCATTTCACCCTGGTGCGCAGCGGCACCTGCATGCGCTGCGACACCTGCGGGTCAACAACGGGGTGTTCGTGAAGCCCTGCCGCGGGACAGACTGACACGGCCGCGGGCGGCGCTTGCGCCGTGCCGCGCGTTTCGTTATCTTTTCTCCCAATGGCCGAGCAGAGCGATTCCGCGCTGAGCTTCCGAAAGCCGCGGCTTGTGAACCGGGTCTTCTACCGCGTCATGACGGGGCTCCTGCGCGGCTTCATCCTGCGATACTTTCAGCTCACGCCGCATAACGCGTCGATCATCCCGAGCAACGGACCGGGCGTCATCCTGGCAAATCATACCACCCTGTTCGACCCCATCTGGGTCTACCTGATGCTGAGACGGCCCGTCTATTTCGCGGCAACTGAGGACCTCTTCCGCAAACGGGCTCTCGGCAGGCTTATCAGTTGGTTTGGCGCCTTCCCCAAGCGCAAGGCGGCCTCCGATATAGCGGCGCTGCGCGCCATTTTCACCATCATCGAAAAGGGGGGGTTGGTCGGGGTTTTCCCCGAGGGGGTGCGGACCTGGGACGGGTCCAATCTGCCCCTTTACCATGGGATCGCGAAGCTCATTCGGAAGCTCAAGGTGCCGGTCTACGTCTGCAGGTTCGAAGGCGCCTACCTTGTATATCCCCGGTGGGCGCGACGGTGGCGGCACATGCCCATCAAGGCCGCGTTCTCCCAGCTCTACGCGCCTGCGATGATCCCGAAAAAAGACGACCAGATCCTTGCCGATATCGCGGCAGCCATCAGGACGCCGGATTTTGATCTCCCCTACACCCCTCCCCGGCGCTGGCAGGCGGGGCTCGCGGTGAACATTACACGACTGCTCTACCGGTGCCCTAGCTGCGGAACCATGGAGGGACTGAAGCTTGTGCGGCCGTTCAGCACGAACCGAATGGAATGCTCCAGCTGCTTTTCCACATGGGTGATCGATTCCTCCTGCTACTTATCCGTGACGGACGAATCGGGAAAGCCCGAGGGCGGATGGACGGCCCTGCCCATGCACTACAAGCACATCAGCACCATGTCGTTCACCCCCATCCGCAGCGAGGTGCGTCTCGGGCTGGCGCCGGATGAACAGATCTTTCTGATCTCCCGGCCGCGGTTTCTCTTCAAGCAGGAAACGTTTCCCAACCTCCGGCTTTTCGCGTTTGGCCGAGCCTTTCTTACCAGCCGCAGGCTGATCTTCCGGACCCGGCTCGGAATCCCGCTGTCAGCTCCGCTTTCCGCCATCGGGGCTCTCTCCGTGGATCCGGGGGACAAGCTGCACTTCACCTACGCGGGAAAGTTGTATCGCATCCCCTTTCGCAACGAGAGCGCGCTGAAATGGTTCGACAGCATCCATCGCCTGCAGAACGAAGCGCGCGCCCGCAAGGTGGCGCAATGAATCCGCCACTCCGTGGCGGCGCAGGGAACGTCTCGCCATTCGAGGCGCTCGTCCGGGCACGGACGAGCGTTCGGCGCTACGACGAGCGTGCCATACCCGACGAGGTTATCCTCTCTCTCCTGGAAGCCGCGCGACTGGCGCCGTCGGCGGATAACGCCCAGCCGTGGAGATTTATCGTCGTAAAGGACCCCGGCGCGAAAGACAGGCTGGCCAGGGCGAGCTTCTCGGGCATCTTTGCGCGGAGCCGGTTTGCCGCCCGGGCGCCCCTCCTTATCGCGCTGTGCGCCGAGAGGACGAACCCCATTGAGATCGGGAAGACCATCAAGGACCGGGCCATGTACCAGTTGGACTGCGGCATTGCGGGTGAGCACCTCGTGCTGCGGGCGGCGGAGCTCGGCTTGGGCACGTGCTGGATCGGGTGGTTCAGCAAGCGCGGGGCGCGCAAGTCACTGGGAGTGCCCGTTCACGTGCAGGTAGTGTGCCTGATCTCGGTCGGCTACCCCGCGGAAGGCGTGCGGCAGCGCGCACGGCATCGCAAGCCGCTTGCCTCAATCGCGTGGTTCGATCATTGGAAAGGAAGCTTTCCGGGAGCAGGGAGTCAGGAAGAGCCGGGGAAGTAGCTTACCGTCTTGCCGTCCGGATCCACGCCGGTCTCAGGGTTGTACCTGTCGAGAATCCGTTGGCCATCGCAATAGAAGTAATACCAATGCGCGCCGGAAGGCACGCGCAGCGTGATCGTATATGTCCCCGGTGCCGATTCCTCCAAAGGGTTCATGAAGGGGTCCCAGTTGTTGAAGTCGCCCACGAGGGCCACCCGGCGGCCGGGGGCGCCGCTGAAGGCGAAGGTGATCTCTCCGTCGCTCTCCTGCTTCGGGTTGATGATGGGGCGCACCGGCTCCTTGTCCAGCACGAACACGGAAAACTCGTTTCCCACGGCATCGGTATCCACCTGGGGATTCGACGGATCCGCCATCCACAGGCCGTCGACCACGATGCGATAGCGGATCTCCCTCTGGCCTTCGGGAACCGGATAGTCCAGGACAAACACACCCTTCTCGTTCCGGGCGTACGGGTGCAGCACTTTCCAGGCCTCATGCGCGAAGCGCACCCCCACGAAACGGGCGGGAGCATCGGGCTTGAAGCTGAGCACCAGCACGTCGTTCACCATGAGCGGCGGCTGCGACGCCGAGATGCTCTGCACCGCGATGTCCAGCGCCACAGGACTGGCGGCAAAGCCGGTCCCCGCGGAGGCGAGCATGCAGGAGAGCAGCAGGCAGCGCACCAGCGTGACCCGCTTGGGCCGGGGCCGGCCGTCGGGGGGCTGCGTGACCTTTGTCGATTGCATGCGTGTTCTCTGTCTCTTCATGATGGACGTCCGGGTGCTTTTGCTTATAATAGATGTCGGCCGGAAATGCGGAGGGCTTGAGTAATGGCGCGCACGCGTTGTACCGACATTTGATGCAGGAGATCCATGCCGCGCAGAGAGGATATCGACAGATTCACACAGGTCCTCAACTCACTCGGGAATGAGCCGGCCATCCGCGCAGCGCGGTCCGAAGCCGTCGGGGAGGTGCCTGCTCCCGGCGAAGAGCCGCAGGCGGGCGTTGCCCTGGCTGAAAAGGGAACGCCCTCTGCGGAAGGGGCGGGCCCCGGGACCGGTGAGCAGGAAAACCTTCAGGACTTGTTCGCCAGCCTCTCCGCGCTTCCCGAGGAGGAAACCGCCGCGGCCGAAGCACAGGCTCTCGCGGAGCCCGGGGTCGCCGATGCCGGCCCCGGCGAAGAGCTGAATTTTGCCTCGTTGTTCGGAGAAGAGGCCGAGCCGCAGGGCATCGAAGAGTTGGAAAAGCCCGGCCAAGGAGAGCCCGCGGGACGGGAGCAGGAAGCAGAGCCGGGCGCGCCAGTAAGCGAGGATACATTCTCCTTGCCCGAGGGCGGGCTGGAAAGCCTCTCGTCCGACCTCACGCAGATGGAGGCTCTGCCGGAAGACCTTGGACAGCCCGAAGCTGGGCCCGGCGAAGAGGCGGTGCCCGCAGCCCAGCCGGGCGGCGAATCCTTCGAAGACCTTGGATCGTTCTCTCTCGATGAGGCCGAGGCTCCGGCAGCCATGCCGACCACGGAAGAGACAATCGCGCCGGAAGCTCCGGCATTGGCTGAGCCCGGCCAACCCGCCGAAGCCGAGGGCTTCGAGCTGCCCAGTCTCGATGACCTAAGCTTCTCCGAGCCTTTGGAGGCAGCGCCAGCGCCGCAGGAGCCGCCTCCTGGCGAGCCTTCTGGCGGGCCTTCCTTTGAGGCGCCGCAAGAGCCTGCTTTTGAAGCCCTCCCTCCGGAAATAGAACCCCAAGAGGGTCCTCCCGAAGAGCCCGGTGCTGAGCAGCCCGCGGCGGCCCCGGCAATCGAAGAGGAAAGCCTCGGAGAGGAAAGCCTGGGAGACCTGAACCTCGACGAGTTCAGTCTCCCCGAGTCGGCCGAGCAGTTCGGCATGCCGGAAGCGCAGCCGGCGGCGCCGAAGAAGCGCGCCCCCGCCCCGCCCCCCCGGGCCCCGGCCCGGGCGCCCAGGCCGCAGCCTGAGCGGCCGGCGCCTGAGGAAGGCGCGGCAGCTCCGGAGGAGATCCAGCTCACCCCCGAACAGTTCGCGCAGGTGAAGCGCACCCTGGAAGCGCTGCCCCGCAATCTGAAGATCGTGGTGCAGGACCTCATCGGCGAAGGCATGGTTTCAGGCGCGGATCTCGCCGCCCTTGTCGGCCTGCTGCTCCAGGGAGCGGCGGCGCAGGAAATCGCCACCCTTGCAAGCAGGATTTCAGGCAAGAGGATCAGGATCCCCGCCGGCTACGAAAAGAAGACCGGCGTGGCCTTCGAGGCGGAGCAGCGCACCTTCGCCTACGCCTTTCGAGAGAACATCCTGCCGCTTCTGCGCATCGTGGTCATTACCGTGGTGGCGGGAGGGTTGTTCGGGTTCCTCGGCTACCGCTACATCTACCAGCCCCTGTTTGCGTTCACCAACTACCGGGCCGGCTATGCGCAGATCCGTAATGACCGGTTCGCGATCGCCAACGAAAGGTTCGACAGGGCATCGAAAGCCTGGCCCATAAGGGGCTGGTACTACCGCTACGCCGACGCGTTCGCCGACAAGCGGCAGTTCATCCTTGCGGAGCAGAAGTACGACGCCCTCCTCTCCCAGTTTCCCGGCGATAAGAAGGGCATCCTCGACTATGCGCGCATGGAATCCGAGCGGCTCAACGCTTTCGAGAAGGCGGACGGGCTTCTCAAGCGGATCCTCGACAAGCGCATGTTCGACTACGACGCGCTGCTCGCGGCCGGTGACAACGACATGCGATGGGCGGAAGTTGTCCCGGATAAAATAAAAGCGGCGCGGCTGGCATACGCCACCCTTATCGACAAATACGGAGCCCAGGACACGCTGCTCTTCAGGATGCTGCGCTACTTCATCCGCTCGAACAACGGCGAGGAGGTGGAGAGGCTGCGAGCGTTCTACGCTTCCCGGCCAGACGTGAAGATCGATGCCGCAGCGTTCGCGGAGCTGGGCGGATACCTCATCGACCACCGGCGCCTGGACTATGCGCAGGACGTGCTCTTCCGGGCGGATAAGAACCAGCCCGGCCTGTACGAGGTCCATTACAACCTGGCGCGCTATTACAGGCTCGTGCAGAGCGACGCCGACGAGAAAAAAGCGCTGGATGCGACGGTGAAGATGATGAAGAGCACGGATGTGCTCACCCCCGAGCGGCTCCGCATCGAGATCGACACGCACACCCGGCTGGGTGAATACAACTACAGAAACAAGGAATACATCACCGCGGAGAATGAGCTGCAGGACGCCATTGCCCTTGTCGGGCAGAACCAGAAGATGAAGACCATCATCGATAAAAACAGGATATACGGCAGGCCGTACGCGGACCTCGGCGATCTGTACTACTACATCCAGGGCGACCTTCAGGCCGCGACCCTCCAGTACCAGGCTGCCATCGCCAACCTTTACACGGCTCCCGAGCTGAGCTACAAGATCGGCTACATCCAGTACATGCAGAAGGACTACAAGGCCGCGCTTGTCAGCTTCACGTCGACCGAGGATGCATCGGCATACCCCAGCGGAAACGAGGCGCTTGCGCCCGCGGAGGGAAGCGCGCAATCGACCCAGATGCCCGGGCAGACCCCGCAGAACCTGCTGTACGCCCTGGCCACCACCTTTTTCCAGCGAAAAGACTTTTTCGCGGCCCAGGGCTATTACCTGCGGCTCCTCGATCGCCTGGAAACCAGGCGGGCGGCGCTCGGCACGCTCCACCCCGAGGACAGCCCCGATGACCGGGCGCTGCTGCAAACGCTTGTCAAGGTGAACAACAACCTCGGCGTCACAATGATCAATCTCGCGGCGAGAACCGGCGACAGGAAAAAAAGGTCAGAAGCGTTGGTGTACCTATCGGCAGCGGCCGAGATCGCGGGTTTGCTGGCCCGCAACCCCGACACGGTCCAACGCAGCGAGATCCGCAGCCTGCCGTCGTTCAACATGCATTGGATCCTCTACCCGGTGCCCGGCTACGAGCTGCTGATTTACTCCGCCCTCCCGAAGGACTTCGAGATCACTGACTGGTAACCCGGCGCAGGGACCCATTCCGGCGCTGTCCGTGCGCCGCCCCGCGCGCTTTACAGCGCGGGCATCATCCAGCCGTGCGTGTCGGGCAGGGCGCCGTAGTGTATGCCCTTCAGCGTCTTCAGCAATTCCCTGCTCGCCTCTCCCACTGCGCGGTTGTTGAACACCGCTTCCCTGCCCTCGTGGGTGATCGACTCGATGGGCATGATGCCCGCCGCGGTGCCCGCGACAAAGCATTCCCGGGCCTTGGCAAACACCTCCTTCACGGAGACGCGGCGTTCCTCAGCCTTCATTCCTTTTTCCCGGGCAAGCACGATGATGCTCTTGCGGGTGATGCCGGGGAGAATGGTGTCCTCCAGGCTGGGGGTGACGAGCGCGCCGTCCTTCATGACGAAGAAGATGTTGCACGAGGATCCCTCCTCGAAATAGGCGTGCTCGCGCGCGTCCAGGAAGATCGCTTCCATGAACCCGCCGCGCTCGGCCTCCTTTTTTGCAAGGGCGCTGGTCACGTAGTTGGAATCCGCCTTGATCCACCCTGTGCCGCCGGGATTCGCGCGGATCCTGCGGGTCGTGACGGCCCGCGAGCTGCCCGGCTTGAAGTAGGCGCCGACGGGCGTCGTGATGACGATCACCCAGGGATGCGTGCTGATCCCGACCCCAATGCCCGGCTCGGCGTACGTAAAGGGACGCACGTAGACGGCGCTGCCGTGGACAAAATCATCGGCTGCCCAGGAAGGATCGTACGCCGGGGCGAACCCGGTGGCCTTGTTCTTCCCCACGACCGTGCGCACCGCGGTCAGAAACATGTCCGCGGGGAAGGGGGGCATGAACAGCCCCTTCATGGAGGCTTCCATGCGTTTGCCGTTTTCATCCGGGCGGAACAGGGCGAGCGACCCGTCGGGCTGCGGGAACGCCTTCAAGCCTTCGAAGCACCCCATGCCATACTGGGTCGTGAAGTTGACCAGGGGGAGATCGGCGTAATTGTTCCTCTGCAGAAGCAGCTCCGCCCTCTCGGGACCGGACATCTTCTCCTCTTCAGCCGGAGCCCGATGCGGTTTTTCGATGTATTCCTCGGTCCACCCTTCATTCTCCTGGTGCTTCGCGCGATACGCCCACGGATACATTTCCAGGCTGAACCCTGTCGCCATGTCCATCCTCCCCCAGCGCTTCACACAGTGCTGATTCTTCCCGCCAGTATAGCAGCAATGGCGGACATGAGGAATCAGCGGCTCGCGCGGCGCTCAGGAAGCGCCCGGCGGCGCGCGTTTTTTGCTGGAGATTAATAGGGTGTTCTGTCGATCATAGAAGAGACCATGGAGCACACGCGGGACCATATCATTTTCTTCATGGCGCAGAAGATGTACTCTCTGGAGAAGGGAGGCAACAGGGAGGTCTTCAACCGCCTGGTGGAGCACTTCGGGCAGATCAATCTTGACGGGCTGCTGGAGTATCTCACCCGCTATTACGCCATCGACGTGGAGAGGGAGATGGACGACTTCTACCTCGCCGAGGGAGAGCTGGTCTTCATCTCTCGCAGGAAAAACATCCGGTTCAAGCACGTCTACAGGGATGGCCGGCTGCGTCTGGTCGGCATAGAAAACATCTGATATCCGGGCTCTGAGCTCCTCGAGCGGCCGCGCCGCGCTCCTCGAATACCTCATGCCGCCAGGCCCGATCAGGACCGGCTCTTCTCCGCCGGCTCCTCTTTCTTCCCCTGCTTTTCCAGGATGCTCACGATCTCGTCGCGGAATCCCGCCGCCATGCTGAGGGCGCAAAAATCCAGGTTGTCCGCCTGAGACCTCTGGCAGATCCGCCGATACGCCTTCACCTCGTCCTCCAGAAGCTTGAGGACCACCTGCCGGCCATCGTAAAGGCGCACGAGCGCCTCGCGCGTCTTGTACTTCTCGTCACGCGCATGCGCCAGCGTGGATCGAATCTGCGCTATTTCCTTGGCCTGGCTGGCCAGGAGAGGAGCAATCTCCTTCAGGGGCATCAGGGCAAGGGAGAAGCCCTCCTTGCGCGCCGTTTCCGCGGTCATTTCCGCCTGGAGCAGGGCGGCATAGTGGCGCCGGATGCTCCCAATGATCTCGTCGAACGTTCGGGTGAAATTGGCCAGGAACGCGGTGCGCATCTCGGGCTTGATGGTGGGCAGAAGCTCGCGCATCTTCTGGTTTTCGCCGTTGTAGCGCTGCACCTGCATGAAGATGTTCTTGATCGCAAGGTGGGAGCGCAGCGCGGGGTTCGTCTTGACGCGCGCGTTCACGTCGTTGAGTATCGCGCCCACCTGGAGTCCTTCAACGCCGAAGACCCGCTTCTCTTCCTGCGGCCGTGCGAGGGGGAGCAGCTCGGCGCAGAGGAGACGCTGGAGGAGGATGGCCAGAAGCAGGATGGCGAGGGATTTTTCCTGCGCGCTCATCTCCTCCGCGGCCAGTGACTTGTAGCGCGCCGTTTCCAGGGTCACCAGGACCCGGCTGAGAAGGGTCCGCTTGAACTCGACGATCCCCTGCTCTACGGAGAATCGAAGCGTGTTCGCCGCGGCTCGCAACTCGTACGAGGGAATCGCAAGCGCATCTAAAAGCGTGTATAAATCGTTCGCCTTTTCCCTCAGCTCGATCCAGTCCCCGCTGATCCTTTTTTCTAGATCCGACATGCGGCACTCAATGTATGCGATTTCCCACGGGGGATCAACCCGGCCACTGTACTCAGTGGCATTCCGTTCCGGCCACTGTACTCAGTGGCATTCCGTTCCGGCCACTGTACTCAGTGGCATTGCATTCAGCCGGCCGCGGAGCGGACGGCCTTCTTCTTCCGGTTCAAATGGTCCATGTGGGGGATGAGAAGATGGTTCGGGCTCCCCGTGCCGTCGTAGAAGATGTCGATGATGGGAATGCCGAAATCTTCCTGGATCTTTCGGTAGATAGAGGAGGTTACCACCCCGGGGCAGCAGAAGATCGGGTTGACGTGGATGATGGCCTCCACGTTTTTTTTCGCGATATGGTAGAGGGCTCTGCCCAGATTGACCGAGGTTTCCCCGGCGATGTAGTGCTTGAACCCGTAGTCCTCCATGAGACGGAAAGCCTCCTCAACATCCGGCTCAAGCAGATCCCCGATGAGGTCCACTGCCATCTGCTCATAGCGGCTCTCGATTGCGCGCAGCAGGGTGTGGTGGCGGGGGTCGTCGCCGAATAATTTCACGTCCATGAGGAAATGGTGAAGGGCGTATTCGGACATGGAAGGGATCACCAGCTCGCCGCCCAGCTCCGCGATCAGGTTCTGGATCCCCTGGTTGACCACCTCATTGTACTTGGCGTACAGGTCACCGAGAAGGACGACACGAACCTTTCTTCCCCCTGATTCGTCCCGCGAGATTCCCTTGAACATTTCCACTGACCAGGCAAGGGCGGCCCGCACGTCCCTTCCGCTTCTGATCTCCTCGCCGACATGCTCGCTGGCCTTTTGTAATACCGCGTCGGTGTCCCCCGGGCGCACCTCATAGGGCTTGATACGGTTGTACATTTTATAGATGGTGCTCCCCAGGATGTAGGACTCGAAGATCCTGACGGCCAGGCTCCGGGGAAGGCTCGTCGCCATGTCCATGCTGTGTATCAGGCCGATCTTCAAGCCCTCCAGGCCCGCTGCCTGAAACACCAGGTCGGAGAGGATGGGAAACTGGGGCCAGTTGCATGCGTAGCAGGCGGTGGGGGCGAAGAAGAATGTGCTCCGGGGATCGAGGTTTTCCTGCCTCACCTTTTCGATAACCCCACCCATGAAAGAAACCAGGGGCATGCACTCCCCGCCATTGGCGTACCGATATCCGGTGTTCAGGGCCTTTTCGTCCGCCTCCAGGACCAGGGCTCTGTATCCTGCCCGGATGAAGCTGTCCGCCACGAACCGGCTGAGGAGCCGGCCAAGATTGGGGATCAGGACCGTGTCTGCCGCCTCCAGGGGATCGTTGCGCGGGCGGGTAGCGTGCGACAATGGGGAACTTTTCTTCAGCTTGCCCATGTGATTCCTGAAGGAGCGCACACCCGCCTCGATCCGGGTCGTATATCCCACGTCGGAGTGCTGCTCGTCCAACTGCAGGACGAGAAATGGTTTCCCGTAGTGGTCCATGATGTCCTTGACGTAGCTGATGAGGAACGAATCAGGGCTGCAGCGGAAGCAGGTCAGGAACACGGCGAAGAGACCTTCCGTGCGAGCGCAGAGCTCCGCTGCCTTCAGTACTCTCTTCCCATAATGCCAGTTCATGCGCTCGATGTACCTGCCCGCATAGAGGGGACGGAAGTCGTTCAGCTCCAGCTCCTCCTGCCAGAACACATCGGCGCCCAACTCCTCCAGTTTCCGGGGAATCCCGAGGTTGAGCGCGTTGTCAAAGACAACATAGGGCCTCCCGAGAAGCACGATCCGTAGTCGTTCTCCATCGGCCGGCATGACGGTCTGCGCGCGGGCAAAGCTGCCCGCCCAGCGCTTTTTCCCTTCCAAGAACTCGCCGCGTGCCCTGCCAAATGCCTGCCGGATTTCCTCGAAGCGAAGATCGGGAAATGACTTGCTCATCTCAAGGAAAAGGTTCCGCGCAATCTCCTCCTCGCTTGCCCGGTTGAAAAACAAAAGCGGGGAGATCAACCGGTTCCCCAGCGTGAGCGTGGTCAGCTTATCAACGATGGTCGGCAGATACTCGGAGTAGTAGCAGAAGTTGCTGTCCGACGTCTTTTTCCGGAACAGCAGCTCTCCCTCGTATTCGGGATTCTCTTCGTTGATTACCGCGGGACAGAAGAGATGCTCCATCCCCCGGTCCAGGAGTTGCTTGATGTAGCCGTGGGCAATGACCATGGGAGCGCAGAAATCGGAGTTCACGATTCCCTTGCCGCGCAACAGCTCATCCCGGGAAGTTTCGGTAGTCCCGACCGTGAACCCGAGCAGGGAAAGGAAGCGGTGCCAGAGGGGGAAGTAATCCGTGTTATAGAGAGCTTTCGGAAGCCCGATGAGTATTCCTGACCGTGAGCACGGGATGCCGACAGGAGAGAGCAGCGGCATCATCGCCTCTCTGAAGCGCCCCTCCGGCGCAGACTCCCGCTCCTTCCGGACCCTTGAGCTGCCATACTCCCGGCCGCATTTCATTCCCCATCCCGAGCGCTGACCATCCCTCACCGCGACTGTCAGCTGGCAGTGGTTGGCGCAAATGGCGCAGACCTCTTTCTGCAGCGGCACCCCGCCCGCGTCCCAGAAAAAGCCGGACGCCTCCTTTCCCATCTCAAGGCAGGCCAGAGCTGCCCCCATGGCGCCGGTGAGGTGGCAGTAGGGAGAGACATGGACTGGCTTTTGCAGGAATTGTTCGAACGCGGCAATCAAGGCCGGGTTTCGCCCCGTGGCCCCCTGGAAGACGATGTAGTCTCCCAGCGCGCTTTTATTCACCACCTTGGCCAGGTAGTTGTCCCGGACTGAGTGCAGCACCGCGGCCGCCAAGGCTTCCCGGCTCCATCCCTCGCTGAGAAGCCTCGATAGATCGCGCTCCATGTAGACCGTGCACCGATCGCTCGTATAAGGAGCGGGAGTATTGAAGGCCATTACAGAAAACTCCTCCAGCCCGACCCCCAGCCGCTGTGCCTGCTCTTCGATGAAGCTGCCCGTACCTGCGGCGCAGGCGTAGTTCATGGTGGAGAAATAGACTTCTCCGTCCTTGAGCCGGGTGAACTTGGAATCCTGGCCGCCGATCTCCAGGATCGTGTCGACCTGGGGGCTCAGGAAGACAGCCGCCTTGGCATGGGCGGTGATCTCGTCGATCACCAGGTCGGCATGGAACAGCTCGCCAATGATTTTCCGTCCCGAACCCGTGGTGGCCGCTCCATGCAGGGGGAGCGTTTCCTTCCCGAAGGTCTTATCGATGACACGGATGAGCTTGGCCAAAGCCCGCGTGGGGTCTCCCCCGGTCGCGGTGTAGAAACCCCCGACAAACTCCTTGTTCCGGTCAATCAAGGCTGCCTTGGTGCTGGTTGATCCGATGTCGATCCCGAGAAAAACGCCTGCTCGAGCATCCGTCTTTCGCCGGGGGAGGAATACTTCCACCTCCTCATCGCGGGAGATAGAAAAGGGGGTTACGTCCGGAGAACAGGACAGGTCCGGCCGCAGCACCTCCCGAATGCTTCCCTTTCGAGGCTGCTGCACCTTTGATTCCGGAAGGGAGAGGTGGGAGCTCTCCCCCAACAGCGCTGCCCCAACAGCGCCTGCCAGCTCAGCGTTCGGGGGAACAATGACGGGGTATCCCAGGATCTCTTCGAGGGAGCGAACGATCTTGCGGTTCAGAGATACTCCGCCTACTATCCCCACCGGCGCTGTGAGCCGCCTCCCCTTGACCAGCACATCCAGGACATTGCGGGCGATGCCTTCACAAAGGCCCGCGCACACCGCATCAAGGGAAAAACCTTCCTGCATGACGTGGACGATGTCGGTTTTCGCGAAGACCGCGCATCGCGTGGCTACCAAGGGGACCTTGCCGCGGTAGGCTTCCGCCCTGCGGGTGAACTCCCCCACGGACAGGTTCAGGCGCTCGGCTTGCTGCTCGATGAAAGAGCCCGTGCCGGCGGCGCAGGGGGAGTTGAGTGAATGCTCTCTATATTCCCCCAGGTCATTGTAAAGTATGAGCGAGAAGGTCTCACCGCTGATGGAAAACACATTTCGGCAGGCCGGAAGCAGCACGCGGGCGCCTTCGCTGAGCGCGAGCGTGCCGTCGATCATGCGCTCATCAGGAAGCCGGATATTCCCGGTCACCCCCACCCGGTCATACCGCTGGAACTCTTCCCTGCTCAGGAGGTCGCGCACCGCCTGGAAAATGTTTCCTTTATGCTCAATGTACCTTGAGCGTGCGATCTCATTTTCTTCCAAGAGAACGCATCCAAGGTACAGGGAGCCTGCGTCAATCCCCAATTTTCTCATGCTGTTTTTTTCTGCCCACGCAGTGTAGGCGCAAAGTATCTTTCACGCAAGAGAAACATTTTCGCAAGCGGGATGGCAAGTCCTATAAAGAACTGGGAAACTACAGCAAGGCGGAAGTGCCTTGCAACCTCACCCCAATCGAGGGTGCCCCCCTGGAGCAATGCTGCAGGCGCCGGCCCACTTCTTGAGGCCTTAAATCTGCTGGAGGTGGTGGAGCCAGGAGGTACTCATCGCAGAGGGCCATGTGCTTGGGATCGTCTCTTGATCGGCGCGGCAACGCAGCTCCCTGCCAAGATCTTGACAATCCCGATAGCGGCGGTGAAAAATCCCAATCTGACATTATTAAACAAAAGGAGATCCATCGTGACTCATTCATCAAAGTCCATGTCGCAAAAGGTGCTCACGGCTGCAGTTCTACATGAGCCTGCTGGATTTTCCTCAGCCGCGGACCGTAATGTGTCAACTCTTTTCAAGACACCATCCTTTTGCGAGGAATATTTGCGCCTGTACGATTCTCTTCTCTCAACATGGCCCACAAAGCCTGATCAGCTTGATCGGGAGACGAGTTTTGGCATTACCCACATCAACGTCATTGGACCCCGGGATGCACCCGCGCTGCTGCTCCTTCCGGGCTTCGGCGCGAACTCCACAATGTGGTTTTCAAATATTGGATCTTTGAGTCAGCACTTCAGAGTCTATGCAATCGACACTATTGGCCAACCAGGGCGTAGCATTCCTTTCAAGAGCCTGGAAGCTTCTACAACTGCAGAGTGGCTGTTGGAACTGATGGACACGCTCTCTCTAGGGAAGCCCTCTCTGGCCGGAGTGTCTCTTGGGGGTTGGATCGTTCTTGATTTTTCCATCAAGCACCCTGACAGGGTAAAAGGCATTGCGCTTTTAGATCCTGCTGCGTCCTTTGCACCCATGAGTTTTACTTTTTTCCTGCATAGCCTTATTCCAATAATGATATATCCAACACGAAATGGATTGACGAGGTATTTTAAATGGTTAACCCGCGGCAAGGCTACAAACAGCCAATGGGGAGAGCTGATGATTCGTGGAATACTTCATTGCAAACCCCGATCGCCCGTGAGAGCCGCGCCTTTCACAGATGCGCAGCTGAGGCTCTGTGCAACCCCCACACTGCTTCTTGTTGGAGAAAAAAGCGTTATCTATGATCCCGCCAAGGCAGTCAAGCGCGCAGAAACATTCATGCCCAATGTCAGGTCTGAAATAATTGCAGACGCATCGCATGGCCTGAATTACGAACAAGCGGATCTCATCAACTCTCGTCTGGTTTCGTTTTTTGAAGAAACGAGATGAGCCGAGCAAATTGCTGGAGTGCTCTGCCAGGATTTTATGTAAAATCATCAATTGATATGGCAAATGGCCAAAAAGCAATGAGAATAGGCTATTGGGGAGCAGTATCGACCTAGGCAGCTCCTTGCGGGTTTCCCTGTCACGCCACCGTGGATGCTGACCAACATCCAGCAGGCGAGCTCAGCCGGGTGACGCGCCACCGCCCCGATGTCCATTGCAGGGTCCCCGTTGTGATCCTCCGCATGATCGGAAGCCAGAGGATCACAAACGGGAACGGCGCAGTCGTGAGCTCAGGATCTGGAGAGATCAACCTTCATCGCCTTGGACATCAATTCAAACGGCTTGATCTGCGAATCTGCTTGATCGATTGTCCCTGCCATGTAGAGATCGAACTCGTCAGAGTAGAAAAGAAACGACCCTGTAGAACCCGAATGACCCCAGAGAGGGCGCATGTTCATGACCCGGGTCATGAGTGAAGGAGGGTTGAAGTGCATGGTTCCATAACCATACTCCATGGGAAACTCCAGCTTACGCCAATTGTGCATCAATTTGAGCGTGTCGGGCCGAACAATCCCTCCCTCATTCAGTGCTTTCAGAAAGGTGATCATCTCTTGGGCTGTAGAAACGATGCCCCCATCAGCCCAATAAGATTCATGTGCGCGGATCCCGCTGATGTTGGTGTCTTTGTAGAAAACGTCCGCGGGAAAAGCGAGTTGAACCGGCCTGTCTTCACTATGCCCGACCAGCCACGTATTCTTCAAACCAAGGGGGGCAAAGAGGAACTCCTGGTAGACCACCGCAAGAGGTTTGCCGGTTACGACTTCGATGATCTTTCCCAGCAGCTGGAAATTCGTGTCAGAGTAGGACGCTTTCGTACCCGGCGGGAAATTGGCCTGCATGTCCTTTCGCGCCCGTTCAATCGTTTCGTCCACGGTCCAGACGCGATCTGGGTTTTCAAGGGACAGGTCAAAAAGGCTTTTCCCATCCCTCCCCTTCTCAGAGTAGTAATCCGCTATGCCTGATGTATGCGACAGCAGCTGCTTGATCGTGATTTCATGTGAGTAATCCCGTCCTTTGTAGACGTGAATGCCTTGGATCATCTCCTCGGGAAGGTATTTCGCCATTGGATCATCCAGGGAGAGCGCTCCCGTCTCATACAAGTGCATGATCACCGCGGCGGTGTACAACTTTGTAACGCTGGCGATGTAGAGGGGAGTCTCCGCGGTCATTTGCACCTGCCCATTTTGGCGGGCGATTCCTGCTGCACCCGACCACGAGAAGGAACCGTCACCCTTCATCACAGAGAGCACACAATTCCTCACCGATTTGTCCACCATTCCTGAAATCAGATCCTGCAACTGCTCGCGCGCACCAGTGGTCGGTCTTTGAGAGACACAACCGGGGAACGCTACAAGAACCACGACTGCAAGTGCGACCGTTGTGAATGCCTTGATCATCTGTTTCACTCCAGGAACAAGTCTCTTGGTCCGACTCATGTAGTCCGTGTACGCGGAGCCGAAGTGATCGATCAAGACTTTTTCTTCGACGGAAATGCGATAGAAGGTCGCCGCGGCCGGCAAGATCACCAGGACAAGAATACTGAGCCAATTCTCCAGAGCCAAGCCAAGTCCTACGAACGTGAGCAGACTGCCCAGATAGGACGGATGACGGACAATCCCGTACAACCCTTTGTCAATGATCCTGTGGTCCTTCACAATCGTAACATCAACGGTGAATTGCTTCTTGAGAGTTGCAATAGCCGTCAGCCGAATGATCAGACCGACAACCATGAGAAGACATCCGAAGTAGCCGACAAACGGAGAAAGCGCCACGATTCTGCCAGCACCTCCGATAATCGCTGGAGCCAACTCTGTCGAAAGCGCAAAAGCAATCGACACAACCGTTGCTGCCCGCATCGCAAGAAGGCTGAGCCTGTCTCGAGCCTCCAAGGGTCCCCGCGAACGTTTTCGAACGCTGAGACCGACCTCCGTAATGAACCACACAACAGACAATCCAACCGTCAACCAGCCTAAAACACCCATAGTACCTCCTCCTTAGTGGATTTATAAAACGACCAACTTCTTCGCGGCGCGGCGGCGGGGGGCCTTGCCCCAGCAGCCTCGGCAGCTAAGGGATACTTTTTCATGCCAGTTCTCCTTCCTTGCGTTTCACATCGGGGATATCCCCAAGCTCGGCCAAACGCGCTGCGGCCCAGCGCGATTCCATCTCAAAATGGGCGATTCCATACTCCAGGGTGGAAAGCCAGCAGAATGCGTCGAGGGGCGATACCGAGGCGGCGTACCTTTGGGCCGTCTCACGGACCGTTGAGCGAAGCTCCTCGGCTTTTGCATGTGAGTGGCTCTTAATGACCTCGAGCATCTCACGAAGCACGTCTTTGCCAAGCATGGCTTGGAAGAAGAGCTTGATGAGAAAGCCGTTCTTCAAAACCCCTGATAATTCTTCCGGTCGCTCGGCCAGCCAGCGGGCAAGCTCTTGCCTGCCTGCATCCGTGATCTCATAGACGGTTTTCGTCACATGACCCCGCTGCAGCTTGCCTGCATCCTTGATGAACCCCGCCTCCGCCAGTTTCTCTAGTTCACGGTAAAACTGGCTTGGCTGCGCTGTCCAGAAGTTCCCCAATGAGCCGTTGAAGTATTTCAGGGTATCGTAGCCACCCATGGGGCCATAGCTAAGAAGACCAAGAATTCCATGTTTTAAGGACATCCAATACCTCTATAGTGTAGTATTGGCAATATTAATACTAACTTTTATAATATTTGTCAAGTACTTTTTATCACAATTGATATTTTTTTTTGATTTGAAAAACAAGAAGCAACCGATGCAAGGATAGATCCCAAGTATTTACTCAGAAAATAATTACATCAATATCCAAGTCCCTCATTGCCCACTTTGGCGGCATTTTGCTGCCAATCCAAAGCAAGAATAGGCAAAAAAAATGGGGAGAGACTGAGGAGCAGACGCAAAGAAGGGATGGGTCACACAATCAATTCTTGCCGCTGGTAGGCTCTGATCCTCCCCCATTCTGGAAACATTCTGTGGGCATCCATAGGAGAGCCGTCAAGCACAGGGGCTCTCGCAGAGGTAGGCGGCTCGCCGTTCGCAGCCGGATCAAGCCCCGCTCAAATTGCAATTGTCACCGTCACGGGACCCTGAGGGAGCAAAGCCGCGGGTGATTTTATTCGCTGACGGGCATCGACGCTCGCTGCTGTTGGCAACGCTCGGAAATTGACCCACCGCAACAGGGCGTAGTCATCAACCACGAGTCATTTCCCCCGGATGATCCCGTTTATTGAGTCGAGGCCGACGTAGGGAGTTGCTGTGAAAACAATGAATATGCATGAAGCGAAAACGGAACTGTCACGGCTGCCCCATTCGTAATCACCAAAGCTGGTAAACCCCTTGTTAAAGTCGTGGCGCTGAATACCCCAAAGGCAAAAGAGATAAAGCGGTTGGACTTTTTTTCAGGGTAAATCACTATCCCCGATGACTTCGATCGGAGCGGGGTGAATGAGATCGAGAAGCTTTTCGGCGGACCGGCATGAAATTGCTGTTGGATACCCACGTCCTCCTCTGTACGGCCGGGGAGCCGAATCGATTATCCCACAAGACCCATGCGCTCCTCGGCGACCCAGGGAATGAACTCCTGACTGCGGACCCGGTGATTGCGCGCTATCCTGGGCCAATCCGCAGGGTTTGAACGGGCCACCTTGCGGCCTCTTCCGGCTAGCTCCGCCCTTGCTCCTGCAAGCATACGGCACACACGCCCGTTCTAGAATGCATGAGGAGGATCGGATGAACAATCTCAATTCCATTCTAGTCGCGTTTCGCGTTAGTAGTACAATTGGATGGCGAATCCTTTTTTTGGTGGACAAGGGCTGACGCGGCGGCAGGTCCATCTCGTCAAGGAAATAGAAACACCGGACGCACCTCACGTGGAAGGGGAGGGTCCACCGCGGGTGTGACGGAATGACATGTCCAACCTCTTCCACCATTTCTTCTCTCTTTACTTCCGATTAGTTCCGAGTCGATTCCCGAAATCATTCATCAGGATCGTCATGCTCCCGCGCATGCATGGCTATTAGGCGGTGGTGTTCGAGTACGAGTAATTGAGGGCATCCCCTTACCACCCCAATTCCATTGGATTGGACTTTAATGATCCTGAGAGCCGAATCATGACCTGTGGTGGCACGGCGCATTGAGAGCAAGCGTATTGACAGGATGATCGAATGTATTAACATGGGGCTGGCAATGGAAGAATCTTCGAAAATGGCACGCATTATCGGCCATGTGCGAAATCGCGCTTAAGGAGTAGAAACATGAAAAGAGTTCTCACGATTGCAGCTGTTATCGGCTTGGCATGTGTTTTCGGCCTTGTTTTTTCTTCCTGCGTGACTGCGCCAGCAGGCGGCACTTTTGATCCGAATTCCGTCATTGGTACATGGAAATACCCTGGCAGCGATCATACGCTCGCCTTTTCCGCGGATTTCACCATGGTTCATAAGGATGGCGAAAATGTTACAGCTGACTACGGGACCTGGAAAAGCCTGTCGGCTGACAATAAAACGGTGCAGCTAACGTGGGCACTTTCGGAGAACGTCGAAACCCTTACCCTGTCCGCGAATGGCAGGGCGCTGAGCGGAACTAATGATGTTGGAGATGCGATTTCCTATATTCGCTGACCGGTCATTGGCTTTGCAGACGAGAAGGCATACGCGAGCCCGATAGAGCATCGCGCAGGGCCAGATTCAGTCTACGATTTCCACCCATCCGAGCTTGTGGGTGGCAGGCCATTGTGCGACTTTCAAAGGCCATTCCGTAACGGTTCTTTACATCCTTAAAGGAACGTCCGCCTCACAACGTTTCTAAGCCGTCGCCATAGACATGCCGACATGACCACCGCAGGCCACCTTTCAATCACCGCGCCCCCGCCCCCGTTGATCCTCGCAATCGTGCTCCCGCACTCCCGCAATCGCTGCGCCGCAGCGCCTGCAAGCGTACGGCACACGCGCCCGTTCTAGATTGCATGAGGAGGATCGCATGAACAATCTCAATTCCATTCTGATCGAGGGCAACTTGGTGAGGGACCCCGAGCTCTCGTACACGCCCAAGGGAACAGCGGTGTGCAAGTTCTCCGTGGCGTGCAATCGTTCCTTCAAGCAGGATGACGAATTCCAGAAGGAGGTCTCCTACTTCGACGTCTCCGCCTGGACACGGCTTGCGGAGGTGTGCGGGGAGTACCTGAAGAAAGGCAGGGGGGTCAGGGTCGTGGGACGGCTAAAGCAGGACCGGTGGACTGATGCCGACGGCAAGGCGCACTCCCGGGTGTGGATCATCGCGGAGCACGTCGAGTTCAAGCCCCAGCTCAAAAAGCAGGACGCTGACGGGGGAAAAGAAGAGGATCCGGAAGCGTCTGAAGAGAAGGAGGAAGAACTGGCCGAGGTCTCCTGAGGCATTCGTCTCATTTGTGCGTGCCGGCCGTTGCTCCTTGTCGAGTGGCGGCCGCGCACAAATATGAACTCATCACGGCTCCCGGATCGAAATCGACATTCCCTGCGTAGCGCGACGAAAGTCGCTGACGTTCAATGTGATGATGCATTCCGCACCGGCCTTCATGGCAGCCTCCGCGATCAGCGCGTCATACACCACCCCGCCCGCAAGGCCCTGCCGCGACAGACGCTGAACGACCAACTGCGTTTCCATCGCGGACAGCTCCACGGCTTGCACGAAGGGAAGGATCGTGTGCTCGACCAATACCCATGCAGCGGATGGCGCAATCCGCGGGCTCACCGGCAGGGTAGAAAGCACTGCATAGGTCTCGGCAATCGAGTGCAATGCAATCACACCTTGAACATCGTCATTCCTGATCTTCTGCAGCCATGGGAAAGTTGCCGCGTGTCTGGCATGCGCTTCCACAAGCCCAGAGACAAGGACAGATGTATCGAGCACCGCTTTCACCGAACCGAGTCCCGCACTGACCAGAAACGCTCGTCACGATGTGCCCGAATGGCCCCGTCAAGATCCCCGGTCGCCCGGGCTCGAAAAACAAGGATCCCCTCCTTTTCCACCAGCCCAGGCAACTCATCAGCTCGTCGGAGCGTTATGGTATCCCCCGCGTCCTCGATTTCAACGCCACTGCCCGGTATAAGGCCGTGGCGATCCCTAATTGCCTTTGGCACAACGATTCGGCCAAATCGATCAACACTGGTTCTCATGGCATCCCTTAATGACAATATATTATGCCATTTGACAATTGTCAATGCCAGCAAGCGTAAGGATGGACTGCCCTGGTGCCACCCTACGACAACGAGGGGTATCTCACTATCCGGCGTGATACCCCGCTAAAAAACATGATGACTGAATCCACCGCTCGGCGCAGGAATCCTCCTCGGTCCACGCTACTCTCTGCCACCAGGGGAAACCGGGCCAGCTCCCTGCCCTCCAGCGTCACCACGACGGATCCGAGAGCCTGGCCCGCGCGTACAGGTGCTTCGATGTCAGTCGCCTGTTCCACCACCGCCTTCACGCTGCCCGCGTTCTCCCTGCGCAGCGCCACTATCGGATCGGGATGCGCTGTCAATGCAACGGAACGCTCATTGCCCTTCCACACGCGCACCGGAGCGGGCGCTTCATAGCCGGGCCGAACCGTGATGAAGTTCGCAAATCCATAGTCAAGCAATGCCGCGCTTTCCGTGGCGCGTAGCTCCGCCCCGCTCAACCGGCCAATGTCAGGAACTCCCAGGATGACGGAGATCAGCCGCATTCCCTGCCGTTCCGCTGTCACCGCGATGTTGTATCCTGATTCGTCGATGTACCCCGTTTTCAATCCGTCGGCGCCTTCGTAGCGTCCCAGCAGCACGTTGCGATTGGACTGGGTGACCGGCTTCTCAGGGTTGCCGCCAGTCAGGTTGTCCGGCAGGGGATAGGTGAACTCTTTCAGAGAGAAGAGAGTTTTCAGAGCCTCGGGATGCATTTCAATGAAGTACCGGCAGAAATCCGCGTATTCGCGCGCCGTTATGGTGTTCTTTGCGCTGATCCCCGCGGGCTCCACGAAATGCATGACCCGGTATCCCAGCCGCCCGGCTTCCTGGTTCATCATGTCCGCGAAGGCGGGGACCGAGCCGGCGATCCGGTCCGCGATCGCCACGGCAGCGTCGTTGCCGGAATCCACGACAAGCCCCTGCAGAAGCGTTTGTACTGTCAGCCTCTGGCCCGGCCCCAGGAACATGACAGAGGAGCGCGGCGGCATGTTCTTGGCCCACGCTTCAGGACCAGGCACTACCATCTCCGACGGATCGAGCCGCCCTTCGTCTATCCAAAGGAGTGCAAGGTGGAGGGTCATGAGCTTTGTGAGGCTCGCCGGAGCGATCCGATCGTCGGCATGGTCCTCGAAGAGGACCGTGCCTGTCCTGGCTTCGATCAGGATGGCCGAGCGCGCATGCAGCGCTGGCGGAAGCAACCATGAAGGCGCTGCGCGAAGCGGCGCGCCCGCACAAGCCGCGCCGGCCTGAATCAGAAGAAGAACAACCAGCAGCAGGCGGACAGGACGCGTGAAAGGCATGCGTATAGGTACCTCCTCACGGGGCCGCGTTGCAAGGGGCGGCCGCTGTCATGAATGCCTCATTCCGCTTATACTATCTGCCCATCGCCCAATGCGGCAGGCGGCGAGCCAGCCGACACCTTGAGGAGATCATTCTGCGTCGATCATCGACAATCGCGCTGAGCTGGAAAAGGACCCTGTACGCAGTCGGGGTGGGTGAATTGCTCGCCACAGCGGGTTTCTCCACCTCCACGCCGATCGTCCCCTTCTACCTGCAGGATCTGGGGGTCAGCGACCCCTTGCGCCTGAAGCTCCTCACCGGTTTGGTTCAGGCGCTCCCTTCCCTTGCCCTTGCCTTCTTCTCCCCCATCTGGGGCAGCATCGCGGACAACTACGGCCGCAAGCCCATGCTCCTGCGCGCCATGTTCGGAGGCACCGTGGTCATGCTGCTCATGGGCATGGTGACCGCGCCATGGCAGTTGGTCATGCTGAAGACGATCCAGGGCTGCATCACCGGCACGGTAGCCGCGGCCACGATCCTCGTCGCCTCCATTGCGCCCCGGGAAGAGGCGGGATACGGGCTGGGGCTGCTGCAGATGTCGATTTTTCTCGGCTCCTCGCTCGGCCCTCTCATCGGCGGGGTGATCGCGGACCTTTTCGGAAGGCGCGTCAACTTTTTCGCCACCTCGTTTCTTCTCCTGGCGGCGGGCATCATCATCACCCGTTTCGTCGATGACCCCTTCACTCCGCCGGTGAACAGGAAGTCGATCGTCAGGAGCCTGCTCCCCGACTTCCGGCCGCTTACGCAATCGCGGGTGCTCGTGTCGCTGCTCGCCGTGATTGCCGCCGACCAGATCTCCGGCTCCATCGCGAACCCGTTCCTGCCGCTCTTCATCCAGAAGATAAGCGCGGACGCCAGCCACGTCGGGTCCACCACGGGGGTGATTCTCGGCCTGGGCGCCGTGGCGAGCGCGCTCGCCGCGGTGACGATCGGCAGGGTCAGTTACCGGCTCGGCTACAAGCGCTCCCTGGTGATCTGCATGGTGGGCGCATCGATTTTCCTGATCCCGCAGGCCTTTGCGCGCTCTCCGCTCCAGCTTCTCCTTCTTCGGATTGCGAGCTGTTTCTTCGTGGGCGGCAACCTGCCCTCCGTGAATGCGCTCCTTGCGCAGAGAACGGAGCCGGGAAAACAGGGGAGCATCTATGGCCTTTCCAGCTCCATCGCGTCCAGCAGCAATGCCCTGGGCCCCGTGATCGGCGCCTCCATCGCGATGTCGGCGGGCTATGGCGCGGCGTTCCTCGCCACGGCGGGGATCCTTGCGGCGGCAGGCATCGGCATCACCATTTTCGTGAAGAACCCGCAGGCAACCGGGGTGCCGAAGCCGGGAGCCCGGATTTCTTGACCAAGGCCGGCGTTTTTACTATGAAAGAGCTACAGTGATCTCCAGGAAGTTGACCCCGGGCGAAATCACCTCCAGCGTGGAGAAGATCCGCAAGAGATACGACGAGTACGTCGCGAAGTTCTTCAAGCCCAAATCCCTGCGGGGAGCATTCGAGTCGCGGTACATCCGGGCGCTGCGGGCAAATGTCGACATCTCCTCTTTCCTCCTGGCGGAAATCAGCGCCATCGAGGAGCTCATCACCCGCGAGGAGAAGCGCGTCATGCTCGGCCCCGTCCGTTCCACCGCGGAGAAGGAGGAAAGCTTCGCGGACAGGGTGCTGGAGGAGAATCGAAAGCGAATTGAGAAGTATCCTGATGTCCGCTTCCACGCCGACGCGGGGGAGGAGGTGCGACGACTCGTGGGCGCCCTGACGGACCTGGAGCAGGCCAGGTGGAGGAACATCGGAACGGCCCTGATGGACACGATGTACGCGCCGAGCTCCTCCGAGATGCTGACCCTGGATTCCCAGCTTCGCTATGTCACCTCCTCCGATCGCAGCGAGGCTCCGCAGTTCCTGACGCGACTGGTGGCGGAGCTGCGGAAGTTCCCCCGCAACCACCCCGCCATCGATCGCGAGGAAAAGGAGTACATCCTCGAATCAGCCTTCTTCCTCCACGACCTTTTCACCGTGCTGGAGAGGGTGAAGCGCGTCTACACGGACATGCCGGAGGACAACAGACGGATCATCGAAGATGCGCTGGCCTATATCTGGGGCATCATCAGCGATTTCCGGCTCAAGGACCTGAAGAGAAAGCGCCGCTATGATCATGAGGCGGAGCAGCCGTGACCGGGCCGGACCCCCCGCCGCCGCGCCGGCCAGGGTTGCTCAATGCATCGCCGCGGATATATATTATCATCTCACACTGTGAAGGGGGAACGTGATGGCGGAAGAGGGAGCGGTAACGGTCACGAGAAGCAATTTCGACGCCGAAGTGGTACAATCAGCGGTGCCCGTGGTTGCCGACTTCTGGGCGGAGTGGTGCGGGCCGTGCAAGATGATAGGCCCCGTCCTCCGGGATCTCGCCAAGGACTACAAGGACAAGATCAAGATCGCGAAAATCGACGTTGATGCGGAAGGCGAGCTGGCCCAGCAATTCAACATCGTCAGCATCCCCACCATCCTGGTCTTCAAAAAGGGCCAGGTCGTGCAGAAGCAGATAGGCGCCGTGCCGCGCCAGACTCTGGAGAAAATGATCAAGGAAGTGATCTAGAGTCGGCCGTCGGCGTCTCTTCCGTTGGACGAAGTTCCGCGTCACCATTGGCAGCGCCAAAGGTGGACTTGCGCGTCGGCACGATGTGCCAATCCGCCGGTCCATCGCTATCCATGGAATCCGATGACCGGCAGATCGAACGCGTGCCGGTGGAGCCTTCGGGATTGACGGCATCTTCCGGCAGCACGCGCGGCCCGGCCGGCTTCCACCCAGCGTCCCGCACAAGCTCTTCGGCGCGAGCGAGCATTGCCGCTGAGCCGAAGCCTCGGTAGCTCTGGTCAGACTGCGAGGTGCGGTTGCTGTAGAGAACGCCGTCAAGGCATTTCCCGCCCAGCCGATCGTAGAGCGACAAGACCCCGTTGTTTCCGCCAAGCCCCTTTCCTTCCGGCAGCCAGAAGTCGTACGCGGAATCAGAGGCGTCAAAGCCGCGCGAAACCGTGAAATCTGAGGTCTCATCCGCTTCTCCCGGGTCACCGGACGGCTTGAGGTGTACAAGAATGTAGCTTCCCGCGGGCACGGGACATGCTGGGAAGATGAACCGGGCATCGAAGCTGCCGGGCGTGCCCAGGAAGAGCGCCACGCCCCCCATGTCTCCCCCGGTGAGCGCTTTCAGCTCCACAAGGTCCGGATGGCTCCCCGATCCCCGAGGAGTGAACTCATTGATCAGGAGCCGGGGAACATTGCCGTTCCAGCCGTAGAACTGGGCGATAAACGAGGCTGAGTTGCCTCGGGCATCCCGCGCTTCAGCCTCCAACGTGTACAGCCGGCCCGGCGATTGCGGCGCGCCGCGAATCACGACCTCTTTTCCCTGTCCCACGATGCCCGCGATGGAAAGGCCGGGATCTATCCTCGTCTTCTCAAGGGTCAGGCACGCATCCTCATCAAACTGGATGCGGATCTGTTCGGAGCTGAGGCTCTGGACGGACTCCACCAGCGGCGGCCGAAGGTCCACCTCCGCGGACCTTTGATCGGCAACAGGGCCGCAGGCCGCGCACAGCGCCAGGATCAAGGGAACAGGCATCCGCAGCACGCTCTTCATGGGGCACTCCCTCTTGAAGTACGGGCCGAGAAGCCCCGGCGCTTGCGCGTCTCCAGAAAACGCCGGGCGCTTTACCCGGTTCCCTGTTTTGGATAGTATGGCACTATCATGCCTGATGAGCTGCTTCAGCGTTTCAGCCGGACCTACTCCCCGGGCGCCGCGATCTGCCGCGAGGGCGAGGAAGGCAATGAGATGTACATCATCCAGAAAGGCAAGGTCCGGGTCAGCAAGCGATTCGCCGGCAAGACGCACGTGATTTCAATACTCGAGAAGGGCGATTTCTTCGGCGAGATGGCGATCGTCAACCGCATCCAGCGCACCGCCACCGTGACCGCCATCGACGAGGTGGAGCTGCTGGTCTTCGACAGGGAAGGCCTTCAGAACATGATCACCCGCAATGCGCGCATCGCCCTCACCATCATCGACAAGCTGTGCAGGCGGCTGCAGAACGCCCACTTGAAAATCCAGCACCTGGTGAAAAAGGACGCGCGGGGCCTGATCGTCCTGCACCTGCGCTCTCTCTACCAGGAGCTGCCCAGCGGCGAGTCCGCCCTTCCCTTCCAGAAGTGCCTGGAAGAGGTCGCCCTCAGTCTCGAGCTGCCCATGGAGGAGGTGCGCGGAGTGCTGGAGGGATTGCAGGCTGAGGGGGTTCTCGGGAAAGAGGATGATTCCCTTCGGGTGATGGATTGGGACAAGCTCCTCAAGCTCACCGAGTCCGTGGGAAAAGAGCCCGCCGAATCAGCGTAGCGCTTCAGTTTTCTTGGGCAGCAGGGCTTCCAAACGCGTTTTCAGCTTTTGAGCGAGCACTCGGGGCGCGGGAGGCAGGGCGTCTCCTTCTTTCTCATAGCGGGCCAGAAGGTCGTTGACCAGTGAAAGCGCCACGTCGTACTTTCCCATTTTATAATTCAGGAAGGCGATTTCGTACGCCGCCCAAATGACGTGGTCGATGTCGTCGGGGTACGACTTCTGGATGACGGAATAGTAGGCAATGCCCAGCTTATAATTGCCCTTGTCCGCGGCGTCCTGGGCGCGTTGAAAGATTTCAACGGCGGAAAGCCCCTCCGGAATCACCGGCGTCTCGGTGGCGCACGCCGCGCACAGAACGAGGGTTGCCGCGCAGCACGCGGAGAACAGGATCGCATGCAAGTGCCTTCTCATGTGTATCCGATCCGTCAGGGCGAGTAGATTTCGTCTTTGATGGGCAGGTTCTTCCTCAGCTCCTTCAGGAAGATCTCCACTTCGCCCATTGGCACATACGCGTCGCACTGACCGAGGGTCCGGCGTATGACCGTGAAGTATTTATAGACCTTTTCCTCGCCGAGCTTCTTGCGCCACCTGCCTGCGTCGCAGCGCACGCGAAGCCCGTACTGGCTGGCATTGCCCATGGGAATCTTCACGAGCTTGCAGTGAATGCAGTTCGCGCAATAGACCTTGTCCGAGGAAAACTCCTCGTCGAACGACTTGAAATCACGGCTGTCTGCCATTCGTTTCTGTCCTGCTAGAGCATGTACATTACCATGTTCGTCTTTCCGGGGTCAATAGTTTAGCCGAGCCAGTGGGCGCGATGGGGACGCACCCCCGTCTGTATTGACATTTCAAGGAGCCGAACCTATTGTGACAGCGCAATGGCGATCCCCGTCATCATGCCCAGGCAGGGGCAGTCGGTAGAAACATGCATCATCGTGAGCTGGAAAAAGCGCGTTGGCGATCCCGTGAAAACCGGAGAGGTCATCTGCGAGGTGGAGACGGACAAGGCCACCTTTGAAGTGGAGTCCCCGGCCGAGGGAACCCTGCTCGCGATCTTTCACCCGGAAGGCAGCGATGTTCCGGTGCTGACGCCGATTGCCGCAATTGGCGCGCCGGGCGAGAACATCGATGCGCTGCGAGGTCCAGCTCCAGTTGCAGGCGCGGCGCCGGCGCCGCAGACCGCGGCCGCGACTGCGCCGGCTGCACATGCGCCCCAAGCGCCTACCGTGCTTTCCGCGCCCGCCGGGAAGATCATGGCGTCTCCGCGCGCCAAAGCGCTGGCCGCTTCCAAGGGCGTTTCTCTTGTTGGGCTGCGCGGCACGGGTCCTGGCGGACGCATCATCGAACGCGACATCGCAGCGGTCGCGGCCGATGCGGTGACGCCGTCGGTCGGCCTTCCGCCAACCCCGCCAGGAGCGGGAGCCTTGGCTACGGAGGAAGTGCGCGAAGTCAAAGTGATCGGCATCCGCAAGCTCATCTCCGATCGGATGCTCGCCTCTCTGCAGACCACGGCCCAGCTTACCATGCACGCTTCAGCGGATGCGCGCGTTCTTTTAGATTTGCGTAAAAAGTTCAAGGAGAGCCCTGAAGCGCTGGGGCTGCGCGGCATCACGATCAATGACATGGTGCTCTTCGCGGTCGCGCGCAGCCTGACGCGGCATATCGACCTGAACGCCCTGTACGTGGGGGACACCCTGCGGCAGCACGCATCGGTGCATCTCGGGTTCGCCGTGGACACGCCGCGGGGGCTCATGGTCCCCGTGATCAGGAACGCACACGGCTTGAGCCTGCGGGAAATCTCCCATGAAGCGGCGCGCCTGATCGCCGGCTGCCGCGAAGGCGGCATCACGCCGGACGAAATGGCGGGGGGAACGTTCACCGTAACAAACCTCGGCAGCTTCGGCGTGCAGGGGTTCACGCCGGTTCTCAATGCCCCGCAGGTGGGAATACTCGGGATCGGCGCCATCACGCCGGGGCCCGTGATCGCTTCCAACGGGAGCGTGAGCTTCGTACCGCAGATCGGGCTGTCCTTGACGATCAACCACCAGGTGGTTGACGGCGCGCCGGGCGCACGCTTCCTTCAGACCCTTGCGGTCAACATCGCCCAATGTGACCTGCTTCTCGCGCGATAGGAAGTTTTACCCTTCACTGATCGGAGAGTATAGATATGCCGAAATCAATCGTTATTGACCCGAGGGAGAATCGAAAACCAGGCACCCTTGCCTTCACGGACATTCCCTTGAATGCCTACGTGCCTGACATGAAAAGGGAGCTGAAGGCGTTCGGCCGGGAGGCTCTCGTGCGCGCGTACCGCGACATGGTCCTGATACGCGAGTTTGAGACCATGCTCAACGCGATCAAGACCAAGGGCGCCTACCAGGGGATCGCCTATGATCATTTGGGCCCGGCCCACCTTTCCATCGGCCAGGAGTCGACGGTGGTCGGCCAGTGCATGCGCCTGGGCATTGACGACTTCATCTTTGGCTCCCACAGGAGCCACGGCGAGATCATCGCCAAGTGTCTCTCAGCCGCTGCCCGGCTGCCCGAGAAGCAGGTTGCTTCCATAATGGAGTCCTACTTTGGGGGGGCGCAGCTGCGCGTCGTGGAAAAGAACGCCGCCGGTTCAGCGGCTGACCGCGCCGCCGCCACAACGGCGGATGTGGCGGTCGATTTCATTCTCTACGGGGTGCTTGCGGAGATTTTCGGCCGCGAGAACGGGTTCAACAAGGGGATGGGCGGCTCCATGCACGCCTTTTTCGCGCCCTTCGGCAGCATGCCCAACAACGCCATTGTCGGGGGATCAGCCGACATCGCGGTGGGGTCGGCGCTTTTCAAGCGGATCAACCGCAAGCCCGGCATCGTGATCGCCAACATCGGCGACGGCTCCTCGGCCTGCGGCCCGGTGTGGGAGGCCATGATGGTGGCGGCCATGGACCAGTATCGAACCCTGTGGCCGAAGGACGCCGGCGGCGCCCCTCCCATCCTCTTCAGCTTCTTCAACAATTTCTACGGCATGGGCGGCCAGACCATGGGCGAGACCATGGGGTTCAAGGTGCTCGCCCGCATCGGGGCCGGCGTGAACCCCGATCAGATGCATGCGGAGCGGGTGGACGGATACAATCCCCTCGCGGTGACCGACGCCATCGAGCGCAAGAGGAAGGTGCTGCTCGAGGGCCGCGGCCCCGTGCTGCTGGACATCGTCACCTACCGCTATTCGGGACACTCGCCTTCAGACGCGTCCTCCTACAGAACAAAGGAGGAGGTGGCGCTCTGGCAGGAGGTGGACTGCATCAAGACCTACGGGGAGAACCTCGTAGCGGCCAAGATCGCCGCGGCCGACGAGCTCGGCGCCATCCAGCAGGCAGCGGTGGAACGGATCAAGCGGATCACCGGGCTTGCCGTGTCCCTGGACATCTCTCCAAGGATCAGGACCGCCCCGGATGCGATCGGCGACATGATGTTCTCCAACGGGAACGTGGAAAAGCTCGATGAGAGAACGCCGGAAATGCTTCTTCCGCCCGCGCAGAACCCCAAGGTGCTCGCCAATGCGCGCAAATCACGCTCCGGCATCGGGCCTAACGGAAAGCCGCTGCCCAAGTCGCAGGTCATCGCGCTGCGCGACGCCCTTTTCGAGGCCATGCTGCACCGCTTCTCCATCGATCCCACCATGGTCGCTTTTGGCGAGGAAAACCGTGACTGGGGCGGCGCATTCTCCGTGTATCGGGGGCTCACCGAGACGCTCCCCTACAACAGATTGTTCAACACCCCCATCTCCGAAGGGGCGATCGTGGGGGCGGCGGTCGGCTACGCGCTCTCAGGCGGCAGGGCCGTGCCCGAGCTGATGTACTGCGACTTCCTTGGAAGGGCCGGCGACGAGGTGTTCAACCAGGTCTGCAAGTGGCAGTGCATGTCCGCCGGCGTGCTGAAAATGCCCCTTGTTCTGCGCGTGTCCGTGGGAAGCAAGTACGGCGCCCAGCATTCGCAGGACTGGTCCTCCATCGTCGCGCACGTGCCGGGGCTGAAGGTGATGTTCCCCGCCACCCCGTACGACGCCAAGGGCATGCTCAACCTTGCCCTGCGGGGAACAGACCCGGTGGTCTTCTTCGAAAGCCAGAGGATCTACGACATCGGGGAGCTGTTCGTGCCCGGCGGCGTGCCCGAGGGATACTACGAGGTGGAGGAAGGACAGCCCGCGATACGCCGTACAGGCAGCGACCTTACGATCGTCACAATAGGTGCAACGCTGTACAAGGCGCTGGACGCGGCGGAGGAGCTCGCGGCGAAATACGGCGTCTCCTCAGAGGTGATCGACGCGCGGTTCATCAACCCCCTGCGCTACGAGACGATCCTTGAATCGGTTGAAAAAACCGGGCGCTGCGTGCTTTCCTCGGACGCGTGCGAGCGGGGGTCTTTCCTGCACACCATGGCATCGAACATATCGCAGATGGCTTTCGATGCGCTGGACGCCCCGGTCGCCGTGGTGGGCGCGCGCAACTGGATCACGCCCTGCGCGGAAATGGAGGCCTCTTTCTTCCCGCAGAAGGAATGGATACTCGACACGGTCCACGAGCGCGTGCTGCCCTTGAGCGGGCATGTGGTCACCACGGCGCAGGGAGTCCCTGAGATGGTGAGAAGAAACGCCTGCGGCGTTTGAGGGAGCATGACTTCTTGACGCCGAAGGCGTTCCTTTATTGACCCTCTCTCCCCTCCTCCGTATAGTCTCTCCCGATGCTCTTGAAGAAGATTCTGGTCAAATGCGCCATTGCCGTCATCGGCATAACTCCCCTCTTCGCGCAGCAGAGCGCGTGGAATTACACCGCCTATGAGAAAGCCATGAGCGAGAGCGGCCGGCGGATCGGCGCCATGGACGAGAAGACGTTTCTCGCCGTCCAGGAGCGCAAGCAGCAAAGCATAGAAGAAATCAAGGCCATGCTCCGGCGCAATTTCGGGTATGTCGACCCCTCGGTCATCAAGGCTTTCGAGGAGATCCCCCGGGAGTATTTCGCGTACAATTACGAGTCTGAGCGCAACCTTGGGCAGTCGGCGTACGAGGTCCCCGCGCGGGAATGGAAGATCGGCTACGGGTCGGTCCTCACCGACTACCTCATGCAGGCCTACATGACGCAGAGGTGCAAGCCGAAGCCCACCGACGTGTCCCTGGAGATCGGGACGGGCAGCGGGTTCCAGAGCTCGCTCCTGTCGCGCATCGTGAAGAAGGCGTACACCATAGAGATCATCACTGCGCTGGGCGACATGGTGATGAACATCTTCACCCCCCTGGGGTTGAGCAACGTGGATTCGCGCGTCGGCGACGGCTTTTTCGGATGGCCCGAGGTGGAGGGTGGGTTCGACATCATCCTGGTCACGGCGCAGGCGCCGTTCGTCCCCCCCGCGCTCCTTGCCCAGCTCAAAAAGGGCGGCAGGATGATCATCCCCATCGGGCAGCCGTGGAAGCCCCAGTTCCTCTACATCTACACCAAGGACGCTCAAGGCAAGGTGCATTCGCAGCGCGACGTATCCACGCTGTTCATCCCCATGACGGGGCAGATCCAGACACCTCCCCCCCGGCCGAAGAGCTGATGAGCGAGCGCAGGACACTCGCGTCCCTCTTCCTCGTCTCCCTGTTCGGGCTCTCCTTCGAGACCTTCCTGAGCCGCTACTTTGCGCTGGCCCTTTTCTCGGATTACAGCTACTGGGTCATCTCCCTGGCGCTTCTGGGGTACTCATTCGGGGGGGTCCTGCTTATTCTCCTCAGGGACCATTTCCACCGCAACCGCGACCTCTACCTGTTCCTCATCCCGCCCCTGCTCCTGGCCGCGGCGATCCTCGCCCTGTTCCTTCTTCGCACCAACCCCTTCAACCCGCTGCAGCTTCAAAACCAGGTGCTCTGGAAGAGCCAGATCGGAAACATCTTCCTCTATTACGCGGGGCTCTTCCCCGTGTTCTTCCTCACCGGGACGTACATCGGACTGGTCTTCCTGATCTACAGCAACAAAATGCCCAAGGTGTACGCCGTGGATCTTCTTGGAGCGGCCTGCGGCGCGGCCGTCATCCTTGCCGCCATGTTCCTCCTGCATCCCTACCACCTGCCCGCCGTGATGCTGACGATCCTCTTCGCAATCGTGGCCGCGAACATCGGCGCCACCATCAAAACGATCGGGCTCCCCGGCGCGATCGCCTCCACTGTTGCTTCCGTCGGGCTGCTGGCCATCGGGCTTTTCTTCGTGCTTTCCGCCAGCGCGCTCTCCGTTCCCGATTTCAAGCGGCTGCATGCAGTGCTCGGGATCAAGGGCGCCGTGGTCGCGGGATCGCGCGTGTCGCCAGGCGGCGCGTGGCTCACCATGGATGACTACGCAGAGTTTGACGACGTGAGCATGACGAACAACTACGGGCCCGACATCGGCGCCCCGCCCCGCGCCTTTGGATTGTACAAGGATGCGCAGCGCGTCAGCTCCCTTCTCCACGACATGCCGACAGATTTCTCCTATCTGAACGGCTCCCTCTCCTTCTTCCCGTACACGGTGCGGCAGCATCCCTCGGTTCTCCTGCTGGGAACCAACGGCGGCCTGAAGATCGTGGAATCCGCGCGCAGCGGCGCAAGGTCCGGCGTTGCGCTGGAGCAACCGCAGGACGTGTATCGCATGGTGAAAGAGCGTCTGGCCATTGTTGATCCCCAGCAGGCGGCGCAGGGAGGGATACGCCTGCGGAACATATCCGCCTTTTCCCTGCTGCGCGGCGGCCGCGATCGGTTTGACATCATCGAAGTGGCAAGCGACTTCCTCTCCCAGGATTCCAACAACGCATGGTCCTTCACCACCGAAGCGCTGGAGCTGTACCTCCGCTCACTCGCGCCCGGCGGCATCCTCTCCATTCCCATCGACATCTCCGAGTTCGACGTCTACGCGCTGAAGATGGCCAACACCGTCATCGCGGCCCTCGCCCGCCTGGGCGTGAGCGATCCCGGACGCCACGTCATGGCCTACCGCACGGCGTGGGCCTGCCAGCTCCTGGTCTCCAATGCCCCCTTTTCGAAGTCCGACATCCAGAGCCTGGTCTCCTGGTGCTCGGACAGGTCGTTCGACACCTCCTGGTATCCGGGCATCGATCCCGGCTCCATCGCCGTGTGGAACGATCTTCCCCCCGTCTCCTTCCAGAACGGGCAGGTCCAGGTTTCCGATACCGCGCAGGACGCGCTCATGAACGACCTTGTCACCATCTTCACAAGCCCCACCGGCGTGCCTTCGGCGAGCAGGTTCTTCAACCTGTCGCCTTCCACGATGGACAGACCCGACTTTTCCTCCATTTCCCGGCTTAGCCAGATCCGCACGCTGCTTGCCCGGCTTCAGGTCCTCCCCGTGCAGGAGGTCGGCTACCTGCTCAACCTCGTGGTGTTCGGCCAGGCGCTCCTGCTCGCCCTGGTTGTGCTCTTCGTCCCCCTGGGCGCCGGCCGCAAAGCCATGCGCCAGGCCCCGGGCGCACCATCGATGCTGCCCCGGGTCTTCCTCTATTTCAGCGCGCTGGGATTTGGGTTCTTCTTTATAGAGCTTGCATGCATCAAGAAGTTCTCCTTTTTCCTGGAAAGCTCCACCCTGTCCTTTGCAGCGATCCTTGCCGGGATGCTTGTGTTTTCCGGGATAGGAAGCTGGCGCGCCTCGCGGTTCGCTCAGAAGCCGCGCAGGGGCTTGGCGGGCGGGCTGGCGGCGATCGCAGCGAGCCTCCTCTTCTACCTTTTCGGCCTGGACCCGCTGATGCGCGCCTGCATCGGGCTGCCGCTCCCCCTGCGCGTGGCCATGGCGGTGGCTCTGGTGGCCCCGCTCTCCATCGCCCTGGGCCGGCCCTTTGCTCTGGGCACCTCCACGCTTGGCGCATATTCGGATTCGCTCGTCCCCTGGGCCTGGGCCATCAACGGCGCCTTCTCCGTGCTGGCCACGCCTCTTGCCAACATCCTCTCCGTGTCCACGGGATGGAGGCTCGTCTTCCTGGCCGCTCTGCTCTTGTATATTTCCACCCTGGCAAGCTTTCCCGAGAGGAAGCGGGGCGCCGTCAGTTCGCCGACACCTCAAGAACCACCCGGGTCTTGAGGGCGTCGAAAAGCTGCTGCACGGCATAGAACCGGTTCTTCCCGATCATGGTGGCGTCGTCCGCGTAGCGCAGGCTGTTCGATTCCCAGTCGACCGGGTAGGGGTCGTACACCACGTAGTAGCGCTGGTCCAGGGTGTAGCCCTTCACCAAGATATAGTGGCCTTCATCGTCATCGTAATACCTGCCCACCAGGTCTGTGCTGGGATCGTCCTGCGTCCTCTCGATGTCGCCGCTCTGAATGAGCACAAAGGCCACGTGGCCGCGATCCACGATGCTCATGAGGTCCCGGGGGGTCGCAAGCTGGGGGCTCGCCGTGGCAACGTCGTGCCGGTCCAGCGAGCCCCTCAGGTGGTCGAAGCTCACTGATCCGTCATCATAGGGGTAGCCGATCTCCGCGCGGATTTCCGCCACGGGCACGTCCTCGCCGCGCGCCCAGAGAATGGCCATGGAAACCAGCGCTGGTCCGCAGTTGGCGTAGCCGGTTCCGTACTGGCTCCTGTACCAGTCGACATCCTCCCGGCCGACCTGTCGCGCCGGAAGGGGACTGACGAAAAGATAGACCTGGCGCTTCGCGCCGCCCCTGCCCACCGTGAAGGTCGTGTGTCCCGATGCCCGGGCGCGATACCTCCACGAGGAGCCGATGCGGGAGAGAAGCATGGGATAGGGGCCAAAGCTCACGGGACCAGGGTAAAGATCGATGGTGTCGCCAAGGTTCACGGTGAGGTAGCGCGTGCTCTTTGGCTTGGTTGCAGATGAGGTGACTGCCGCTGTCCCCGCGACGCTCTTCCCATGGGTCGTGACGGAGCCACCGCCGGTTGCCTCACCCGGAATCAGGGGCTCCGGCGGGAATATCAGGAAAAGTATCGCGGCCAGGACGGACACGGCAGCCAGCGGCAGAAGATAGAACCTGCGTCCTCGAAAGAAAGTCAGGAGAGAAACGAACTTCGCGTTCATGGAACTGGCCGTATTTAATATACCGTGATCAGGGTCCTTGTCCAAGCCATCGCCAGATATCAGCAGTAATTCTCAGTATGGCGACTGAATGAAGCAGTTCTCATTTTGTCCCATGATAAACAGCCGTTTTCAAGGCCAAAAAACTGGTTCCCCTCCTCAAGAAGGTCCAAAATGAGAACTGCTGGATATCAGCCGGCAGAGTTGAACCTGTACCCCGTTCCGTGGACGGTTGTGATGTGCCGGGGATGGGCGGGGTCGGCTTCGATCTTCTTGCGCAAACCTGCGATGTGCTGGTCGAGGGTCCGGGTCGTGCCCTCGTACCGCACCCCCCACACCTCGTCCAGAAGACGGGAACGGTCCAGAACTTCTCCCTCATGCGCGGCAAAAAGCCGGAGCAGCGCAAGCTCGCGCCTGCTCACCTCGAAAGCGCGCTCCCCCCTGCCGCCGCGCATCGTGCGCGGGTCCACCGTCACGTCGCCGAAACTGATGGGCTTTTCATCGCGTGCAGACTGCCGGGGACGGCCGCGGCGCAGCACGGCCCTGATGCGCGCCAGGAGCTCGCTTGCGCCAAATGGCTTCACCACGTAGTCGTCGGCGCCCAGCTCCAGGCCCACTACCCTGTCCACCTCCTCGCCCTTGGCCGTCAGCATGATCACCGGGGTGACGGGGTCCGTGCGCCTGATCTCCCGGCACACGTCGTACCCGCTCTTCTCAGGGATCATGACGTCCAGGAGCACGAGGTCCGGTCCAGCCTCCGCGTGCCGCGCGAGGGCGGCGGCGCCGTCAACGGCCTGGATGACGGAATACCCCTCCCCTTCCAGGAGATCCACCAGCCCCGTGAGAATGGACGGATCGTCCTCCACCACAAGAATACGCTGCTTCATGCATCCGCCTCCGGCAGCCGCAGGATGAAATCGCTTCCGCCGCCCTCGCGCGGCCGGCAGGTGACGTCGCCGCCATGGTCCCGCGCGATCCTGCGCGCTATGGTCAGCCCCAGGCCCGTGCCCTGCACGCCGCTGGCCAGCGAGTCATTACCCCGGAAGAACTCGCGAAAGATCCGCTCGCGATTCTTCTCCGGCACGCCGATGCCCCGGTCAGCCACGTGGATGAGGATCACGCCCGGCCCGCCGCGCGCAGGCTCGCGCTCCACGTCCACCTGGATCTCTTTTCGGCCGGAGGAGTATTTCTCCGCATTGGAAAGGAGATTGAGAAGGACCTGCTTCAGCGCTTCGGCGTCGGCGAGGACCAGGGCCGGGGCCTCGGAGCCCGTCAGCGACACCGTAAACCCGCGATTCTCCAGGCGCACCCTCTGGCTTTCCACGATATCCGCGGTCACCCGGGCCGCGTCGATGGTTTTTTTGGCGTAGCGCTGGCTCCGATCCTTTCCGCCCCGGGCGGAGACCGCGGAAAAGTCCAGCACATTGTTGATGAGCCGGGTGAGCCTTTCCGTTTCAGATGCCATGAGGGAGAGATACTGCTCCTGCTTTGCCCGGGTCAAAGCACGCTTCTGGCGCAGCAGGTCGACAAAAAGGCTGATGGAGGTGAGCGGGGTCTTCAGCTCATGGCTCACGTTCGCGACAAAGGTGGCCTTTTTCTGCGCGAGCCGCATCTCGCCGTTGACGGATGAAAGCACCATCGCGCCTCCACCCGCCACGGACACAAAAAGGATCAGCACCATGATCCAGATCACCAGCGATGAGGACCGTGCCTGCGCGGTGATCGATCCAGGGTCGGCCAGATACGCAGCCGCTTCCCACCGGGGCAGCGATTCGCCGATCGGCTCCGACACGAAAGGCCTTCGCCAGTCGTTGACGGTCGCGCCCGGCGGAGTGGCAAGCGGCGCGCCGATCTCGTCCAACAGGGTGAGGATGTAGCCCGGTTTATACGTCGAGGAAAGCACTCCCGCGATGCGCGCTCTGAATTGGCTGTCCGCGATCTCGCAGCCCGCGATCCTTCCATCCTTCTGCCGTTCCCAGAAAAGGAAAACAAGCTTTTCCCCGATGAACCGGGGGATCACGCCGGAGTCTCCCTGCGATGCGATCTGGCTGAGGAGCTGCGAGGTGATGACAAATTGTGACGGCTGGGGCAGCGACTGGGGGGGCGCCTGCTGCTTCTGCTGTGCCTGCGGTTTTGCCTGCGCCTGCGGCGATTGCAGCGGCGGCTGAGACTGCGGTGCCTGCGGCACTGTGCCGGCTTTTTCATCATTTGCCGCCGCTGCCTCTTCAGCGGACGGTGCGGCCCGAGCGTTCTCCGGCTGCGTCGATCGGTCATTTTCCGCAAGAACCGCGGCAGCGCCGGGTGGCGGCGACAGGTTCTGGGTTGTAGTCGGCTGAACGACCCGGGAAGCAACCTGGTCGCCCTTTTCGCGCGCTTCCGCATACACCTTGCTCTGCAGGGCAGGGCTCTGCGCAAACGCATCGAGCGCCATCTGGCTTGCATTGACGGCTGCGGCTGGCGCCGATTCACTATCGGCAGGCGCGGCGCGCGTGGGTGAAACCGGTGCGGAGGCGGCGCGCGTGGGTGAAACCGGTGCGGAGGCGGCGCGCGTGGCCGAAAGCGGTGTGGGCGCGGCACGCGTGGGTTCCAGCGGTGCGGAGCCGGCGCTCGCGGGTTCCTGCCGCGCAGGCGCGGCGCCGGCCGCTGAACCTGCGGCCGGCCCAGCAACGGCCGCGTCCTTCTTCGCCGCATCTGTTTCAGCAAGGATCATCGACTGGTACCTGAGCGCGATGTTCTGCAGCACCTCCGTGGTCGACTTGTCGCTCAGGAAATCCCCGTTCTCCCGCAGGAATCGCTTCTGCTCGTCGTCCAGCCGGGCGCCGGACCGGGGCCACAGAATTCCATAGCGCGGCGAGAGGAGGAAGGGAACGGAGACCAGGGGATCAGAGATTTTCCATTGGGTGAGGATCCGGGCATAGTCGGCGCCAGGGGGAATGTCCAGGCCGGAACGCAGCTCCCGGGCGATCTGGCCCACCTCTGCGTTGGCCAGGCCGGCCGTGTGCGTCACCTGAGCTTCCAGGCTCGCGGCAAGCTGCCTCTCGATGAAAGCCTCTTCTCGCCCCGCGGACCTGATGGAGAGCACTGCCAGGAGGATGCTGGGCACAATGACCGCGGCCGTAAAAACGATTCCCAGGGACCGGGATTTCACGCTGATGCTTCCCCCTTTCATTGTAGCAGGAAAATACTCCGCTGTCCCTCTACCCCGTTATCAAGCATAGCAAAGTCGCGGCAGGGAATATGTCACCAGAGTGTAAAAAAGGGGAAAAAATCGGGTAAAAAAACGCCGCGGTGGAACATCCTTGACCAGCAGGCCCCCTTTCACCTATGAACGTACATGAAAGGGGGCTTTAGCATGGCAAGCAAGATTCGCGTCACTGTCTGGAACGAGCACAGGCACGAGAAGAGCGATCCAAAAGTGGCGGCCGTGTATCCGAAGGGGATACATGGCGCGATCTCGGAGTTCCTGTCCAAGGAGCCGGATATCTCGACGCGCACCGCGACCTTGGATGAGCCCGAGCACGGGCTTACGGATGACGTTCTGGCCTCCACCGACGTGATGGTGTGGTGGGGACATATGGCGCACGACCAGGTGAAGGACGCGATCGTGGACAAGGTCCAAAAAAAGGTTCTCGATGGCATGGGCCTGATCGTCCTGCACTCCGGTCACATGTCCAAGCCCTTTGTCCGGCTTTTGGGCACCACCTGCATGCTGCGCTGGCGCGAGGCGGGAGAGAAGGAGCGGCTCTGGGTTGTGGAGCCGGGGCACCCGATCGTTGACGGCCTGGGTCCCTATTTCGAGATACCCCACGAGGAGATGTACGGCGAGCGCTTTGACGTGCCCAGCCCCGAAGCCACGGTTTTTATAAGCTGGTTTGCTGGAGGCGACGTGTTCCGGTCCGGCTGCTGCTACACCCGGGGCAAGGGAAGGATCTTCTATTTCAGGCCCGGCCACGAGACCTTCCCCACCTACTACCAGAAGGAGGTCCAGACCGTGATCAGGAACGCCGTGCGGTGGGCAGCGCCCGGCACGGGGCCGGTCATGAAGCTCGGAGATTCCGTGCCGCCGCTGGAAAAGCTCTGATTCGCGGGAAGGAGGGCCGGCCATGGCGGACCTGAAGGTGGGATGGATTGGGATCGGCGTCATGGGCAGGTCCATGTGCGGGCATCTGCTCAAGGCCGGCTATCCCGTGTCGCTTCACACGCGCACCCGGGAAAAGGCGGCGGACCTGCTGGGGGCAGGCGCTGCCTGGTGTGCATCGCCGCAAGAGGTGGCAACGCGCAGCGATATCGTTTTCACCATGGTAGGCTTCCCCTCGGAGGTGGAGCAGGTCTATCTCGGCCAGGACGGGGTCCTGGCCGGAGCGCGTCCCGGCGCGATCGTCTGCGACATGAGCACGTCAGAGCCGTCCCTTGCCGTTCGCATAGAAGAGCGCGCCCGGGCCAGGTCCGTTGCATCCCTGGATGCGCCGGTTTCTGGAGGCGACGTCGGCGCCCGGGAAGCGCGGCTGGCCATCATGGTGGGCGGCAGCAGGGAAGCATTCGACCGGGTCCTTCCCCTGTTTCAGAAGATGGGGGAAACCATCGCGCTCATGGGCGGGCCCGGCGCTGGTCAGCACACAAAAATGGCCAACCAGATCGCCATCGCTGGCACCATGATCGGGGCGGTGGAATCGCTGCTCTACACGCGCGCGGCCGGGCTGGGGCAGGATGCGATGATGGATATCGTAGGAAAGGGCGCTGCCGCCTCATGGTCACTGAACAACCTCGGCAGGAGGATCGCAAAGGCTGATTTCAACCCCGGCTTTTTCATCAAGCATTTCGTGAAGGACATGGGCATCGCGCTGGAGGAAGCGCAGCGGATGAAGCTCTCCCTTCCCGGCCTGGCCCTGGTCAATCAGTTCTACGTCGCTGCGCAGGCGCTCGGCATGGAGAATCTCGGCACGCAGGGCCTGTACAAGGTCCTTGCCGGCCTGAACGGCATTCAGGCCTGAAAGGTCGGGTCCGCCAAGGCTCTCCGCGCGGATGCGGGCGTTACAATCTATTGACAGCCCCTGCCCCCCATGGTACGGTGCCTATGAGCTGCCCGTCTAGAGAAACACGGAATGCGGTGCAAATCCGCAGCGGTCCCGCCACTGTAATCGGGGATTTCTGCAGCAGGGGCAAGGTCGCCCACAGGAGCGACAGCCTCGCCATTGCCCTTTGAACAAGGGCGAGAAGGCGCTGCCAGGAACGTGATCCGGAAGCCAGGAGACGATTCGCTAGACCTGTACTCCTCGTGGAAAGGGTTGGCGTGCGTTGTTTCCCACTGCCTGTTTTCCCAATTTTCCTGCCCGACTCCTTTTCCCCTTTCCGTGCGGAAGGCACGCGAGGAACTGAAAAAACAGCCGGGAGATTCTCGTGCATGGAAGAGCTCTCTGCCTGATTGCCTTGTGCGCCTGCCTGCCCGCATGGGCGGACCAGCCGCCTGAGCTGAGCGAGGTCGTGGTCACCGCGACCCGGGTGGACACAGGCGTGCTGGAATCGCCGGCCGCTGTCACAGTCATCACCCAGGAGCAGATCTCCGCTTCCAGCGCGCAGGATGTTGCCGGGCTCATCAATGGGACGGCCGGAGTGGTGGTCAATGACGGCGGCCCGACAGGAGCGGTGCAGACCGTGAGCCTGCGCGGCTCAACGTCGGAGCAGGTTCTTGTTCTGGTGGATGGAATGAGGCTGAACTCGAGCAGGGATGGGACGGTCGATCTGTCCACCATTCCGCTTGAGAGCATCGACCATATCGAGATCGTGCGCGCCGCGGACAGCGCGCTGTATGGCAGCAGCGCCATCGGCGGTGTGATCAACATCATCACGAAGAAGGCGGCAAAGACCCGGATCACTCTCGGCATCACAAATGGGAGCTACATCCCCCACAATGCAAACGAGGTATCCTCCAGCGGGACGCAGACCGCCGTGAGCGCGAACCCGCTCGACCTGGTGGACAACCAGAATGTCGATCTTTCCCTTGCCGGGAAGCTGGGCGATGTCGGGCTCACCGGCGGCGGGTCTTTCACCCGGGCCGCAAATGGGTACACGTGGGACGACACCACGGACATCAATGCGTGGCGGCGCATGACGAACGCCGATTCCCTCTCCGGCAGCGGGTATGTCGGCCTCAACGCACCCGTGTTCGGCGGAGAGCTGGGCGTGAAGGGAACGGTGGACCTTTCCGATTCAGGGGAGCCCGGCTCCCTGACGCTTATTAGCGATGCTGCCCGGCAGGATGATACGTCAGCCATGGGCTCGGTGTCGTGGAAGACGGACCATTTTTTCACCAACGCGCTGACACTCGATCTGAAGGGCTTCTATCGCTATGACGAGCTTGCATACAATGATCCCGCCTGGCCGCCGGCGAGCCTGCACCGCACCAGCACCGCGGGCGTGGACGTGACGCAAAAGCTCACGCTCTCCGATCTGCTCTCAGCGGTGTACGGCGGCAGCGCCTACTACGACTACGTTGACAGCACGAACTATTCGATCCCTGAGGACCGGCTCAACCTTGCCGGGTTCGTTTCCGTGCCCCTCTCTCCCGTTGAACCCCTGACGATCACTCCCTCCGTGCGCTATGATTATTTTTCCGACTTCACCGGCAGCCTTTCCTACTCCTTGAGCGCGGTTTACCTGCTCTCCGATCAGTCCTCTCTGCGGGCATCGCTTGGAAGCGCCTACCGCGTGCCCACCCTGAACGATCTGTACTGGTATGATCCTTCGGGCTACACGGCAGCGAACCCCGACCTCAAGCCCGAGACATCGTACAACGGCGAGCTGGGATGGTCACTCGCTCTGCAGAAATTGTCCGTCGATGCTTCCGTGTTCACGCGTCTCGTCAACAACAACATCGTCTGGCTGGCTGCCGCGCCTACGTATGTGTATACACCGGAAAACCTTTACGAGACACTCTACCCCGGCGCTGAAATTCATGCGAAGCTGGCCATCACGGACAGGATCTCTCTGGAAGCGAGCGAAACGTTCGATTACAGCTTTCTCTTGAATGATGGCACAACGGCCTACACGCTTGCCGACAACGTGCGGGTACCTTATGCCCCCGTCAACACGTTGGGCGCGGAGGCACGATACGTGGACAAGGTGCAATCCGGCGGCGTGAAGCTGCGCTGGGTCACGGATCAGTACACGGATGTCGCAAACTCGACCGTGATCCCCGGCTATGTCGTTGTTGATGTCGATTATCGAATCGCGACATCCGATAAGCTGGCGTTCACCATCACGGCAAAGAACATCTTCGACACTCTTTACTACACGCAGCAGGGTTATCCCATGCCCCCGTTCTCCCTAGAGGCAGGACTCAGCCTGCATATGTAATGAATCAGCGGCTGGGATTTACCCTTTCCCTTTTCATCGCAGCAGGACTGCATACGGTCATTCTTCTCGTCCCGCGCCCAGCGGGGCGAGAAGTCGTGGCGATCCCGACGGTCGAAATCGCCATCGAAACTGGAACCGCCCAGCCGGCCGGTGGCAACGGGCAGCCCGGGCCGGTCATACGGCCGCAGGCCGCTGCGGTGCCGGAGGAAAAGCCCAGCGAGCCTGCTGCTCCCCCGGAGCAAGCCAAGGAGGCGGCGCCGACCGACACAGCAGTTGCGGAGACTTCAACGCCCGGTGTCGCGCCAAATATTACGCCAAGTGTTGCGCCCGCTCAGGAAGCTGGAGCAACGCTGCCTTCGGAAACCGCCGGGGCGGCCGGCCCCGGACAAACTGCCGGCTCGACGCAGACCAGCCTGAGCGAGCCAACCGGAGACGGGACCCCCTCCGGCACAGGAACAGGCACAGCAACGGGCATTGGTACTGGCACAGGGGAAGTTGGCACTGGTACGGACGCAGCGGGAGCGGGCGCTGCAACGGAGGCAACGGGCTTTCTCACCCCGCGGCCTCTGGCCGACATCCAACCCCTCTATCCTAGAGCGGCGCGCAAAGCCGGCTGGGAAGGGGTGGTGCGGATTAGCGCGCTGGTGGACGATACAGGCGTTGTCATCAGCGCTAAGATCGTCACATCCTCGGGTCACACCACCCTTGACCAGGCAGCACTCGAGGCTGTTCGTCGAACAGTTTTCGCCCCGGCCCGCCAGTCAGGGAAGGCGGTTTCCTGCCTCGTGATAATCCCCATACGGTTCCAGCTCAATTAAGCAATTGGATAAAGCTCTCCTCAGCCTGTCTTGCGCTTGAAGATCAGGTCCACCAGGCGCACCGGTCCTGATTCCTGCCACACCTGGATGCCCGGCCCTGGAGAAGCGATGAAAAACGCCGCCTCTTTCGCGCGGCCGGGGAATCGCGCAATGTATCGTTCCCGCCATTTCGCAGCAAAGCTTTCCGCGCGTTCCGCGGGGACTACCGCAACGATGCTTCCGCCAAAGCCCGCTCCGAAACCTGACGCGCCTGCTGCTCCCAATCGGAGCGCTGACCGGGCCAACGCATCGATCTCTGGGGCGATGTTCCAGAGGTATTTGCGGGAAGCGCGATGCGATGCTGACAGTATTTCCCCGAATGCTCGCAGGTCCCTCTCCCGCAGCGCGGCCACGGCTTGCGGGAGATAGCTCCTGTCTTCCAGAATGAACTGCCGGACCCGATCGGCAAGCCCGGCAGCCCTGTTGCCCGGTACGGAATCCAAGGTTCTCAGCCAGGCCGTGCCTTTCAATCTCAATCCAGCGCCGTGATCCACTGCCTCTCTGAGTGTTGCATAGTTCGTGCCAAAGGATTGATTCAGCAGATCCACGGCATCGTACACGCGCCGTGACACCAGGTTGTATTTTTCCAGCGCTTCGCGAGTCTTCTCCGCCCTTGCACCGGAGAAGGCCACCACAAGGCGCCAGGCTCGAGGCCAGGCGATTTCCGACAGCAGCGAAGCTGGGCAAAAGCTGAAAAGGGACAGCCTCCCCTGCCGCGCATTGAGGATTGCGGCGTGATCTTCCGAACCGCCGAAAGTGCCGACACCCCGATCCCCATCGAGCCCATGGAAACTCTGGCCGTTTTCCGCGCAAGCCAGATACATCGAAAGGTCCATGGAATCGTGAATATTTTCACGAAACGTCGGGTGGGTATGAAGCCTGTTCACCATGGCAAGAGCAGTGAAAACCATCATCATAAGAGCGGAAGAACCGCTCATGCCGCTTCCCACGGGCATTGTGCTTGAAAAAACGATGTCCACGCCGCGCAGTCGCCGGCCGGATGCGCCGAAATTCCGTGCCATCCTGCGCGCCATGGTCATCGGATAATTGGCCCAATGCCCGGCCCGGGGCGCGAGAGACGCGCTCAGCTCGAATTCGACAGGCTCGAATTCAGCGGAATCTTCCCGCATCCGAACCAGCCCTTTCCTGTTGGGAGCCGCTGAAAACAGAAACCCACGGTCGATGGCGCATACGAGGCTTTTTCCCCCCGCGTAGTCTGTATGACGGCCAAACACCTCGATCCTGCCAGGAACGAAGCCGAAGAAGATCTCCTGACCCGCGGTACCGGGGAATTGCTTTTTCATTTGGGAAACTAGGAATCGGCCCTGATTTAACGTGTTTTTGGCAGACCAGAGTGAGAAACGCGGTTCTTCCAGAATCCCTTCCATGGCCTGAGATGATTCCATCATCTGGATTATGGCAGTTGAGGCCTGAGATGCACAAGTTGATCCGCGGCGGAACAGTTTATCACCTCTTTTAAAGCTAAAAATAATGCTTGACAGCCGGAATAACGGTCTGTTAAACTGCTTCCAAGCATTATAGGATAAGGGGTGGTGAACTGAGCCGTTGGCTCAGTGCCCCGACAAACGGAAAGGGAGGAAGTGAATGAAACGCATTACACTTCTGGCTGTACTAGCTTTGATGGTAGCGGTGGCCCTACCTGTCATGGCTGTGGATCTCACTTGGACGGGTGAGTTGACTTACGGCGCAATCACTGATGGCACAACTGCTGTTGATGCCTACAGCAACGCGTACTTGGATGCCAAGGCTGTAGTGGATCCCAACAACACCATCTACGCCAACCTCTTGGGTGCCTTTGCAGGGACTGGTCTTCCTGATGTCGTTGACCTGAGCGGCACTATCACCGTCCTGAGCGCATTCAGCGGCTATTTCAATGTCTTCTATCTCACCTCGGATATCGGCAAGATCTTCGGGCTGAATGGCATCACTGCCGTTGCCACAGTGGGATGGCTGGAACCTTCCGCTACCTCGTATTCCCTGACGACAGAGGGCTATGAGAGCATCATGGCCTACGATCCCTGGGGCGTCTCCCACGACACCGCGGAAGTGGTGGTTGGATTCGGTGCACCGCTCAATCTGCAGGTCTTTGTTAGCCCGATAGACAGCACAGACCAGAGCCAGCCGTTCAGTCCCCAGTTCATCGTGAATGCCTACGGCGGAATGGGCCCCATCAATTACTCGGTTGCCTATGAATCGTGGAGCAAAACAGCGGGCTGGACCAGCTTCATGGGTGCGGTCGGCGCCGCGGTCAAGTACAGCCAGGCTTTTGGCGATATCACCCCTGCGGTGAACGCGGAAGTCAGCTACGACCTGACGTCTTCTACACTGTCAATCGGCTATGCTGCCAGCGTTGCCTACACGACCTTGATTAAGGTGGCCTTCGGCGGTGTTGCAACCACTGCTGGACTGGGCAACCTCTCCATCCAGGCAGATTTGGTGCCCATGAAGGGGCTGGGTGTCGACGTTTATGCTTTCTATACCCCGGCCGCTACCACCCAGTTCAGCGTCGACGGTTCGGTATGGTACTTGTTTGGCGCGACAAAGCTTCGCGTTGGCTACGTGTACGGATCGAGCCCCATCGGCGGTCCCTCTGCTGCGCCTGCCAACGTGGCCCCCAACGGCGGAGTATACGCTCTTGTGGACCTGACCTTCTAGAACAAAAAAATCGTTCCAAAAACAGCCCTTCCTCGGAAGGGCTGTTTTTTAAGCCTTGATGATTTCCCCCGGCTCCGCTATTCTTCCCTATGGCATTCTACTACCCCGAGCCCTCCCACACCTTCAGCGAATATCTGCTCATCCCCAACCTGACGCGCAAGGACTGCACCCCTGCTTCCATCGTCCTTGACACGCCCCTGGTACGGTTCAGCGCGGGCGCGCGGTCGGATATCTGCTTGAGCATTCCCTTTGCCTCGGCCATCATGCAGTCGGTCTCCGACCACCAGATGGCTATCGCACTGGCCCGGTGCGGAGGCATAGCGTTCATCTATGGCTCGCAGCCTGAGGAAAAGCAGGCGGAGATGGTGGAGCGGGTAAAAAAGTTCAAGGCGGGATTCGTTGCCAGCGACTCCAACATCCGTCCTGACGCCACGCTCCGTGACGTGCTCGGCCTGCGGGAGCGCACGGGTCATACCACCATGCCGGTCACGGAGGACGGCACCGCAACGGGAAAGCTCCTTGGCATGCTCACCAGCCGCGACTACCGGCTCACCACGACCCCTCCCGACGCGCGCGTCTCTGAGCTGATGACCCGGTTCGACGACCTGATCTATGGACAGGAGGGCATCACGCTCTCCGAAGCCAATGACCTTATCTGGCGCCACAAGCTGAACTGCCTGCCCGTGATTTCCAAGACCGGCCACCTGTCGTGCCTCGTGTTTCGAAAGGATTACGCGGAGCATAAGGAGAACCCTTTTGAGCTGGTGGACGCCGGGAAGCGATTGGTCGTGGGGGCGGGCATCAACACCCGCGACTATGAGAAGCGCGTGCCGGCCCTCATGGCCGCGGGGGCGGACGTCCTGTGCGTGGACTCTTCCGACGGCTTTTCGGAGTGGCAGTCCGAGACCATACGGTGGATACGCGGCCGCTACGGCCATTCCGTCAAGGTCGGCGCCGGGAACGTGGTGGACGCCGAGGGCTTTCGCTACCTTGCGGACGCGGGGGCGGACTTCGTCAAGGTGGGGATCGGCGGCGGCTCGATTTGCATCACGCGCGAGCAGAAGGGCATCGGCAGGGGCCAGGCCACCGCGGTCATGGAGGTCGCTGCCGCGCGCGACGCGTACCTCCGGGACACGGGCACCTATGTCCCGCTGTGCTCCGACGGCGGCATCGTCCAGGACTACCACATCGTGCTCGCGCTGGCCATGGGCGCGGACTTCGTCATGATGGGACGGTTCTTCGCGCGCTTCGACGAGGCCCCGGGGCGGCGCCTTCGGATCGGCGGCAACTTCGTGAAGGAGTACTGGGGCGAAGGCTCCAACAGGGCGCGCAACTGGCAGCGCTACCACGAGGGCGGCCAGCCGGGGCTCGGGTTCGAGGAAGGGGTTGACGGCTACGTGCCCTACGCGGGAAAGCTGAAGGACAACATCGACATCACCCTTGACAAGATCCGCAGCACCATGGTGAGCTGCGGCGCGGCGTCCCTCCCCGAGCTGCGGGAGCGCGCCCGCATCACGCTCGCATCGGCCGTGAGCATCCGCGAGGGCGGGACGCACGACATCGTTCTCAAGGAGAACGAGATGATCATCCCCACCGCGTGAGGGAGCCGCGAGTTTACAAATCGCCTTCCAGCTCGATGCCCACGGGGCAGTGATCAGACCCCATCAGAGAATCCAGGATAAACGCATCGCGCAGCCTGCCGCGCAGAGCTTCCGAGATGCAGATGTAGTCGATCCGCCACCCGATGTTCCGCTCCCGGGCGCGCGTGGCCCAGCTCCACCAGGTGTAGCGGTCCCCTTCGGCGTGCAGGGCCCTGAAGGTGTCCAGGAAACCGGCACGGAGAAGCCGGGTGAAGCTCCGCCTTTCCTGGTCGGTGAATCCCGCGTTCATCCTGTTCTCCCGGGGACGGGCTATGTCGATCTCCTCGTGGGCCACGTTCATGTCGCCGCAGAAGACCACGGGTTTCTTCAGTGAAAGCGCGCTTACATAGGCGCGGAAAATGCGGTCCCACCGGAGCCGGAACCCCAGCCGGGGAAGCCCCCGCTGGCTGTTGGGCACGTAGACGCTCACCACGTACAGCGTGGGAAACTCCGCGGTAACTAGCCGACCCTCGTCATCCGACACCGTGTGATCCATGCCCTGCGTCCATGAAACCGCGGGAACGCGCGAGAGGATGGCTGTGCCTGAATAGCCGGGCCTGCGCGTGGCGGCGAAATACTGACAGGGCAGATCAGGCATGACTATCCCCACCTGGTCTTCCCGTGCCCTCACCTCCTGGAGGCAGAGCACGTCGGGCCTCTCCCGCGCCACCGGCTCAAGGGCGGCCTTGGCAAGCACGGAACGAAGCCCGTTCACGTTCCAGGACAGGATCCGGGACACGAACGGGCGGCCTATAATCCTACGATGTTGTAGCCGGTGTCCACGAAGTGCACCTCTCCCGTCACGCCGCTGGCCATGTCGGAGAGAAGGTACAGCGCGGACTTGCCCACCTCTTCCTGGGTCACGGATCGATGCATCGGGGACCTGGCCTCCATAATGCCAAAGATTTCGCTGAAGTTAGAAATGCCCGTTGCGGCAAGGGTGCGCATGGGGCCCGCGGAAATGGCATTGACGCGCACCGCCTTTTCCCCCAACTCCAGGGCAAGGTAGCGCACCGTTGCCTCCAGGGCGGCCTTGGCAACGCCCATGACATTGTAGTTCGGCATGGCCCGCTGGGAGCCGAGGTACGTGAGGGTGAGGAGGGAGCCGCCGTTCTTCATGAGCGGAAGGGCGGCCCGGGTGACGCCGATCAGGGAATAGGCGCTGATGTCCAGCGCCACGCGGAACCCTTCCCTGCTTGTCTGATGGAATGGCTGCCGCAGCTCTTCCCGGCCCGCGTAGGCAATGGAATGGACCACGAAATCCAGCTCCCCCCACTTCTGCTCGATCTCCGTGAACACCTCCTCTATCTCCGTGTCCTTGGTGACGTCACAGCGCAGGATGAGGTCCGCGCCAATGCTCTCCGCCAGGGGGCGCACCCTTTTCTCAAAGACCTCGTTCAGATAGGTGAATGCGAGGGTTGCCCCTTCCTCGTGAAGCCTCCGCGATATGCCCCACGCAATGCTCCTGTCATTGGCCACACCCAGAATGATTCCCTTTTTTCCCGTCATCAGGCCCACGTCAATTCTCCTCCCTGTCGGTGCCCAGTTTCGTAGAAGATACTCTGCAGCCAAACAAGAGGAAAGCGGAAGCTCTGGCCCTTCCCCTGGATGCGGCCGCCCCTTTCACGCTACCCTACCGCCCAATGGCACGGACAGGGAGAGATGACTTTGCGCGAGGCATAAAAGCGGGGCTTCCCGTTGCGGTGGGATACGTGCCCATGGCCGTGGCGTTCGGCGTGCTTGCCACGCAGACGGGCTTGAGCTTTTTTCAGGCAGGCGCCATGTCGCTCTTCGTCTATGCGGGAGCCAGCCAGTTCGCCTCTCTCGGGCTCCTGGCAGGGGGAGCCTCCGCGCTTGCCATAATACTTGCGACCCTGGTCCTCAATTTCCGGCATTTCCTCATGAGCATGGCGCTCTCCCGGCGCTTCCCGCACGCCGCAGCGGAGGCAAAGCGCGCCGGGCCGGCAGCGCGGCTTGCGCCCCTGGGGCTCGGTTTCGGCATCACCGATGAGACCTTTGTCGTCGCATCCCTTGATGCGCGCTTGACGCCTGTATATTTCGCGGGCCTGGCCTTCACCGCGTACCTGGCCTGGTTGAGCGGCACCCTTATCGGGGCGGGCTTTTCCTCCCTGATCCCGCCCATCATCGCCCGGGGAATGGGGGTGGCGCTCTACGCCATGTTCATTGCGATCCTGATCCCCGGCGTGAAGAGGTCGTGGATCAATGGCGCGGTGGCGGTTGCAGGCGGGCTGCTCGCGTGGGGCGCATCCCGTCTGGTGCCCGGCCTTGCTTCGGGATGGAGGATCGTGATCGCGATTCTTGCAGCATCAGCGCTCGGCGCCGCGCTGGGCGGCGGGGAAGAATCCGGGCCCGTCCCCGCAAAGGAAGCCGCCCAGGGGCCAGGTTCGGGGGCTGACGCATGATCTGGCTGATGATCGCGGGCATGTGCGCGGTCACGTTCCTGCCGCGCGTCATCCCGCTGCTTCTCGGGAGGGACCTCGTTCTCCCCCGATGGATCAGGCGCTGGCTCTCCTTCTTCCCCTACGCCGCGCTGGGAAGCCTGATCTTTCCTGGGATTCTCTCCGTGGTGGACGGCAGGCCCTGGATCGGACTTGCCGCGGGCGGATGCGCCGCGCTCCTGGCGCTCAAGGCCCGCAATGCGATCTTTCCCGTTCTTGCGGCAATCGCGGTGGCGGTTGTGCTCCAGCTCCTGACATGATACAGACGGGGAGGCTGCCCCTCCAAAGCCCTACCGCTCGGGGTTCAATCGCTTGAGAAATGCGACGAATTGATCCAGGTCTCTTTCCACCAGAGGAACAACTTGCGCAAGCTTTTTCTGCACGAACTCGAGCTTTTCCCAATCATGGTCGATCTCAAAGTAGTACCGCTCGAAGTGTCTGAACTTCATAAGCTCAAGGAGCAATGAAAACGCCGCATCCGAGAGCACGGCCTCTCTCACGTCAGGGATGGTAAAGGTCATCTTTTCAAGAAGATCCTGATGCCAACGCCGTTCGTTCAGGTCATTCTCAAAAAACTGCGATATGCGCAGGAAAACCGTCTCGAGACAGGCATAGTATTTGCTCACGATGTCCGCGATCACTATTGCATCGGAAACTTTTCGTTTCGATTGATCCAGCTCTTTCAGCATGAACTCTTTATAATATCGATGCAGCTTCCGCAGCACGACACGGCTTTTCTCAATAGAGCCGACGAGAGTATTGACGCTTTCACGCGCGCTCATACACAATCCTCCCGCCACTCTCGATCATCTGCCGGAACTCTGGTTCAATCCGTTCCAGCCGCACCATGTCCAGCGAAAAGTCGGTCATCCGCATGGCGTCGCCATACATGCGAAAGAACTCCTCCGCAGTCGCGATGCCTTCAACCGCTATGTCGATGTCGGAAAGCGTGGAGAAGTGCCGCTCCCCTACAAGGGAGCCCCATTGACATATCCGCAGGGGATGATAATTCTCTACGATCATGGCGACGATCCCCTCGAAATCCTGGCGCGCGCGGGCAAGCCTTTCCGTGAGGATCTTCTTCTTCCGCTCCTCCTTGTCCATGAGGAAGCGCCTAGCCTTGTCGATGTCAACCGTTCCCATGCCCTACCGCTCTCGTTTCAAAGCGTAGAGCATACGCCTGGCGCCGTCAAGAAAGCCGCCGCACGGGGCCTTGCCGCGCTAGAAGTGCATCCCGAACTCGACATTGAACGGCCAGAGATGCTGGCCGTCCGCATTGATGGAGTCCAGCCGATATTCCACGTACGCCGCAATGCTGGCCAGATCGAGCAGATCGATGTAGATGCCGGCGCCCGTTGAGGCGACGATCCCTGATGGCGTGGGCGTGGGTGTCCCGATCTCGCCCACCTGGTCGTAATAGCCGGCATCGAAGAACACGACAACCCCGGGAACGAGGTCCGGCCAACAAATGGACGGAAGGTTCACGCGCAGCTCGAGATTGTTCACGGCCTTGAGATTCGCGTCATAGCCCCCGTTGTCGACGCCGCGCACGTCGCCGCCAAGACCCGTGGTCTGGATCCTGCCGCCAAAGCTCTGGCGTATGTACAAGGGAACTGCCTGGCCGATTCCGATGGCATAGTCGATCGCGGCGAACTCGCCCGCATAGATGCTCAGCAGGTTGGCGGAGCCTGAAGGCGCCGCGTCGTAGAGGGGCAGGAAGGCCCGGAAGGTCGCGTTGAAGCGGATGAAATCCGAGTTTCCGATGAGCGTATTGAAAAAAAAGGCCGGCCCCCACTCGGCCGACGCCTCAGCGGCGAAGCCGCTCTGGGTTTTGTTTTTCTTGTTGAAGAGCAGGTCATTGTACCCAAGGCCGGCCTGGAGCGTGTTCAGCAGGATCCCGTCCTTGTCGAGAATTGACGCATTGTAGAGGACCAGCCCTGGCTGGATTTGATTGATGTCGTAGCGGCCCCGATAAAAGAGAAAGGCCTCCACGAGGTTGGTCTTCGTGCGGTCGTTCCACGCAAATCCCTGGTCCACCCCAAGGCGCCACGCCCCTTCGATCCTTTGGAACGCCGCATTAAGACCGTCAAAAACCCCCCCGGGCGCCAGCGATCCGGGGGCAAGGAAATCGCCGGAGGGATCACGGTAGTAATGCTCCGTTTCATAGCCGCCGCCGACATAGGCCCAGATGGTTGTGTCGGCGTTGGGCAGGAGGGCAAGGCCGCGATACCCTATCCCGATGTCGGCGCCAAAGAGGCGCAGGCCGATGTCAAAGGCAAAGGGATCCTCATCCCCCACGGCCCAGCAGGAGAATGCGCATGCTGTCAGAAACGTGAGCGCGAGAACGACGCGCGTTGTGTGCCTCACTGATGCGCTCCTTGCTGAATCTCAACACGTCGTGCTTCTCCTCCGGCCTGCTCGGCGCTCAGAGCGCCACAGAAATCCCCGCCTGCGCTGCGACGTATAGGGTGTACTGGAAATATTGGTCCGCCAGAAAGGTGCCCAGGATCAGCGCCGCGTTGAAGGAAAGACCCCTTTTGAGCGTTGTCGAATACACCCCGATGGCTGCCAGGCGATGGGACACATACCCGGAGCCGGGCACGTACAACAGGTAGTCATTCACGCCCGCCAGGAGTCCCGGAAGGATCGTCCACAGTGCATAGGCCTGGTTGAGAAGCTCGACGTCGTTTTTCCCGAGCGCGCAATTCGCGACGCGTTCGAAGAAAAAGCCGTTGCCGTCATCCACGTAATAATACGTGAGGTTGAAATCGTTCACCAGCACGAACGGCCCAATGGCGATCTTGAACGTGGGTGAGGCGGAAAGCACGTACCCGAAGGTGTTCTTCGGCGAAAGCAGGGCAAGCGAGTCGTTGTCGAAGCCGGCATTGTATCCGCCGAGGCTGTAGAAGCCGAAACCGAGCAGGTCGTAAAAGCCGGCAACCTGGGCCGAGAGCGTGATGTCAAGCAGGGCGATCGGCGTGATGGTGATGTAGGCGCCGGCCATGTCGTACGCGGGGGAGAGGTTGTTCAGCAGGCCCACGTCGATCTTGGTAGACTCCCACAGCACCCCCTCCCTGTTCACGAGCGGCATGCGGTAGTACGCCTGACTCACCAGTTGAAACCCCAGCGGATCGTAGGAGGCCTGCACGCTCTGATCCAGGTAGAATCCCTCCTGCGTCTTCTGCGCGCCGATGCCTGAGACCACAATGGCGAACAACATAAAGAGGACGGACAGCTTCTTCATCACACATCTCCTTTCGTTGATGACGAATCAAAGCATTCATCCGCCCCTCTGTCAACGTGGGAGCGGCGCGGACTGCCACTTGATCCGCGCCTGATCGCTCCCTACACTGTTCCTATGGCTATTCTCTCCGGCTCCAACAAGATTTTCGTGCTCGACACCAATGTCATTCTCCACGACCATGACTGCATCAATTCCTTTGAGGAGCACAACGTCGTGATCCCCATCACCGTGCTGGAGGAGATCGACAAGTTCAAGAAGGGCAATGAGATCATCAATTTCAACGCCCGGGAGTTCTCGCGCAAGCTCGACGGCATGGGCGGGGACAAGCTTCTGAACGAAGGGATACGCCTGGAAAGCGGCGGCATCGTGATCGTGGAGACCAATGCCAAGCGCGACGAGATGCTGGGAGAAATTTTCTGGGAGGACAAGCCCGATCACAGGATCATCTCCCTGGCGTTCAACCTGGCAAAGGAGTACGGCAAGGAGCGGGTAATCCTGGTGTCCAAGGACATCAACATCCGCATGAAGGCCAAGAGCATCGGGATCAAGGCGGAAGACTACGAGACGGGGAAGATCGGCAACATCGACGAGCTGTACACGGGCAAGTGCATCCTGCAGGACGTGGACGGCGCGCTGATCGACGAGCTGTTCCAGGAGGGGATGGTGAGCCGGGAGAAGTTCCCCCTGGAACGGGATCCCTTCCCCAACGAATACTACATCATCAGGAACCAGAGCAAGAGCACGCTGGCCATGTACGTGGAGGAAGAGAAATCCTTCAAGCACATCCAGAAGCGCCGCGCGTACGGAATCGATCCCCGCAATGCGGAGCAGACCTTTTCCCTGGACGCGCTGTTCAATGAGAACATCCCCCTGGTGACCATGGCGGGAAAGGCGGGAACCGGGAAAACCCTCATGGCGCTCGCCGCGGCCCTGGAGAAGCGTTCCAGCTACAAGCAGATCTACCTTGCCCGGCCCATCGTTCCCCTGTCCAACCGGGACATCGGTTTCCTGCCGGGCGACATCAAGAGCAAGCTGGACCCGTACATGCAGCCCCTGTTCGACAACCTGACGCTGATCCAGAACCAGTTCGAAGAGACCTCGCCCGAGTTCAAGCGAATCCACGACATGCTGGAGAACGGAAAGCTCGTCATCACGCCGCTGGCCTACATCCGCGGCCGGCACCTGTCAAAGATCTATTTCATCATCGATGAGGCGCAGAACCTCACTCCCCACGAGGTGAAGACCATCATCACCCGGGCCGGGGAAGGCACCAAGGTGGTGTTCACGGGCGACCCCTACCAGATCGACACGCCCTACCTGGACTCGCGGTCGAACGGCCTCACCTGCCTCATCGACCGGATGAAGGGCGAGCCGCTGTACGCCCACGTCACCCTGGAAAAGGGCGAGAGGTCCAAGCTGGCGGAGCTGGCGTCGAATATATTGTAGGCTCGTGCTATACTTTTTCACATGAGAATCGCCGGCCGGGGGCATCGCCGCATCATCGCGCTGTGTGTCGCGCTCGCCGTTTCCATTCCCGGGTTCGCCCTGTCGGTTGACGAGGTGGATGTCGATGCAAGCTTCCTGCTGGTTTTCACGGTTCCCCCCACAGGATATGGAACCGCCAGCCCCGCCAACGCGCAGCTTATCGGGGCCTCGCTTCCGCTGCGGATCGCCGGACCCTTTTTCGTGGAACCCGTCATAGAGCTCTTTGGCATGCCCTACGAATGGACGGACACCAACGCCACGGCCGTGCCCACCCGCATAGAGGCCGCAGGCGAGTTCTTCACGCTCGGCGCGCTGATCAGCCTTCAGGCGGGGGTGAGCTTCCCTCTCGCGCCGGTCGTCGCGATCGGCGGAGCGCTGGGGCTTGATTTCCTCCTGCGCTTCCCGCTTGATTTCACCAATACCGACCCAACCAGCATCAGCGGCCGACAACCCGCTTTGGGATATTTCTTCAGCGCGGGCAGGTTCTTCTATCCCGAGACGCGCTTGTTCGTGCGATGGCACATATCCCAACCCGTGGACCTTGTGTTAAACGTGCGCGCCTTCTACCCCCTCTTCCACGCCTGGGACGGCCTGGGCCAGCCCTTCATCGACCAGTTCATGATGTCAGCGGGACTGGGGTTCGCCATCCGGCTGCGGCCCGCCGCGGAGACTTCGGCGCCCACCGGCTCTAAATAAAGCTCTCCGTCTCCACCTCCGTCCACACGTTTTCCTCCCGCGCAATCAGCAGGGAGACGAAGCTTGAGGAAAGCACGTCGATGAACACGCCGAAGCTCACCAGGAGGGGGGCGATGGTGCGCAGTATCAGGTAGCCTTCCTGAAGCCCCTTGGCATAGATGCTGCAGAGCATGAAGATGGAAAAGAAGGCGGCATTCCCCGGCACGGCCCCGAGGAGAAACGACACGACGAAAGAAAAGAACATGACCCAGAGGGTCTGCAGGAAGGTGATCTCGAGGCTGGAATAGGAGCGCAGGATGAGGATGAAGGAGACGCTGGAAACCATGGCGGTGCCTGCCCTGCCCAGGACGGCGAACAGGGGATAGATGGCGGAGCCCACCATCCGCGGCACGCCAAGGCTCTCCTTGCCGTGCTTGGTGAGGACCCCGAGGGAGATGTACTGATCGCCGGTGAACAGGCCGGCGATGGCCGGGCCAATGGAAGCATACAGCCAGCGGTACGGGTTCTCCCTGATGCCCAGCAGGTACAGGGCTCCGGGGAACACGCCGAAGGCGACCACCACAACGTCCACCGCCACGATGATGATGATCTGCTTGTACATGCCGAGGTCCGCGTGGGAAAGATGGGAAACCCGGGTGGCTGCAACCGCGATCAGCGCGACGGCAAAAAGCTCCACGACGAGGGAGTTCAGGTGATAGAAGATCCGTGACAGCGAATCGAAGAGCTGCACCACGGGCCGGGTGAGCTGCCGGTCAAAATCCATGTTCAGGCCGATGAGGAAGGCAACGACCATGACGGGAAGGAGAAAATCGCCGCTGCCGAAGAAAACCATGAAGAGATTGCCGGGGAAGATGGTTTTCAATCCCTGCATGACGCTCACCGGGGTGAAGGCTTTCTCCGCCTCGATGGTGATGGGGATGCGCTCGGGCGGGAACACAAGCACGGAAAGGGTGCCGATGATGATCAGGAGAGCGGCGGCGAGGAGGAGGTATTTGAAGGCGGACAGGTACACCCGGGCGAGCCGCTTCTCCTGGCGCAGCTCGGAGGTGCCGATGCCGAGGGAAAAGAATATAAAGGGGAACAGGGCGTAGCGGCCTATGCCGATGAGCAGGCCGGTCAGGGAATCGAAGAAACCCTGAGCCTGCACGGGGATGAAAAAGCCCACAATAAGGCCGATCACGGAGCCGATGAGAAGCTTGATCCAGATCTTCATACCCCCCCCTATAAAGAAGGCAGCCATTCACACTATAGGATTCCTTCTGCCGCGTCAATAAAAGCCGCGCCGCGGGAGAAGTTCCCCACTGGCGTGGAGGTGTGGGTGGCAGCGGAAAACCGGCTACCCGTACAACGCTGGTGGCTGAAACGCGCGTTTCGGCTATACTGGCGGGCATGAAAGGCGTCATCGTCACCGCGGGATACGGGACCCGGTTCCTTCCCGTGACCAAGACAATTCCCAAGGAGATGCTCCCCCTGGTCACCCGGCCCTCCATCGACTTCATCGTGGAGGAGTTCGTGGCATCCGGCATCACGGAGATCCTGTTCATCACGTCGCGCAGGAAAAAAGCGCTGGAGGACTATTTCGACCGCGAAATGGAGCTGGAGACCGTGTTCGCGGCAGCAGGGGATGCGCGGAAGCTTGCGTGCATAGAGCCCCCGAAAGCAACCTGCTACTTTGTACGCCAGTCTGAGATGCGCGGCACAGGGCACGCGCTCCTGCTCGCCCGGGCATTCGTGGGAAAAGAGCCGTTCGTCGTCGCCTACCCCGATGACCTTCACTTCGGCTCCCCCCCGCTGGCGCGCCAGCTCATCGAGACGTGGGAAGCCACGGGGTGCACCGTTCTTGCGACGCTGCACGACCCGCCGGACATCAACCGCTACGGCATCATCTCCATAGCGCCGGACGGCCTTCACGTGACGGGCATTGTGGAGAAGCCTGCCAGGGGGATGGAGCCCAGCCGCGAGGCGTCGATCGGCAGGTTCCTCTATGCCCCTGATTTCCTGGACCGGCTCGGCGAGGAATGGGCACGGCATGGCGAGGGGGAGTTCTACCACACCCCGGCAGTGCTCAGCCTTGCGCAGAAGGGGCGGGTGGTCTTCCGCCGGGTCCAGGGGGAAAGGCTGGACACGGGAGAGCCGGCAGGGTACCTGGAAGCAATCATTCGCTACGCGCAGGGCGTTCCCGAGCTAAAGGCCGTGCTCGACAGGCTGCTGCAGAAACGATGACAGCGGCGGTGGACCGCATCACGCTCATTGGCTTCATGGGATCGGGCAAGACCACGGTGGGCAGGATCCTGGCCGCACGGCTGGGGTGGGACTTCGCGGACACTGATGCGCTTGTCGAGGACCGGGCGGGCGCGCCGATCAGCCGTATCTTCAGCGACAAGGGTGAGACATGGTTTCGGGAGTGTGAAGCCCGTGTGCTGGAGGACCTGGCCGGCCGTTCCCGGCTCATCGTGGCAACCGGCGGCGGCGCGCCCGCCCAGGCTGTCAACAGGGGCTTTTTCACGGGGAGCGCGGCCGTGTTCCACCTGCGGGTTTCCCTTGCGGCGGCGCGCGAGCGGACCAAGGGCGGCCAGAGGCGTCCATTATTGCAGAAGGATCCTGACACTGTTCAACGACTCTACGAAAGCAGGATGGCGGTCTATAACGAGCTGGGCGCGGCCGTTGATACAAACGGCAAGACGCCGCTCGCGGTGGCGGAAGAAATACTGGGAATGATCAGGAATCCCAGGCGGTCGCGGATTCCTGGGGATAGCGCCTGATCAATCTTCCCAGATCGACGCGCGATTCGTAGAGGGACTTTCCGAGGATCACGCCGACGACAAGCGGATCCCCCTTTTCGGCAACGACATCGACGTCCCTTTCCGATCCGATGCCGCCGGAGAGAATGGTCGGAAGGCCAGACGCCCTGGCCGCGGCGCTGGTGCGCTCGATATCGGGTCCGGCAAGAGTTCCGTCCCTGCTGATGCTCGTGTAAACAAGCCACCGCACACCGAGACCCGGCAGCGCTGCCGCGACTTCCGTGTCCGCCCGGCCCGCCTCCTCCGTCCATCCCGAGATCCTGACCCTTCCGTCCTGCGCGTCAATACCCCCGGCGAACTTCCGTTCCCACCGGCCTATCCATTCACTCACCTCTTCAGGGGAACGAACGATCATAGTGCCCAGGACGATCCGCTCGACTCCCAGCCCGAACAGCCGTTCTGCCTGCGCCGCCGTGCGCACTCCTCCGCCCACCTGCACGCGGCAGGATACGGCGCGCCGGATGCGCTCAATGACCGGCAGGTTGTCGGCGCCCTTTCCTTCCGCCGCGTCCAAGTCCACGATGTGGATCCAACGGGCGCCTTGTTCGGCAAAGCCGAGGGCGACGGCGACGGGATCCTGGGAGTATTCCGTGGAGTCCGAGAAGCTGCCCCGCACCAGGCGCACGCATCGGCCTGCCCGAAGGTCGATGGCGGGAACGAGGAGCATCCCGCCCTATCCCGCCGACGCGGAGCGGCGGATTGGCGCGGCGCCGCAGATCTTGCGCCCGGCCGCTGGTTCCGTTAGGCGTTCCAGCTCGGCGCAGTAGGCGGATCGGATGCGGGCTTCGATTTCCTCCGCGTCCGCAGCGGCAAGGAGAGAATCGCGCACCGGTTGGCGGCGAAGACCGCGCACCAGGGTGGAGAGCGCCTGCAGGTAATCAAGCGTTACATGCGGCGGAGAGGCGATGACGAAGAGCAACCGGACCGGTTCCCCGTCCGGCGATTCGTAGCGAATGCCGCGCCGGGAGACGCCGAGGGCGATCAGGACGCGCCGGACCCCCTGCACCCGTCCATGCGCGACAGCCACGCCATGCCCAAGTCCCGTGGTCTGGATCTTTTCCCGATCCACGACGGCCGCCGCAAACTCATCCAAACCATCAATCTCTTGGAAAACGGGCGCCCCATGGATGAGCTCGCGGAGCGCGTCGTACTTGTCTGTGCTGTGGAGATCCGCAACAGCGGTGCCGTGGCCAAAACAATGGCGTATGTTCATGTCAGTCGTACAGGCCGCGATGATAGCTGCCGGAAACGCCGCGTGTCAATACGGGCCCGTGATTCCAGTCTCACCGGGCGCCGGCCAGAATCCTCTCCAGATCCGCGACTCCCACGTCCGCCTTGGCGTAGTCGCCGTACACATTCCCATGCCGCACAACCACGAGCCTGTCAGCGATGTCGTGCACGTGGATCATGTTGTGCTCGATCAGGATGACCGACACCCCTTTCGCCTTCACCTCCTGGATGATCGAGAACACCTTCTGCGTCTGTTTCACCGAAAGGGCCGAGGTGGGCTCGTCGAGGATGAGCAGCTTCCCGCCGAAGTAATACGTGCGGCCGATGGCGACCGCCTGCCGCTCTCCGCCGGACAGCGCGGAGACGGGGGTCGTGGGATTGAGGTCCTTGATGCCGATGTCGCGCAGGATCTGGGCCGTGCGCTCATTCATCTCCTTCACGTTCAGGAAGCTCACCGGTCCCAGCCTGCGCACCGGCTCCGCGTGGAGGAAAAAGTTGCGCGCGATGCTCAGCGTGTTGACGAGCGCGAGGTCCTGGTACACGGTCTGGATCCCGAGGCTGCGGGCGTGCTCGGGAGACTCCAGCTCGGTGACGGCGCCCTCCCAGAGGATGGTGCCCCCGGAGGGCCGGTAATAACCGCAGATGAGCTTGATTGCCGTGGACTTGCCCGCGCCGTTGTCTCCCACGAGGCCGACGATCTCGCCAGGACGCACGGAGAAGCTCACGTCCTCCAGCGCCACCACGGAGCCGAAGCGTTTGGACAGATTGCGCACCTCGAGCCGAACGCCGCTTGTTTCGCTTCCCATGGCCTGTCCCTCCCCTACTTCATTTGCGCGACGCGCCGGGAAATCGAGGTGTTGATGACGACCGCCACGATGACAATCGCCCCGACGAATGTCTGGTACCAGAAGGTCGGCGCCCCCGCCAGGATGAGACCGCTGTTGATCATGGACATGAGCACGGCGCCGAGCATGGCGCCAAGCACGCTGCCCGCGCCTCCCGAGAGCAGGCAGCCGCCGATGACCGAAGCGGCGATGGCCTGCATCGCAAGGTTCTGGCCGTACAACGGCGCCATCGATCCCTGCTGCCCGAGGGTGAACAGCGCCGAGATCCCCGCGACAAGTCCCACAAGCCCGAAGGCGAAGAGCTTGACGCGGTTGGCGGGCACGCCCACGGCGCGAGCGGCTTCGGCATTGCCGCCGACGGCGAAAATCCAGTTCCCCAGCCTGGTGCGCCCGAGCAGGATGATCGCGATGATCCCGATCCCGACCCACCAGAACACGGACGCGTAGAACTGGTAGCCGAGGGCCCCGCCGATCACCGCGATGAGAGGGTCGTTGGCCTTGACGGGGACAAAATAGCCCTTGCTCAAGGCAAGGGTGAGCCCGAACCATACCAGCCACGTGCCGAGCGTCGTAATGAACGACGGGATCTTCGTTCCGATGGTGATCGCCCCATTGGCCAGCCCGATGGCCGTGGAGATGAGCAGGCCCAGGACGACGGCCACCCACGTCGGCAGGCCCCCCGTTGTGCTCAAAAGTCCGATGGCGATGCCGGTGAAAGCGTAGTTTGAGCCGACGGAAATATCGAACTCGCCCGCGATGATGAGGATGGACATGCCGACGGCAGCCACGCCGAGCTGCGCCGATGCGGTGAGGACGGCTCCGATGTTGCGCGCCGAGAGAAACGTGGTCGGCGCCATGATCACGAAGAAGATGATCACGATGAGAAGCGCAGCCAGGACCATCAGCTCCGGCACGCGGACAATGCGATGCATCAGACTCGGGCGGTTCAGCCGCGGGCTCGGAGCGTCACGCTCTTCGACGCTGCTCATGAGAAACCTCCCCTTTGCATGAATGAGGCCGGGCGGCTGCCCGTGAAACGGGCAGCCGCGCCGGAAGACCAGATCTCACGTGCCTTCGAAACCGGATCAGCCCTGGCCGTTTTTCACCAGAGTGGCCCAGACATCGATGTTGGACTTGGTCACCCTGCCGAGGCCGGTGTTGAAAACGTTCTGCGGATCAAAGTGATACTTGACGTTCATGTAGAGGAGATAGGCCGCGGTGGTGGCGATATAGTAGGGTTGCTCGTTTGCGGTGAATGCCATCTCGCCGCTCTTGATCATTGTAATGGCTTCAGGCGTTATGTCCCATCCGACCAGCCCGACCTTGCCGACGAGCCCGCCGCTCTCCAGCACCTTGGCCGCTGGCAGATAGCTGAGCGGACCCATGGTGAGAAGCGCTTTCACCGTCGGGTTCTTCGCAATGTAGTTCTGAATGATGGCCTGCGACTGCGCGGGGTCGTCCCCCGGGGTCGCCAGCTGATCCACCACGACGCCCTTCGGCTCGAGGATGCTCTTGATCCCGTTGAAGCGAAGGGTGAGGGAAACGTTGCCCGCCTCATGGTTGAGGACGACGACGCGGTCTGCGCTCGCGAGGTTGAATGATGTCAGGGCTCCCCGCCCAACCTCCTGGCCGGCGGCGAAGCTGTCTTCCCCAACGTAGCAGATGTAGGGGATTTTCGGGCTCGGATTGTCGGGATCGGGGACCGTATCGAAGGCGATCACGGGGATGCCCTGCTTTTGGGCATCCAGCAGCGGGGCGGAGAATCCCTCTTCATCATCGATGGTGACGCCGATGCCGTCCGGCTTGGCGGCGATGGCGGAATTGAGCTGCTTGATCAGCTCGTTCACGTCACCCTGCTTCTGCGGATAGACGTACACGATCTTGACGTTCAATGCCTTCGCGGCATCGTTGACGCCATTGATGAACGGCTGCCAGTACGAGTCGCCCGGCCCGCCATGAGAGACAAAATAGAAGGTGTACTCCGGCTTGGACGCTGTGGCGCCTTTCTCCCCCTGGCCTGTTGCAAACAGGGCCGCTGTCGCGGAGAAAAGAACCAACACAGTGAGACTAAATAGAAAGACTCTTTTTGCCATGACCCTTTGCCCTCCTTAGGCAGAAGTTTTTGATACAACCCACCCTACCATGGATTCTTTTTACTGTCAAACAAAATGTAATTAAATGGATAAAAATTAGTAATTTACATGATGCGCAGGATCAGCTCATCCGCGCGCGCTTTTTACTCCGCAATGATGTGGCAGAATTTCGCAGGCAGCCTTACCTTGATCGATGAGCCGGCAGGGATGTATTGCTGACCATTGGTCTGCACGCGTATCTCCCAGTCGCCGGGCAGAACGACGCGGTAATCGATGTTGTCGCCGAGATAGGTCAGCTTCAGCACCCGTGCGGCAAAGACATTTTCCCCCGCGGGCGCTCCCTGCTCCAGCAAATCCACCCTGGTGGGGCGTATGAACAGGGTGACCTCCTGGCCGACCCGAAGCAGCGCTTCTGTCTGGACGCGCACCCGCAGCCCTTTGACCGCCACCCAGACGCTTTTCGTTTCCACGGCCTCCACCCGGGCCTTGATGAAATCGGACAACCCGATGAAGTCCGCCACAAAGAGCGAATTCGGCTGTTCGAAAATTTCGCGCGGTGTCCCTATCTGCTGGATGCGCCCGGCCTTCATCACGGCAACCCGGTCCGACAAAGCCAGGGCTTCCCCCTGGTCGTGCGTGACATAGACGGCGGTCATGTGGAGCTGCGTGACCAGCTCCTTGATCTCGAAGCGCATTTCCTCGCGCAGCTTTGCGTCCAGATTCGACAGGGGCTCGTCGAGCAGGAGAACGCTCGGCCGGTAGACCAGCGCCCGGGCCAGGCCGACGCGCTGCTGCTGCCCGCCGGAAAGCTGCCGCGGATAGCGATCGGCCAGCTCGTCCATGCGCACAAGCCGCAGCGCGTCAGTGACCCGCTGCCGGCGCTCCTCATGAGGCAGGCTGCGGATCATCAAGGGAAAGTCCACGTTCTCGTAAACGGTCATGTGGGGAAACAATGCGAAGTTCTGAAAGACCATGCCGAGATCGCGCTTATGGGTCGGGAGGTCGGTGACATCCCGCCCATCGATGAGCACGCGCCCTTCGTCAGGACGCTGATGGCCGGTGATGCAGCGCATTGCCGTGGTCTTGCCGCAGCCGCTGGGGCCCAACAGGGTCAGCAATTCCCCCCGCGGGATCCGCAGGTCGATATGGTCGTTGGCGAGAAGCATGCCATACCGCTTTGTCGTGCCTTTCAGCTCGATCATCCATTCGCTCATAATCCCTTGAAGCCTCCCACCAGTTGTTCCGGTTTCACCTGTCTCTGAATGAGGAACAGGATCAGCAGGGAGGGGAGAACCATGATGACGGACATGGCGCTGGTGACCTCCCAATACCCTTCTCCGACCGCCAGGTAGGTGCGGATGGGCAGGGTGAGCGTATCCGGACCATATGTCATGAGCGTCAGAGTGAACTCATTGTACGACGTCGTGAAGGTGAAGATCATCGAGGAGAGGATTCCCGGCATGATTTGGGGGAGGGTGACGTGGAAGAACGTGCGCAGCGGATTGGCGCCGCATACGCTGGCTGCTTCCAGCATCCGCTCATCCAGACCTTCGAAGGTTGCGGACATCACGAGAATCGCGTACGGGGCGCAGAGGGTCACGTGCGCCAGGGCGATCCCGAAATGAGTGTTGACAAGATTCAGCCCATAAAAGATGCGCGCGATCCCCAGCGCGTACGTGATGGGAGGAATCATGCGGGGCAGCAGGATCATGGACATCAGCACTTCCTTGCCGGGGATGTGCCTGCGGCCGAATGCCCAGCCGGAGAAGATGCCGACGATCGTGCTCATGGCCACGGCCATCGCGACCACGATGATTGTATTCTTCATGACCTCCGGCAGCCGGGCCACGTTGACGGCCCATTTGTACCAGTCCAGCGTCAGCGTGGGCGGCAGCCACAGCTTGCCGAACCAACCCTTGCCGAACGATTTGACGATGATGACCACAAAGGGGGAGAATATGACAATGGAGAGACATACCAGCAGCGTATATGAAAGGATCAGCCGACCATTCCACAATCCGCGGGTATAGGTCTTGACCATGGTTATCTCACCTTTCTCCCGCGAAGAACGCGCATGTAGAAGGTGAGGAAGGCCACTTGCATCACGCCCATGATCACGGCGATGGAGCAGGCTTGCGACCAATGAGCAGGGACAAACAACTGGATCTGCTTGTACACGTCCACGGACAGCGGACGGTAGTTCCCCCCTGCCACCAGCGGGATGCTGAATGCCCCAAAGGCGTTCATGAAGGTTAATACGGACCCCGAAAGGATCCCCGGCATGATCAACGGCAGCACGACGTGGCGGAGCACCTTCCAGGGGTTTGCCCCCGAGACCTGGGCGGCCTCTTCGATGCCAGGGTCAAGCCCCTCCAGCGTGGAAAGCGTGGTCAACAGCGTATAAGGGAAATAGAGCCATACGTAGAACAGGGTCAGGCCGGTGATGGTATAGTCGACGGCAACAGGCCCGTGGATGAACGGCAGCACATCGCGAAGGAAGAGATTGAACCAGCCCCGGCTTCCGAAAACGAGCAGCAATCCCAAGGCGCCGATCAGGCCAGGGATAACCAGCGGAATCAGCGGTACCGCGCGGAAGAAGCGGTGTCCTCTTATTTTCCGGCGCAGGATGAGCGCCAAGGGGACGCTCAACAGCACGGAGAGCAGCGTAGTGGCGATGGCCAGAAAAAAAGTGAGGCCGATAACCTGCTGCCCGTGCGCGCTGCTGAGAAAGCTGCCGTAGTATTCAAGGGTCCAGCCCGTTGTCTCCCCTTCGGGGCGCAGGCTTTGGATTATCGTGATGATGAACGGGTACACGAACAGCCCAAAAAAAACGGCGAAACCGGGCAGCAGAAGCAACAGTGTCGTCAGCCCTTCACGGCGTCGTGAAGGCAAGAACCTCATTCCCTATCCCCCGTAGAGTGGATGCCGGCTGTCAATGAGAGGGAGGACAATTGTCCTCCCTCTCATGGGTGATCATTTTGCCAATTACGGGATGATTCCAACGGCGTTCTTCTTGATGTAGGTGATGGCGTCCGCATTGACCCGTTCAGGCGGAATTGCGGCTTTTTTAGCGACTTCGATCCTTGGGATTTGCTCCCACACGATGCCGGGCACCTTGTCATTGATCAAGGTGCTGTTGTACTGCCACATTGTGCTGACCATGCGGCTCTGCTGGTCATCGGAAAGCAGATAGTTGATAAGCTTATATGCGATGTACTTGTTTTCAACCGGGATGTTGTCCGGCACGACCAGATATGCCTGGCCGCCGGCATCGATGCCCGGGGTCAGGAACATGGCCTTGGTGCTTGGAGGCATTGTTCCCTGACGCGCTGACCAGAGCGAGTAGTCCATGGCGTACACGGTGATCCATGTGTCGCCCGCGTTGAAGTTCTCGAAAGCATTGGTTGGTTCAGCGGCAAGCGGTAGTTGGCAATAGGTGTAGAAATCCTTGAGCTTGGCCCAGGCGTCCTGGAAATCCGCCGCCTGCGGGTCGAACTTCTTAGAGAAATCGCAGAAGGCGTTCAGGAACGCAAACGGCTGCCGCCAGCCCCCGCTGGACTTGGCATCGGGCCGAATGAAGCCGATATGCCCCTTCCACTCCGCGCGCCGATCATAGAACTCCTGCCAGGATTTTGGCGGGTTCTTGACCAGGTCGGAGTTATAAATGAGGGCGTAGGTGCTCCACCAATAGGCGGCACCCTTGTTCGCGACCGGGATTCCTTCCGTTGATACCTGCAGATCGGGGTCGATCTTGGCCATGTTCGGGATTTTGGCAGTCGTAAGAGTGTCCAGCTTCACCTGGTTGGTCTTTATAAAAAGGGCGAGCGACTTGGGAAACAACACGGTGATGTCGCCCTGTCCTGTTTTCCAGGCCTTCATGCGTTCGATGATCTCCGCGTCGCTTCCCACGACATACTTGATCTTGACGCCAAGGAACTCCTCGGCCGCAGGCAGCGCAATTGTCTGGAACCACTGCTGGAAATTGGCGCCGGACTGGCTGTCCATGAAAACAATCTCTTTCGGCGCCGCAAAAGAACTCGCTGCAACGACAGCGAGAACAAAGAGAATGGTGAATAGCTTTTTCATTTTTCCTCCTTAAGGTGGTTGGATTTTGGCGATCCCTTTGACCGTCATTGTGGAGAATGAAATGAAGATCACCTCCTCTCATTGGCGTGATGACCTTTCCCTTCGCGGGGTCGGTCGTATTTCAAGCCTACAATATCATGGAATCATTTTGCTGTCAAATAAAAATGCAAATAATTTACTAAATTGTCTTTTTTTACACTCATTCTTGACAGTAATTTACATCCCGTATAGAATACCTTCTGCCAGCAGACATTAGTCAGCGGGCTCACCCAGCTTCTCCCAGCAAGGAGGTCCGTCATGCCAGGTCCAGGTTTCTATCTCTTCGGTGACGAGGAGCGCAAAGAAGTGCTCGACGTGCTTGAATCTGGCTATCTCTCCCGATATGGCCGCGAGGATGACCCCAAATTCAAGCAAAAGGTCGTCACGCTGGAGCGCGAGTTCGCCCGCAAAATGGGGGTCGCTCACGCCCTTGCCACCAACGGCGGCACCAGCTCCCTCATGGCTGCGCTGGTCGCCCTGGGTGTCGGCCGCGGCGACGAGGTCATCGTGCCCGGCTACACCTTCGTGGCTTCCATCTCCGCAATCATCGCCGTGGGCGGCACGCCCATCCTCGCGGAAGTCGACGAGTCGCTCACCATCGACCCCGCCGACATCGAACGCAAGATCGGCCCGCGCACAAAGGTTATCATGCCGGTGCACATGCTGGGCAACCCCAGCGACCTGTCGCGCATCATGGCCATCTCCAAGGCTCACGGCATCCCCGTGCTGGAGGACGCCTGCCAATCCCTGGGGGCCACCTACAAGGGGAAACCCACCGGATCCTACGGCGCCATCAACGCCTTCTCACTGAACATCAACAAGACCATCACCACGGGAGACGCGGGCATGGTGACCACTGACGACGATGAGCTGTACGAACGCGCCTTCGGCTATCACGACCAGGGGCACAAGCCGCTGCGCACGGGATTGGAGATCGGCAAGCGCTCTCTGGTGGGCATCAACCTGCGCATCAACGAGCTCACCGGCGCGGTGGGCCTTGCGCAGCTTCGCAAGCTCGATCAGATCCTCGCGGCGCTGCGCCAGAAAAAAAGCGCCTTCAAGCAGGCCATCGACGCGGGAGGCATTCGCAACATGCGATACCGCCGCATCAACGACCCCGGGGAGATCGCCACCATGCTCACCGTGCTGTTCCCCGACGAAGCGACAACCAGGAAAGTGGCCGAGGCGCTGGGAGTCAAGACGGTTGCCGACAGCGGCTGGCACGTGTACAACCACATGGAGCAGATCCTCTCCTGGCAGGACGATCAGGGCAGGCGGCCGAGCAGGAAAAACATGCTCCCCCGGACCGATGCCATACTCGCTCGAGCCGTCAACCTCAGCGTGGGGGTGGTGGACCCAGGCATAGGGGCCAACTTCGGCATCACGGTGCTCTCCACCGCGGAGGAGATCGCGCGCAAGGCTGATGAGTTCGTCAAGAAGGTGAAGCCAATCGCTGGTTGAGCATCTGTAGAGAGCGGCGCGTCGCGCGCGCGGAAAGGAGTTTGTCATGCAGGCAGCGGTATTCGAAGGAAATGGAAGGCTCGTCCTCACGGAGAGGCCCGAGCCCAAGATAAAAAAGCCCACCGATGTGCTTCTCAAGGTGCAGGGTGTCGGGATCTGCGGGACGGACCTGCACATCCTCCAGGTTCCCCCCGCTCATCCGGCTCGCCTCGGCATCATCCAGGGGCATGAGTTCACCGGCGAGGTCGTTGCCGTGGGAAGCGCCGCGGGAGAGTTCGCGCCGGGGGACCAGGTGCTGGTGGATCCGCATCCGGGATGCGGCCAGTGCGCCCAATGCCGCAACGGCTTTCCCGACCAGTGCACCACGCTGATCTCGGCGTCCGGTGAGCCCGGCCATCCGGGGACAATCGGGATTTTCTCCGACGGCGGATTCGCGCCGTACGCAATCGTGCCGCTCAACGGCCTGTACAAGCTGCGCACCCGGGTGCCCACCCACCTCGCCGCCCTTGCGGAGCCGCTGGCCTGCGTGCTGCACTCGGCGGGGAAGCTCGGAGTGAAGCCCGGCGATTCCGTCGTGGTGCTCGGCGCCGGGCCCATCGGGTGCCTTTTCACCGCGGTCCTCAAGGCCGCGGGAGCCGCGCGCCTCATCGTGAGCGAGCCTTCGGCGTTCCGCAGGGAGCGCGCCGTGCGGTGCGGAGCGACGCGCGTCGTGGACCCCACGAAGGAGGATCTGGACAAGGTGGTGGCGGAGGAGACCGGGGCTGGGGCTGATGTCGTGGTGGAGGCCGTCGGTCCGCTCATCGTGACCGCGATGCGCCTGGCCCGGTTCGCGGGAACCGTCCTGCAGTTCGGACACGATGAGCTGGCGGAACCCAAGATCCCCATGAAGGATATCATCAAGAAGGAGCTCACGATCTACGGCGGATTCATCGGGCGATTCAGCTTCCAGCGGGTGGCCCGCATACTGGAATCGGGCCAGCTCCCGCTCGATGTCGTGGTCACGCACCGCATCCCGCTTGCGGACGTGCACAAGGGCCTCGATCTGTTGCGGAAGCAGCTCGCCTTGAAGGTGGTGGTGGAGCCGTAGGAGAGACCCATCCCAAAGTCCCTGTTCGCAAATGGCCCCAAAATTTGGGCTATTTACAATCTCGCGCACTCGATATATCCTGTGAGGAAAAATGCGGCCGTAGGCCGCATAAAAGATCTCCAATGGGAGGGGAAAAACAGTGGCAAAAGCACCAGCAAAAAAGACTGCGGTAAAGGTGCCCGACAAGCTGACAAGCGCTTCAATCGTCGGCTACCTCGCGGAGAAGAACGGTCTCGTCCGCAAGGACGTGAAGCAGGTCCTGGAAGACCTGTACGAGCTCATCGGCACCGGCGTGATGAGGGGTGAACGGGTGGCGCTGGGAAAGATCGGCAAGATGTTCATCAGGATGAGGCCCGCGCGCGCCGCTCGAACGGGGAGAAACCCTCTCACCGGCCAGGAGATCACCATCCCCGCCAAGCCGGCGACGAAAGTGCCCCGCTTCACTTACAGCAAGGTCTTTAAAGAGGCCGCGCTGAAGGCGAAGGTAAAGAAGTAGTAGGTACGCACGCCTTCGGCGTGCTGCGCATCCCTGTTTACGGCTGGAGGAAGCTCTGTTTCCTCCAGCCTCAGTGATATAAGCTCTCCACCACGCGTCGATCGGAATCCGCAAGATCGTAGGAAGAGAGATCTCCTGGCCGTACCCAGCGGATCTCCTCGTGCTCGCGCAGCATCGGCGTTCCCTCGATGCGCAGCACCCGGTACACGAGCAGCTCGAGGCTGACGCCGCTGCCCTCGTAGAAAGTGCGGCAGAGAAGCTCGCCGACCCGTGCGCGCACGGCCAGCTCCTCGTCCAGCTCCCGCTCCAGCGACTGTTCAGGCGTCTCCCCCGGCTCGATCTTCCCCCCCGGGAACTCCCACTTGCCCGCCATGTGCTTGCCCGGCTTGCGGCGCGCGATCAGCACCAGGCCGTTCTCCTCCATGATCCCCGCCGTGACCCTCACCGCGACCTCTCCACGCCGACACGGGCGCACCACGCCCGGCGCTCCTGGCGCATTCTCTTATCCCCGCGCTCCTGGCGCATTCTCTTATCCCCGCGCGCTTTGCGCGGATTTTCGCGCGCCGCCGGGCATGTGCTGCACCGGGGCGACAGGGGCGTGCACACGGCCTGGCCGTATCTCACCAGCAGCTCATTAATGCCGATCCAGTAGCGCCGGGGAAGGATCCCCATGAGCGCCTGCTCGGTCTGCTCCGGCGTGCGCGTGGACACCCATCCCATCCTGTTGGAGATACGATGCACGTGCGTGTCGACGCAGATTCCCGGCAGACCGAATCCGAGATTGCGCACAAGGTTCGCCGTCTTGCGGCCCACCCCGGGAAGCGCAAGAAGCCGATCCATCTCCGGCGGCACCTTCTCATGGTGCTCGGCAACGAGGATGCGCGCCGCGGCGCGCAGGTTTTTAGCCTTGGTGCGGTAAAAGCCAGCAGGATAGATGAGACGCGCGATGCGCGATTCGGGGAGCGCGGCGAGCGCGGAGGGAGAGGGGGCGCGGGAGAGAAGGGCCTGCGATGAGCGGGATGTCACCTCGTCCTTTGTCCGCAGGGAGATCATGGTCGCGGCCAGGACGCGAAAGGGATCGCTGTTCACCCGCGCAACAGCGGAAACCGATGGGAGTTGTTGAAAGGCATGCGAAGCATCGAGCCTGCGCGCCATGGCATCCATGATGGCGCGCCAAGGGATTGCCCCGGCCCGGCTCATGCCCCGCGCTCCTGGCGCGATTTATCCCCCCCGCGCTCCTGGAGCAGCGCCACCGCGTACGCCGCCACCGCCCTGCCCTCCCCCGCCGCGTCCAGCCCTTCGGCTGTCTTGCCTTTCACGGTGACCCGTTCCACGGGAATGCCGAGGTCCTCGGCAAGGAGCCGGCGGATGGCGGGTACATGGGGAAGTATCTTCGGATTCTCCAGCACGACGATGCAATCCACATTGTCGATCCGCCATCCGGCTGAGGCGATCATGTCGCGCACCCGCCGCAGCAGGATCCGGCTGGAGATGTCACGGTACTCCTCCTGGCCGGGGGGGAAATTGCTGCCGATATCCCCGAGCGCCGCGGGGCCAAGGAGAGAGTCGATGATGGCGTGGATCAGAACGTCGCCGTCGGAGAAGCCGTCCTCTCCGTTGTCCGAGGGGATGTCGACCCCTCCGAGCACGAGCCTTCGGCCGCGCACAAGACGGTGCAGGTCGTACCCCATCCCCACCCTCACGCGTCCACCCCTCGCGCTCCTGGCGCGATTTCTTCCCCTCGCGCTCCTGGCGCGTATTCTTCTATATCATGCGGCCACGTGATCTTGCGATTGCTGGGCTCTCCGGGCACCCACGCGACAGGACCGGCGAACAGGTCGTACAGCTCGGCGTCGTCAGCGCATCGCGCGCCCCCGAGCCGCGCCTTTTCATGCGCGGAGAGGATTGCATCGAACCGGAAGCCCTGCGGCGTCTGGGCAAGCCGTATGGCATGCCGGGGGAAATGCCGGAGAATCATCCCGTCGTCGCCCGCCAGCTTGACAGCTTCCGCAACCTCCATGGCGGGAATGCACGCGCCATGCTTCTCCGTGGCCGCCAGCACCCGCTCGATCAGGCTCGTGTCGATCCAGGGCCGGGCGCCGTCGTGAATAAGGACGAACGTCGGCGCAGGCTCTGCAAGGGCGCGCAGCGCCCGGTAGACGGACTCCTGCCGCGTCCGGCCGCCCTCAACGAAGCGCACCGAATCAAGCGTGACATGAGGCCCGAGCAGGCCAGCGGCCCGGACGCTGTCACCGGGAGGAATGGTAACGATGATGCGGGAGAACCGGCCGCAGGAGAGAAAAGGAAGAAGCGCGCGTGCAAGCACCGGGACGCCGTCAAGGTCCTGGTATTCCTTCTTCCCCCGGCTGCCCATGCGCGCGCTCGCGCCGGCAGCGGTCACGATGGCGGCGGATTCCGGCGTGGTCACTTGGCATTGACTTTGAGCTTGGTGAACACCAGCTCCTCGACCTCCTCCTTGCCCCTGTCCAAGGAGAAGGAAATCTCATCGATGAGAAGCTTCAGGGCGCTGTCGTACAGCTTTCGCTCCAGAATGGGCAGCTCCTTGATCCTGCTCCTGTGGTAGAGGGCGCGCACGACGTTGGCGATGTCCAATATGCTGCCCTTCTTTAAAAGGTCGAGGTTCATCTGGTAGCGCAGCTTCCAGTCCGCGGGAATGGGCTCGAACTCCTCGGCGATCAACCGCAGCGCCTTCTGGGACTCCTTTTTGCCGACGATGGCGCGGATGCCCAGCTCATCCGCCTTGCCCACGGGCACCATGATCGTCATGTCCGACACTTCGAGGTAGACGATGTAGTACAGCAGCTTCTTCTCGCGGAAAGGCTTCTCTTCGATGGCGCGGATATGCCCGACGCCCTGGAGGGGGTAGACGATTTCCTGGCCCACCTTGTACTTCGTGGGAGCGTGGCGCGCCGTCTTGCGGGGGGATTTCATGCCTTTCATTGTAGCGCAGAAAGACGGGTGGGTCTATACTCGCGGCCGATGCAGAAGCCCCTTCAAAAACGCGTGATCGCGCTTGCGGCCTTTCCCCTCCTTGTCGCCGCTGTCGTTGTTCCCGTAATCATCTGGCACAACGATTTATGGAAGATTTTCGCGTCCGTGCGCCGAGTGCGTACCTGGATCGATGGGTGGGGTCCGGGCGCGCCATTTGTCTTCATGGCGGTGCAGGCCGTCCAGGTGATCGTATTCGCTCTTCCCGGCGAGGTGGTGCAGATCGCCGGCGGCTACCTGTTCGGGGGCTGGCTGGGGACGCTGCTGTCGTTGTCCGGGATCCTCATCGGCTCAGCGATCGCCTTCTTCCTGGCCCGGCTCCTCGGCAAGCCTTTTCTCGCGGCCGTCATTCCCCGGGAGCAGCTGGAGCGCGTTGAGAAGCTGCTCGCATCGCCGAGCTCCAAGGTCGTCTTCTTCCTTCTCTTCCTCATTCCGGGCATTCCCAAGGATATCCTCTGTTACGTGGCGGGCATTTCGCCGCTTCGTTTTCCCTTCTTCATCGCCGCATCCGCGCTTGGCAGACTGCCCGGCATCATTGGGAGCTCGATCATTGGCAGGGCTGCGGCGGCGCAGAGGTGGGTCCTGTTGGGCATCGTCTCCCTGGCCGCATTGCTGTTGTTCGTCGCTGGATTTATTCTCAGGCCCAGGATCCAGGCATGGATGGAGAAGGTTGCCGCAAAGAGACGGCCGCCGTAGAGCCCTCGAAACCGCGGGCCCGCCGTTTACGGGGTCTTGACCGCAGAGGCGAAACGCTCGCCCAGCTCCTCACCCTGTTTCAGGAGATCCGCGGTCGGACTTCCCCGGAACTCCAGCACGTCGGTGATTTGCCATTGTAAGGGCTCCACCATTTTCTGAAACGCGGCCATCCCGCCCTTGCTCCACCCATAACTGCCAAAAATGGCGGCCTTCTTGTTCACAACCCGCTTGAGCGCTGCCATGTCGATGGCCTGCGCCACGGGCGGGAAAAGAGAGCCCTCGTAGGTCGGCGCGCCCACCATGACGCCCCGATACGTCCAGAGCGAGGGGAGGATGAAGCTGGCGTGCGTGCGCGCCGCGTCGAATATTTCCACGGGCACGCCGGTCCGGGAAATCCCCTGAGCCACGGCGTTCATCATCTTCTCCGTGTTTCCGTACATGGATCCGTACACCAGGGTGACGCCGATCTCCCCGCCGCCCTTTGCCAGCTCCGCCCAGCGCCGGTACAGCTCGATGATCCGCGTGGGGTCCCTTCGCCAGACCAGACCATGGGAGGGCGCGATGACATCGATGGGCACTCCCGCAAGCTTCCCGATGGCCGCCAGCGTCGGAGCGCTGAACTTGGCAACGATGTTCACGTAATAGCGAAGCGCCTCACGCTCGTAGAACACGAGGTTGGAGCACTGGTCATCGAAGGTCGTGCCGGGGAGCGCGCCGTAGCCGCCGAACGCGTCGCAGGAGAACAGGATGCGATCCGTTGCGTCATAGGTGACCATGGTTTCGGGCCAATGCACGAACGGCGCGTGCACGAACTTGAGCGTCCGTTTTCCCAGGGCGAGCTCCTCTCCGTCCGCCACTGCGCGGACATTCTCCGTGATGCCGTAGAACGCCGCGAGCATCTCCCGCGCCTTCTCCGTTGCCAGGAGCGTGCATCTGCGCGGGATCCGGGAAAGGGCGCGGATGGCGCCGGTATGGTCGGGCTCCATGTGGTTCACCACGATGTAGTCGATCTCGGAAAGGGGCACGAGGGAATCGATCCGCTCGAAGTACTCGTCGGTCTTGAAGCCCTTGGTCAGATCGATGATGACGTTCTTCTGGTCGCGGATGAGGTAGGAATTGTACGTCACCCCCGCCTCTGCCACGGGCCAGATGCCCTCGAACAGATCGGTGGTCCTGTCATTGAGCCCGATCCAGAACACGTCCGGGCGGATCTGCACAGACGGCATGTCTCTCCTCCTCCGCGCGCCTAATGTGTCAGTAGTCTGCCATGGCGATCCCGGGAGGGGTCGCCCTGGCCTTGAACGTCAGGAACTTGAACGGGTGGATATCCAGCGGATTGGAGAACCATCCGCCGATGGCATCGGTGTTGATCAGGTTGATCGCGGCCATGTGGCTGAGGGGAAGAATCGCGGCCTTGGTGAGCAGGATCTGTTCGGCATCCGCCAGCCTCCGGTAGCGCTTCCGCGCGTCCAGCAGGGAAATCGCCTCATTCACCGCCGCATCGTAGTCCTTGTCGGAGAAATGGGCATCGTTGAGATTGCTTCCCGTGAGCCACAATTGCAGGAACGTAAGGGGGTCGGCATAGTCTCCCGTCCATGTGGAGATGGCCAGCGAGTAATCGCTCTTGCGGGTTTCGGCGAGATACGCGTTCGAATCAACCTCATTGCTCACCACGTCCAGCCCGATGAGGGACTTCCACGCGTCCGCCATTATCTTCACGATATCCTTCACCATCTGGCTGTCCTTGCTCACCAGGACCACCACGGAAGGGAGCCCCTTGCCGTCGGGAAAGCCTGCATCAGCCAGAAGCTTCTTCCCCTCATCCACCTGTTGGGAGGCGATGCCTTTCACCGTGGGGTAGTTCGAGATCGACGGAATGAGCAGCTCTGAGGGAAAGAGGAACATGTCCTTGGTTCTCACCTGGTCCCAGGGCACCAGCAGGGCCAGCCCGCGCCGGACGCGCCAATCGTTCCACGGCGCCTTGTCGCCCGCGAAAAAAAAGTAGGTCGTGCTGAACATCGGGTAGATCTCCACCTTGTCCGACGCCTGCAGCTTTTGATCGTTGATGAGGGACGAGGTCGCCCACTGGATGTGCCCGGCGATGTATCCGTCCGTGGCGGCGTCGCTGTCGTCCATGAACCGGATGCGCAGCCGGTCCACGCCCAGGTTGTCCACGTCCCAGTAATAGGGGTTCTTTTCCAGCACGATCTCGGCATCCGTGCGGCTCTTTATCACGAACGGCCCGTTACCGATCACCGTGGGGGCATTCTCCCAGCCCGTGGAGCGCAGCAGGGAGGGATGGAGGGGAAGGAAGCTGATATGCGTGAGCAGCTTCAGAAAGTGCGCGGCGGGGCTCTCCAGCTCCACTTGGAGCACGGTATCCGAGATCGCCTTGATCCCCACCGTTGAGGGGTCCTTCTGCGCGCCCGTCCTGTAGTCGTGCGCTCCCTTGATGACGTCGAAGAAAACGGAGTATTCAGCGTTATTTGCCGGGTCGATCATGCGCATCCATGAAGCCACGAAATCCTGGGCGCGCACCGGATCGCCATTGGAATACCGGGCATCGGAGCGCAGAGCGAATGTCCACACCCTGCCGCCTTCGCTGGACTCCCAGCTTTTTGCCACGCCGGGCACGGGCTCGAGGGTGAGCGGATTTGCAACGATCAGCCCTTCGTAGATCGCCGTATAGAACTGGGATTCAAAGGAGGTGATGGTATGCAGCGGATCGAGGCTCACGCTCTGCGGCGCGTCGGCAAAAACGAACTCGCGGATCGGAGCGTTCGGCGCGGCTTGCGCTGCGAAAATAACGCCCGCGCACACCACCGCCAGGAAGATGGCAAGAACGACTGATCTTTTCAGCATGAAATCAAGATAGTGTTTCTGGTCAAAAAATTCTATAGGGCACGAGCTCCTGAACGAGCAGTTTCACCTTCGCTGTCGTGGTATATGCGCCGGAACGCACCACTGTAATCGGGTCATCCCAGAGCACGATCTCGCCGGTGATCTGGCGCGGCTTGTTGACGTAGCGCGCATCGAGGCTGAGTCGTATCGCGTCCTTGACAGCGGCTTCGAGGGACGCGGTGCGGCCGGCGGGACCCTGCTGCACGGCCGCCGTTCCCTGGCCGGTGGACAGCGCGGCTGTATTGCTGTCCCACGCCGCGCGCCGGAGAGCCTCCTCCTGGTCCATGGTGTACATGATCCGGGCCCACAACCGTTCATCAGCAACCTCGGTCTCCGTGACGCGCATGCGGGTGCTGCCCCACGCGATCTGCGCCACGGGAGTAAGAATGAAACTCTCCCGTACACGGCGCGCCGCGTCGCTGGGAATGTAGGTGAACATCCACCCGTAGATCATGCCGGAGACCAGGACTCTCCCCAGCTCCAGCAGGCTTTTCTCCGCCACGTCCACGGGGATGGGGTACGGCCCGGCATCGATGCGAACGAGCGGCTCCAGCTCTATCCAGGGGCGGATAAAGAGCCGGTCGGCAGGCTCGGCCGCGGCTGCGATGCCGGCGAGAATGAACAGACATGAGACGATGAATGCGCGCATGGCCCGTGGTTTCCCGCTACAATGAGTATCGGGCGCTACCTCTTGCGAAAGAAGACACTGATGGGATTGATGCCGTACCGGGCCACGAGGTAGAGATAGCCGAATGCCAGGCCCGCGAGGTGGGTGAGGTGGGCCACGCCTGACTGGAAATTGGTGAACTGCGACACGATCTCGATGCCGGCGTACGCGGCCACGGCCACTGGCGCGCGGATCGGGAGAATGCCGAAGATGAATATCCGTGCGTCGGGAAAAAACGCGGCAAAAGCAAGCAGCAGTCCGAAGATCGCCCCTGAAGCGCCCACCACGGGAACCATGCCCTGGCCGGTGGCGCTGTTGATGAGCACGGTGATGATCCCGGCGCCGATCCCGCAGAAAAAATAGTAGAGCAAAAACTCGCTGCTTCCCATCCTCTGCTCGAGCTGGATTCCAAAAAGGAAAAGGGCCAGCATGTTGAAGAAGATATGCGCCCAGCCGCTGTGCACGAACATGTAGGTGACGACCTGCCACCAGCCGCCCGCCTGCAGCACGTACGCCGGGAACAGGTACAGGTATGCGAGCAGGCCCTGCTTGTCGATAAAGCTGAAAAGAAACACCAGCACGTTCACCACGATCAGGATGATCGTGGCATTATAATACCTATACCTGAGCGGCCGACGCAGGAAACTCGCCATATGAGTGAAAGTACGCCGCGGTGCATGGGGAGTCAACTGGTCCGCACGCGCGCAAATGCCGCGGGCCCACCCCTCTCGTGGGGTACTCCCCACCCCTCTTGTGGGGTATCCCCCACCCCCTCTTGTGGGGTACTCCCCACCCCCTCTTGTGGGGTACTCCCCACCCTGTTACGTTGGCAGCGCGATGAAGGGAAAGCCGGATTATTACTGGCGGAAATCCAAGGAGGAAGGGTACCCGGCCCGGTCCGTTTTCAAGCTCCAGGAAATCCAGCAGAAACATCGACCGGTGCGGCCAGGCAGCAGGGTCCTTGATCTGGGCGCATCGCCCGGAAGCTGGAGCCTCTACCTCCTGGACATGCTGGCAGGGGGGGGAAGCGTGACCGGCGTCGATCTCAACAACCCCGACGCCAAGCTCCTTGCCAGAAAGAACTACAGGTTCATCCAGGGTGACTTCACCGCGGAGCAGATTGTGCTCCAGATTCGGGAGGCGGGACCCTTCGATGTTGTGGTCTCCGACGCGGCGCCTTCCACAACGGGGAACAGGACCCTCGACACCGCGCGCTCGGCGGATATTGCGCGGCAGGTGCTTGCGATCTGCGCGACGAGCCTTGCGCCCGGCGGGAGCTGCGTGCTGAAAATTTTCCAGGGCGGGGAGGAAAGGGAGGTTCTGGGAAGCATGCGCCGGCAGTTCAGCTCCGCGCGGGCTTTCAAGCCGAAAGCGAGCAGATCGGACTCCATGGAAACCTACTTTATCGGGCTGGGCTTCACACCGGCAGCCTTGCCCGGCTGAACTTGAGGAGCGCCGCTTCATCCACCTGATAGCCGATGCCGGGCTTTCGCACGACAGGCGCCTTGCCTCCCTGCCCGAAACCAAAGCTCGGCACCGTGATGTTCTGCTGCAGGAGGATGTCGTCGTAGCCGCCCTCCACGTATACCGGCTTCGGGAGCAGTGACGCGGCCAGCCTCCCCAGGGAGGAAAGTATCCCGGTTTCTCCCACCATGCACCCAAGCTGGTACGAAAGGCCGCATGCCTCGGCTTCACGCGCCAAAGCCAGGACACGGCTCAATCCTCCGTTCTTGGAAAGCCGGAGGTTGATCATCTGGGCGAGCCCCGAGGATGCAAGGGATCGCACATCGAGAGAGGTCAGGACTCCCTCATCGGCCATTACAAGAAAGCCTGCCTGCACCAGCTTTGCGTTGCTAAAAGCCAATGCGGTGGGAAACGGCTGCTCGATCACGCGGACGCCGTACCGGGCGCAGATCTTCATTTGCGCATCCACGTCAGAGCCGGTCCATGCGGCGTTGGCGTCCACCCTGATATCGCAACCATCGCCCAGTCGCTGCCGGCACAGCGCCATGATCGCTTCGTTATATGCCAGGTCTGCGCCAACTTTCACTTTGAGGTTGGACATGCCCAAGGCCGCGCACATCTCGATGTATTTCCCGGCCAGCTCGAGGGGAAACATGGGGAGCGCTCCGCCGAAAACAACGACTGTCCGTTCGGGCCCCACGCCCAGCACGGAATACGGATCGCATGCCGCCTCCTCTGCGGCGCACGCAAGGAGCGCGGATTCCACGGCACAGAGAAGGGGGAGGGAGGATGTATCGCAGGCAAGCGCGGACAGGTGCGACTGCGCTTCCTGCCAGGAGAGGTCGCGATCCCTGAGGGGCGCGAGAAGCGTTGAAGTGATCCGCGCTGCTTCGCTTTGAAACAGATCGCCCGTGCCCAGGGAGCCTGACACGTAATCCCTCACCACGGCCTCGCCATAACAGTTGTGCTTTCCCGAGGTCACCCGCAGCACGACCGAATCGGAGAAGGTGCGCCCGGCGCGTGCGCCATGAGTGATGCTCAGCCGAAAAGGTATCTCGAGGAAGTACAACTCTGCATTTTCAATCCTCATCCGCTTCGCTCCTTGCTCCACGCATGCTATAGGTCCTGTTTTCATCTTGCAAGCGGCGCCCTAGAAAAGCCAGCAATACGAATCTCTTTCTTTTTATATGCCATTGATATATTAAAGATACTTGCTCATTTCCAGAAGAGATACAAAATTTGCATTTTTTGGCAATCGGGAGACAAGTCTGATACGCCGGGTGCCGATATAAGCTGTGAGGGGAGAGGTCCGCCCGATTCCGTTCGCTTGAAGGGAAACACGTGCCGCAGGAAGGCAATAATGTCAGCTGCCTGAACAGCAGGGCGATCATCGAGTACATCCGGCGCAAGAATCCGCAACGGCTGCCAGAGCTTTTCCAAAACCTGCCGGCTCCCTGGTCCGAGATGCAGGGGCTGGAAATCTTCCTTGCCGATGAGAACAACTGGATCCCCAGCGGGTTGGTGGTGAAGCTCTTCGAATCAGCGCGCGCGATCACGCAAAACCCCAATGTGGCTTTCGACATCGGATACGATTCGTTCCTGCACAGGGAGTTCAGCTACTGGCAGAAAATCTTCGTGCGGATCTTCTCCTCCCCCCGACTGATTCTTCGCCGAATGAACCTGCTCAACATGAGGCTCAACACAACGAAAATCGTGGAGCTCGTCCACGATTCGCCGGGCCGCGCCGTGATCCGCTGGCACTGGCGCGACGGCATCATGTCCTCCAAGGACATCTGTTCGTACAACAAGGGCATCTACAGCGCCATCCCCACATTCTGGGGACAAGCGCCGGCCAAGGTGGAAGAGCGCTCGTGCAGCTTCGAAGGTAACCCCTACTGCGAGATCACCTTCACCTGGGGAATTTCCTGGGGAAACTTCCGCCGCTTTTTCTCCCAGTTCCTCACGAGGAAGAAAACGCTGTATACGGCGATGGAGGAGATCGACCGGGACAAGGCCTTATTACGCCAGAAGTTCGACGAGCTCTCCCGACTCAATCTCGAGCTTGTCGATCTCAACGCCGATCTCAAGCAGAAAGTGACCATGCTCAAGGCCATCAACAGTGCGACCCGCTCCATCGTCTCCGTGCCCGACACGCGGAAGGTGCTTCAGCAGACCATGACTCCCATCGTGGAGGTGTTCGGCTTCGACAGGGCGATGATCATGCTCGTCAATGCATCGGAGGATTATCTCGAATACAGCTACGGCGTCGGGGAATCCATGGAGGCCATGAACAAGCTCCGCGACTACCGCATTCCCCTTGCCCGGGAACAGAACCTCATGATACGCGTCTTGAGGAGAAAAAAGCCCGTGCTGATTCGGGACGTGAAAGCCGCCGGCCTCAACCCGACCAACCGGATCCTTGCCGACTTCCGGCCAAGCTCCTTCATCATCTGTCCCCTGATCGCCGAGGGCAAGGTCATCGGGATCCTCGGCGCAGATCGCAGGGGGAACGGGAAACAGCTCACCATGAACGACACGGAGTTCCTCTCCATATTCGCAAACAACATCGCCACCGTCTTCCTGCGGGCGCGGTTGGACGAGGAGCTGAAATCGAGCTACGTGAGCGCCGTGCGGGCTCTCGTGCAGGCAATCGAGGAAAAGGACACGTACACACGCGGGCATTCCGAGCGCGTGGCCAAGATTGCCGTGGAGGTGGCGCGGAAGCTGGGATTGCCGGAGCTGGAGATCGAATACCTGCGCTTCGGCAGCATCCTGCACGACGTCGGAAAAATCGGCATTCCCGAATCCATCGTGCGGAGCCCCAAGCAGCTCACCAGCGCCGAGTTCAAGATCATTCAGAAGCACCCCCTGAAGGGCGTTGAAATACTCCAGCCCATCAGTTTCATCAAGGACCACATGTACCTGATCCGCAACCATCACGAGCGCTGGGACGGACGCGGGTACCCGGACAAGCTTGCGGGAGATGACATCCCGCTCGGCGCTCAGATCGTTGCCACGGCGGACGCATTTGACGCAATGACCTCCTCCCGGCCATACAGGAAAGGGATGCCTCCCAAGCAGGCGGCTCGCGAAATCCAGAAGAGCATAGGCACTCAGCTCTCGAAAACAGCCGCAGAGGCATTTTTGGAGATCTTTGAAAATGGCTTTGATGTACCGAATTTAAGCGATTCGACAAAAAAGTAAATTTAATAAAAAAAAGCTTGCATCTCCATTCCTCCCGTGATGGAATTCATCAATACATCACTTAGGAGGATTGTATGAAACTGAATATCTCCGTGTTTTTCCAGTCCCCCATTAACGTGTTCCTTTTCCGCCGCATGAGCCCCAGGGTGGCTCAAAGATACCTGCATACGATCGGGTTCCTCTACTATCTCATCAACCGGCACGAAAAAAGGGTGATCGAGAAAAACGTTCGTGATGTGCTCGCAGGCCAGGACGAGGCATACATTCGGAAGGTGGTGCGCGAAACATTCAAGGGAATCTTCACCCACTATTTCGAAAAGATGTTCTCCGCCTATCTCGATTACGGCACCGTGCGGAGGTACGTGGATGATCATTTCAAAGTGGAAGGCGCACACCTCCTCCAGAAGGCGCTCGACCAGGGAAAGGGCTGCATCCTGGTGACCGCCCATTGGGGGGCGGTTGAATTCATCCCCTGGGTCCTCCATTCCGAGGGCTTCCCCACGAGCGTTATCCTCGAATGCGCAACGGCCCGATTGGCCAAGAGCCTGCAGGAGAAAATCGCCAACAGGAACACGGAGCTGATCTCTTCCGCGTACGGCGGGTCCGTCTTTATCCGCGCGCTGCAGTCGCTGAAATCCAACCGGGTCCTCATGACTCAATGCGACGAGGTGGATGCCTGGCGTCGGCGCCGCAGCCAGACGATTCAGCTTTTCGGCAGGGAGCTGTTCTTCGACAACACGATCGACGTGCTCTCGCGCAGGTCGGGCGCTCCGGTGGTGGCCGCTTTCCTGAAGAGGTCGGGCAGGAACCGGTACACCCTCATCCTGGAGGACGTCTCCGTGCAGCGAAAGCCTGAAAGCACTGCCCGAGACTGCCTGGGGCTTTGGCAGAAGTACGTTTCACAATATCCCGAGCAGTGGTACCAGTGGAAGAAATGGACGGCGATGAAGGTGGCCGCGTAGCCCCACCGCGCTTGCGCGGTGTTGGATGCGTATAGACCCGCGGCCGTCATGCATTGTAACTTCGCCGTAGATATGGAGCACGGAGACAGAGGATGAAGTTTCATACCGAATATGTGACGTACAACACCCAAAAGGAACGGGAGTACGTCAACATGACCGAGAAGGTGGAGGCTGCCGTACGCGCAAGCGGCTGCCGCGAGGGCATGGTGCTCGTTTCCGCCATGCACATCACCGCAGGGGTGTACGTAAACGACGCGGAGCAGGGCCTCATCCAGGACATCGATGAGTGGCTGGAAACGCTGGCCCCGCGCAAGTCCGACTACCGGCACCATCGCACGGGTGAAACGAACGGCGACAGCCACCTGAAAAATCTCCTCATCGGCCACGAGGTGATTCTTCCCATCACCGGCGGGAAACTCGACCTGGGGCCGTGGCAGCAGGTCTATTATGCCGAGTTCGATGGAAGGCGGCCCAAGCGGGTTATCATCAAGGTGATGGGAGAATAGGGGCCGGAGTGAAAGTACTGAAATTCGGCGGCAGCTCGCTCGCGGACGGGGCACGGATCAGGAGCGTCACGGACATCATCGCCCGCGCGGCCCAAGGGGAACACGTGGCAGTGGTCCTCTCCGCGATGAAAGACGTCACCGACCTGCTTATTGCCGCGGCGCGCAGGGCGGAGGATGGAACTGACGGCCAGAAGGAGATTCTGGAGACCATCAGGGCGCGGCACTTCGAGGCGGTGCGCTTCCTTTTTTCCCCGACAGACCAGGCGTCCGCTCTCACTCCTCTGGCGATCATGCTCAATGAGCTGGAAGAGATCCTGCACGGGGTGGAGCTGGTCCGCGAGTGCTCGCCGCGCACCATGGACCTCGTGATGAGCTTCGGCGAGAGGCTCTCCTGCAGGCTTGCCGCCGCGTACATGCGCGGCCGCGGGATGGACGCCGTGCTCGTTGACGCGCGGGAGATCATCGTGACGGATGAGAGGTTCGGCTCCGCCGCGGTCAATTTCCCGAAAAGCTACCAGTTGATCCACGAGCGGCTGTCCGGCATCCCGGGGATCGCGGTGATCCCCGGGTTCATCGGCGCCACCGCTGGGGGCGTGACCACGACACTCGGCAGGAACGGTTCCGACTATACAGCATCGATCATCGGCGCGGGCGCGCGGGTCTCCCTGATCGAGATTTGGACCGACGTTGACGGCGTGCTGTCCGCTGATCCACGGATCGTGCCGGATGCGTTCGTCATTCCGGAGATCAGCTCCGAGGAAGCCATGGAGCTGTCCTACTTCGGCGCCAAGGTGATCCATCCCTACACCATGGTTCCGGCAGTTGAAAAAAACATCCCGCTCTTGATCAAGAACAGCTTCAATCTCCAGGCGCCCGGCACCCTGATCGCGGCGGCAGCCGCCATCCGCCGGGACAGGGACAGGCCCATCACCGGCATCGCGTCAATCGAGGGCATTTCCCTGGTGAACATCGAAGGCGGCGGCATGATGGGAATCCCCGGGTTCGCTGCCCGGATCTTTTCCGCGCTGGCTCATGAGGGGATCAACATCATCATGTTCACCCAGGCATCCTCGGAGCACACCATCTGTCTGGTGTTCAGGACAACGGAGGGCGAGCGGGCCCTGGCCGCGCTGAACCGAGAGCTGGCTCCGGAGCTTGCTACCCGGCGCATCGAGCGCTTCGAGCTGCTGAATGACCTCCTCATTGTATCGGTGATCGGGGAGAACATGCACGGCACGCCCGGCATGGCCGGCCGGCTGTTCAGCTCCCTTGGAAGGGCGGGGATCAATGTGCTGGTGATCGCCCAGGGCTCCTCGGAAAGAAACATCTCCTTCGTGATCGAAGAAAAGAACCACGTCGCCGCTCTGCGCACGATTCACGCGGAGTTCCTCTCCCGCAGGGCCGGCTGATGGCGCACAGCGACAGGATCACCGTCTTCGCGCCCGCAACGGTGGCAAACGTTGCCTCGGGATTCGACGTCCTGGGCTTTGCGCTGGATGCGCCCGGCGATTCCGTGTCCCTGGCGCGCGTGCCGGGCCGGGAGGTCCGCGTCGTATCCATCACCGGAGACGGCGGCAAGCTGCCCCGGGACGCGCGCAGAAATACGGCAGCCGTAGCCGTTGCCGGGTTCCTCGACAGGGTCGGGCATCCCTTTGGCGTTGAGATCGCGCTGGAAAAGAAAATGCCTTTGAGCTCGGGCCTGGGCAGCTCCGCGGCAAGCGCCGTCGCCGCCGTCTACGGCGCGAACCTCCTGGCTGGATCGCCGCTTGCGGTCCGGGACCTTCTCCCCTTCACAATGGAGGCGGAGCGCGTTGCATGCGGATCGGCGCACGCCGACAATGTGGCGCCCGCGCTCCTCGGAGGGTTCGTGCTCATCAGGAGCTACAATCCCCTGGACATCGTTCAGCTTCCCGTTCCCCGGGGTCTCTCGTGCGCGGTCGTTCACCCGCACACCGAGCTGCGCACGGAGGATGCCCGGAGGGTGCTCAAGAAGGAAATCAGGCTGGCCGATGCCATCCGCCAGTGGGGGAACCTCGCCGCGTTGGTGGCCGCGCTGTACAATGGCGATCTGCAGTTGCTCGGCCGATCCCTCCAGGACGTGGTTGCCGAGCCCGCGCGGTCGTTCCTCATTCCCGGGTTCGCCTCCGTCAAATCCGCGGCCCTGGCAGCCGGCGCGCTGGGGTGCTCCATTTCAGGATCCGGGCCCTCCGTGTTCGCCCTGTGCGCGACCTCCGAGGATTCCGCCAGGGCGGGCGATGCCATGGCTGAAGCGTTCAGAAACGCGGGGCTCGCCTGCGACCTGTATCTTTCCGCGGTCAACACCAAGGGACCCGTGGTCATCGCCTCGGAGCCAGGCGAGAACACGGCGAGACCATGAGGTTCGCCAGCAAGGCCCATCCCGGGCAGGTCGTGGGTTTTCGCGAGGCGCTCTTCACGGGTCTTGCCCCTGACGGCGGGTTGTACCACCCCGTGGATGCGCCGGACCTGGCTGGGCTTTTCGCCTCTTTTAGCGATTCCACGTCATTCCTCGACGTGGCGGCCGAGACGAGCGCCATCCTCCTGGCTCCGGAAATCGCGCCGGACCGGGCGCGAAGGCTCGCGCGGCAGGCGTTCGGTTTTTCCCCCGTTCTTCAGCGCCTGGACGATCGCGTGCTTCTGCTGGAGCTTTTCCATGGCCCCACGTGCGCCTTCAAGGATTTCGGCGCCCAGTTCCTTGCCTCCGCCATGGCGGACCTGCTTGGAGAAAACGACGAGCGCATTCAGATCCTCGTGGCGACCTCCGGCGACACGGGCAGCGCCGTCGCGAACGCCTTCCACGGCCGGACAAACATCGACGTGGTGATCCTCTACCCCTCGGGCCGGGTGAGTGATCTGCAGGAAAAGCAGCTCACCACGCTCGGCGGCAACGTGCACGCGCTGGAGGTGGAGGGAAGCTTCGACGATTGCCAGCGCCTGGTGAAGGAGGCGTTCCAGGATCGGACGCTGAGGGAACGGCTGCGGCTCACATCGGCCAATTCGATCAATATCGGCCGGCTCATCCCGCAATGCCTCTTCTACGTGTTTGCGGGGACCCGCAGGGCCATGCTCGGAACCGCGGCCCCGACGATCTGCGTGCCCAGCGGCAACTTCGGCAACCTGACCGCCGGAGTCTACGCGTGGCGGTGGGGGCTTCCCGTGCGGGGATTCATCGCCGCAACCAACGTCAACGACGTAGTCCCCGTGTACCTTCGCACCGGCAGGTTCGATCCCCGGCCCTCGGCGCAGACGCTCTCAAACGCCATGGACGTCGGAAACCCCAGCAATTTCGAGCGGCTGCGGGAGGTGTTCAAGCCCGGCTGGGAAGACATGGCGTCGCGCATCCAGGGACGCTCGGTGACGGACGAACGCACCATGGAGACAATGCGCAGGGTGCACGCGGAGCACGGCAGGATTGTCGAGCCGCACACAGCCGTGGGAATCGCGGCAGCGTGGGAATACCTCGCGGGCGCGGCAGGGGGCGCGGACGGGGGAGGCGCCTCGCGCGGCGGGCAACGGACCGCCCGCGCCGTTCCCGAACGCGAACAGGTCATCGTGCTTTCCACGGCGCACCCGGCCAAGTTCTCCGATATCGTCCGCAAGGCCACCGGCGTTACGCCCGAGATGCCGGATCGTTTGGCGCGCTGCCTCAGCCTGCCCAAGCAGTCGCTCCGGATTGGAACAACGCTCGCACAGCTGTCGGAGTTCCTTCTGGATTCTTTTGCCTGAGGCGATCAGCGGCGCAGCCTGGCCCTCTGGCGGCGAAGCTTTTCCACGATGAATGGGTTTCCCCTGTCGCGCTGCCAAGCCTTGTATATCCTGCACGCCTCGTAGTAGCCCTCTTCGTCCTGGTAGGAAGAGGAGGAATCGGCCCGGTAAAGCTCCAGCAGGAGGGGAAAAAGGGGAGAGGCGAGTATGGGGTCGGTCCTGAACGGCGGCAGCGACTTGAGCGCCGGCGGCATCATGTGGTAGCGCACGAGAAACTCCACTGATTCCACGACATCCGCCGGGAACCCCAGCCGGCGAAGAAAACGGGCTGCAACCCGCGCGCCTATCTCCGCGTGCCCGTCAAAGCGTTTTTCACCCGAGCTTTCTGCGTGGAGCTTCCCAATGTCATGGAGCATGAGGGCGAGAGAAAGCATCACGTCCGGACGCTTCCGATATTTCAGCGTGGCCAGGGTGTGCTCCCAGACGTTTCCCTCGGGGTGGAAGTCCTTGCCGTGGGGAACGTCCGTCATACCAGCCAGCTCAGGCCATGCCTCCGCCACGAATCCCGCCTCTCCCAGCAGCGCAAGGCCTTTTTCAGAGTAGCGCGAGCCCAGCAGGCCGTACAATAAATCGCGCTGGTACGCGGCGGGGGGCAGCTCGTCGCCCCTTCCCCACCCCAGGGAGGCAGGATCCGCCGTGTAGTGATACCGGGCCACCAGCCGCGACGCCTCGCAGAGCGGCAGCCAGCGGGGGGAGGAGTCCGTGATTCGGGTGAGTGTGGCGGCGCGCAGGTCGGGGTACATGTCGAGCTTGTCGATGAACGCGTTCCTGCCCGGATCGTAGAGGAGCCGCAGGACGGTGAACGGAGCGGACGGGGGAACGGAAAGGGAATCCACGCAGCGAAAGATCAGCCGATGGCCGTCAGCCTGCACCGAGGCGTCCTCCAGGGGAAGCCCCGGAAATTGCAGGTTGTCGAACGCTTTTGCCAGGGAAACGATGGAGGAATCCGTGGCCAGATACAGCGATCCTTGTTCGTGGACCCTGAAGTACCTGTCCAGGGAAGAATACCCGCAGAGAAGGTAGGGAATGTTCTCCTCCTTCAGCCGCCCAAGCGCATCGGTCATTGCAGTCCTCTCCCCCGGTATCGAAAACATATGGTACTCATAAAACGCGGCGCTGGCAATTAGGCCCGGAGTGCTTAAACAGCGCGGCCCCCGGGGCGCGACCCCATCGCTCCCGCCGTCTCACTTCGTGAGCCGCCCTCTCGGCGCGCAAGCGCGCCTGCCGGGCCAGGGCTGCCGCGACGGGGCCCGTTCGCGCGGAGTACCGCGCTGGGCTTCCGTGCTATGCCGGGCGCCCCTGATGCGCTCCAGCCGCACGGCTGAAACGCCGATCCCCTCGGGAGCGCTGCTGCTTACCTTGTCCGCGCGGAGCTCCACGGTGCAGGGTCCGGCCGCGGGGATGGCGAGCTCACCGGCATGCGTCACGATCTCCGGAAAGTACTGAGCGCGAGGGCTGGAGACCCGCTCATGCCGCACCAGGAGGAAACTCAGCCGCGCACGCGCTGGAGCGCCGACAGAGAGCTGGAGCTGGTGGGCATCCCCCCCAGGGCGCGCAGCTTGTGCTTTCGTGTTCTGCCGGGCGCCCCCAGGGCGCGACCCGCGGTTTCCAGCATTGCCTGAGGAAAGCACGCTCAGCCGATAGTTCCCGGGCTCGATGATCTTTACGGTCCATGCAAGCCCATTTGCCCTGCTCATCCACCCCTCCGTGAACCCGGCCCGGTTGACGGTGAAGCCCGACGTCGTGGGACCGAGCCGGCGGGCCATGAACGCAGGGAGGAATATGCTGCCATCCGGCTGCTGCACGGGCATTTCCTCCACGCGAGCCTTGCCGTCGATCTCCAGCACCACCACGGAAACGTGGCGATCCGGCCGGTTTCCCAAACCTGAGAGCGTCAGCACGGAAAAGCCGGCCGCGGCATCGCGGCGCTGTGTCACGGCAAGCCGACGGCTGGGATCGCGCAAAAGGTATGCTCCGCGTACATGGTTTGAAAGGCCGTGTATTGCCAGCTCTTTGCGCGGCCAATCGAAAACATGGAGATACAGCCGGCCCGGCTTCTGCGTGATCCGGCCCCAGGGAAGCTCGTAGGAAAAGGGGCTCGCGGTGGTGCCGTAGATGGACTCTCTGTTCGCTTTCATCCACGCGCCGATCTGCCGGAGCCGGGTGATGCTCGGACCCGGGATCTCGCCCTTTGCCGTGGGCCCGACATTGAGGAGGTAGTTGATCCCCTTGCTCGCCAGATCCACCAGCAGGTAGAGGATCGTCTTGACCGGCTTCCAGTTCCGGTCTCCGCTCTTGTATCCCCAGGTGTCGTTCAGGGTGGCGGGCGTCTCGTAGTCGCCTTCGATTCTCCCCACCGGGATCTGGTTGTCCCCCAGACTCCCGTAGTCGCCCAGGTCATGGCCGACTCGTCCGCTCACCAGGCATTTCGGCTGGAGCCGGTGCACCAGGCGCTTGAGCTCAACGCTGTGCGTCTTGCTGATGGTGTACGGCGTGTCGAACCAGATGAGGCCGATGGGGCCGTACTGTGTCAGAAGCTCCGTGAGCTGCGGCTCCACCTTGCCCCGCAGGTACCTGGGAAAGTCCTTCTTCGACCCGTCGAAATCCCAGTCGTTCCACGCACCGTCCGGCTCGTGCCAGTCCTGGTCCTGCGAGTAATAGAAGCAGAGCCTGATCCCCTGCTTTCGGCACGCCCGGGCAAGCTCGGCGATAGGGTCGCGCTTCCACGGCGTGGCATCCACAATGTTGAAGGGGTTGGAGGGCGAGTGAAACATGGCAAAGCCCTCGTGGTGCTTGGCCGTGATGACGATGTAGCGCATCCCGGCCTCCTTGGCCAGCCGCACCCATGCCTCCGCGTCGAACCGGGAAGGGACGAAGCGCCGGGCGAGCTTCTCATACTCCCCAACCGGGATCCTCCTCCGGTGCATGATCCACTCCCCGAGGCCCGGGACATCCTCGCCCTTCCACCGCCCTGCCGGCACGGCGTACAGCCCCCAGTGGATGAACATGCCGAAGCGCGCCTCGCGCCACCACGCCAGATTGGCGCTGTTGACGCGTCTCGCCTGTCCGCGTCCTTCGAGGAGCCTGCCGGTGATGGGTGTGCGCGTCTCTTCTGCTCTCCTGGCCGTCACGTACAGACCGTAGCACGACATGGCCACGGAGTTGAAGATCCGCCGGGGCGCAGCAATTCCAAATTTGGACTAAACTAAAAATCCCTCGGAGATTAGGGCGGACTACGTAACGGGTGTCTAGTTCTAGACACACGGGGGTGCTTCCTATCATCCTTTCTTCGGAAAGACA
>JBEKQU010000005.1:0-167523 GCA_049519415.1 Spirochaetia bacterium
TTCCTCTACATACGTGCTATCCCTCCGAGCCTGTCACACCGTGGTCGGGCAACTACCCTGGCTGAAAACGCGACCACGGCCAGTCCCTCTCGCCCCCCAAGCCGAGATTTGGAATTGCTGGAGGGTTGAGCATCGCTGTGTACACCCGTCACCCTTCGCGCTATCCTCATCGATGGCCGTCAACGTAATAAGCGCGCGCCGAGGGGTGACACATGAGATACGCGGTCATTCTTGCCGGGGGCTCTGGCACCCGGTTGTGGCCAATGAGCACGAACGCTATGCCCAAGCAGCTCATCCCCTTGTTCCAGGGCAAAAGCCTGCTCACCCTGGCATTCGAGCGGCTGGAGGGGTTCATACCCCCGGACCGGCGTTGGGTCTGCGCGGGGGAAACCCAAAGGCAGGCGATTCTTGGCGCCTTGCCCGGGCTGATGCCCGAGCGCTACCTGGGTGAGCCGGTGGGCCGGGATACCCTGAACGCGCTTGCATTCGCCTCGGCGGTCATCGCGCGCTTGGATGCCGAGGCGACGATCTGCGTGCTCACGGCGGACCATCTCATCGAACCGGCCGACGCGTTTTGCAGGGCGGTCTCCACGGGATGTGCGATCGCGGAATCCGGCCCGGGGATCCTTGTCACATTTGGCGTCACTCCCACGCATCCGGCAACAGGCTTTGGGTACCTGTGTCTGGGACCCCGGTTCATTGGGGATTCGCGCATCGTGGCGGAGTTCAGGGAAAAGCCGGACGCGCGGACCGCCGGGCGCTGGGTCGCGGAAGGCCCCGAGCGTTTCCTGTGGAACAGCGGCACGTTCGCGTGGAAGGCGGCGGCATTCCTGGACTGCGTGCGGCGCTACGAGCCCGCGACCTTTGAAGGGGTGACCCGGATCGCGGACGCGTGGGGCACGCCCCAGTTCCCGCGGACCATCGACGCCGTGTACCCGACGCTTCGGAAGATCAGCGTCGATTACGCGGTCATGGAGACAGCCTCGCGCGATCCCCGGATGAGGGTTGCGGCGGTCCCCCTGTCCCTTTCCTGGAAGGACATTGGCTCGTGGCCGGCGTTTGCCGAGACCTGCCCGCCGGACGACCAGGGGAATGCGTGCGCGGCCGGAAAGAGCCTGCTCCTGGATACAACGGGCACGCTCGTGGTTTCAAGCGATCCCGCGCACCTCATCGCGGCGCTGGGCTGCGAGAACCTTGTGATCGTGCACACGCCCACGGCAACCCTTGTCTGTCGAAAGGACCGGGCGGAAGACCTGAAAAAGCTGCACGCGCTCGCCGCGGAGCGTTTCGGCGCCGCATACGTGTAGCCGGCCGCGCGTCCCCGGACTCGTGCGCGTGATCAGCCGGCCCGGAGAAGGGGCACTCCGGCTTTAAAAAGGATGGCACGCGGCGAGCGCGAGGCCAGCGAATAGGGCAGCCCGGCTGGCACGAGCGCGATGCCTCCCCGCTGGAGCATGAGCGTGCGCCCGGCTGCGATCACGGCAGCCGCGCCTTCGATCACGATGAGACAATCCGCGCTGTGCTCCCTGCCGCCCGCGTGCGGAACGCCGGGCGTGACCTCGATCCGTTCCAGCGCGAACTCCTCGGCAGGAGTCTCGTATTCCCGCCCCGTCTCCGACGTGGCCCTTCCCTCCAGGATGGGGGGACGCCCGTCCGTGAAGCTGAGGGTGGAGAGCAGCTCCGGCACGTCGATGTGTTTTGGCGTGAGGCCGCCGCGCAGCACATTGTCGGAGTTGGCCATGCACTCGACATCAACCCCTTCCAGGTAGGCGTGCAGGGTTCCTGCCGGCTGGTACGTCCCCTGGCCCGGCTTCAGCCGCACAAGGTTCAGCAGGTAGATCGAAATGATCCCCCGGTCCCTGTGCCCATCGGCCAGGGGAAAAGTCCGCGCCGCCCGCAGCGCCCAGAAGCCGGGGTCCTCCTTTTTCAATGTTCCCCGCGCTTCCTCCCCCTCCAAACGCGCCACCAGCGGGTTCAGGAGAGCGTCCACCATGGGCTGCTGCATGGTCATGACGCGCGCGTACAGGTCGCGCAGGAGGGCTGAGCGGTCTCCGGGATCCGGGCCAGCGGCGCGCAGGGTTTCGCCGAACTCTGGCATGAGCGACGCCAATTCCTGCTCGGAGCCCAGCATCTCGGCCATTTCCTCCAGCGGTCGAAAGCCGTGCAGCATCCAGAAATCGGTGAGCACCACGTGGACCTCGGGCTTGTGGTTGTCGTCGCGGTAGTTGCGGCGCGCCGCGTCCAGCGGTATCCCCGCCGCGTTCTCTCTTGCAAACCCTTCTTCAGCCTGCGTTTTCGAGGGGTGCGCTTGAATGGAGGCCATGATCCGCACATCGAGCACCTTGAACAGGTAGGGCAGCCTGCCCGCGAAACGGAGCGCAACGTCAGGACCCAGGGTGAACCAGGGATCGGAAGCGACCAAACGGTCCAATGGGATGTGGGTTCCATCGATGTCCACCGCGGCGGGGCCTCGGGGATGAGCGCCCATCCACAGCTCCGCGAACGGCCTTTTCTCTTCATTATCGAGGCCGAGGAGCCCGGGGATGAATTGGAGTCCTCCCCACTCGTAGTGCTGCGGCGCGCCGATGAGCGGCACCGGCCGGGGCAGGGCACGGTAGCTGGCGAGTGCCATGCGCTCCGCGGCGTCGCGCTCCATTCCGCGAAGCAGGCCGTTGTCAGCCACTCCGAGGGCCGCGATTTTGTCCGCCCTTTCCTGGGAGTCCGCGTTGGCGTAGATCCGCATCTCCGGGGCATTGCCCGAAGGCCGGATGTGCGCCACGTCCCTGTTTTGGAAACCGATCCGCACACCGTCCAGCCAGTTGATCCATGTCACGCCGAGAAATCCGTGGGTCGGCGTGAAATACCGGCCGATCCGGGTCCGCATGCCGCTGATCTCATCTGCCAGGGCATCTCCTGCCGCAAGAGCGCGCTCACTGCTCTGCGAGTCCCTGACCCTCAGGCCGTCGCTTGAGAAAAACGCCTCGACGATTGAAGGATCGGATGGCGAGAGCCAGCGCATGATCTCCCGGGCCGCATCCGAGGAGAATTCCCGGATCAGCAGCGCTCTGCCATATCGTTTCGGCAGCGAATCCAGAAGCGCGGCAAGACTCTTTCCACGCCCAAGGGAGGCGTACAAAGCGCAGAGCATCGGGAGCATGGCGTCCCGGGTAGGCAGGGGCGGGAGCGCGCCCGCGCCGGGCACCGGCACCGGCACGGCCGTGAGGAACCCTCCATTGCCTTCCCACCCAATCTCCTTCATGGCCGCGATGACGTGGGGCGAGCCGATCCGTGTCTTCACGATCTGGATTCCATTGTCGCGGCAGAACGCGTCCACCGCGTCGTTCACGCTGATCGGGACAGCAACGTGCATGGTCCCGAGGAAACCCACGGCAAGGAGCCCCAGCAGGTCGCCGGGGATGAATCGCGCCCGGCCGTGATCCACGGCCAGCAGCAGGGGTCGGTCGCCGTCGCCGTCCGTGGAGACCACGGCCTCCACTGTCGGGTGCGCGTCCACAAGCGCCTGGACAGCGGCGAGCATGGGCTCGCTCACCGCCTCTGTGTCCACGGCCACGAAGGCGTCGCTCCTGCCCGCTGGAACGACAGAGGCGCCAAGAGCAGTGAGAATCTCAACGACGATGTCTCTGCCGACGGCGGAGTGCTGCCACACAAGGATCTTCCGCCCTGGCAGCGGCCCTAAAGGAAACGCCGAGGTGTAGCGGTGCACGTATTCTTCCCGTCCCCCAGGGATCGCCTCGGGGATCGACACCCGGTGCTCGGGACGCAGCATTCCGCGCTCGTCGAAGATGCTCTGCTCGAACGGCCGCGCGTATTCCGTCTCTCGCGCCGCGGCCGCCGCGGAAAGAATGGGCGCTTCGTCTTCCTTGGCGATTTCCCCTCCGGGCCGTGTGAACTTGATCCCATTTCTGTCAAAGGGGATGTGACTGCCCGTCACCATGATGCCCGGCGCGGCGCGGCGCATTGCGTAGAGCACGAGCGCGGGGGTGGGGATCGCGCCGAGAAAACTACCGGCAAGCCCCGCGTCACCGATCGCACGGAAAACGGCCTGCAGGATGTCGCCCCGAAACCCGTCTTCCGCGACGAGCGCGCCGGTGCTGGGACGCAGGTCCCCTGCCACGAACACCGTCCCGCCCGGGGCGATGTCGCCCCTTTTCAGGAGCCAGGCAAGGAACCCGCGCGCGTTCACGTAGGCCTCGAGGTTTGTGATGTCCCTCACCAGGCCTCTGAGACCGCTTGTTCCAAAAGCGAGCTCCACCGGCTGGTAGGAGAGAGACTGGCGGAGGGACGCGACGACTGCTTTCTTCTTTTTCACGGCATATAAATTGTAGCGGAAACAGGCCCCCAATTCCATGCGCAGACGCCGCGATGTATACTTATCCTGTGGCAGAGCTGCGGATTGGCACGTGTAGCTGGAAGTATCCTTCGTGGAAAGGGCTGGTATATTCCCAGGCTTCGGGAATCGATTATTTGTCTGAATACGCGCGCAGGTTCGATTCCGTGGAGATCGATCAATGGTTTTGGACCCTGCCGGAGCGCGCGACCGCCGCGGAGTACGCGGCGGCAACTCCCGAAGATTTCCGGTTCACGGTCAAGCTTCCCAACGCGCTCTCCCTCACCCACTTTTACAGGAAAAAAGGGGAGAGCGGCTTGCGGCCGAATCCCCAGTTTCTCTCCGTCCCCCTGTTCGAGGAGATTCTTTCACGCCTGGAGCCGCTGCGCGCCAAGATCGGAATGCTCATGCTGCAATTCGAGTACCTGAACAGGCAGAAGATGGCTTCGCAGGCCGACTTCCTGGAAAGCCTTGGCGCGTTCTTTGACGCCGCGCCGCGCAGCCTTCCCTGCGCCATCGAGCCCCGCAACCCGCATTGGCTGGACGAGCGCTACTTCGCCTTTCTTGCTGAAAAAAACCTCTGCCACGTCTTCCTCCAGGGTTACTACATGCCGCCCATGGAGGAGACCTGGCGGAAGCACGGGCACATGCTGCGCGGCGCGGCGGTGGTGCGGCTGCACGGTCCCGACCGGGAGGGAATGGAAAAGCTGAGCGGCGAGAGCTGGGACCGGATCATAGCGCCCAAAGATCAGGAGCTTGCACGGGTCGTGGACATGGTGAACGACATGCGGGACAGAAGCCTCACCGTGTATCTCAACGTGAACAACCACTACGAGGGAAGCGCGCCGCTCACCATCGAAAGGCTGCTCGAAAGAGGACTGGGCGGCGGCGCTTCACCCCGCGGCCCTGCGTGAGCTGGCCGCTCGAAGGCGGCACACAGCGCGGCGGACGTCACTCTCCGGCAAACCAATCCGCGCGCGTCAGGGGGAGGCCGCTCCGTCCTTTCGCGTCGGGGTACGCCAACAAAGACTGGTATACGTTCAATCGCCTGCTTGCAAACCCGTGCGCTGATCCCGACATGTAGAGCCTCCACACACGGTAGGTGGGCTCATCCACGTATTTCAGCGCATCAGCGTGATGCGCTTCGAGCCGGCGGACCCAGTGCCGCAGGGTCATGGCGTAATGCTCCCGCAGGCTCTCCACGTCGCGCACCTCGAATCCAGCCTCCTCCGCTGCCTGAAGGGTTGCGTTAATGGGAACCAGCTCGCCGTCTGGAAAGACGTATGTGTCGCTGAAATTGGGGCCACCCGATGCGACGTCTGTTGCGCGGGAAGCGATCCCGTGGTTGAGAAACACTCCGCCCGGCTTCAGAATCCTTTGCGCCTTCTCGAAATAGGCGGGGAGCAGCTTCTGGCCGACATGCTCGAACATGCCCACGCTCACAATGGCGTCAAAGGGATGGTCTTCCTTCAGCTCGCGGTAGTCCAGGAGCTCCACCCTGCAGCTCGCGCGCGCTCCAGCCTCCGCGAACCATTTATTGGCGAACGAAGCCTGGGGTTCGCTCAGGGTGATTCCCGTGGCGTCAACGCCGTACGCCTGGGCTGCATGGAGGACAAGGCCGCCCCAGCCGCAGCCGATGTCCAGAAGCCTCTGTCCCGGCCTCAAGCGCAGCTTCCTGCAAATCATATCGAGCTTGCGCAACTGGGCGGAATCAAGGTCGGTGTCGCTGGTTTCGAAGTAGCCGCAGGAGTAGACCATGCGGCTGTCAAGGAACAGCGTGTAGAAATCGTTTGACACGTCGTAATGGTAGCGGACCGCCTGCCGATCGCGTTCCACGGAGTGCTGCTTCCCCTGGAGCCGCGCCGGTCCCCGCCCGGCCGCCTGGTGCCGGCCCGGCAGGGGGAGCTTTCGAAGGCCTGAAAAAATCGAAAGCTTCTTCCGCCACCCGGCTGTGCGCGCAGCCAGCGAGTCCGCAAGATCGAATACAGCCTCAATGTTCCCTTCAATGTCGAAGTCGTCGTACAGGTACGCCTCGGAGAGGGCAAGCTCGCTGCCCACTGAGAACATGGCGCGGAGCGCTCCCGGATGCCGGAGCACCAGCGTTGCAGGCCGAGCCTGTTCATCCGGCCACCGCGTCCCGTCCCAGAGCCTGACCGCCGGGGCGCCGTCGGGCGCCCGGCCCAGAAGGTCGTCCAGCAGGCGCAGCGTAACCGCGCGGGGATTCGAGTCTATCTTCATGCTTCTGCTCATCAGACGCCTCCTTCAGCGGTGGAAGAGCCTGCTGATCCGTCCCAGGATGCGGATCGCATCATGCTCGCACAATTCGTAGCAGCAGTAGCACCCGATGCATCGTTCGTAGTTCCAAATCGGAAACGGATCAAGGGTGATGGCTCCCCGGGGACATCCCTTGGCGCACGTGCCGCATCGCGTACAGGCTTCCTGCCGCGATAGGAACTTTGGCGTTGCCACAGTGCCCATGAACGGGGCGCCGATGCGGCTGGCCAGATCCTCCCCCACCACGTTCATGGGGAGCCTGAAACGGCGCAGCCGCGGAATCTCTCCCTGGACGTCAATGTCGGCCTCATCCACCGCGCCCAGCCCCCTGCCGCGAGCAGCCCTGAGAATGCCCACCCGATCCGGGTCAAGCCCGATCATGGCGGCAAAGACCCCGTCCACGGCAACTCCGTGCTCGCTCGCGATGATCCTGTTGATTGTTCTCAGTTTTCCTCCGCTCGGCCCATTGCCTTCCATGCCGACCACCGCGTCCATGATGGTGAGCGCGGGCGGCCGGATGGAGTAGATGTCCACGAGGGCCTCGGCGAAATCATCTATCCGCGCGCACACGTTGTGCACGCGAGCCTTCTGCGAGCCCACGAGGATCCCGAACATATTCTTCACAGCGCCGCTCAGGGTTGTCTGCATGTGCGTCTTCAGCTTGGGCAGGTTGACGATCAGGTCCGCTTCGAGCACCTGACGGGAGACAGCGAGCCGCTGGAAGAACCGGGAAGATACCGGGACCTCCACGGGGCTGGTGGCAAAATTCACCCAGCGGCTTCCCGCTGCTGCGCGCAGGCCAGTCACCTCTGCTGCCCGTTCCGCGTCTCCGTACGTCTGCGACCCCGTGTTGTCGCCCACCATCACCTGCGCGCCGCGGCGTTCAAGGGAACGAAGGACGGCTTTCACTATCGCGGGGTGCGTCGTCACCCCGCGCTCGGGCTGCCAGGCCGCGAGCATGTTGGGCTTGAGGAGCACCCGCTTCCCCCTCCATTCGATGGCAAACTGGTCCATGAGACCTTCGATGACATCCGCCGCGGTCTGGTAGGTTGTCTCAGCAATAACAACACGCGAACGGCCTGATATATCACTCATGACGGTCGAGCGTACGCTCTGTCGCGGGAGAGCTTCAAGCCCCTGCCCCTCGGTTCTCGCTTCACGGCGCCGTTAGCCCAAGCTTATCTCGCCGCTATCTCTGGTGCCAGGCGTCGCCTTCATGCCCGCCGCAGGCTTGAATTATTCCAAGCCCGGCGCATCATTACGGCATGAAGTCATTGTGCGCCCTTGTCGTGGCATTAGGATGCCTTGTCGTCCTGCCCTCCGGCGCTGAACAAGGAGAAAACTCCATGACCTTCTCAATCCTGTCATCCGCATTCACTCCTGGCGGAAGCATTCCGCGGCCGTTCACGGCTGACGGCAGGAACGTATCCCCCGCGCTGATGTGGGAGAACCCGCCGGCGGGGACGCAAGCGTTTGCCCTCCTGTGTGTTGACCCAGACGCCCCCGGAGGCGTCTGGGTGCATTGGCTGATCTGGAACCTGCCTGCGGCAGCCAAGGGACTCGCCGAGGGTGTGCCGCCGGACAAGGCCCTGGCGGATGGCAGCGCCCAGGGGAAGAACGATTTCGGAAGGATCGGCTACGGAGGTCCCAGCCCTCCAAGGGGAAAGCCCCATCGATACTTCTTTCGGCTGTACGCCCTCAGGGAGAAGCTCACCATATCCGCGGGCGCTTCGAGGCGGGAATTGGAAAAGGCGATGGAGGGCAATACTCTGGGCATCGCTGAGATCTTCGGCACCTACGGACGGTAAGCTTCATTTCGTGTTGACCCGCTGTTCCCGCTCCCGTAGAATACGGGCACACTGACCCGACAGGAGGCGCCTTCATGCTCAATTTCACGTTTCAGAATGCCACGAAGATCGTCTTTGGGAAGGGCGCGGAATCGGAAACCGGCCGCGAGACAGCGGCGTATGCCAGGAAGGTGCTCCTCCACTACGGAGGGGAAAGCGCGAAGAAGTCGGGACTCATCGACCGCATCACGGCGTCGCTGAAGGAGGCGGGGGTCCAGTATGAGCAGCTCCCCGGCGCGCAGCCCAATCCGCGGCTCGCGCTTGTGCGGGAGGGCATCCGGATCTGCAGGGAAAAAAAGATCGGGTTCATCCTCGCGGTGGGAGGAGGAAGCGTCATCGACTCGGCCAAGGCCATGGCCATCGGCGTTCCTTTCGGAGGCGACGTCTGGGACTTCTACCTCAAGAAGCTCCCTGTCACGGAATCCCTCCCCGTGGGCGTGGTGCTCACCATACCCGCGGCGGGCAGCGAGTCGAGCAACGGCTCGGTGATCACCAACGACGACGGGCAGTACAAGAAGGACGCGGGCGGGGAATGCATGCGGCCGAAGTTCGCGATCATGAATCCCGAGCTCACCTTCACCCTCCCGGCCTGGCAGACCGCGTGCGGCGCTGCGGACATCATGGCGCACGTGATGGAGCGCTACTTCACGCGCGAGCCGGGCGTGGACTTCACCGACCGGCTCTGCGAGGCGACGCTGCGGACCATCATCGAGAACGTGCCGATCGCGCTCGCGGAGCCGCGCAACTATGACGCCAGGGCGCAGATCATGTGGGCGGGAACGGTGGCGCACAATGACCTTCTCAGCACGGGCCGGACGGGCGACTGGGCCACTCATATGATGGAACACGAGCTGTCGGGCATCTACGACGTGGCCCACGGCGCCGGGCTGGCGGTCATGTTCCCCGCGTGGATGAGCTATGTCTGGCGCACCGACGTCGGCCGGTTCGCGCGTTTCGCCGCCGCCGTCTGGGGCGTGGAGCCGCGCTTCGATGCGCCCGAGCGCACCGCGCAGGAAGGCATCAGACGGCTGAAGGCGTTTTTCCATGGCATTGGGCTTCCCACCACCCTCGCGGAGCTGAAAATACCGGCCGACAGGCTGGAGGAGATGGCTCGCAAGGCCACGGAGAAAAGCGATCTCGGCTCCTTCAAAAAGCTGGGCAGCCGGGACGTGGTGGAGATCTACCGTCTGGCGCTCGGGGAGTGACGGGCCCGCCGCTGAGCGGCAGGTCGGCCGCCCGGCCCCTCCTCGGGGTTCCGGTTCGCGCTACTCAGAGTCAGCGCGCGTAAAGCGCTGATCCACCGGAGCCCCCTCGAATCGATCACGGCCGTATCTGCTGATGATGTGCGCATCCGCCTCGAAGGCCATCTCGGGAAGGGGACCGGACAGCGGGTGCCAGGCCACCGCATCCGCGTCATCCCCCGGCAGCGGGGAGGCGCCTCCCTCCAGGGGATGCGCGAGCAGGACGACAGCCAGGGTGTGCAGCCGGGGCGCCAGGAAGTTGGAGACCACGCTGAGAAGCGAATCGATGCGAACGGAGAGACCCGTCTCCTCCCGGACCTCGCGGAGTCCGGCGGAAAGGAAATTTTCCCCATATTCGATGAATCCCCCAGGCAGGCACCACCTGCCGCCGAGGAAACGCCCGGTCTGCCTTCGCACCAGAAGGACGCGGTCCGCTTCCTCAATGAGGACCACGACGCCGGGATACGGATTGCGCGGCAGCCTGGCAACGGCTGGCTCCGCGCCGGAATCGTATGCCGCGAAGAATTGCCGCGGCTCAATGTCGGAATGCTGCATGGCCTATTCTATACCCGCTTGACCGTTTGAAAAGGCCCGGGTACACCCAAGGCATGGGTATCATGCTGCGCGAGTTTTCGATGGATGACTACGAGCCGGCTCTTGCCCTCTGGAAGGCATCGGAAGGCATCGGCCTGAGTGACGCGGACAGCCGCGAGAATATCGAACGCTACCTTTCCCATAATTCCGGAATGAGCTTTGTGGCGGTGGAGGAGGGCATGATCGCAGGCGCGGTGCTGTGCGGGAGCGACGGCCGCAGGGGATACCTCCATCACCTCGCTGTTGTCGGAAGCCACCGGCAGAGAGGCATTGGCCGCGCCCTGGTGGAAAGGTGCATGGCCGCCCTGTCCGCCGCGGGCCTGCGCAAGTGCCACATTTTCGTGATCGCGGGAAACAGGGAAGGCCAGCGCTTCTGGAAGAAGATCGGATGGCAGGAGCGCGCGACATTGATGGTCATGTCCCGCGACATCGCGCCCCCGGGGCGCGACGCATTCGCTTTCCCCGCATCCGAATGATATACTCTTGAGAAATAGGGAGAAATGTGACGCATGCCTTCCGCTGAGAAGGACAAGCCGAACCTCATGGACAACCTCCTCCGGCAGGGAGTCGCACCGGAAGACATCAAGAAGGTGTACCGCTCCCTCCGCGAGAAAGGGTACGGTGAAGAGGAGGCCAGGCGGCGATCGAATGCGGCGCTCGAGCAATGGAGGGCCCAGAAGGCGATCGAGGAGAGGCGCCGATCGTCGACGCTCCGGACCCTTCCCCCCGCGGCCGGCCCGGGCGCGACCAGCGCGCGGAAACCGGGCGCGGAACCGGCCCGCAAGCCTGGCGCCGCGGCCGATGACCGCGGCCGCAGGGCGGTGGACTGGCTCCCCGAGATCCCTTCGTGGCTGCGCCGGCGCATCAATCGCTACGCCTTCCGCAACGGCTTCCTCATCACCCGGCTGCCCGAGCGTTTCGATGATTTTATAAGCCTCTTCGACCGCGCGCGGGGGGACTATGCAAACAGGGCGCTCATTCGCCTCCTGGCCGATGAGAAGGGATACCGGGGGGGAAACCCTTTCCACCTTTCCTTCATTGACACCCTTGACGCCCTGCGCTTCAGCGCCGGCCGTTTCCTGGGAAGGCGCGCGCCGGCATCGGCCGGGCGCCAATCGGATGCACAAAGCACCGCGGGCGCGGATGCACTTGCCTCTCTGCAGGCGCGCGAGCCCTTTGCGGTGGAGTACTTCACGGTATTCACCCAGCCCTACGAAATGCTGCGCGTGAGTCTTGCCCACCTCTGCACGAGCCTTCGCGCCCGCAGGCGGGTGAGCGTGGCAGAGCTGGCCCGTGTGGTCAAGGACGGCTGTCGGCTCTCGATGATCACGGCAGGCATTGAGCAGGAGAAGCTGGAGACGGTGATCGATGTCGCGCGGGAGGTGAACCTTGCGCATGACGCCGGCCCCAGGGCCGCTACGGAGCTGGCCGAAGCGGAGGGCTTGTTCCGAGCCGGCCTTCAGAACCTGCGCCGCGTCGCCCACGAGCTGTACCCAGCCCTTTTGAAAATGATCGCCGGCTTCTACCTGGAGCAGGACGCCAGCCCCGACAAGACAGCGGCGGTTCGGGAGCTGCTGGAGGTCCGCGAGGAGGACATCCTCACGTGGGAGGGCTGGCAGCGCAGGATGCGCGAGCTGCGGGAGAAGGAGATGAGGGAACGCCAGGCGCGGGAGCTGGCGCGCCTGGAGCAGGAGAAGGCGGAGAAGATCAGCGCCCGTTTTGAGGGAACCTTCGCGATGCTCTCCTCCCTGTTTCCCGGATCCGGCATCGAGCGCATCGACCAGGGCGAGTTCGTGCTTCCCTATTTCTCCAACAGGGTCTTCACGCGCACCCCCGCGTTCCAGGCCCGCGCCGCGGACCTGGAGCTGCTGTCCTCCACGGATATCATGGGGCTCATCCTTGTCTTCCATTCCTTCCTGGACGACCTGCTCTCCTCGCTGGACCCGTACGCGCTGGAAAAATGCTGCAGCCGCGAGGGCCTGGCCGCCGGATTCGTCTCTCTGCGCGCCGCCTGGCGCGACGCGTATCCCCGGCTGTTCGAGCCCTACCTGGACGCGGTCCGGGAGTACGCGCGGGAGCTGGAGGGCGATCCCCGGATGGTGAAACTCTTCCGCGAGAGCGAGCGGGCGCGCGGCATCGAGGAGAGGATCAACCAGCTGCGCAATCGGGCAATCAGGAACTTCGGCCATATCGTCAGCGCGCGGGAGCTGTACGACGGGCCGAAGCTCTTCGAGCTTGCGGCTCACCTCTCGGAGCTGCTGACAGAGGCGGGGAGGGCGATCAACCAGAGCACCATCGCGGCCCAGGACCCGGTGAGCAGGAAGATCATGGCGGACCTGGAAAAAACAGGCATCGTCGATTTCATCGCGGCGGCGCGTCCGGGATCAGTGGACTTTCGTCCCGTCACACGGCAGATCAAGCGCTGGATCGAGGCGCGGCACAGGGGGACGGTGCTCGACATCCCGGGCAAGGCCCAGGTGGCGTACATGGACGTCTTTCGGGGCGTTGCGTACCTCTACGACTCCCTCTTGAACGACCCCAAGGGTCCCGCGGCGCGTACGGGGCACGGCGCCGCGGTCGCATCGCCAGAGGACCGGGCGGCGTGGGACAAGGAGCACGCGGCCCGGGGCAGGGATACGCTGGCGTCGCTGCAGGCCACGCTGATGGAGCAATTCCCGGGCCAGTTCATCGATGCCCTGACGGGTCTGAGGAACAAGGACTACTTCCTTAATGAGCTTCCCCGGAAACTCGAACGGATGCGAGCCCGGCGCACGCCGCTGGCGTTTCTCATGATCGATATCGACCATTTCAAATGGGTCAATGACACGCTGGGCCATCCCCGGGGCGACGATATACTGAAGGCGACGGCGGGAATGCTCCTGGACAACATCCGGGAGGGAGACCTTGCGGTGCGCTATGGCGGGGAGGAGATGCTCGTGGTCGTGCCTTCGGACCTGCACACCGGGATCATCCTCGCCGAGCGGCTGCGCTTTGCGCAGGAAGGCAGGGTGCTCGCGCGCGAGGGGATGCAGGACGTGCGGAAGGTCGGCGAGGAGGGCGGGCAGCCCTGCGGCACCCTGTCGATCGGGGTGGCCGACGTTACCGGAATCCTCGAGCTGCAGAAGGCCGTGGAAAAGGTAGACAAGGCGCTGTATGCGGCCAAGCGGAGCCGCAACACCGTGGTCTTCATCGAGCCGGGGAAGGCCGACAAGACCGCTGAAAAATTCGTCACCTACGCCGAATACCGGCGCAGGTCAGGGGTGGCTCCTTCATAAGCCCAGCGTGCGGCCCGATGGGTGCGATCCTGCCGCGTGCGGCGCGCGCGTCAGGCGCCTGGTTCCTTGGTCACGAACTCGGCGAGCTTCCAGGAGAGAGCGGCGGGAATGGAGGCGCGCAACCGAACGCCGCCGGCCGTGTCCTCCTTCGATACTGTAGACCCGTGCTCATATACCATTTGCACCAGATCGTAGCGGTTGTAGGGGATCACGAGGCTCACGTCGACGAGCCCTTCGCCGAGCAACTCTTCCATCTTCACCAGCAATCCATCGAGTCCCTCCCCTGTCTTGGCGCTGATGGCACACGCATGCTCGTGAGCGGCCCCGAGCACGCCGATCGCGCTCTGATCCGGGAGAAGGTCGATCTTGTTCCAGGCGATGAGCCGGGGGGTTGATGCAATCTTTATGCCGCTTAAAACACCGTCCACGGCCGCGATCTGCTCCGCGGCACGGGGATGCGAACTGTCCACGATATGAACGACCAGGGATGCCTCCTCGATCCCTTCCAGGGTTGCCCGGAACGCGGCAATGAGATGGTGGGGGAGCTTCCGTATGAAGCCGACGGTGTCGGTGATGAGCGCTTCCCTGCCGCCGGGGAGCTTCAGCCGACGGGTGGTGGGGTCGAGTGTGGCGAACAGCTTGTCCTGCACGAGCACTCCCGCGCCGGTGAGCGCGTTCAGGAGGGAGCTTTTCCCCGCGTTCGTATACCCGACCAGGGCGATCACGGGCAGCCCGGAGCTTTCCCGGCGTTCGCGGTGCCGGCTCCTCTGGCCGCGCAACTGTTCCAACTCGCGACGGAGGGCGGTGATCCTTCGGCGCGCCTGGCGCCGGTCCATCTCCAGCTGGGTCTCCCCAGGTCCCCTGAGGCCCACCGGGCCGGCTCCCGTGCCACCCACCTGCTGCGCAAGCCCTGCCCTCATCCCCGCCAGACGCGGCAGGAGGTACTGATGCTGGGCCAGCTCCACCTGCAGCTTGCCTTCCCTGCTGAGCGCGTGCTGGCCGAATATATCGAGGATCAGCCGGGTGCGGTCGATGACGCGCACGCCTTCCCCCAGCCCCTCTTCAAGCTTCCGCTGCTGTCCGGGAGAGAGCTCGTCGTCTAAGAGCACGTACCGGGCATCCTCCGCCGCAAGAAGCTCCTTCAGCTCCAGCACCTTTCCCGATCCTATCCACGTGCCGGGGTCGGGATGCGTGAGCTTCTGCGACATTGAGCCAGCCACGGTGAGCCCAGCGGTCACCGCCAGCCTTCCCAGCTCGTCCAGCGAATCCTGGATGGTCCATGCGGACTTCTTTCCCTTCAGCTCCACGCCGACCAGGATTGCGCGGTCAGCCAACCCGGGGCCGGCGCTCTCATTAGTGATCAGATCTTTTTGCATGGCAGCACTAACATACCTTATTCAGAGGCCCGCAGCGAGCCCCGCCAGGTACCCTGTGGACCATGCCGCCTGGAGGTTGAAGCCGCCGGTGAACCCGTCAATGTCCAGCACCTCCCCGCAGAAGTACAGCCCGGGCGCCAGACGTGATTCCATGGTTCGTGGATCCACCTCGGAGACCGGGATTCCCCCCGCGGTGACCATTTCTCCCGCCTTCTGCCGGGCGATCACGGTGAGAGGGAGCCGGTCCACCAGCCGCGCGATGGTCTTTCTCTTTTCCCGGGCAAGCTGCGATCCGGAAAGTCCCGGATCCACTCCCGCCAGGGTGAGCACCACATCGGCCAGGGATCGCGGGACCAGGACTCGAAGCGCCGAGACGACCCGCTGCCGGGGTCGTGCAGCCAGTCCCGCAATAAGGGATTCCTCGATCTCATCCCGGCTCTTGTCCGGGAGGGCGGACAGCTCCATGTGGAGGGGAGAGCGGGGCGTGATGCGGAGGAAAGCGCAACGGGAGGAGACGCGGAACGCCAGGGGCCCGGAAACGCCTTCGTGGGTGAAGAGGAGGTCTCCGCGCTCGTCAGCCGCTTGTTTCCCTTCGAAAAAGGCCTTAAGCCGTGCGCCGCGCATCGTGAGGCCCGCGATGGTCCCCGGCCACGGCTCCGCCGTCACCAGGCCGGTGAGTGATGGCGCCAGCGGAGTGACGGAGTGTCCCAGGGACCGGGCCAGCCGGTAGCCGGAACCCTCACCCTCTTTCCTGTCGCCGCCAGTGGCGATGACCAGCCTGTCGAAATGGCCGCCTGCGCGAGAGGCGGTCACATGGAATCCCTGGTCAAGCCGTTCAGCGCGCAGCACCGGCGACCTTGCATGAACGCGCACGCCCAGCTTCCGCGCTTCCGATGCCAGGAGGTCGCGGACGTCTTCCGCCCGACCGGACCGGGGGAAGACACGGCCTTCCTCCTCCTCCACGAGGGCGAGCCCCCGGGACTGGAACCATTCCATTGCCTCGGCCGTGCCGAACCGGGAAAGGGCGGAGAGGAGGAAGGAGCCGCCGCGGGGGTAGTGGGCCGCCAGCTCTCTTATCTGGCAGAGGGCGTTGGTGAGATTGCATCTCCCGCCGCCCGTGCGAAGGATCGTGGCCAGCGGCACCCCGGCGTCGAAGACGTCCACCGTTGAGCCCGGGCTGGATGAGGCGGCGGTGAGGGCGGCCATGAATCCGGAGGGACCTCCTCCCACGACGGCGATGCGGGGCATGCCGGAGAGTCTATCAGATTTTAGACGGCCGCGCCGATACACTACTTGACGGCAGTGAAGTGGAAGCGCGTCAGGACGGAGAAATTTCTTTCTTGAACGCTGAAACCTCTTGCATTTGTTTTTCATGTGTAGTATGTATTGTTGGAAGAGATTCATGGGGAGGGGAACCCGGGACAGGGACGTCCACGGGCGCCACGTACAGGGATGTTGCAGGCGGCCCGCCGTTCTCAGGTCGAATAAAACCTGATAGGACGTGGAGACCCGATACCCGAAGGAAGGAGCCTGGTCCTCCTTCCTGAAGACTGGTTGCAGCGAAGGAGTTCCGACAGAAATGGAAACCAAGGTGCTAAGCACTGAGGAGGCAGAACCTCCAGGTACCATGCCCGTAGTCCAGGACCTTGCCGAACTGGCCGGCATCCGGACTACGATCCCGCCGTTTACTTCCTATTCCCGTTCGTTCAAGAAAGCCCCGCCTCTCCCTCCCAAGTTCGTCGTTTCCAAAAGATCAGAGGAGTTCCGCGCGCGTTTCTTCCCGTTTGCCACGTCCGCTGAATGGTCCGACTGGCGCTGGCAGCTGCGCAACCGCGTGCGCTTCCTTGAGGATCTTTCGAAGATGGTGCGGCTGACCGATGACGAACGGACGGCGATCGCGCGCCACACCGGGGCGCTGCCCTTTGCGATCACGCCGTACTACCTCAGCCTGCTGGATCCCGACAATGCCGAGCAGCCGCTGCGCCGAACCATGATACCCGTCACGGACGAGTACCTGCGCATGCCGGGAGAAGCGGAGGATCCGCTGGGCGAGGACAGGGACAGCCCGGTGCCGGGCATCGTGCACCGGTACCCGGACAGGGTGCTTTTTCTGGTGGCCAACACCTGCGCCTCCAACTGCCGCTACTGCACGCGGTCGCGCATGGTGGAGAACCCCGACAACAACAGCATCTTCTTCCAGTCCCAATGGGAGCAGGCGATCTCCTACATCGACGCCCACCCGGAGGTGCGCGACGTTCTGCTGTCGGGCGGCGATCCCCTCACGCTGTCGGATGAAAAGCTGGACTGGCTGCTCTCCCGGCTGCGGCGGATCCCGCACGTGGAGTTCCTGCGCATAGGGACCAAGGTTCCGGTCGTGATGCCCCAGCGGATCACGACATCGCTCACCCGGGTCCTCAAGCGCTACCATCCCCTGTGGATGAGCATCCACTTCACGCACCCGGAGGAGCTCACGCCGGAGACGGTGGAAGCATGCGCCCGTCTGGCGGACGCGGGCATCCCCCTGGGAAGCCAGACCGTGCTGCTGTCGGGCATCAACGACAACGTCGATACGATGAAGCGCTTGATGCACGGGCTCCTGAAGGCCAGGGTGAAGCCCTACTACCTGTATCAGTGCGACCCAATCTTGGGCTCCGCTCACTTCCGCACCCCCGTGCGGAAGGGTCTTGAGATCATTCAGGGCCTGCGGGGACACACCTCCGGCTATGCCGTCCCATCATACGTGATCGACGCCCCCGGGGGAGGCGGAAAGATACCGCTGCTTCCCGAATACGCGGCCGGTCGCGACGGAGACGACCTGATCCTCCGCAACTATCAGGGCCTGCTTTTCCGATACCCGGATACTGAAGGCTCGGGACAAGAGCGCTCCTGATGAGAAACCTCCGCGCCGTGCCGGCCTTCGGCACGGCGCTCTCCCGTGCGGCCTCCGCCTCCTTCCTCCCATGACGCAGCCGAAGATCGCTCTCCTGTACGGCCGCGTGGATCCGTCCGCACCGGCCGATGAGGCTGATACGTTTGTGCAGGTGAATGCCGTGCGCTCCGCGCTGCACGGTCTGGGCTACCCCCTCATTGACGTGCCCGTGTCCCTGGACCTGGGCGTGGCGGCGGCGGTCCTCAAGGCCGCGCGGCCGGTCCTGGCCTTCAACCTTGTGGAAAGCATCCATGGCAGGGGCAGCCTGATCCACCTTGCGCCGTCCCTGCTCGACAGCATGGGTATCACATACACCGGGGCGCCGTGCGAAGCGATCATGCTCACTTCCCACAAGCTGCTGGGCAAGAAAACCCTCGCGGCCGCGGGGATCGACACGCCTCCGTGGATGACGGCCTCCGACGCGCTGCGCGGCGCGCCGCCGTTCCCCCCGCCCTGGATCGTGAAGTCGGTATGGGAGCATGCTTCCATCGGGCTTGCGGACAGCTCCGTGGCGGGGTCCGAGACGGAGCTCTCCGCCGAAACCCGGCGGCGCGCCGCCAACGAGCCCATCGAACAATTGTTCGTCGAGGGATTCATCGAGGGCCGCGAGTTCAATCTGGCCCTGCTGGCTCCGGCAGAGGAAGGGGAGCCGGAAAGCCTTCCCGCGGCCGAGATACTTTTCCTGGGGTATCCCGAGGGAAAGCCAAAGGTCGTGGGATACCGCGCCAAGTGGGAGCAGGGATCGTTCGAATTCGAGAACACCCCGCGGCGATTTGATTTTCCGGCCGAGGACGTGGAGATGGTGGGGCGATTGAACCGGCTGAGCAGGGAATGCTGGCGAGCGTTCGGCTTGCGCGGGTATGCCCGGGTGGATTTCCGCGTGGACGGAGCGGGCCGGCCGTGGATCCTGGAGATCAACACCAATCCCTGCCTCTCCCCGGATGCCGGCTTCCTGGCGGCCGCGCAAAGAGCGGGCCTGACGATTGAGGAGGTGGTTCGCAGGATCGTCGTGGAGGCGACGCGGCGGGCCTTCCCGGACGCCGGGGAGCGCATCCTATGAACGCCCCAGAGATCGTTTTTCGCGCCACCGTTACCCCTGAGGATGTTCAGGCGGTCCGGGCCATCACCGAGTCCACCGGCTTCTTCTATCCCGAGGAAGTGGAGATCGCCGTGGAGCTTGTGGAAGACCGGCTGGCAAAGGGCCCCCGGTGCGGCTACCACTTCCTCTTTGCCGAGCAAGAAGGCCGGACAGTGGGGTATACGAGCTATGGCCCCATCGCCTGCACAAAGGAGAGCTTCGACCTGTACTGGATCGTGGTCGACGCCGGCTTCCGCGCCAAGGGCCTCGGCAGCCGGCTCCTGGTAAAGACCGAGGAGGCGATCGCCGCCCTCGGCGGAAAGCGGATTTATATCGAGACCTCCGCCCGTCCCTCCTATACCCCCACCCGCGCGTTCTATCTGGCGCGGGGGTACGCACAGGTCGCGGAGCTGGAGGATTTCTATGCTCCGGGTGACGCGAAGGCCATGTACCTGAAGGTGCTTCCCCGCCCGGCCCCGTAAAATGGCGCAGGAGCGCGTGCGGCGGCTGAAACCCATTGCCAGCCTGCTGGCTGGGCTTCTCCTCTTTGACCTGCTTCTCAACCTGCCGGCGCTCTCCGCGGCATCTCCCGCGGCTTCCCTTCTTTCACCGTCCATTGACCTGCTGGTGATGGCCGCCGCGTGCCTGGGGATCCGCCAGGCGGCCGAACGGTCGCGCCGCGGCCTGAGGATCGCCGCCTCCCTGCTTGCGGGGCTCCTGCTTGCGTACGGAATCGGGGCCCGGTTCGGGTTCGACGTCGTCGCGCACCTGTTCGGCGATGGGAGCGGCATCAGGATCGCGGCAAGCTGCGTTGCCTCTTTCATTATAGCCGCGGCTGCGCTCCTGGCCGCCTACCTTTTCTCTGGCCTTCTCGTGCGCGGCTTTGCCCCGCCGCTCATCCCAAACGTCTTTCTTCTGGTGATCGCCGTGTGCGTCATCCTGCAGGTGGTTTCCGGCCTGCGCGTCTTTGCTCCGAGCGTTGTGCCCCGGATCATCAGGGCAATCGGTTCGCTTTTTGCGTAATACCATCGCCGCTGGCGGCATTTGCTGGAAAAACCGGGCGTATCAGGGATGGCTCGGATCGGGAAGGCGCCTGGACACGAGGAAGGGGATGTGAGAGGCGCATGTTGAGGTAGCTCTCTTTGAGAGACCTTCACCTCCATTGGGAGGCCCCTGCTTCTCACAATCCCCTTCAGTGATGAATGTGCTTCATCAGGGGCATTATAGACCCGGGCAAAAAGCATTGCAATAAAAAATTGATTCTCGTCAATTTCTTTTCATTTAAAGAGATAGAGCGCCGCCTTGCCCCGCCCCTTCACGCCGTGAGGTTTTCCCGGGCGGCGTTGAACAGTTGGGGGTGATCGTATAGTCTCTCCTGGCCATGAATACTTCCAGCAGCAGGGCGGTGAAGCTACACAGGCGCGCCGTGATCATCGACGGCCACGCGGACTCGATCTGCCGATACCTCTCGGACCCCGAGGGGTTCTTCGGAGACAAGAGGCAGGGGCATCTGGACAGTCGACGGCTGCGCGAGACCGGGCAGAACGTGCAGATCATGGCCGCGTACACGCCTCCCGAGCAGCAAGACCTTGCGGCCCTGCAGTATGCGCTGGATTTCCTTCACGCCATCAATGCCGTGCTGGATTCGCCGAGCAACGCAAGACTGCGGCCCCCGTATCGCCGGATCTTGAGCGCTCGCGACCTGTCGGACGCGTGCAGGCCCGGCGCATTCGGGTTTCTGCTGTTCCTTGAGGGCGCCTCGCCGTTGCGGGGCAGCATGAAGAACCTCGACCTCTTCCACCGGCTCGGCATCCGGGGCATCACCCTCACGCACAACCACGACAATGAGGCCGCGCGGGGATGCTTTGCCGAAGGGGAGGGCCGCGGCCTCACGCCTTTCGGCAAGGAGCTGGTGGGGGAGATGGGTCGCCGCGGCATGATCATCGACCTTGCCCATTCGAACGAGAGCGCATTCTGGGACACGATGGCGCTGGCGCGGCGGCCCGTCATCGATTCCCATACCGGCCTGCGCGCGTTCTGGGATCACCCGCGCAACCTTCGCGACGATCAGCTGGATGCCATCGCGCGCACCGGAGGAGTGGCCTGCATCGACTTTCTTCCCGATCACCTGGCCGGGCCTCGGGCTGAGCCCAAGACGAGCGTGGGCATCGACCAGGTCGTGCGGGTCATCTCCCGCGCGGTCGAAAGGGCGGGCATCGACCACGTGGGTCTTGGCGCGGACTGGGACGGCTTCGAGGAGACCATCGACGGCCTGGAAGACTGCGCTCAGCTTCCCCGGCTCACGGAGGCGCTTCTCACCGAGGGGTTTGCAGAGGGGGATGTCGCGAAGGTTCTGGGCGGGAACCTCCTGCGCGCGCTCAGCGCCGGCATGGAGTGAGGTTGAAGGCATGGAACAGCCGCGGCTGGTGCGCGAGATCGACTGGACGACATGGGTGCCCACGGAGAAGGCGACGCTTCTCTTTGTGCTTCGGGACGGCAACATCCTCCTGATTCACAAGAAGACCGGACTGGGCGCGGGCAAGATCAACGGCCCCGGCGGCCGCATCGATCCCGGGGAGACGGCCATGGAGGGCGCCATCCGCGAGGTGCAGGAGGAGCTGTGCGTGACGCCCACCGGCGTGCGGGAGGCCGGGGAGCTGTACTTTCAGTTCATGGACGGCTACTCGCTGCACGGCGCCGTGTTCACCGGCTCAGGCTTCGAGGGAGAGCTGTGCGAGACCCGGGAGGCGGCGCCGATCTGGACGCCCGTGGACAGGATCCCGTATGAGAGGATGTGGGCGGACGACGCCCTGTGGCTTCCCCTCCTCCTTCAGGGCCGGCGGTTCATCGCGCATTTCATTTTCGACGGCGACCTGATGCTTGATTCGCTGGTGGAGGAGCGCGGCGGCGGCCGGGCCGCTGGAGCGAATGCTCGGGACGCCTGAGAAAAGACCATTGGATGCGCGCCGCGGCAACGGTATACTAGAACCATGGAGGAGCGCGGCAGAGAGGGGAAGCGCCGGCCGCGGCGGCCCGGTCCAAACCCGTTTCAGCTCATCTCCCTGATCTTCTTCATCGCAACATCCCTCTCCGCCCAATCCCTGCCCCTGGTGCGCTGCGATGCCCTGGTCGGGTTCAACGGCATCGCGCGCGAGGGACGATTTGCCCCCGTCATCGTGAGCGTTGAAAGCGCGAGCGCGCGCGTCTCCGTCGTGGTCGAGCTGGAGGTGACATGGGGCAGCAGCGTCCGCGCAAACCGGGGCAGCCGCTCCTTCACGCGGGAAACGGTCCTTGCCGATGGCGCCACCCGCAGGCTGCCCTTCCTCATACCGGTGCCGAGCGATTCGCGCTCCCTCACGGTCAGCGTCTCCTCCGGCGGCGCGGAGCTCGCGCGCCAGAACGTCGATCTGCGCTCCCAGACAACCACGGACAGGCTGGTGGCGGGCATCAGCAGCGAGCTGACGCTGGACGCGATGGCCGGGCTCTCCGACAGCACCGGGACCGTGCGGGTGGTGTATCCGAGAATCGACGATCTGCCGGAGACCTGGCCCGGTTACGACGGCGTGGACATGGTCGTTGTGCATGACACGTATTTCCAGCAGCTTCGCTTCGCGCAGGTGGCGGCCCTGGAGAAGTGGGTTGTCACCGGCGGAACGCTCGTCTTTACGGGCGGGTCAGCCGCGCTCCAGCACGCGGGCGCGGGCCTGGCGCGGCTGCTCCCCGTGGAGGTCACGGGCCTCATCCAGCGTGACGGGCTGCCTTCCATTGCCTCGCTCGCGGGCGTGCCGCGCGGCCCCCGGGGAGGGATGGTTGTCGCCGAGTCCCGGCTCACCACGGGCACGATCGTGGCGGCTGAAGACGGCGTGCCCGTGATCGTGCGGCGCGCCTTGGGCCGAGGCACGATCTGGTTCACCGCATTCGATCCCACGCTGCAGCCGCTCGCCTCCTGGGACGGCACGCTTGCCCTCTGGCGTCTCATGGCGGGAAGGGACAGGCAGCCAACCCTCGGCGCCGGCGCGAGGGATCCAATGGACGATCCCTGGATGAAGGCGGCTCTCGGCGCGCCGCCCCTCTCCTTTCCTTCAGCGGTAAGCGTGCTGATATTCGCGGCGTTGTATTTCGCGCTCCTTTTCCCGCTTCTGGCGGGCCGAACCTCCCGCAAGCTCGCGGCCCGGCTGCGCGTGATTCTTCTCGCCGTCATTCCCCTGGCCGCATGCCTCTACGGCTGGATAGCCTTCAACCGGGTGCTCTTCCGGCCGGAACCGCAGGTCCTCGAATCTTCACGCGTGGAGGTGAGATCCGGCGACGGTCTGGCCCTGGTCACGGGAAGAATCGGGCTGGTCACGGCAATGCCGGGCGCCGTGGATGTGTCACTGGGCTCCACTGAGGCGACGGTGGATGAGGAAGGCCCCCGGACCGTCGCGGCGAAGGAACGCGACTCAGTGGACAGGAGCATGACCGTGGCGCTCAACGGCCGCACCACGATCCACGGCGTGACGCTTCCAAGGTTCGGAACCCGGCTGTACGTTTTCCATGACGTCGTACCTTTTCCCGTTGCCGCGGAGGTCGCCCGGCAGGGTTCCACCCTGCGGGTTGCGGTATCCAATCCCGGCCCGAGGTCGCTGCGCGGATGCTTCTTCTTGACAAACGGCCGAGGCTATCCCATTGGGGACATTGCGGCAGGCGGCGAGGCATCCCGTTCCTTTGAAGCCAAGGACGGAGTGGACGCGCGCGGCCCAGACGCCCGGGCAAAGCTGACCGGCGACGCGCGGAAAGACGCTCTGTGGAGCCTGGAGGCGGGAAGCGTGGATGCGGGCTCAGGGGTCATCATCGGCTGGCTGGATGATCCGCTCCTCCCCGTCTCCTTTTCAGGGACAGTGCGGGCGATCGATCGGCCCGCCCTCACCCTGGTGCTGGTGGAGATGCAATGAAGGTCAGCGGCAATCCTTTCATGGACCAGGGGATACGCGCCTACTTTGCGCAGGGGAGCATCCTGCGCACATACCTCCTCGTGCCCGGCGCCCTGGGGCTCATCCTGCTGGCGGTCTGGCCCCGCGGCTCGTTTGAGTCGGCGCTGCGCGCGGTGCCGCTCGCCGATGCTTTCACCGTGGTCGCGGCGGGGTTTCTCGGCTTCCTCCTGTACCTCAGCGTGCGCTATGGATCCGAGGATTTTTCCCCTGATTCCCTCGTTCAACTGCAGGAGTATGTGACGCTCACGCCCGTATCCCTGTTTTCCGTTGTTGCCGGCAAGGCGGGGTTTGCGGTGATGCACACGCTTTTCCTGCTTGCCCTGGGCGCGCCGTTCCTTCTTGCCTCCCTGGCAGTGGCCGGGGTCGCCCTCATGCAGGCATTTTTGGCTCTCGCCGTGATCGGCGCGGCCGGCCTTGCCGCGCGGATGTACGGGCTTCTCGTTTTGACCATCGTCGGCGAGCGCGCCCTGACGCGCGACCTTATCCTTATTCCGACCATCGTGCTGTACCTCATCGTCACGCTTCTCTTCCTGCCAGCGGTGAACCCCTTCTCCGCCGTGATGAGCCTTTCGCCGCGGAATGCCGCGGGTTCGCTCCGGCAGGCCGTCGGCGGGGTTTCCCTTTCCGGTTTTAGCGCGCTCATCAATCTGGGCGTCGCGCTCCTGCTCGCGGGAGCCGTGTTTGCCGTTCTGCACGGGACCAGAAGACGCGCGCGCGCGGCCAGGGAAGCCGAAGCGAAGAACGCGAGCGGCAAGGGCCCCGATGCGTGACCCCCATCACATATCGGACCGCGAACGGTTTCAGGGCCGTGTGCGTAGGCTCGCTCGGCGCGCCCGGAGGGACCTTGCAGTCCGCCGGGGGACCATTGGTCTTTTTTATGGCCTTCTGCCGGGGCTGGCTGCCGCCGCTCTCTCCGCAACCGTGGCCCTGCCTGTCTCAGCGCTGCTCATCGCGGCGTGCTCCGCTGGAGCGGGATTGCTTGCGGGAGTGGTCTCCGCGCTTGCGTGCCGCACCGACAGGCGGCAGCTCCTGATCAGGGCTGACCAGTCCCTGGGAAGCCGGGAGCTGGCCAGCACGGCGCTGGAGCTTGCCAGAGGACCCGAGGCTGGAACTTTTTCGGAGGCCGTCATACAAGACGCCGCTGACCTGCTCTGCCGGTACTCTCCCCGGAAGGTCCTGGGCCGACAGCATCTCCCGTTCCTGCCTTTCCTGCCGGCGCTCGCAGCCCTGATTGCGGCCGCGCTCCTCTTTCCCGTGGATTTTCGCTCCCTGTTTCCCCAGCGGAATTCGCGGTCGGCCGAGCTGGCCATTCTGGGGGAAGACCTGCGCGCGTACGGCGAGAAGCTTCAGGATGCGGCGCGCGCGGACAATCTGGACCGCGGCCTGGCCCTCTCCCAGGAGCTGGCGCAGTTAGGGCAGGACCTTGCTGATCGGAAGATTGGGCCGGACGAAGCCCTCGAGCGCATGTCGGACCTTGAAACCAGGATCATGGAAGAGTACCAGCTTCGGCTGCAGGAGATGCTCGCGCAGAACGGGTCTGGTCAGGCCGGTAGCGACGCGCGAGGCAATGGAGCGGGATCCGAAGCAGGAGGGGGCGAGGGCACGGCCGGGCAAGGACCACCGGGAATGGAGGCCGGGGCTAGCGGCCAGGACCAGGGCCTCAAGGACCTCGGCGGCGCGCTGGACAAGCTTCGCCAGGCCAGGAACAGGCTCTCTTCTCCCGATGGAACCAACGGCTCGGGGCAGGGGTCAGCTTCCACGGCTCAGAGGCCGAAGGGTGAACAACAGGGAGGCTCCGCCTCGGCCGAACCCCCGTCAGTCAGCGGCTCGCAGGCCCTTGGATCAGACACGGAGCCGGGGCAGGGAGACAAGAGCGGACAGGGAAGCGGACAGAGCGGGGAGGATGACACTTCCGCGCAGCCCGGAACCGGTCCTGGTTCGACTCCCGCGCAGGTGAAAAAGGGTCCGCCAACCGCCATTACCGAGGGGAGCGCCGGGCCTTCCCTGCGGGCGCAGGGCACGCTTGGGGAGGGTGACCTGACCCGGCTTCTGGCGCGCGCCCTCCCCGAAGGCACGGGATCAAGGCTGCCGGACGCAATTATGGTGAGCCAATACGCACGGCAGGCGGAAAGCGCCCTGGCAGGGGACGAAGTCCCCCTGGCGCTCAAGGAGTACGTGAAGGGCTATTTCACGGTCATCGGAATGTCAAAGGCAGGCGCGGCCCAGTAGGGCCATGGCGGGGGAGAAAATGGACGCGCGGGAACAGGCGGCATGGGCGAGCGACAGCGTGCGCTCTCTGAGAACAGAGATCGGAAAGGACATCGTGGGCCACGAGCGCATCGTGCACGACGTTCTTCTCTGCATGTTCTGCGGCGGCCACGCGCTGCTGGAGGGAGTGCCGGGGCTGGGCAAGACCACGCTGATCAAGTGCCTGGGCCAGGTGCTGGACGTGGCCACCTCGCGGATTCAATTCACCCCTGACCTGATGCCCGCCGACATCATCGGCACCAATGTCCTGGTCCAGGAAGAGACGCAGGCCGCGGCGGCGAGCGCGGCCACGCGCAGGTTCGTGCGCTTCCAGAAGGGGCCGGTGTTCGCCAACATCGTGCTGGCCGATGAGATCAACAGGGCCACGCCGAAAACACAGTCCGCGCTCCTGGAAGCCATGCAGGAACAGACGGTGACCGTTGGGGGCACGACCTACCGGCTGGACTCGCCGTTCATCGTGCTTGCGACCCAAAACCCCATTGAGATGGAAGGCACGTATCCCCTGCCCGAGGCGCAGCTGGACCGGTTTTTCTTCAAGCTCACCCTCGGCTACCCCACCGCGGAGGAGGTCTCCCTGATCATCGACAGGACCACGGCGGCCGCGCGGCAGCCGCTTGCCCGGATAATGGACGCGGAGGCTGTGGCGCGGATCAAGGCGCTGGTGCGGGAAGTGCCTGTCGCAACCCACGTCAAGGAGTACGCCATCCGGCTCGCGCTGGCCACCCGGCCGGGCGCGCCAGCCGCCACGGACCTCGTCTCCCGCTACGTCCGCTACGGCGCGAGCCCCCGGGGTCCGCAGAGCCTGGTCCTTGCCGCCAAGGCCGAGGCCCTGTTTGACGGCAGGATGAACGCCGGGTTCGACGACGTGAAGGCGGTCTGCCGGCAGGCGCTGCGGCACAGGATCCTCCTGAACTTCGAGGGCGAGGCGGAGGGGATATCCCCCGAGCGGATCATCGACGACGTGCTGGAAAAGGTGCGGCCGGACCAGGACTGATGGACGCGGATCTTTTCGACAAGGAGTTCCTTCGCAAGCTGGAGTCCCTGTCCTTTATAGCGCGGAGGATCTATCGCGGGGACACGCGCGGCGCGCACTCCTCCCCGCGCAGGGGAACCAGCCTCGATTTCGCCGATTATCGCACCTACCAGCCCGGCGACGACTTTCGCACCATCGACTGGAGCATCTTCGGCAGGCTCGACCGCCTGTTCGTGCGGCTGTACGCGGAGGAGGAGGACCTCACGGTGCACGTGCTCCTGGACGCGAGCGACTCCATGTCCTTCGGCGCGCCGCCCAAGATCGACTACGCGCGAAGGCTCGCGGCGGCGCTGGGCTACGTGGGCATCGGGTCGCTGGACCGAGTGGGCGTGACGACCTTCGCGGCGGGGCTGGGAGGAGCGCTCGCGCCGCGCCGTGGCAGGGAGCAGCTCTTTCACCTGCTGGAGTACATGAGCAGGATCCGGACCAGCGGAGGCACCGACATCGCGCGCTCCCTGGAGGACTATGCGCTGCGGTCGCGCAGCCCGGGGCTTGCCATCGTCATCACCGACCTTCTCGACGAGGCGCTTGACGGGTACCGAAGGGGGCTGCGGGCGCTCTTGTTCCATGACTTCGAGGTTGTGCTCGTGCACGTGCTGGACCGGGAGGAGATCGCGCCCCGGGAGGAGGGCGCGCTGCGCCTCACGGACATGGAGACGGGGCAGGTGCTCGCAGTGTCCGTGGACCGCGCCCTCCGCACTGCCTATCAGAAGCGGGTGTCCGGTTTTTTCAGCGACGTGGAGGGTTTCTGCCTGAAAAACGGCATCGAGTACCTCCGCACCGCCACGATCGTGCCTTTCGAAGAGGTCGTGCTGCGGTACCTGCGGCAGGGGGCGCACCTGCACTCCCGATGAGCTTCACCTCCCCCCTCTGGCTTCTTCTTCTCGGGCTAGTGCCGGTGGTGGTGATCCTGCACGCCATCGCCGTGCGCTGGCGCAGATCGCCGGTGTCGTCCCTGGTCTTCTGGAACGAGGTGCTGCGCGACAGGAAAGCGAGCCTGCGCATCCGCCGGCTCCTGAGCAGTCTCTCCCTGCTCCTGGAGGTGCTGGCCGTGGCCGCGCTGGCCGTGGGGCTGGCCGGGCCGCGACTGGCGCGCGGCGGCCTGACGGGCGCGGGTGACACCATTCTCGTGCTGGACGCCACGGCGAGCATGCAGACGCGCGAAGGGGCGCGGACCCGGTTCGAGCTGGCGCGCAGCAGGGGCCTGGATCTTGTGGCGGGCATGCGTAGGGGGGCGCGGATGGCCGTGATCCTCGCCGAGCGCTCGCCGCGCCTCGCCGTGGCGTTCACGGATGACCGCGCCGCGCTCCGCCGCGCGCTGCAGGCGGCCGCAGCCACGGACGAACCGGGGGACGTGGGCGACAGCATGGTTTTCGCCCTGACGCTTCGCGACGCCCGACGCGGCGACCAGGTCGTTCTCCTGACGGACGGAGCGTTTGAAACCCTTCCCGGCATTGACGTGACTCTCCCCTGGATCCACGTGCTCACGGTCGGCGCCCCGCGCGATAATATTGGCATCACGGGGCTCGCTTTCCGGCGCACCGCAGGCGGAGAAGCCGCGTACGAGCTTTTCGTGGCGGTGCGCAACAGCGGCGGAAGGAGCGTGTCCGTGCCGCTCACCGTCACCGTGGACCGGACTCCCGTAGTGTCGCGGACCCTCACGCTCACCGCAGGGGAACGCACGACGCTCAGCATCCCGTGGACAGGACCGACCGCGGGACGGGTGGAGGCGAGGCTGCGCACCGGCGACGATTTCCCCGTGGATGACCAGGCCTATGCCGTGTTCACGCCGGCGCGCAGCGTGCGCGCCCTGGTTGTCGGTCCTGACACGTACTTTGTCCAGAAGGCCCTGGAATCGCTCCCCGGCGTCACCGTGAGCACGGCGGACCAGGCGCCTTCCGGCGATTTCACCGCTGAGGAGAAGAGCAAGTACGACGTCGTTGTCTACGAAAACGCGCAGCCGCCGGCGCTGGACCCGGGGAACGTCATCCTCTTTTCAGCCCTGCCTCCCAACCTGCCCATCCGCGCGACCGGACGGCTGGATCTGCCGCAGGTCACCGGATGGGACCGCACGGATCCCCTCCTTGAGGCGGTGCCTCTGGGAGGGGTGACGATCGGCAGCGCGCTCTCCCTCCAGCCCGGTTCCGGCTTCACCGTGCTCGCTTCATCACGCGGTTCGCCGCTGGTGCTCACCTGGGACCAGTCCGGGCTCAAGGCGCTCATCGTTGCGTTTGACCCGCAGCAGACCGACCTCCCCCTCAAGCCAGGGTTTCCCGTGTTTCTCGCAAACGCGCTTTCCTGGTTCTACCCGTCCTGGCTGGCCGTGCAGGCGGAGCAGGTGCAGGCGGGAGCTGGTCGCGCCCTCCCGACGCAGGGCGCGGCGGTTCTCACCGTCGTGAAGCCCGATGGCAGCCGGGTGACGCTGAACGCCGCGGGACCGTCCGTCGAGTTCTACGACACGGATGAAGCCGGTTTCTACCGGGTCGAATCAGGCGGGAGCGCGAGCGAGTTCGCCGTGAGCCTTGTGAGCGAATCGGAGACCGATATCACCCCGCGATTCGCCGCGCCAGGGCAGGCTGCCGCAACCGCTACCGTTGCCTCGTCAGCGGGCCGGGCGCCTGCCCAGCCCGCGGGCGTGCCAACGCCGATCTGGGGAGCGCTCGCAGCGGCAGCCCTCGCGCTCATCGTGGCTGAATGGCTGGCCTGGCTCAGGCCCACGCAGGCGCAATCTGCGCGCCCAGGGGGCGCCCGGCAGGGCGCGGAAGCGCAATCTGCGCGCCCGGGGGGCAAGCCGTGAGGCTCTTGTCGCCGGGGTGGCTGCTCGCGCTCCTCGTGCTGCCCCCTCTGCTTTACCTTTCCATCCGCACCCTGCGGCGCCAGGCTGACAGGCTCTCGCCGTTCCGACGGACAGCCTTCCTCCTCCTGCGCGCCAGCGCCCTGGTCCTTCTCACTCTCGGACTCGCCGGATTCGGCATCGCCCGGTTTTCCGACAGGCTGTCCGTGGTTTTCCTTATCGACCAGTCGCGGAGCGTGAGCGCCGAGCAGAGAACGCTCGGCCTGCGCGTAATCGAGGCCATCCGGACCCGGCTGGGCCGCGGCGACGCGGCATCCGTGGTGCGATTCGGAGCCGACGCCGTGGAGGAGACCCTGATGGCCGGAGTGTCGGTGGAGCAGGAGGGCGGCGCGGTGGACGGGAACGCAACGGACATCGCAGGCGCCCTCCAATTCAGCATGGCCCAGACAGCGGGCGCGCCGCGGATTGTGCTCCTGACCGACGGGAATGAGAACAGGGGCAGCGCGGACCAGGCAGCCGGCATTGCAAAATCCATGGGCGCCCGGATCTTCCCCGTGCCTCTAGGCGCGCAGACGGAGGCTTCCTCCACCGCGGTCGAGGTGTCCATTGAGGAGGTGCGCGCGCCCGAGCGCGTGCGGCAGGACGAGCCGCACGAGGTGACCGTGCTGCTGCGCAGCCGCACCCAGACGCGCGCCCGGGTGACGCTCTTTCGGGATGCAATGCCCGTGGCCACCCGGGAGGGGCTGCTGGCGCCGGGGGAAAACGCGGTGCAGTTCACTGGCGCGTTTCCCCAGCGCGGCCTGCACGCGTGGGACGCGCTCGTTGAGTCGCCGGGGGATGGGATCTCCCAGAACAACCATAACCGCACGTTCGTGGACGTGAGCGGCCCGCCGCAGGTGCTGTACGTCGCGAAACCGGGAAAGGGCTCACCGTCCCTCCTTGCCGCGCTGGCGGCGCAGGGCATAGCGGTCGCGCGGAGCGACCCAGCGCAGCTCCCTGGCACGCTCGCGGGCTACCTTCCGTACGACGCGCTCATCCTGGACAATGCGCCCGGCTACGGCATCTCCAATGAGAAGATGGAAACCATCGCCCGGTACGTGCGCGACGTGGGCGGCGGGCTGCTCATGGCGGGAGGCGACAGCAGTTTTGGCGCGGGCGGCTATTACAAGACACCCATCGAAAGGGCGCTGCCGGTGGACATGGACGTGAAGTCCCCGGTGGAGATACCGCGCCTTTCCCTCGTGATTGTCGTGGACAAGTCGGGGAGCATGAGCGGCTCCGTGCCGTCGGGGGAAACGAAGCTCGACGTAGTGAAGTCGGCTGCCCTGTCCGCCATTGAGTCGCTGAACCCGTTCGACACGGTGGGGATTCTCGCGTTCGACGCGGATTGGGAATGGGCTGTGCCGCTCACCAGCGCTGGGCAGTCGGACACGATCGCGACCGAACTTGCCTCTCTTGCGCCTGGCGGGGGCACGATCATGTATCCCGCCCTCCAGGAGGTCGAACGGGCGCTTTCCCTGTCGCCCTCCCCGCTGCGGCACGTCATCGTCCTCTCTGATGGCCTGACCAATGCCGGCGATTTCGAAGCCCTGGTGAAAAAAATGGCGCGTGAAAAGATCACCGTTTCCACCGTTGCGGTGGGAGAGGACGCAGACGCGGAGCTGCTGGGGAAGATCGCGAGCTGGGGCGGGGGAAGGACGTACAGCACCAGCGACCCGAGGGACGTGCCGAAGATTTTCATGACGGAAACCACGCTTGCCAGTCAGGGGCTCCTGGTGGAAAAGGGCTTCCTGCCTCAAGAGGTCTCTGCCGGGGATGCCCTGCGCGGGATCTCTCTTGAGGGCTTGCCAGGACTCAAGGGGTTCGTTCTCACCTACATGAAGCCCGGCGCGGAAATGGTGTTTTCCGCGCTGTACGGCGCGCCGCTCCTTGCCACGTGGCGGTATGGCCTGGGAAGGACGGCGGCGTTCACCTCCGACTTCAGCGGCCGATGGAGCGCGGCCTGGCTTGCCTGGGACCAGTTTCCCCGTTTTGCGGCGCAACTGGTCCGGTGGCTCGAGCGGCCATCCGACAGCAATGTCCTGCGGCCGCGCATCACGGTTGCGGAAGGAAAGGCGTCGATCACGGTGGACGCGTACGACGCCCTCGGCGCGTTCGTGAACAACCTTGCCATCAGCGGAATCGTGCTGGGGCCCGACGGCGCGCGCTCGGAGATCAGCATTCCCCAGACCGGCCCCGGGCTCTACCAGGCCGATTTTCCGGCCGGCGCCGTGGGCGACTATATGGTCACCCTTTCGGCCCGGTCAGGGGAATCCCCGCTCGCGCCGATGACGCTGGCGGTCAGCATCCCCTACTCGGACGAATACAGGATGCTCGGCGTGAACACGACCCTCCTTAATCGTCTGGCAGCGGACACGGGCGGCCGGGTCATCTCTTCCGCCGATGACCAGCAGGGACTCGCCGCCGTGCTCCATCGCGAGCCGGGCATGTCCGCCGCGGGCGATGACGCGTGGCGCTACCTGCTCCTGGCTGCGCTCGCCCTCTTCTTCCTCGACATCGTTGCCCGCAGGCTGGCAATCCCCGAAGGCCTTCGCGCGCGGCTTTCCCGCCGGCTGCGTGCGCTGCGTCCGGGGCCGGGGCTCTCCTACGATGAGCTTTCCGGCATGGTGGCCCGGGCCCGGGATGAGGAGAAGGCAAAGTTGCGCAAGAGGATCTCCAGCCAGGTCCGCAATGGATCGATCGATCCCGATCTGGCCGCCTACTTGTATATCGCCCGGCTGCGGAGCAAGAGGGCGGAGGAAGAGAACCAGAAGAAGTAGGGGGAGCCGTTGCCCAGTATGTCCGGCGCTGCCCTGGCCAGATGAGGCTTGCCGGGAAGCCCCTGAGTGGGACACAATACCAGGAAACGATGATACTCTACCTCGACACGTCAGTGCTGTCGGCTCTGTTCGATACCCGCAATCCGGAAAGGGTGGGGATCACGCGAGAATTCTTCGTGGCAAGGATCTCAGACCGATTGCTTGTGTCCGAGCTGACTTTGGCAGAAATTGCCGCCACGCCAAGCGAGGCTTTGAGAAACGCGATGTCTGAGTTGGCCGACCGCTGCGAGATTGTCGCGGTGGTGACTGATGCCGATCAGCTGGCGTCGCGGTACATTGAGGCTGGAGCAGTTTCTGAAGCGTTTTCGGCTGATGCTTACCACATCGCAATCGCCGTGGCCTACGGCGCCGATGTGGTTGTCAGTTGGAACTTCAGACACATCGTGCGACGGAAGACACGGGACGTTGTGAATATGGTCAACACGATGCACGGCTATGCGCATATTGAGATAGCGGCTCCTGGGGAATTGCTGTAAGTTGGAGGTAGGGGATGCCGACCAAGGACAAGAGAATCGATATACGCAATGAGTTTCCCGGTGACGAGGCTCTTCAGCAGATCCACCTTGCGCGCAAGGCGCTGCTTGCTGCTGCTAGGCGAAAGAGAATGACGCTCGGGGCATACGTGCGGTCGCTGAAGCTTCGAACCAAGAGCTCGACTCGCGCATAGCGCCAGGCATTCGACTGCGCTGAGGCGATTGCCCTCATCCCGCAGGATAGACGCGAGGATGCCTAGCGAGATCTGTCTGCCGACTCGGTTCAAGGCGCCGGGGGTGTCTCAGAAGCGTTGCATTTGAATTCGGAGATTCGTGACGCCTCCCAAGAATCCGCATCAAGCAAAGGCATCTGGCGTCCCCGAGAAATACTCGGAGCCGTTGAGGAGAACATTGAAAGGCTACAGGAAGCTGAGGGTTGGGGACCATCGGGCAGTCCATGTTTTCCATCGAATGCTCCGGGGGGTGCAATCTCACTCGTGCAGGGTGCTGATTCTTACGTGCTCTTCTTGATGCTCATGATCGGGACAAAGGCCAGGCTGCGCGCGAGAAGCAGCTCGCTATGCAGTCTTACCGGAACCTGCCGGCGATGAGGTAGGGCTTCCAGTTCCTCCTTGGTGAGGAAGAAAAGGCGTTTCGGCGGATCAAGCTCACGTCCGACAGGATGCGGGGCGTGCCCGCGCGCTTCCAATGCATCCGCGTCAGCCTCATCGATGATCCATGCCTCCGCTGCATCGACAAGGATGCGCCGTAAGCGGTGCCACACCCCATTGCTGTAGTTGCGCTGTCGATACTCCCAGGCCCGGATGAGCGATCGTTCACGCACGCGGCGGGCACGCTCGTGGAGCTTCTCGTTCACTTGTTTGACTCCGATTTTTCAAGCCGCAACAGCAACTCCGCGACGAGCGTGCGATAAAGGGTCGGATCCGGCATGTTCAGCCGGGGCTCCTGAAGCACAGGCGCGACGGCGCGAAGCGTTCGTAACAGACGTGTCCTGAAGTCCATTCCTGCTTGGGAGTATATGCCCCGTGGGTGCGCTGGGCAACGGGATGCAGCTACCGTCCCACCAGGGCTCTCAAGCTCCGGATGTTTTCCTCCAGCCTGGCTTTGCCGTCGAACAACGAGGAGCTGCCGGCTACCAGGACCTGCGCGCCGGCCTGTATCATGCGGGGGATGTTTTCCCAGCTCACGTTCCCATCCGCCTCGATTTCAACGTCGAGGCCGCGCTCGGCAACCGTGTCAGCAAGCTCGCGGATCTTCGCGAGCGTGGAGGGCACCAGCTTCTGCCCGGCATAGCCGGGGTTCACGGTCATCACGCATGCCAGGCTCACGTAGGGAAGCATTTCCGCTACCATCGAGATGGGCATCGCCGGATCGATGGCAATGCCCGCCCGGGCGCCGCAGCCGCGGATCAGCTCGAGGGTGCGCAGCGGATGCCGGGAGGTTTCCGGATGGATCGAAACCACGGCGCCGGGGAGCGAGGCAAAGGAGGGAACATGGGGATCCGGGTTTTCCACCATGAGGTGGATGTCGAGCGGCAGCCGGGACGCGCGGGCAATCGCCTTGCAGAAGTCGGGGCCAAGGGTGAAGTTGGGCACGTAGCGGCCGTCCATGATGTCAACGTGCAGGCAGTCCGCGCCCCCGGCCTCCAAGGCCGCAATGTCATCGGCAAGGTGGAGGAAGTCCGCGCACATCAGGGAAGGGGCGATGCGTATCTCTCTCATGACCATGCCGCCTTTTCCCCGTGCGACGCTACGATCACCTTCAGGCCTGCCCGGGACTCGTGGAATGCAAAGGCCTCGGCGGTCTTTTCCAGGGGGAAGACTCCGGAGATGTATTCTTTTGCCCGCACGGCGCCGCGCGCGATCAGGTCCACGGCCAGGCGGTGGTGCCGGGGGAGGGAGCCGTGGCTGCCCATGACGAAGCACTCCTTGTAGTGGATGAGATTGGAATCGATGCTGAGCTTCGGCTGGTTCTTCAGGCCGCCGAACAGGTTCACGTATCCCCTGTGCGCCACCATTCGGATGGCGTCCTCGTGCGCCCGCACGCTGCCCGCCGTGGTGATGGCGCAATCAACGCCTTCTCCGCCGGTCTCTTTCATGACCGTGTCCACAAGGTCTTCATCCTCCGTGGCGATGAAGCGCGCCTCGGGCAGAAAGCGTCGAGCCATGTCCAGCCGGGGCCGCGACCGCTGGGCCGCGAACACCCGGGAGGCGCCGAAGACCCGGGAAAGCTCCAGCATCATGCACCCGATGGGGCCGAGGCCGATGACGCAGATGCTCTTCCCGATGCCGAACCGCGCCAGCTCCAGGCCGTTCACCGCGCACGCCAGGGGCTCCGCCATGGCGGCCTCCGCGCAGGAAAGGGTGTCGGGAATCGGGGTGACCGGGCCATAGCTCAGCGTCGTGGCATTGAGAATCATCCGTTCCTGGAATCCGCCGGCGAACTGGTAGCCGATGGCGTAGTTGATCGCGCAGTTGGTGCCCATGCCGTTCACGCACCATTTGCACGTGCCGCAGGGCACGTCGGCGCCCAGCGCGATGCGATCGCCCGGTTTCACGCGAGTGACCGCATGGCCCGTTTTCACCACCACGCCCGCGATCTCGTGGCCGATCACGGCAGGGGTCTTCACCCGGTCATTGCCGTAATGATAGATGCGGATGTCCGATCCGCACACGGCGCAGGCGTTCACTTCGAGGATCGCTTCCTCCTCCCCGCACGCATGTTCGGGAATGTCCTTGATCACGATCCTGTCCAACGCCTCGAGCACCGCAGCCTTCATCCCTTGCTCCTCGGGGTGCATAGTACAGTCGGTGAGATTCTTTCCACAAGTGGAGGGGACCGTGCGCCGGGCAGCACTTGGCCAGGGAGTTGCCGCGGATGTGATGCTCAGATAGTATCGTGCAATCCAGAGGAGGTGCGATTCATGAAAGCCAGTGAGACTCCGGCGGGCCGATCAGCCGATGGCAGGAAGGTAACGCGGTTCGTGATCGAAAACTCCCGGGGGATGAGCATCCACGCGGTGAGCTACGGGGCCTCGCTCATGTCGGTCAATGTTCCTGACAAGCAGGGAAAATCGACGAACGTCAACCTTGGATACGACTCTGTCGAAGGGTACGCGGCGAACACCACCTTTTTCGGCTGCATCGCTGGTCGTTTCGCGAACCGCATCGCAGGCGGCCGATTCTTGCTGGATGGAAAGGAATACACGCTTGCCCGCAATGATGGCGCGAATCACCTCCATGGGGGAGTCCGCGGCTTTGACAAGATGGTCTGGGCAGGCAGGCTGATCCGCAGAAGCGGCGCTGCCGGCATCAGGTGGACGTACACGAGCAGTGACGGGGAAGAAGGCTATCCCGGCACGCTCAAGGTGACCATTGAATACGTGCTGACCGAAGAGAATGAGCTTTGCTTCGAGTACTGGGCTGTTACCGATGCGCCGACCCCCATCAACCTCACCAATCATTCCTACTGGAACCTTGCCGGAGCCGGCTCCGGGACCATCCTTGAGCAGGAGATTTCCTTCAATTGCCCCTTCTATCTTCCCGTGGATGAGGGCTTGATTCCCACGGGCGAGGTGGCAAAGACCGCCGGAACTCCGTTCGACTTTTCCTCCTTCAAGCCCATAGGCCGTGATATCGGAAGAGTGGAAGCCGGCTTTGACCACTGCATGGTCGTTGCAAAGCCCTCATCAGAGCTGGGGCTCGCGTGCACGGCACGTGACACTGCCACGGGCCGCACCATGCAGGTGTGGACCACCAAGCCCGGCGTGCAGTTCTACACGGCCAATTTCCTTGATGGAAAGTATTTCCCGCGGCATTCCGGGTTCTGCCTGGAAACGCAGTACTTCCCTGACAGCGTCAATAAGGGTCATTTCCCATCGTGCATCCTCAGGCCGGGAGAAACCTATCACCACCGCACCGTGCACAAGTTCTCCGCGTAAGGCCGGACGCATGAAAGCCCTTGTCCTCTCCAGGGATACGGTGGTGGAATACCAGGAGGTGCCCGAGCCGGCGCGCCCGGGACCCGAGTGGGCCCTGATCAGTGTGGCGTTTGCGGGAATCTGCAGCTCCGACATCCACCGCGGATTCGAGGCCGGGGCATACCACTACCCGCTCATCATGGGCCACGAGTTTTCCGGCACGGTTGAGGAGCCTGCCAAGGGAGGAACTCACCCCAGCGGCGCCCGGGTTGCGGTCTTTCCCCTCATTCCCTGCAGGAGATGCATCCCCTGCCAGACCGGAGACTTCGCCCAGTGCGTGGACTACGACTACCTGGGGTCCAGACGTGATGGAGCGTTTGCTGAGCGCGTGTGGGCGCCGGACGCGAACCTGGTGACTGTCCCTGACGGAGTGAGCATGCAGGACGCCGCGCTCACGGAACCCTGCGCCGTTGCCCTGCATGGAGTGGGCAGGCTGTCCATCGGGCCCGGCCTCACCGGCGCCGTGTTCGGGGCGGGGCCCATCGGGTGCATGGCGGCGCAGTGGATGCGGCTTCGCGGATGCGACGCTGTTCTGGTAGTCGACATTGATGAGCGCAAGCTCTCACTTGCCGCTGGCATGGGCTTCATCCCCATTGATGCCCGGGCCGGAGATCCCGTTCAATTGATCAAGGACACAACGCATGGGGCAGGCGCTGACAGGGTGGTGGAAGCCGTTGGTTTGCCCGGCACATTTCTGCAGGCCGTACAGTGCGCCGCGCGCATGGGTGAAGTCGTTTTCCTCGGCAACATTCGGGGGACCCTGGAAATCCCGGAGAAGGACGTTTCCTCCCTGTTGAGGCGCGAGCTGTCCATCAAGGGCACGTGGAACTCCCGCATCGTCCCTGTTGAAAGGAACGAATGGACCACGGTCGTGTCGAGCCTTGGCAAACGGATGGAGGTTGCACGGCTGGTGAGCCACACCCCCCGGCTCTCCGAGGGCGCAGATATATTCCGCCGCATGCTGGCCCGCAGGGAGTTTTTCAACAAGGTGGTGTTCGTGCCATGACGGTGCATCTAGGCGTGAAGAGCGATCCCATCGAAAGCAGGTACAGCTTCGATTGGCTGTTCGACATCATGAAGGCGCGCGGCGCGCATCATCTGCAGCTCGGAAGCTCCTTTCCCGTGTTTTTCGCGGATGACCAGTATTTCCACGGACTGCGGCGCTCGGCTGAGGCGAAAGGGATCCGCATTAAGAGCCTGTTTTCCTCCCACCGCGAGCTTGGCGGATTCTCCAGCGGCGACCCGCTTCTGGAAGATGCCACGCGAAGGGGGTGGGAAAGGCTCATCCACGTGGCAGCGCTCGTTGGCGCGGATTCCGCCGGTTCCAATGCCGGCATCGTTTTGCGCGACCAGCCCCACTTGCGGGAGCCGGGCAACCGCTGTTTTTTCCAGAAGATGAAATCCATCCTTCGCACGGCCCGAGCCGCGGGCCTGAAAGCACTTACCGTCGAGCCCATGTCTTCCGTGTACGAGATGCCTTCCACGCCTGATGAGGTGCGAATGATCGCGGCCGAGCTGGGCCCGTACCATGCCGCACACCCGGATACCACGGTCCCGCTTCTCCTATGCGGCGACATCTCCCACGGCGTGGCGGATGAAGAGGGCAGAGTGGTGCACGACAATTGGAGTCTTTTCGAAATGGAGATCCCGTGGATGTGGGAGTTTCATTTCAAGAACACGGATGCGATCTTCAACACCACATTCGGCTTTAGCCCCGAGGAGCGGGAGAGGGGCATCGTGGACCTCCCGCGATTGAAGAGGCTTATTGATGGCAATGCTGATCGATTCCCTGTCCGCGAAATCACCGGCTACCTGGAAATTGCAGGCCCGAAAACCGGCCGGGAATACGCTGACAGGCGCCTTGAGCGCATGCTCGTGGATTCACTGGAAGCGCTGAAAGCAGTTTTCCGGTAAAAAAGGGGGGCAAAGAAAACGGCCGCCTCGCAAGAGGCGGCCGCAGTAATGCGGGAAGATTCCTGACCTAGATGTAAGGATAGCCCGGGCCACCATTCTTAAAGAAGCGGGCAAAATAGGGATATGCATTGTTGGTCCAATCGCCGAAGGTCAGTGTTCCATCCAGCAAACCCGGGAAAGTCAGGATGTAATAGTTATGAGGAGTGTAGGTAATAACACCAGTAGGACTAGTATGCTTATCCCATTTCTGCTGATACGCTGGATCCAGCACAAGCTGGATGGTATCGTTGGCAGCAGACGTTGCATAGACCGAGCTTGTTGTCCAGGGCACAAATTTTTCTGCGGTCATGTCCCAGATCTTGATATTGTCAGCAGTCACGGTTGTTGAATCGATTCCTGCTGCTGAAAGACTACTGTTGAATATGATTGTGACGGATCCGTGGTAGCCGTTGTCATCAAATTGCGTGTAGCTGCTAAGGACTGTGGCCAGGGTTTCAGTGGCGGCCGGGGACGGTCCGACGGGCTCATTTGCGTCAACCACTTCCAGATTCAATTTTTGATCGTAGGAAGCCCTGTGTTGGTATCCGTTGACGCTCTTTGTCTCCTGCAAATTGTAGGGGTTGTTAAGGATCAGGCGGTAGATCTCACTGGCCTTCATGGCGGTGGCAAGTGTCATTGTATACGTCGGGGCGCTAAACGTGCCGGTAAAAGACACATTGTCCCACCCCTTGCTCGTGGCATTGAACTTCTGAAGACCTACGCATGCATTGATCAAAGCTGCGGTGAAATTCGCATCCATCATATTCACGGTCAGCTCGGTTGCCCCGACTGCAAATCCCCCCCCCCCTGAAAGCACTCCAGCCTGGTGATTCCTCTCGTTTCCTGCCGCAGCTACGGTTACGGGAGCGCCACTGACATTAACATAACAGATAACGTCGTCGTCCAGCGCTTCGCCAGGCGTCGCATCGCCATCCGTATTCAGCTTGAGCGTGCCGCCCGCACCGGTAAGCGCGGACCCATCGATGTAGATCTCAAGTAAATTTGATATGCTGGTCTCGCTCAGGTCGAGGGTGTATTGCAGGTTGCTTCCAGTACCGTTCGAGAGAATGGCGGGGGTGACACCTGCCGCAATGTCGGTGTTCCTTGTATACGCACCGTCAGTATCCGCGGTGTTTTTCAGAGTGTAGATGTGTATGGCACCCATACTTGAGCTGTCGACCGGATAGCTGAAGCTGAGCGTGAGGACCTGCTTCGTGGCTGCGGCGAGTGTGGTACGCGAGGGGATAGGGCTGTTGATAGGGCTAGTAAGCTTAAACCCGCCATTTGCGCTCACGACCGCGTTTGTGTTGGTTTGCGAAGCAGTTTTGTTCGCGTCCGAGACCTGAGTACTGGTCAGGCTCGGAAATGGGCAGCCGCACAGCGCAATGGCGATGAACGCGGCCGCTAGTAGTGCAAGATATCTTCTCATCGTTATTCTCCTTTCCTTCCTACAATTTCACGTTGAGCTGCACGGTGAATTCATAGATGGGGATGTATTGGACAGCGTTGGCGGCAAAGAGAAGATCGAGGGTCACTGCCGGTGTGATGAACCAGGTGCCACCCAAAGAAACATCCAGGGTGGCATTGTCGAATATTGAGCTGCCGTTCTGAGACGTCCAGCCGCCCCTCCAGCTAAGGCTGTCAGAATAATTCGTGTCTATAGTTCCGTCCGCATAGGTTTTAACACTCTGGTCCGTGTTGAGACCCGAGTTCGTGGTCGTAGTGAGAGAGTATGTGTATGTAGGCAGATCTACCGTGACTCCGCCGTTCAGCCTAAGGATGGAAGGAATCATGTAGTACTGCAGCCCTGCGTTGAGAGGCAGTTTGACCGTGAGTTTTGAAACACTGACCGTATTTCCTACAAGGGTTTTATTCTCGACCTCCGTGTAATCGCCACTGAGGCCGTAGGTCACGGTATCAGGATTATAGCGATAGGCTGTCGTCTGTCGTTCGCTTTCAGTGGTGGCCAGGGTCGAATTGCTGAACTGAACCGTCGGCAGGAAGGAGAAGCCGAAGCTGAAGGCTTCGGAAACCTTGGTCCTCATAAGGAAGCCCGGTGACACCATCTGCTGTGAGTAAGAATGCGTCGTGATCTCGATGGCATCAGTGGTGGTGGTTGTAGTCGACAGGTTCAATGGATCGGCTGTGTAGTTCGTTTCCGAATAGGTCCAAACCTCTCCTGCCGCGGTTGCCGCATTTCCATCAAGGTCTGTATAGGCATTGTTGTAGAGGGGCAATGACTGGAGGACGTAGCCAATCGAAAACTCCATCTGGCTCGGGCTGCTTGAACCAAGAATGAGCGTTGCCCCGACGCCGCCGTTCAAATCCGTGTAGCCGCCTGAGTAAGTTGCGGATTTTTGGTGATAACTCTTGACGTCGTTAATGCTTTGATAGGCGGGAAGGTTATTTCCAATCTGTGTAGTGTATGTGGTGACGCCTGCAGAGGCCGTGCCATTGACGAATCGAGCAGAGAAGCCAAGGGATGGCTTGAGCACGAGGCTTCCCAAGGAGAGATCCATTCCTACGTTTATCCAAGGCGAGATGACATTTTGGAGATCACCACTGCCATTCACCACGGGGACCCATGTCCCATTATCATACGTTGTGGATGTTTCAGCGATCACGTTTCCGCTCGCGTCAGTGGTTTGCGACACGGAATTATTTCCGGTAGTACCAGGATCGATGACACTGGTTACATCGTCCCAACCCGATCCGCTTGTGAAGGTAAAAGAAGGAACGTATGTATCAGATTGCGTATTTGTGGTTTCCCAAATACCTGGGTTGATGCCGATTGTCCCGAATCCAACAAGCAGGCTGAACCAATTCCAATGTCCCGAGCTATCGCTAGGTTCCGATCCGGTATTTTGCGTGGTTCCGACGATCGCTTGTGTAGCGTCCAGGATATACTGGGTATCGGTTGACTGAGAATTCCAGGCCCAATTCCCGAAGATATTGCCCTTATAGCCCGCTGCAAGGTACAGACCGCCAAAGTGGTCGCCGAAGCCCAAATTGAGATAACTGTTGTCTAGCATCCCATAGGCTATTCCTCCTTGAATTTCACTGAAGTCAATGACACTCAGCGATTTGTCCACGTCCGATTTGAAGATGCCGGCCGTGGAAATGAAGGTGTTCGACTGTGCGAACAGTCCGATTGGCGCGATCACCATGATCGCAAGGAAGACAACGCATAGAAACCTTCGCATGGAGACCTCCTCACTGGAACTGATAGAAATAAGTCCTCTTGATAGGACATCAGATTATACTCCCACTGTCTTAGAAACGCAACAAATTTTTTTCGGGGTACGCAGGCGTCGGGTTGCCCCTCGACATTCCACGGTTTATACTTCCCCCCACAGCGCAAGGAGGAAAGCCGTGATCGACCTTTCGAAGCTCGAAGCCTGGTTCGTCACCGGAAGCCAGCACCTGTATGGCAAGGAAACGCTGGATAAAGTAGAAGAGCATGCGCGAGAGATGATCAAGGGATTGTCTGATTCAGCCGCCATGCCGGTCGCCGTGGTTTTCAAGCCGGTAGTGACAACTCCGGACGCGATCCTCCAGGTGTGCCGGGAGGCGAATGCCGCGAAGAATTGCATTGGCATAGTCGCATGGATGCACACTTTCTCCCCCGCTAAGATGTGGATCGCGGGACTTGCGGCACTGAAAAAGCCGCTCGCGCACTTACATACCCAATACAACCGGGACATCCCCTGGTCCGGGATCGACATGGACTTCATGAACCTCAACCAGTCCGCGCACGGTGACCGCGAGTTCGGCTTTATCGGCGCCCGGATGCGCAGGGAGCGCGCGGTCATAGTCGGGCATTGGAAGGAAAAGGACGTGCAGGAGGAGCTTGCCGTCTGGATGCGCGCTGCCTGCGCCTGGCACGACTGGCAGGGGCTGCGCGTTGCCCGGTTCGGGGACAACATGCGCGAGGTCGCGGTCACCGAAGGGGACAAGGTGGAGGCACAGATCCGGTTCGGCTACTCGGTGAATGGGTTCGGCGTGGGCGACCTTGCGGCCCGGGTCAGGGAGGTGAGCGACTCCGAGGTCGATAAACTGGTGATTGAATACGATCAACGTTATGCCGTGGCAAAGGACCTGCGCGCCGGCGGAGCAAGCCGTCAGGCGCTGAAGGAAGCGGCCCGCATCGAGCTAGGCCTGCGCCATTTCCTGGAAGCAGGCGGCTTCAATGCATTCACCACGACCTTCGAGGACCTGCACGGCCTCGCGCAGCTACCGGGGCTCGCCGTGCAGAGGCTCATGGCCGACGGGTACGGGTTCGGGGCTGAAGGAGACTGGAAAACAGCGGCGCTTGTCCGCGCCATGAAGGTCATGGCGTCAGGCCTTCCGGGCGGCACCTCTTTCATGGAGGACTACACGTACCACCTGGATGCCGCGGGAATGAAGGTGCTCGGCGCCCACATGCTGGAGGTGTGCCCCACCATCGCTGAGGGAAAGCCCTTGCTGGAGACGCACCCCCTGGGGATCGGCGGAAAAGACGATCCTGCCCGGCTGGTGTTCACCGCGGCCAAGGGCCCTGCCCTGAACGCGTCGATCATCGACATGGGCACAAGGTTCCGGCTGGTGGTGAACGAGGTCGACGTCGTGGAGCCGGATGCGCCGCTGCCGAAGCTTCCCGTGGCCCGTGCGCTCTGGATTCCTCGACCCAACCTGAAGGTTGCCGCTGCCGCCTGGATCCTTGCCGGCGCAGCGCATCATTCGGGATTCAGCCAGGCGGTCACGGCGCGTCACATGGAGGACTTCGCGGAGATGGCCGATATTGAGTGCCTGCTTATTGACGCCAAAACCGACGTCTCGCAGTTCAAGAAGGAGCTGCGGTGGAACTCCGCCTACTGGCACCTTGCAGGCGGGGTGTAGAGGCGCGCGGGCCCGGACGCGGCGCCGAACACCGCGCGCACAGCGTCCTTGATGAGAAGCACACCGGTGAAAGACGCTCCTTCCGGCTTTTCTCCTTCGGAATTGGCCGGGCCGATCAACGTCTCAAACCCCATCTCCCGGCAGGCGCGGAATCGCTTTTCCAGCGATGGCACTGGCCTCACCTCGCCCGTGAGGCTCACCTCCCCGATCACCGCGGTGCGGACAGGGAGGGGCGCGTTGACGCGCGCCGAATACAGCGCCAGCGCAAGCGGCAGCTCGACCCCCACCTCGGCAATGCGGATCCCTCCTGCCACGTTCACGTAGATGTCGTGCTCAGCCAGGTGAAGGCCCAGGTGCTTTTCCAGGACCGCTGCCATGCGCGCCACCCTGCCGGAGTCGATCCTGTCCGAATAGATCCTGCTGATTCCGCTTTTTGCTGGCACGGTAAGCGCCTGTATCTCAATGAGCAGAGCCCGGGATCCTTCGAACACGGGCGCCACAGCCACCCCGGCCGGGATCTCCCCCTCCCGCCGGGTCAGGAAAAGGCTGGACGCGTCATCCACCTCAGCCAGTCCATTTTCTGTCATGCGGAAAAACCCGATCTCGTCGACTGACCCGAACCTGTTTTTCACGGCCTGGAGCGTCCGCACCTCGGCGCTCGCCTGCTCAAAGGCGAGCACGGTGTCCACGAGGTGCTCCACAAGCTTCGGCCCCGCGATGGCGCCCTCCTTGGTCACGTGCGCCACAAGGAAAATTCCCGCGCCGCGCGATCTGGCCCATTCCACCATTTCCTGCGTGCACACCTTGATCTGGTTCACCGTCCCGGGCAGCGCATTGACCTCCCGGGTGTAAAGGGTCTGGAGGGAATCAACAATGATCAGGACGGGCTTGACCTGCTCCAGCACCTGCATGATCGCGGTCAGCTCCGTTTCCGCGAGCACCTCGATGCGCTGTGAGGAGACGGCCAGCCTGTCCGCGCGCATGCGAAGCTGCCCCGGGGACTCCTCGCCTGATACGTAGAGGCTCCTTCCCGGCGTTGCGATGCGCGCTGCCACCTGGAGCATCAGCGTGGACTTGCCGATGCCCGGCTCTCCGCCCACGAGCACAGAGGACCCGCGCATGAGACCGCCGCCGAGCACCCGGTTCATCTCCGCGATCCCCGTATCCATCCTCATTCCGTCACGCGTTTCGATGGAGGAGAGGGGGATCGGCAGGGCTGTTTTCTTCCCCTTTGAGGAGGCGCTCCGGGACGCCGGCGCTTCAGCCGGAACCTCGGCGAAGCTGTTCCACGTGCCGCATTCCGGACACCGCCCGAGCCATCGCGGCTCCTGGTGCCCGCAGCCCGAACACTCGAAGAGGCTCTTCGATTTCGACACTGGGCTCATCCTCCCCCTGCGAGGATAGGGGGCGCCTCCCGCGCTGTCAACGGCGCGATGGGATTACGGTTCTATGGCGCGGAGGAACGCGATGAATCGCGTCAGGTCTTGCTTGACAACGGGATGGGCCGTGGTGAGCTTCTTGACGAGGAGGTCGAGCCTGTCCCAGTCGTACCCTGTTTCGAAGTAGTAACGCCGAAAGTGACGGAACTTCAGGAGCTCCCATAGGTTTCCATGATTCCCCTCGGAAACCGCTGGTATCCGCACCCCCTCGATGTGTATGGTCATTTTTTCAAGCAGCTCTGCGTGCCATCTTTGCCCAGAAAGGCTGTTTTCGAAGAACTGCGAGATGCGAAGAAACACGGTCTCCAGGCAGGTGTAGTAATTTTCCAGCAGGCCGGCGATGATGAGGGCTGCGTTCTCGGTTCTTCCCAGAACCTGAACATCATGTTTGAGCGCGGTGGCGAGGGACGCCTGGAGCTTATCCAAAGTTCGCTCGTTTTTCTCGATACCGGCTATCAGCTCAGCGATCTTCGCTTCGTTCATGAACGAGCCTCCCTCGGCGCCTGATCCCGTCTGCCGTGTCAGGATCGACCCTTTCCAGCTCGATGATATCGATGGGGAACGAGGTCATGCCCATGGCCTCACCGATTATAGCAAACCAATCCTCGACACGCGCGAGACCCTCGATGGCGATATCGATGTCCGAGATCTCCGAGAAGTGATCCGTGTCCACGAGCGATCCCCATTGCCAGATGCGGCGAGGATTGTATGTCGCCGCGATGTGAGTGATGATCATGTGCGCGTCCCTCTGGGCGGCTATGAGGCGGGTCGCCACTTTCACGTTTCTTTTCTCCGTCTTTTTCCTGAGGAAATCCCTGACTTTCACAAGATCGATCGTTTGTTCAGCACCCACGTCTCAAGTGTATGAGATTGTGTACTCAAGGACAAGACTTGCCCCGTCCAACCGGTCTGTACTATGATCCCCACGCAGGCAAACCCCGGTATGACGGTCATCCAACCCAGCTCCCGCAGCATCAGCGTTCATTCGGATTCCGGAGTTGTTTTCCACGTTCCCTACCTGTTTTTCTGGAACGGCCATGAGCGGCAGGCGGAGAGCATCGTGCTGTCGGCGCCTGCCCGAAGTGCACGTGCAGCCCGGGGCGCCTATGAGGTGCGGGGCACCTATGAGGTGCGCGCCTTTTTCCTGTTCGGCGAGGTCAGGGACAGGATTTCTGCCGATGCTTGGGGGATCACGTTGGAGCGAACCTGGTCGGTGAAAACCCCCGGCGCCGTGCACCTGTCCATCGACATGGAGTTCGACGCTCCAAAGGACGTGCGGCTTCTTTTCCCCGGCGTGCATGCGGCCCGGGGATTGCCGGCAACCCCCCTCTCTTTTCTCGGAGAAAAAACCAGCTACCCTTTAAGCCTCATCCTCTCCCTGGGGAAAAGAGGCGCGCTGCTGTTCTCACGGTCCGCCCTCTGCGAGGGAGAGGCGGCGGGGATCGGCATCAGCCGGACGGAAGGCGATGACGAGCCTTCCCGATTGCGCGTGCAGATGCGGTTTCCCGGCATCGAGGAGCCCGCGGGGCGCACAGGACCCCGGCCGCAGGACATACAGGCGCCAGAGGATGCGGCGATCGAATCGCCGGGGAGCCTGGAGCGGACGCACAAGGTGTTCCTTGCTTTTTCCTCAAGCGATGAGATTCTCGTGAAGGGAGCCGCAGCCGTGCTGGCAAGGCTCATGCCGCGGCCTGGTCGCAAGGCTCCCCCCAAAAGGTCGATCGATCAGGGATTCCTTGCGGAAGCCTTGCATGCCTCTCTTTCCACTCACCTGTATGAGCGCGGGGGCGTGGTCGGGCTGCGGGAGGCGCCCGGCAGTCCGTGGCTTTCCTCCACGGCCGGGCTGGGGTGCGCCATCGCGGCGCGCAGGCTCTTTCCCTCTGACGGCCGCCTGCACGAGCTGGCGCTTCGACTGGCTGATTTCACCCTCAAGGGCCAGATCCCCTCGGGATTCTTCCACGAGAGCTACCACGTCGACTCGGGGCAGTGGCGGGGCGTCCATGGCCAGGCCGCGCGCACGCATCTCTCCGTTCCGCAATCATCGCGCATAGCGGAGCTTCTCCTCATGTTTTCAGATGACCTTGCCCGGGACGGCCATCCGCACGAGAAGTACTTCCTGGCCGGGCTTCGGTTCGTCGAGTTTTTCCTTGATGAAAAGGGCAGGCTCAGCATGCCGGGAACCCTCCACCTCCCGGCGGACCGGGTCCCGGTTCCCGAATCCGGCTCGGCGCTCGGAGGGTTGGAGCTTTTTTTCCCCGCGGCGGCGATCCTCGAGCGAACGGGACGCGACAGGTACAGGAAGGCGCTCGACCTGCTGGTGAAGCGTTTTTCCCAACTTCCGTGGGACGCATTCCAGCCGCCGTGCTCCCGTGAAGGCCGCGGTTCCGATGCTGCCGGCGCGCTTCTAGCGGCGCGGCTTTTCGTGCGCATGCGCGCAAGAGGATACAAGCCCGTTGAGCCGCCGGTCAGCACCGCCGCGGCAGCCGCGGCGCGCGCGGCCGAGAGCGTGCGGTTGTTTGCGTCGCTCCTGGTTCCCTGGATCCGCGTGCACACGGAGACGGGGGATCAGCGGCGGGCCCCGGCGCTGCCCGGCAGCCTTGTGGACTCCTTCGCGCGCCAGCGGCTCATTTTTGCTGGATACCAGACCAGCCTTCTTCTCCTGGAGCTGGCCGCGCTCACGCCAGATGCTTCTCTTAAAACTCTGTTGAAATCCCTGGTCGGTCTCTGCCTGGATGCGGCGCGCGCCGCGCCGCTGGGAACGGCCTTTCTCCAGCACACAGTGTGGGACGGCGAGGGCAGGATCGCGGAAGCTCGGGGCAGGCGCGGGCCCGTGGACGCGCGGCGCCTTGCCGGCGAACTCCTTGCGGGCATTGCCATCGCCGAAAAGTTCCCGAAGGTTTGATTCGCGCGCGGGAGCGGGGCGCGCCGCGCTAGAACAGCTTTCGCGCGATCGGAATCCGCCGGCCCGTGCCGAACGCCTTGGGTGACACCTTGAGCACGGGCGGCGCCTGCCTGCGCTTGTATTCCGCCTTTTCCACCATGGTGATGATGGACCGCACCAGCGCTGGATCGAAACCGCTTGCCGCTATCTGGGCGGCTGACAGGTTCTGGACAAGGTATTTTTCCAGTATCGCGTCGAGGGTCTCGTACGGTGGGAGGGAGTCCTGGTCCGTCTGGTCCGGACGCAGCTCTGCGGAGGGCGCCTTTTCAATGATCGCCTTGGGGATGAGGGGTTTCCTCGCGTTAATTGCCCGGGCCAGGGCATACACCTGCATCTTCAGCAAATCACCGATGACTGCGAGGCCGCCGCTCATGTCGCCGTACAGCGTGCAGTACCCGGTGGCCAGCTCCGACTTGTTTCCCGTGGTGAGGAGGAGGGAGTTGAACTTGTTGGAATACGCCATGAGGAGCGTCCCTCGGATCCGGGCCTGGATGTTCTCCTCGGCGATGTCGGGTTTTCGCCCGGCGAACACCGGCGCGAGGGTGCTCAGGTACGACCCGAAGATGTCCTCTATGGACAGAAGGTTCAGAGGCAGGCCCAGTGCGTCGGCCAGCGCGCGCGCGTCGGACACGCTGCCGTCGGAGGAATAGCGCGAGGGCAGGCCGAACACCTGTACACGCTCTGGCCCCAGGGCCTCGACCGCGAGCACGGCAACAAGCGCGGAGTCGATCCCGCCGGACAGCCCCAGGTGCACTCGGGTGAAGCCGCACTTGCGCACGTAGTCCCTGATGCCCAGCACCAGCGCCCCCTCGATCTGGGCAACCGGATCGGATGGCAGCGTGATCTCGGGCCCGCGCGCCGCCGTATCCACGAAGCCAAGCTCCTCCTCGAACGCCCTGCCCAGGAACACGAGCCTGCCCTCCGCCGAGGTGACCATGGACTGGCCGTCGAAGACGATATTGTCGTTGGCGCCGACCGTGTTGACGTAGACCACCGGCACCCCCGAAGTGGTGCCGATGCGCGATAGGAGGTCCAGGCGGAGCCGAGGCTTGCCAGCGTAGAAGGGCGACGCCGAGGGGGAGACGATGAGCGTGGCGCCCGCGTCCAGCAGCTCGGCCACGGGGTCCACCGGGTAGCGCAGCCCGGGGGCGGGCTCTCCCTCCCACCAGATGTCCTCGCAGATCGCTATGCCCAGCCGCTCCCCCTCGAAGGGGACGACGGCGCGGGCTTCCGCGCTTTCAAACCAACGGGCTTCGTCAAACACGTCGTAGGTGGGGAGGAGGGTCTTCGCCTGCGTATGAAGAATTTTTCCGTCCTTGATCAGGGACGCCACGTTTTGGAGCGCTTTGCCGGGGCGCGAGCGGTTCCTGTCCACGTATCCCACGATGATGCCGATTCCCGTTGGCGCGCTGGCCTGCAGGCGGCGCAGCGTTTTCAGGTTCTCCTCCACGAACAGGTCGTAATCCAGGAGGTCCATCGGGGGATAACCGCAGAGGCACAGCTCGGGAAAGACGATGAGCCGGCACCCTGCCGCGCGCGCCTCGGAAGAGAGCGCCACGATCCGCGCGCGGGTGCCTTCGAAATCCCCGATCGTGGGATTGATCTGCGCGCAGGCCACCTTCATGCCATGTTCCTCATGGCCGTGAGCTTACCAGGGAAGGGAAGGCGCGGCAATCGGGTCAGCGGCCGGGCGATGCGCGGCAATAGGTCGGGTCGGCAGCCGGGCGATGCGCGGCGTTGACCGCGCCCATACCCCGCGATAGTATGGGGCGATGCCGCGCACCATGCTCATCACCGAAGGATCCTCTCCATTGGGAGGAGCGCTCATCCGCCTGTTCGTCGCCCGCGGCTGCACGGTGGCCGCGACTCGTGAAGCCGCGCGGGAGGGCGCGCCCCACGAACAGACGCCCAACACCGGGGCGGCTCCCGGAGCTTCCGGCCGCTCAATTCTCAACGTGCCATGGAACCGGCGCTCCCCCGCATCGGCGCGAACGGTGCTCCTCACGGTGCTGAACAGCCTTGAAAACATCGACGAGGCGGTCATCCTGGAGCCTCCCTCTCCTACGGCCGCGCCGCTGCACGAGGCGTCGAGCTCTGACATCGAGCGCGCGTTCGATGACGCAAAGGGCCCCGCGTTCATTGCTCGGGAGGTCCTCTCCTGGTTTTTACGCAGCGGCGCCGGAGTGCTCTGCATGGTGAGCGGGGGCCCCCCGGCGGGGCCCCTGGAGAGCGGGGCGCGTGAATGCTTCCGCGGCTTCGCCTCCTCCCTTCTCGCGGGTCCCGGAGGCGCGGGGATCGTGGCGAACGGATTCCAAAACGGAGGCGGAGTGGACGTGGAGGAGTACGCCGCCTTCATCGACAGGACTCTAGAGGAGAAGGCGCGAAAGATTTCCGGACGGTGGTTCACCTGCCAGCCAAGGACAGGATTCTTCCAGGGCGTGCTTGCCGGCCAGCCGCGCAGGGGATAAAGGCGGCTTAGAACATCATCGATTCCATGAAGCGCTCCTGGAACTCAGGTTTCCCTCCCAACTCCACGAAACGGGCATGCCGCGCGGCGCTCTCCGCTTTCCGCCAGCACTCCCGGGAAAGCAGAACCATAACGGCGCCCCGCAGGGCGGCGTTTCCCACGACCTGCACCTTGCCGAGGTCCATTTCCGGAATCAGTCCGATGCGCATGGCGGCGCGGGCATCCAGCCCTGCGCCGAAGTTGCCTGCCAGGCGGAGCGAATCGAGGCGATCCTTCGATGTGCCGGTTGCTTCCAGGAGGGTCTCGATGCCGGTGCGCACCGCGCCCTTGGCAAGCTGCAGCTTGCGGATGTCGTTCTGGGAGATGAAGACGCTCCCGTCGTCGGACAGCGCAAAGACGGACTCCCCACCCCGGGAGAGCATGCGGGCACGGAGCGCGGGAAGGGGCACCTCCGCGGAATCGACTATCCGGCCCGTGGCGTCAACCACGCCGCGCTCCAGAAGCTGCGCGATTCCCGCGATGAGCCCCGTGCCGCAGATGCCCTTGGGCGCCGTGTCCCCCACGACTTGCAGCCACAGCTCGCCGTTGTCTGAAATCGTGGCATCGTAAATGGCCCCCTCCAGCGCGCGCATGCCGCAGGAGATCTGCGCGCCCTCAAAGGCCGGTCCTGCCGCGGTGGAGGTCGCGACCAGCTCCCCTTGCCGGGCGAGAACAATTTCGCCGTTGGTGCCGATGTCGATTGAAAGGGTGGTGCGGCGTTCCTTCTCCAGATCGAGCGCCACGATCATGCCGATGGTGTCCGCCCCGACGTAGGCCGACACGAGCGGGAGAGTCTCCACATAGCCGTTCTCCTGGAAGGTCCACCCGAAGTCGCGGGGCGACGAGCGCAGGAAGCCAGCCGTCACGGGGATGTAGGGAACGTGCGTGAGCTGATAGGGATCGATCCCGTTGAGGATGTGGATCATGATGGGATTGCCCACCACCACGGTCTTCACGATGTGGGCTGCGGAGATGCCGGTCTCTGAAAGGATCTCGCAGGCGCCTTCCAGGATGGTGCGCAGAGCGGCCGCGCGCACGGGATCCCGGTCCTCGTGGAAGCTCTGCGCGCGGCTGATCACGTCCGCGCCAAAGGCCACCTGGCCGTTGAGGAATGCCTTGCGCGCCAGCCGTTCACCGGATTCCAGGTCGAAAAGCGCGATGTCCACCGTGGTGGTTCCCAGGTCCACGGCGAAGCCATAGCAGCGGCCTCTCTCACTGGCGTCCAGCCAAAGGAAATCGTTCTCTTCGCACAGGGCTTCAGCTCTCCATTCGTTGCCGCGGAGGATTCGCGAGAGCCGCTCAAGGGAGAGGGAATCGGGCCGCGCCGCGCTGATGCCGTGCCTTGCCAGTCCCTCGGAAAGCCTCTCCCAATCGGCGCGCTGGTCCTCCAGGGAGGGTGGTGAGAGTTGAATCTCCACCCGGCGCATGGTGCCGCTGCCGATCGAGGTGCTGATATCCTCGTCACGCAGGCCCTGCGTCCAGGACTTGCGGGACAATCGACTTTCGGGAATCGTTACGGTGCAGTCCTCGGTGAGAGGAAGCTGGCAGGCCAGACGAACGCCGTCGGACGCCTCAGTCTCCTTCAAGCCTCCCTTTCCTGCCGCGGGAGCCGGATCGACGTGGACCCTGCACTGCCGGCATCTTCCCTTGCCGCCGCAGGGGTAGTCCAGCAGGATTCCCGCCGTGTGCAGCGCGTCGCGAAGGAGAGTGCCTTCAGCCGCTGTGATGACACTGTCGAAGGGGTGCACTCTGATCCTGGGCATCGGCACGGATACTAAACGGATTGGAGCGTTCCGGGCAAGGGGCTGGCGCGGATGGGAAACTTGACGCTCCACACGGTACAGGCTACCTTGTGGCCCATGCCATACACCATTCGGACGGGCGCGCGCGCAAGCCTCGCCGTTCTGTTCAGCCTTTTCATTATTGTCTCCTGCACCATGAACCAGACCATCGCGATCAAGAATGACGGATCAGGCACCCTTGTGATGCACGCCGAAGTTTCCAAGCTCCTCCACGATTACATCGCGAGCCTCGCCGAAGTGTCGGGGAAGACCGATGTGATGAAAGGCGGCAAGGTCTTTGACGCCGCATCGATCAGGAAGGACTTCGAATCCCGGCCAGGCATCACCGTGAAGAAGGCGGTAACGCCGACGCCTGATTCTCTGGACCTGGAGCTTGCCTTCACCTCCCTGCAGGACGTTTTTGCGCGGGATGCGAAGTTGAAGAGCACGGGCGCGTTCGTGTACAGCGAATCCGGCGGAGTAAAGTCCGTGAAGCTGCACCTGGATCGCACCAACTACACCCAGCTCTCGTCCCTGTTCCCCCTGTTGAATGATCCCGTATTCGCGGAGCTCGGGCCCCAGGTGAACGATACGATCACGGACGACGAATACCTTGAGATGATACGCTTCTCCATCGGCGATGACGGCCCCGGACTTCTCAAGAAATCCTTCATAACGCTGACCATCGATCCCGAGGGGGAGATCGTGTCCCAATCCGGCGGCACGATAAGCGGCGGCGCCGTGGCGTTCCGCATCCCCCTGCTCCGGCTTCTCGTGCTGGACAAGCCGCTGGATTATTTGGTGACGTTCAAATGAGAAGGGGGCGGCGTGACGGCAGGTCCGAATATGGCTAGAATAGCCAAGTGAAAAAGGCTAGTGTATCAGAAACTAAGAACCACTTGAGCAGATTTTTACAGGCGGTGAAAAAAGGAGAGACGATTCTCATCCAAGACCGCAAAAAGATAGTCGCCAAGACTGTGCCTTATCTCGATTCGGACGTGCGTGATCTGGCAAGAGAGGGGATCGCCTCGCCTCCTCAGGAACATCTGGATGTGGAGGCATTCTTAAGTCAGACCGGCCCAAAGCTGCCTGCCGGGATCAGCGCATCGTTGGCCGTCAGCGCCGAGCGCGAAGAGGGACCGTGAGGTACTGGGATTCATCGGCTCTGGCTGCTTGCGGTGATGAGCCGGCTGCGATGCCGATGGTATACAGCGACGCGCGTTAAGCGAGGCGGCAACAATAGAAGGCTTCGTGATTTTCTGACTTGCCCGGGGGCGGGGAATCGCAGCAGCCTTTATCCCTTGACCGCGCCGATGGTCAGCCCGGTGACAAAATACCTCTGCACGAAGGGATAGAGAAGAAGGATGGGACCCGTTACGATCAGTGCGGTCGCCATCTTGAAGGATTCCTGCGGAAGCGACGCCGTGGAGTTGGCGCTCATGGCCACGCTGGCCATCTCTCGCATCGCCTGGGCGCTCATGAGGAGGTTGTAGAGGTAGAACTGCAACGGATACTTGCTCGTGGTGCGGATGTAGAGGCTGCCCTGGAACCAGTCGTTCCAGTAGCCCAGGGCGGTGAAGAGGCCGATGGTGGCCAATGCTGCCGTGGACAGCGGAAGGATGAGCTTGCGGTAGATGAGGAAGTCGCTCGCCCCGTCGATCTTGGCTGATTCCACTATGGAATCCGGAACCGCCGTGCGGATGAAGGTCCGCATGAGGATGATCAGGAAGGGGCTCAGGAGCGGTGGAAGGATCAGGGCAAGGAGGCTATCGGTGAGACCGAGAAAGCGGGTCACCAGGATGTACTGCGGGATGATCCCAACGGAGAAGAGCTGCGTGAAGTAGATGATGAACGAGAGACGGTTGCGGTACTTGAAGTCCCTTCTCTGCAAGACGTATCCCGCCATGGAAACGAAGAACAGCGAGAAGAAGGTTCCTACGGCCGTCACGGTAACGGTGACCATGTAGGCGGATAGGATCCTCCCCGGGATCTGAAACGTGAACGTGTAGGCCTCCAGGGAGAACTTCAGCGGCAGAAACGAGAAACCGTGTTTGACGATCTCGGACTCCTGCGTGAACGACGAGGAGATCAGCATGAGAAAGGGGAGGACGCAGGCGACCGCAGCCAGGGTCACGACGAAATAGGCGATGATCCTGAGAGCCGTATAGTCGGGACCCTTCTTCACCGCCATGGCATACCTCTAGAACAGCGCATACTCGGGATCGATCTGCTTGATGATGAAGTTCGTCACGAGGATCACCGCGAGACCGAACACGGACTGGAAGAGGCCGGCCGCCGTCCCGAGCTGGATCTCCGCCGTCACCGTCAGGGCCCGATAGACATAGGTATCAATGATGTCGGTGGCGTTGTAGAGCTGTCCGTTCCGACCCACCATCTGGTAGAACAACTCGAACTGGCCTCGGAGGATCCCACCGATGCTAAAGAGCAGCAGGATGATGATGGTGGGCTTGAGCATGGGGAGCGTGACGGCGGTGATCTGTCGGAACGCGTTGGCTCCGTCGATGGCTGCCACGTCGTACAGCTCGTTGTTGATGGACATGATGGCAGCCAGGTAGATGACCGATCCGTACCCCAGCCACTTCCAGACGTGCGCGATGGTGAGGATGTACTTCCAGTACCCCGGCGTTGTGTAGAAGCTGACCGCCTTGAACCCCAGCGCCTCCAGGCCGTGGTTGATGATGCCGTAGTCGAAGTTCAGAAGCCCGTAAGCGAACAGACCTACCAGGACAAAGGAGATGAAGTAGGGGAGGAAGATGAAGGTCTGCGCCAGCCGCTTGTAGAACGGGCTGGTGATCTGGCTGATCAGGATTGCCACCATGATCTGGAAGAAGTTCCCGACGATGATGAACGCCACGTTGTACAGCAGCGTGTTGATGGTCAGCTTGGTGATGATGTTGCCGAGGAAGAGGAACCGGAAGTACCGGAATCCGACGAAGGGGCTGCGGAAGAGCCCCAACGCGTACTTGTAGTCGACGAACGCGTAGTACGCGCCGACAAAGGGAATGTAGAAGAACAGGAGGAAGTACAGGAACGTCGGCAGGAGCATCACGAACAGAACCTTGTTCTTCTTGAGCTCGAAGAAAAAACCCCGGTTTGGAGGCAAGCGGAGCGGTTCCACAGGCACACTTCCTGACGAGTTCACATTTGCAGCCATCAGCGCTTCCGTGTGGGCCGCACTATAAGTCACGCACGGACTAGTGTCAAGCAATTCCTTGCGCCGGGGCGGGCCCGCGGCTCACGCCGGGGTCATGCGGGGCGCATCTACTCCACGACCACCGGCTTGATGTCCAGGAACTTGCAGGCGAGGCTCAGCTCGCGGGTCTGGTCTCCGTGGATCATGCTCGCGTGATGCACGAACCCTTCCTCCACGAGAGTCCGATACAGCCTGGCGTGGTCCCGCACCCGCACCCACGCCCAGGTTCCAGCCAGCGTCTCCTCGGAGGGCACGATCTCTCCGGAGGCGATCAGCATCTTCCACTGGTTGTCGTACTCCACCAGGCGGTTAAAGGTAACTCGCCCTGGTTTGATCTGGAACTGTGCCAGGCCAGCCTGGGCATCGTCCTCTACGACGGGAAGCGTACCGGTCATGTCCATGCGGGAGCGGAGCGCCGTCTGCGCTGGATCCCGGGCCAGGCAGCTTGGCGCATTCCCGCAGTGCCACGCCAGGAGCCGGTTGGGATCCTGACGATGCTGGATGGTCCAGTCGATGAAGTGCGGGACCGTCTCGCCCAGGACCGACTGGTAGCTTACGAGCATTCCCACGGCACCCAGGACATCCGCCTCGCACGACGTGAGCATGCTCTCCGCGGTCAACCGTCCCTGCACCGCGCACATGGAGATTCCTATCTCGGACTGGAGCGAGGGCCAGCACTGCACGGCGAGCGCGGAGAGCCGGGATCCTGTCCAGAAGTCCGCGAGGGCCGCCTCCAGGCGGGCGGTCTTGACCATCGACGACTGGGAGATAGTGATCTGCGCGGCGCTGGCCTTGAGCCGCTGCATTGCCGCCAGGACTCGGGGGTCGTCCTCCCGAAGCCCCTGCGCGGCGCGCACGACGTCCGCCAGCTCCGTGTAGATCACCGACTGCCCGAACTTCTGGATGAGCGCCGCCTCGTTATAGCCCACCGTCTCGAAGGTGACCGGCCGGACCCCCACCTGGCCGAGGCGCGCGCCGCGCAGGCCCTTGACCACCGCCACGGCCGCCGCAAATGTGCTGACCTCCTCCTGAAACGCCGGCTCGTCTGGGAAGAAGATGCCCGCGAAGTGGAACGGGATCTTTCGGCGATAGAGGGCGGAGGCCATGGAGAGATTGCCGCAGTACGAGTCTGAGACGCGTCCCATGAGCGGGCTATCCGGCGCAGGCGGCTCCTTGGTGGCGTACAGGAGGACCGGCACTCGCAGCCTCTCCGCTACTTTGGCCGCGGACCGCTCGTCTCCGAAGTCCAGCGGGCACAGGATCAGGGCATCGACCTTCTCCGCGAAAAAGTATTCCGCCATGGCGTCCGCCTGATCGAGGCTGGCCACCATGCCATGCGGGGACCATCCCTTCTGCGCGTCCAGCTCCGTCCCCTGCGGTCCTGGCTGGGGGACCACTACCTCCAGTCCGCGGACCCGAGAGAAAGCGGCCAGACTGTCGCTCCTCATCTTCTCGCACCACGGCGTGCAGCGGAAACGGAACGACGGCACGAACCCGACCTTGACGGTGACCTTGCGCATGAAGCTCCCCTTGATAAAAGGATCCGAACGGCCCCTGCAGGCTGTGTCGTGATGACGCAGTATAGGGCGATATTAAAAAACTTGACAGATCCGGGAGCCAGGGCTTATAGTTCTGCGGAACCAAGCCCATCCAAGGAGAGGCTCCGTGTATTCACATCACGTCTAGCGAAGGGGCCGGATGGCCCAGGAGCGCTGGGCAAGAAAGGAGTCAGGAATGAAGAGACAGGTCCTCGTGTTCTGCGTCGTCCTTCTCGCCTGCGGCGGCATGCTGTTCGCCTCCGGCAAGACGGAAGGCGCCGCCTCGTCGGGAGGCCCGGCACCACAGCTCATCGTGCAGCTCATGGACAACGAGCAGCCGGACGTTCCCGCGGTCACGGCGGAGATCAACAAGATCCTGTTGAAGAACCTCAACGTCACGGTGAAGTTCCAGCACTTTACCTGGACGGACTGGCAGCAGAAGTACAAGCTGCTGGTGACGTCCGGTGAGCCGGCCGACCTTCTCTACGCCGCCAACTGGAACAACTACGCCCAGTACGCGCGAGACGGAGCCTACAAGCAGCTCGACGATATGCTCCCCAAGGTTGCGCCGGAGCTTATCAAGGCCATCCCCAAGACGAGCTGGGACGGCGTGAAGATCCAGGGCAAGATCTGGGCGGTTCCTCCGCTCCGCTACGGCTACTCGGGAACGGGCCACCTCCTGTATCGCGCGGACCTGCAGAAGAAGTGGGGCGTGGCGCCGGTGACCGATTGGAACTCGTTCTACGCGTACCTGGATGCGGTCAAGAAGAACGCGCCGGACATGGTCCCGTGCGAGGACTTTGGCAACACCTCTGAGTGGGTCAGCTCGCTACTGCTCAACACCATTGCCAAAGACAATCCCCAAAACGCGTGGTTCACCGCCTTCCTCACCCAGAGCCAGCTCTTATGGTTCGACTTCCGCAACCAGAAGCCGGACAACATCAAGGCTATCTACGAGTTCCCGGAGTACAAGCCTTTCCTCCAGACCATGCATGACCTTGCCGGACGGGGTTACTGGTCTCCCGATGTCCTGGCGGAGAAGAGCATCGGCTCCGAGATTTTCGAGGCCGGAAAGTCTGCTGCCACCGCCGGCGGCGCCGGAACGCAGAACATCGACAAGACCCAGGAGCTGATTCAGCGCGTTGCAAAGAACAATCCCACCTGGGAGGTCGGTGAGCTGAGCTGGGACAAGGTCCGCGGGTGGGCCATCCCTGCGGCAGCACAGCAGGACCTGACCACGGTTCCCATCCAGTCCAAGTATCCCGAGCTGGCCCTCAAGGTCACCTCGGCCATGCTCCTGGACAAGGACCTGCAGTTCCTCATCGACTACGGCATCAAGGGAGTCCATTACGACATCGGCACCAAGGGTGAGTACGTCCAGCTCCCCGGCGCCAAGAACTACATGCTGTTCGGCATGGCCGCATGGGCCTGGAAGAACCAGAGCATGTTCCTGGCGGACGGGAGCGTGTGGGGACCCCAGCACGACGCTTACCTGAAGTACTACGACACCATTGCGGTGCCCAACACCGGCTTCGCGCTGGACACGAGCCCCATCAACGCGGAGCTCACGGCGTGCATCCAGGTGGAGCAGCAGTACGGCTGGCCGCTCTGGTTCGGTCTTGTCCCCAACATCGACGACGCGGAGAAGACCTTCGAGCAGCAGCTTCAGGCCGCAGGCATCGAGAAGGTCCGCGCGGAGATCAAGAAGCAGCTCGCCCAGTACCAGAAGGAGATCGGGCAGTAGGGATCGTTTCGTGTGGATGAGGGGGCTGCTCGGCGTGGGCAGCCCCTATTCATTTCCGGATCAATCCGATCAGTGGATTGCATCCACGCTCGCCACCCAGAGCGATGATGTCACGGTCCTGGATCTGGGCCCGTCGAAGTGGTTCGATGATATCTCGGACGAGATCCGGGACGTACGCCTTGAGCAAGGAGCAAGGACCGTTGGGGGCAACTGCGACGTTCCCAAGGCTCGCAGGCAGGAGGCAGGATTGGCCTGGGCCCAGGTTCTCCGAGCCGGTTCCGCCCTCCACCGAGGAATTGCCTTCGATCTGGGTGAGAACATAGAACCTTTCGCCCGCGCAGGCTATGTCGTGGGGTGAAACCAGGTCGAGGCGCTCCAGCGCGAAAAAGCGGCACGCGAAGATATAGGAGATGCGATTCATCCCTAAAGCGACGATCACGGGCTGAACTCTACATTCACTGCCCGGCGCCAATCGTACCGCACGGATCGTCTTCTCAGCCCACTTTTTCCGTCCCTCCGTCCCGGGGAGGAACTCATGGCTCCGCAGCATCATTATGACATCCGAGTTCTGCATGATCTCGTAAAAGAGAACTCCGCCATGGCTATAGTGCATGGTGCCGGCGTGGAGGAGAAACGCATCCCCGGAACGCGCCTGCTGCTCCTCCATGACGTCACGGATCGTGCCGTCAACCAAAGCCTTCAATACCTCGTCGCGGCCGATCCCTTCACGCGTTCCGCAATGGATGGTGGCCCCGGGCCGGGTCCTGAGCATGTACCAGGCTTCGGTCTTCCCTGGATCCTTCAGTCCCTGTTCCTTGGCAAGGGAATTGTCCTGATGCACCTGTTCTCCAAGGGGATTGGTAGCGTCCAGGAGTTTGATCAGAAGAGGGAACCGGGAGCCGGATTCGGCGGTTACGGCATGTCCGAGAAGCTCCTCACCGTACGTTTCTATCAGGTCGTGAAGGCTGCTGCCGGCAAGCGCTCCATTCTTCACCACGCTGGATTCCCCGGGCCTGTCGCAGACCTCCCATGTTTCCGAGAGCCTGTGCTCCTCGGGAAGTCCCTGCTTGTCGAACTCCTCCGCGATCCATCTGCCGCCGAAGTCGTAGTTCCTGAGAATCTCCTTGAACCGAAGCGGATAAAGACCGGGCATCGTTATCGGCTATCTCCATGACTCGACGAGCCTTTTCAGCCGACGGTAGCCTTCCTTGGGCCGGAGCTGCTCGTCCACGAGACCCCCGTGCGGAATAAAAGCGGGGTCGGCGAAGTCCCACCACGTCAGGGCTTCAACCTCGGGCTTGGCGTAGCAGATCGTGTAGAACCCTTCGATCCAGTCCGCCTGCTCCTGCTCGGACCAGGGGCGTCCGTGCCAGCGCATGCGGTTGGGGACGTAGACCTGAGTCGGCGTGACAATGGGATCTTCCGCTGAGCTTATTCCTGCCTCGGTGATGTGCACCTTCTTGCCGAGCCGGCAGAAGGTCTCTATGTGTCGATCGATCTCGAAGAGGTCCCGGGAAGGATCGTACATCTGGAGCCCTATGGCCTCGAACTGGACGCCGGCGGCAAGAAGGTCCCGACAGTATTCAAGAGTGCTCCTGGCACGATCGTCGGAGATATTGCTCCACCCCCACCCGGTGGCAGCGTACTCGCTCCAGGTAAAGCATAAGTTGACGACACGCTGGGCCTTGGAGTTGCGGGCCTTGACTGCTTTGGACGCGAGATCGGTGATTTCCACGAGCCGGGCGTAGGGCCACCGGTGGATGTTGTTCCAGCTATGCGCCTCGTTGATGATGTCCCACCGGTCGATCCTGCCAGCGAACCTCCCCACGGCGTCGCTCACGTAGTCGAGGTGCGATGCGAGTATCTCCTCGTAGCTCTTGCCCCGCAGCCAGTCCGGCGTGCCCGCGTCGAACAGCCAGATCAGGGGATGGCCCTTCACCTGCATCCCCGCGCGCGCCGCCCATGCCACGATGGTCTCGGCCGCGGAGTAGTCGCGAACGCCCTGCACCGGCTCTACCGTGATTTTCCTGTAGAACGGCGCCGTTACATAATTGAGCACGCCCTGGAAGAGCTCCGCGTAGCGCTCGCCAAGCTTGGCGTAGTTGAAGCCGTTGCAGCCGAAGAGGAAGTCCTTCCGGTGCCCTCGTGAAGCGATGAGAGACCGCGCGTGCTCGAGCGCGAGCATTTCGCCCGCCTGCATGGACCGGGCCAGGGAAGACACGGCCCGCCGCGCTTGCTTGATGGGATCGCTCGCCCGTTCCGCGTCTTCGAGAAGCATCGCGGACTCGGCAACCGCCTCGCTGCATGCAAGAGAGGGCTTGAAGGTCTTGGCGCCCCATTGGACGGCTGCCGTCTTCACCGCGGAGAGCCGGGAACGGGCGAACTCGAGGTTCAGGTTCAGCCGCTTTCCCCCGACTTCCCGACGGTCGTATCCCCTGCCTTCGTTGTCCGCGTAGACGTGGACATGCCCGAAGCCGTCGACGTTCAGGGGCATGCCGATGGAGAAGGGCGCATCCGCACAGGGCAGCCGGACGCAGCCAAAGCCGATGGTCATGATCATGGGCCGCTGCTCGAATGCCGGCATGTGCTCCATGTCGAGGACCATTATTTCGTTCTGCGGCGCCCAGTCCAGAGGAGACCCGTCGCTGGAAAAAACTACGGCTTCAAAATAATCGTCTGTCCGCTGCATGACACGCCACTCCTTTCCTTCAAGAGATAGCACATACCATAGCTCTCCTTCAGCCCGGCGCCAAGGCCGCGCATTTGGGGAAGATTCTTGATGAGGGCACGCGTCCTCTGGATTACTGATCGCGCTCACTATATACTCATTCAGGCAACAATCGAGAGGCTATCGATGAGTGAAAGAACCGGACAGCTGCAGCAAACCATCAAGGCCATGCTGAATGCGGGCGTGCGTCGGACCACTTTCTATCCTCTGGTAAGCGAATCGCTGGATCAAACCCAGGGAAAACCTAGGCCACTACGGCGTGCCATGGCTTTTGCCTACTTGCTGGATCACGTTGAGCAGGTTGTTCTGCCCCATGAGCTCTTGGCCGGCTCCATCACCGGGATGTGGCCGTTGGCGGAAGATCATGCCACCATCGAACAGCAGTTGATGGAAGGACGCCAGGCGATTGAAGAGTACCTGCGGCAGCGCCAGCACAACCCTCCCGCCCAAGCGGTGGAGCGCTGGGCGCTGATGGCGCGCGACCACTACGATGCCCGAATTCGCTTCTCCGATCTGCAGCAGGTCGCTCAAACACTTTCGCACGAGTTCAACGGCAGCCACCAGCTCCCCTATGCCGAGCTGTACCGGGTTTTGGAAAATCATTTTGTATTCGATTACGGGGAGCGGGTGCGTAAGAACTTTGCGGAGCTGCCATGGTTCACCGCCAATCATCTCTCTCTGAGCTTCAAGAAAGCACTGGAGCGCGGCCTGGGAGACATCAGGCAGGAAATCCTTTCCCGTCGATCGCAGGCCGGAGAACCCGCTCAACAAGAGTTCTATGACTCGACCCTCATCGCCATGGATGCCGCCATGCGCTTCATTCACCGCTACGCTGGCACCCTGCAGCAAGCGGCCAGCCAGGTTCACACGGTGCGGGCACAAGAGTTGCTTGAGATGGCCGGCCTCTGCGATCGGATCGCGGAAAACGCGCCGCGGACCTTCCGCGAGGCAATCCAACTGGTCTGGATGATCCACCTGATCAGCAACATCGGCGGCGGGGCGGCCATGTCCTTTGCCCGATTCGACCAGTACTTGGGGCCTTTCTATCAACGTGACCTGGCCGCGGGAATAGTCACGCCCGAACAAGCCAAAGAGCTGATCGCCCACCTGTGGCTGAAGACCAACGAAGCAAAGATGCGCACGGTGCAGAGCCTGGCGCTCTCCGGGATCGACCGCAGCGGCCGGGATGGCACCAATGACCTGACGTACCTCTGTCTTGATGTCATTGCCGAGGTCCGCGAGCCCTATCCCAATACCTGCGTGAGGATGCACAAGGACAGCCCTGCCAAGCTGTGGGAGAAGGTGATCGACACGCTGCTGATCGGCATAGGGCAGCCGCAGATCTTCAATGATGACGCCATGCTGCGCGGCATGGCGCGGGCGGGTCTCCCGGTGGAGGACGCGCGCGACTATTACCCGATGGGCTGTGTTGAGGTGATGCTGGAGGGGGTGCAGCCCACCTACCAGGGCATTGGCGGTGTGGTCTTTGCGGGGCTGCTTGAGGCGGTCTTCAACAACGGCGGCGCGAATACCGCCGGCGAAACCGGCTGCCCCACGGGCGAGCTTTCCTCCTTCCCGACTTTTGATGCTTTCCTCAACGCCTACCTGACCCAGGTCCGCTGGCGGCTCACCAATTCGATCCATGAGGCCGAAGAGCGCAGCCTGCATGGGGCCAGGGAGCTGTACGATCCTTTCGCGTCGATCTTCGTGGAAGACTGCCTGAAAAAAGGCAAGGATGTCTGTCAGGGCGGAGCGCGCTACCCGGCGTGCTTCACAATGAACGGGTTAGGATTCGGAACGGCGATCGACTCTCTGGCTGCCATCAAGACGGTCGTCTATGGACGCAAGCAGTACTCCCTGCAGCAGGTCAAGGCGATGCTGGATAAGGACTTTGCCGGCGATGAGTCGGCCCGGGTGCTGCTTGTCAGCCACCCCGCGGCCTACGGGAATGATCTGGAGGAAGCGGATTCCATCGCGCGCCAGGTGTACAGCGCCTTTGTCGATACCGTCCTGGATTACCGTTCTCCCATCGGCGCATTCTTTTTCCCGCAGATGTTCAGCTATAACTCGCACGTCAATCGCGGTGAAATCACCGCCGCCACTCCCAACGGGCGGCGGCGCGCTGAGGCGCTCAGCGACGGCCCTGGGCCGACGCAAGGCCGGGACGTGAGCGGGCCGACGTGCCTGATCAACTCGGTGACGGGCATGGATGGGAGCAAATTGATCGGCGGCTGCGGCTTCAACATGAAGATCAGCCCGGATTTCGTCCGCGGTCCAGAGGGCAGGAAAATATTGAAATCATTGCTCCTTACATACTTGCGGAAAAATGGGATGCAGATCCAGGTCAACCTGATTGACCAGGAGACCTTGCGCAAAGCCCAGCAGTTCCCCGAGCAGTACCGCAACATCATCGTGCGGGTGGCAGGGTATTGCGAATATTTTGGCAACTTGGATCGCAAGCTGCAGGACGAGATCATCCGCCGCACGGCCCAGCTTGCCCCCGCCGCGACGTGAGCCGCACGATGCTCCCAGAGGAGACGCGAATCTCATGAAAGCCGTTGCCGCTACCGCCCGGGGAAAAGTCGAAGTCGTTGAAATCCCAATGCCTGAAATACAGGACTACGAGTGCCTGGTCAAAGTAAGAGCCTGCGGGTTTTGCAATGGCACCGACATGAAGATCATTGACGATGAGGTGAGCACTACTCCGGTCGAATTCCCAGTCATCCTGGGCCATGAAGGGGTCGGAGAGGTGGTCCAGGTGGGGAAAAAGGTCAAGAACATCCATGTGGGGGAGGTCTACCTCAATCCTCATGGCCGGATCATGCCCGGCACGCCATTCAAAGGCATGTGGACCAACATGGTGGAGTATGGCTTCCTGCCCGATTACCAGGTCATGGACGAACTGGGCATTGGCGGCCCGCGCTGGGGAGCCAATCTCTCCATCCCGCCGGAGATTGACCCGCTGGATGGCGGGGTCATCCTGACGCTCAAAGAGTGCTTCAGCGGCGTCCGCAATTTTGGCGTCCAGCAAGGCCAGTCCGTCCTGGTCTACGGGGACGGCCCGGTGGGCCTGGCGCTGGTAAATTTCCTGCGCATGGCAGGCGCGGCGTGGGTCGGTTGCGTGGGGCACCAGCCCCAGCGCATGGAGTGGATCGCCAGCCATTCCCAGCCGGACCTGCTGCTCAATTCGCATGTGGAGTCCGTCCCGGAACGTATAGGAGAGCGGCGCCTGGACTTGGTGATTGACGCGGTGGGCTCAACCGCCATCATCCGGCAGGCTTCTCGCCTGCTCAAGCCAGGCGGCAAGGTGGGCGTTTTGGGCGTGATCAAAAACAAGGACGCATCCCTGTCGCTGCTGGACCTCGCCAACCACACTTCGCTGCACATGCTCAATTGGCCCTATCGGGAACACGCGTCTCATGATGAAATTGTTGGCTTGATTCTGCAGGGCAAGATCAAACCCAAAGATTATTACAGTCACGTCATATCGATAGATGAGGCTCCCCGAGCGATGGAGATGATCAGGACGCGGCAGGCTTTCAAGGTAGTGCTGAAAATGTGATTGCCGGTCAGCGCTAGGGGCTCGCTCACGCGGCACGCGGCCTGTCGATTGACAAGGCGGGATCCTGCAGCTACGCTCGAATCGGCATGATGCAGGCGAAGACCGAGCTGGCAAGAGATCCCGTTCTCCTCTCGTTGTTGGAGCGGATCAGGAGCACCCTCGATCCCGAGCGTGTCTACCTGTTCGGTTCGAGGGCACGGGGTCAGGCAACTCCGGACAGCGACTACGATTTTCTCGTCGTCGTCCCGCATTCGGACAAGCCCCGCTATCGACGGGATCAGGAGGCGTACCTGGCGCTGTGCGGAAGTGGCGTCGCAAAGGACATCATTGTGCTCACCCGAGCAGAGTTCGAGTCGTCTCGTCGGGCTGTCTCATCGTTGACCTCCGCGGTCCTCAGCGAGGGGATCCTTCTGCATGAATCAGGAAACGCGAGCTGAAGCTGCAGCGTGGCTCGCCAAGGCGCGGACGGATTTACGCGCAGCCCTGGCTGATCTGAACGCATCTCCGCCGATCACCAGCGATGCGCTGTTTCACTGCCAGCAGGCGGTTCGCCGGAACCCGATCTGGCCACGGCAGAGGCGGGCATGGGAACCGAGGTCCGCCTCCCTGTTCCGCTCGCGCCGATCGCCTCGACGGTCCCGGCGGCGTCGGCCCCGAGTATCCGCATCTTGGGCCGGAAGAGCCCGCCTGCCATGAAGCGGATGAAGAAGGGATTCGCCCTCATCCTGCGATCATCGCTTGAGTTGATCGAGGAGGCGCGGACCTTGATCAGGATCTCGTCCTCCGCCGGGGCGGGTTTCTCGACGTCCCTCAAAATGAGGACTGACGGCGATCCGTAGCTGTCATACACTATTGCTCTCACGCTCGCTGCCTCGCTTGGAAAAACCCATGCCTTGGAATATAGGGCAAGCCGCGCGCTCGGACGCACACACTTAAGTGTGGTTTCGAGTGTGTTCTTTCGATCGGTTGCGGGTCAGGTGCGCGGAAGGGCTCTCCAATCAGGAAATAGGCAAGCGCCTCTTCCTCGCCCTGGACACGATCAAGGGCTACAACCGGAGAATCTTCGAGAAGCTTGAGGTCAAGCGGCGCACGGAAGCCATCGCCCGCGGCCGCGAGCTGGGCATGCTGTAGCAACCTTCCCGCCTGTACCGATCTCCCGCATCCCTGAAAACAACACTCAGAACGACACTTTCGTGTCTGCGCGCCGCGGGGCGGAATGGGCATGCTTGCACTATCAAAGGTGAAAGGAGAAAATCATGGGAACAACAGAGAAAAAATCGCGGATCCTCGGGCTGGCTTTTCTGATCCAGTTCGTCACATCGTTCACGGGCGGTGTGCTCGTGCTCCCCATGGCGACCGGGGTGGGGGGCTTCGGTCGGATGGAGAACATCGGCCAGACCATGGCCACCATTGCGAAAAACGCAGGGCTTGTCCGTTTCGACATCCTCCTGGAGCTGGTCACCGCGGCCGCCATCATCTTCCTCGGCGGGATGCTGTACGCGGCGGTGAAAAAACAGAACAAGGGACTGGCTTTGACCGCTTTTGGTCTCTACGTCATGGAAGGCGTCATGATCGCGGTCACAAAACTCGTGCTCTTTGCACTCCTGGCAATCAGCCAGCAGTACATGGCCGCGGGCAACCCCGTCTCGCTGGAGCCGACAGCCAGGATGGCATACGAAGTGATGTCGTACTCCTCCAAGATGTTCAATTTCGCCGCCTGCCTGGGCATCACGATCTTCTACGCCCTGCTTTACAAGGCCCGCACAGTGGCGCGGCCCTTGACGCTGTGGGGACTGGTGAGCATCCAGGGCGTTTTCGCGGGATTACTGATGGGTCTCTTCGGCCTCGAGGCACCCATCTACCTCTACGTCCTCTACATCCCCTTCGAGCTCGTGATTGGCGTCTGGATTCTCATCAGAGGCGTGAACAGGGAAGCGGTGAACTAGCGCAATGGGCATGCTTGCACTATCAAAGGATCACAGGAGGCATTTCATGGACACCTATCGACGATCAGGAATTGTGACGGGGATCTTGTTCATCGCAGCGGACGCAGCCGGTTTCCTGTCATTGTTCGCGCAACCGCTTCTCAACGCCCCGGACTACCTGACAAAAATCTCCGCGAATGAACTGACGGTCCTCGCGGGGGCGTTGCTTGTCTTCATCATGGGCTGGGCCGATGCCGGCATCGGGATTTCGATGTATCCGATTCTGCGGAGGCACAACGAAGGCCTCGCCCTGGGCGCTGCCGGATTCAGGATCATCGACGGGGTCTTCCATTGCATCGGCGCCGTTCTCATCCTCCTGTTGGCGACCTTAAGCCGGGAGTTCATCACGGCGGGACCTGCCGATCTGGCGCAGTTCCAGAACCTCGGCGCGCTGCTGAGGGAAGGGCGCACTTGGGTGGGCGATGTGGCGGCTCTGCCCGCCTGGTGCATCGGCGCGTTCCTGTACTATTCGCTGTTCTTCAAGACGCGGCTGGTCCCTCGCTGGCTGTCCCTGTGGGGGCTCGTCGGGATCACCCTGACTCTAGCCGGCAGCATCCTGGTCTTGTTCCGCCAGATCGCCTCCCTGTCGTCCATCCAGATGCTGATGTACCTGCCCGCCGCTCTGCAGGAAATAGTGCTGGCGATCTGGCTCATCGTGAAGGGATTCAATCCCTCCGCAATCGCCTCGCCGCAGCGCTGATGGCTGCGCGGTGCGGCGACGAAGAGCCTCATGAAGTATCAGATAAGGATCGAGGGCGAGTTGGGGCAGGAATGGGCAGACTGGTTCGGAGGCCCTGCCATCTCTCGAGAGGGAGACGGCATCACGCTCCTGACCTGCGCCGTGGCCGACCAGGCTGCGCTGCATGGCCTGCTCAGGAAACTGCGCGATCTGGGCCTGCCCTTGCTTTCGGTCAATCGCATCGACGACTACCCCGAGGGGAAGCCCGAGGGAAAGTCAAAATAACCATCGCGGCATGGCGAGACCACCGCGACAACAGGAGGTTGCAATGAAATCCAGGGATGTTCTCAGGGTGGCAGGGCCGGCGGCCGTGCTCTTCGCCGTCGCGCTGCTGATCTCGTGCACCACGACCAATCTGGCGAGCAACAGGACCGGGTGGTCGGATTACGCGACCATCGCGATCAAAGACTACACCCCCGTCGGAATCGTAAGCGTCGTGAGCGAGGAGGTCACCCAGCGCGGCTTTCTTGGCATCGCCAATTCCCACACGGGTTCGCAGATCACGTACGACTTGCTCATCAGTGAGGCGAAGAAGCTCGGGGCCGACGACATCATCAACGTCAGGATCGATCGCACGGACGCGAGCCTTCACGGAATCTTCGATTGGCTCATCGGGTACACCGAGAGGTACGCGTACAACGGCAACGCGCTGGCGATCAAGTACACACAGGCCGCTGCGGGATACATCGCCGACGGTGCCAGCGGTCCCTCCGGCATGGGACTGTAGCACCAGAGCAGGGACGGCTAGAACAGGATGGCGAATAATCAACATTGAGAGCACGGGTGGCGTGCCTCGGAGGGCGACCTTGGAAAGCAGAATTGCGATGAAACGGGCGACCACTGGCGAACAGGACAGCATGGGTCTTTACCTGCGGGAGCTGCGCGGGATCCCCCGACTGAACGCCGAGGAGGAACAGGGCTGCGCGCGGCTCGCGGCCCAGGGTGACCAGAAGGCACGGGAGCGGCTGATCCGGGCGAACCTTCGGTTCGTGATCCTGGTGGCCAAGCGGTACCGCAACCGCGGCGTTCCGCTGGAAGACCTCATCAACGAGGGCAACATCGGGCTCATCCAGGCGGCGAAACGGTTCGACCCCGAGCGGGGCATCCGGTTCGTAACCTACGCGGTCTGGTGGATCCGTCAGGCGATCCTGAAGGCGATTCCAGAGAACAGCCGCCTGGTCCGCGTGCCCAGGAGCCGCGCGGGAGAGCTCGCGCGTATCGAGACGCTGCGTCACGACGGGCTGATGGAAAGCGGCAGCGAGCCTCGCCTGGCGGAGATCGCCCGGTCCCTGATGGTCGAGGAAGGGGAACTGGTGGCGCTGATTCGGGCTGGCCAAAGGACGCTCTCGCTGGACAGCCCGGTCACGAACGTGGAGGACTCCGAGTCCATCGGCTCCTGCCTTGAGGACCGGAATGCTCCGAATCCGGAGGAGGTCCTGGTCGGCGCACTGCTGAAGGACGAGCTCGGTTCGGCCCTGGCCGGGCTTTCAGACCGCGAAGCGGTCATCCTCCAGGACCTCTTCGGGCTCGCCGGCCGCGAACGGACCTCGCTGCTGGAGGCCGGCAGGAAGCACGGGTTGAGCAAGGAGCGCGTGCGCCAGATCGAGATGAAGGCCTTGCGCAGGATCCGCGCCTCGGACAGCGCGTGGCAGCTCGAGGCATACGCGAACTGATGGAGGGCGAAGTCATGATTCGAGTGCTGGGCGTTCATGTTTGAGCAAACCTTGATGATTCCTGTCGGTGATCCGAAAGGGGTGACGCTTTCGTGGGTTATCAACTGCGAAGGTCATCAGGGAAAGGAGGACTATGGACAGAACCTATCTCGTTGCTTGGTCATGGGTGTTTCTTTCAGCATCTCGTAGAGGAGGAAAAAGATGAACGGTATGTTGAAACGGGTGATATTGCTTTTGATCCTTGTCTTGGCTGTAGTAGCTTGCGCAAGCACCCCTCCTGTCGTTGATTCCGCGCTCATAGGAAAGTGGGGGATACCTGACCCAACAACCGGCAAGGCTTTGAGACCCATGCTGGAATTTCAGGCAGACGGTACCTATATCATTGGTACCATGGCTTACCGGTTTGAAGCACGTCAAAAACAGGGGTCGTACTGGAATCCGAGCATTCCATTCATGAAAACGAAGTTCACCTACACGATCACCGGTTCGGATATGAGGATAATTACTGGCGTTGTAGTCTCCGACGTAACCAAGATGGAGTAGCCATCCAAACATCTGTTTAACAAGGAGAGTCTATGAGAAGCCTTTTGAGCAGAAAGAGGTTGTTGCCTGCCAGGGTCCGTTTCGTAATCCCGCCCGCTGAGGCTGCGCATCGCTCGCCAGGCTGAGATGCGCTGATCCGCCAGGCAGGTGGCGCATGCTCGTGACAGCTATACGTTCCCTGCGCGGGATTGTGCGTGGTAGTGGATGGGAATGCCCCGGCCCGGAGCATTCCGACCCATCCGTCCGGCTATCGGAGCCCCTGCCGTTGGGAAAGCCGGCGCCAGGAGGGGTGATCGTGCAATCGGGCGTCTCGGAGGGAGCCGGATAATGTGACCTACGTGTTCAAGGACTTGGGGAATGGCCAGGTGGAAACGGCCGTAAGCTCGAAGATGACTCCCGCGATCACGGTACCTCTCTGGATGATAGAGGCGGCCTTTCCTGGCGCGGGAGCCAATGTCATCCGGAGAATCGTGAAGCTCGCCAAAAACAATCAGCACAATGGTTCAAATAGTGTACTTGATATTTTGTCCGAACGATTGCGCGGATATCGCAGAGAACCGGAAGGGAGGAAGCCATGGGCAAGATGGTAAGAATTGGGGAGGATGTCGAGGGATATGCCGTCCCCGTCCTGAATGAAAGGGAGATACGGGCATCGGCAGGAATGCTGTTTTTAGCCATGCTGCTATCTTATTTGCTGATCATATTCAAGGGGAATTTCTTGCTGATCAAGTACGTGATAACCATCTTTCTCGCGGATATGACCATACGCGTATGCGTCAACCCCGGATTTTCTCCATCGCTAATAATCGGTCGTTTGATAGTAAGGAATCAGACCCCCGAATATGTCGGGGCAAGACAAAAGAGGTTCGCATGGACAATATGCATGGCTTTGTCCGCCACCATGTTCGCTTTGATGGTTGTGGCAAACACATATAGCCCGATAACGGGAATCACCTGCTTGATTTGCCTAACTTTCCTTTTCTTCGAGTCGGCTTTTGGCATCTGTCTGGGATGCAAGTTCTATCCCTTGTTTTTCAAGAATAAGGCTCACTACTGTCCTGGCGAAGCGTGTGAGGCGAAATCAAGGAAGGGCATTCAAAAAACATCCAAAGCCCAGATGCTTGTCGTTCTCGGATCCATCGCCTTCATTTTCCTTGCGGTCTTCCTGTTCAATGGAAGCTTCAGCAAGAAGCCCCATGCCTTGTTTGGAATGGGCAGTTCTATAGGGTCCGATTTGCCCCCTTATGGGCAACCAGCGCTCCGGCTGCCCCCAGGTGCTGCATTGCCCGGTCCGCATAATGAATCAACGCGGCGAGGAGAGGCGCTTTGATCACCGGCCGCCGCGGCCATTGCCGCACTACAGCTCGATAATGCTAACATGCAAAATCTCCTGCCTGTTTCGCGACTCCCCCGGCCTTGCCGCCCAGGGGCTCTACAATGCCGCGCGTATAGCGCGCGCTCGGGGAGAGAAGGACCGGGCTGCCAGGATGGAGCGGAGCTTCCGCAAGCTCGATGCTCAGAGCTCTCCGCAGTAGCGCGCCGAAGTCAGGTCATTCTCAAGCTGGCGCGCCACGGAGCGCGCGGACCTGAGGGCGAGTTCTGTGAATCCGCGCGCAAGGTCCTCCTCCGACATTTCCGAAAGTATGGTCGCCGTCACCATGTTGCCGACGATCCGTCCCAGGCCGAACATGGCGGGGCTGGCGGGATCGTTCACGATAATGTCGCGACGCCATATAAGTTCACCGCCGGCGCTGCGAGCCAGACCTGCAGTCAGGTGGATGCGCAGGGACACCGCACTCCCGAAAGAGTGCGCCCGGATGCCCCAATCCTGGATCGAAAGCACGAGCACATAGTCGGCCCGCATTCCCTCCGGTTCCTGCTCTGCATCGAGTGCCGCTGCGCACGCTGCGTAGGATTCCCTTAAAAGAATCTCCGGCACGTCGACAGACGCCAGGGCGCTGCGCATCGTCCCCGCGGCTTTTTCCGCCTGCCCCGCCTTTGCAAGATTGGTCATCACGCTGAGTGCGCTGTAGACCGGCGTGTGTTTGTCCAGCGCCACGTAATAGGAGACATCCACCCGCGGCTCGGGAGGGGTCTGCATGTCGGCGGCAAGTGTCGCGCCCTTGAAATCGTACCTTTCAAGCCTGTTGACCGTTGAGCATGAGGCGAGCAGGGCTGCCAAAGTCGCACACGCGGCAGCGGCCAGGATTTTTTTTACGGCGTTCATGATACGCTTCTTTTCCATTTCACAATCCCCGATCGTCGATAGGTGTCCATGACATGCCTCCTGTGATTCTTTGATAGTGCAAGCATGCCCATTCCGCCCCACGGCGCGCAGACACGAAAGTGTCATTCGGAGTGTTGTTTTCAGGGATGCGGGAGATCGGTACAGGCGGGACGGCCGCTACAGCAAGCCCAGCTCGCGGCCGCGGGCGATGGTTTCCGTGCGCCGCTTGACCTCGAGTTCGCGCCGGCTCAACGGATCGGTGAGCGATGGCGAGAGAGAGGAAGCGGATTCGGTGATGGCGCGCTTGCGCGTCTGCTTCTCCGCCGCGAAGGCCGTCAGCAGCTTGCCCGCATAGGCCGGCATTATTTCCGTTGGAGCCACGGAGAGGAGCCTGGCCATCGGGGCTCCCTCAGATTGTCCGGGAGATACTGGCCGACAAAGGCGTAGGGATCAGCGATCCGAGCGGCAGGGGAAGTGAATCGTTAGGTTTTGCCGCTTTATAAATTCTGGGGCGTGTCTTATAATGGATTTGTGCCTGCGCCAATTTTGGCCACGAAACTATATATCCCACCACTGCGACCTAAAATTGTCCTCCGTCCCCGCCTGATCGAGCGGCTGAACGAGGGTCTCTCTTCGAATCGCAAGCTGACGCTCATCTCTGCCTCCGCTGGCTTCAGCAAAACCACGCTGGTCAGCGAATGGATTGCTGATTCCAAGCGACCAACTGCCTGGCTATCGCTGGATGAAGGGGATAACGATCCAGCATGCTTCCTGACGTACCTCGCCGCTGCCTTGCAGACGATTGCACCGAATATTGGAGCAGGGGCGATTGCTGTGTTCCAATCCCCTCAGCCACCCTCCACCGAGTCGATTTTGACAGCCCTGCTCAATGAAATCACCACCATCCCGGACACTTTCATCCTCGTCCTTGACGACTACCACGTGATTGACGCCAAACCTGTTGACCAGGCCCTCACTTTTCTGCTCGAGCACCTGCCGCCGCAAATGCACCTGGTCATCGCCACCCGTGAAGACCCGCCACTGCCCCTGGCCCGCCTGCGTGCCCGAGGCCAACTCACCGAGCTGCGCGCCGCCGACCTGCGTTTTACCCCCACTGAAGCCGGCGATTTTCTCAACCAGGTGATGGAGCTGAACCTCACGGTGGAAGACATTGCCGCACTCGAAGCCCGCACAGAAGGCTGGATCGCCGGTCTGCAATTGGCTGCGCTTTCAATGCAGGGATGTCAGGATGCCGCCAGTTTCATCAAATCGTTCACCGGCAACCACCATTTCGTGCTGGACTATCTGGTAGAAGAAGTCCTGCAACGCCAGTCCCAAAGCATCCAGACTTTTCTGCTGCGCACTTCAATCCTCGACCGCCTGTGCGGCCCGCTGTGTGATGCTGTTCTGCGTTCTCCTTCCGCTTCCGGGCAGGAGACCTTGGAAAATCTCGAACGCGCCAACCTGTTCATTGTCCCTTTGGATAATGAGCGGCGTTGGTACCGCTATCACCATCTTTTTGCCGAATTGCTGCGGCAGCGGTTGCAGCAAAGCGCATCTTCAGGGAATGAAGACATGGCCGAATACCACATCCGTGCCAGCCGGTGGTATGAAGACCATGGCCTGGAGATTGAAGCGTTTCAGCATGCGGCTGCGGGCAACGATATTGTGCACGCCGCGCGGATCATTGAAGGAAACGGCATCCCTCTGCACTTTCGTGGTGCGGTGGCCTCCATGCTGGACTGGCTGGCGTCGTTGCCGACAACGGTGCTGGATGCGAAACCCTCGTTGAGGGTGAGGTTTGCCACGTTGTCGCTGGTTGCCGGACAACCGACCGGTATCGAAGAAAAACTGCAAGCGGCTGAGGCGTCCTTGGCTGCCGTTCTGCAAGGCGCCGAGCCAGACAACAAGACCCGCGATCTGATTGGACAAATTGCTGCCTCAAGGGCTACCCTGGCGCTCACCCGCTACCAGCCGGCAGCCATGATCACCCAGGCTCGCCGTGCCCTGGAGTATCTGCCCCCCGACAACCAGCTTTCCCGTTTCAGGGCAAGTTGGACGATGGGGATGGCCTACCAATTCCGGGGAGAACGCACGGCAGCCAGCCAGGTCTATGCAGAAGCATTGTCCATCGCCCAGGCCGCCGGGAATGTTCTCAACACCAGTTTGGCTACACTCTGCCTGGGCCAACTGCAGGAACTGGACAACCAGCTCCATCCGGCGGCCGAGACCTACCAGCGTTCCCTGCAGCTGCTTGGCGATCATTATTTACCCCCCAGCGCCAGCGAAGCCTATCTTGGCATGGCCCGCATATTCTACGAATGGAACGACCTGGAGGCCGCTGAGCAGCACGGGCAGCAGGCCTTGCAGTTGGCGCGACAGTATGACCGCGTGATTGACAGATATATTCTCTCTGAGGTGTTTCTGGCCCGCCTGAAACTGGCCTGTGGCGATGTGGCCGGCGCGGCCGCCATGTTGGCGGAGACCGCGCAGTCCGTGCGACAGAATAACTTTGTGCATCGGATACATGAGGTGGCTGCCGCGCAGGTGCTTGTCCTGCTTCGACAGGGCGATCTGGCGACGGCCGCTCAGTTGGCCAAGACCCACGAACTCCCCAGCAGCCAGGCCAGGGTACATCTGGCCCTGGGAGACCCGTCCGCAGCGTTGGCTTTGCTTTCGCCATTGCGCCAGCAGATGGAAGCCAAGGATTGGCAGGATGAACGGCTCAAGGTGATGGTTCTACAGGCGGTCGCGCTCCATGCGCGTGGAGAAAAGGAAAAGGCAATTCAACTGCTGGGTGAGGCCCTGGCACTGGCAGAGCCGGGCGGCTTTATCCGCCTCTTTGTTGACGAAGGCGAGCCAATGCGAATGACGATTTCTGATTTTCGATTGTCGATTGAAAAGCAACCGCACGGCCAGGAGCATAATCTGCTCGGTTACGTAGATAAGCTCCTGGCTGCTTTTGCACAACCGGCGGCCTTGCCGCAATCGAAAATCGAAAATCAAAAATCCAAAATGCTTGAGCCATTGAGCCAACGCGAGTTGGAAGTACTGCAGCTTATTGCCCAGGGACTCTCGAATCATGAGATTGGTGAGCGGCTTTTCCTTGCCCTGGACACGGTCAAAGGGCACAACCGCAATATTTATAGCAAACTACAGGTTCAAAGACGTACCGAAGCCATAGCCCGAGCCCGCGAGCTGGGTTTGCTGTAAGCGCGATGATAGAGGGTGCGGGCGTACGAATGGGCAGGCAGGCCGACTGCGGTTGCCACACGTAGGGACAATGCGGCGAATGGCAGGGCCGCTTGAAAAGTAGCGGGATTCCGTCCCGTGGTAGACGCCAACCTGGCCTCTATCCTCCATCCCTGGGCCGCCCTGGGCGGCTGGCGGGCTTCCACTCCCCTTGAGGAGATGGGGAACTTCTGCCTGAGACCTTTGACCCTTGCCGGCGCCCATGGTAGAATTTCAATGCCCCGGGTGCGACCTTCCTGGCCATCCGTGGTACATTGACGGAATCGAGGTGCAAGATGAAGAACGCCCGAGTTTGCATGGGGCCGCGGTATGCCGCGGCATGCCTGTTCGCCCTTCTTGCGGCGGCTGCAGTTCCAGCCTTCTCGCAGAACGCGTCCATGGACCTTTATGATCCCGGAACGCTCGCCTCCCTTGGCAGTGGCGCCGCAGCCGGTGCCCTTGGGGGAATCCCTGGCTTGCCAGGCGCGTCCGTGTTCTCCCTTGCCGTATCTCCGGGCGCTAGCGCGCTCAACCCGGCCGCTGCCGGCTGGCTGGAGCGCATCACGATCGACGCCAGCTACCTCGGTCTGGCCGGCCTCGGGCCCAGCACGGGGTGGGGCAACCTGGCCAACCTGGGCGCCAGCTTCCCCACACCGTACGGCGTGATCACGGCGAGCGGGCGCTACCTCGGCTCCACCTTCCCCACCCTGAACGTGGGATCGATGGGGTCATTCAACCTTTCCTTTGCGAAGGACGTCTATCGCGATCTTTCCGTAGGCGCCGGCCTTGGCTTCCAGATCGGCCAGGACTGGGGACTCGGGCTGGACCTCGGGTTCGTTCATGCTCCGGGTGACCTCGGCTTCCTGCGGAACTTCCGCTGGGGAGCCGCGATACGGGGGATCGGGAAGGGCTACAACACCACCAGCATCACCGACGGAGAAGGCACCGTTCCGCCGTGGTTCACCCCGGACATCGGCACCAGCTTCGACCTGGTCTCCACGGTCCCCTTCTCCCTCTCCGTTGCATCGGACCTGAGCTTCCCGGCTTTCAGCGACGTGCGCTTCGCCCTGGGTCTGGGGATCGGCATTCTCAACACGGTCAGCGTCCAGGCGTCCTATGCCTTTGACCTGAACGACACGCTGGCGGGTACCGCCAACTCGTTCCCATTCGGCTTTGGGCTGTTTGCCACCATCCCCATTCAGGGTGCCGGCGACATGGCTGTCACTTCGGCCGGGGCGCCGCTCTCGGGCGGGGTCTGGGGCTTTGGGCTCGGGACAACCTTCAGCTTGGGAAAGATCGATCGCTCAGCGCCGGCCATCACCCTGGCGAGCACGGAGGATGCGTACATCTCGCCGGGAACGCAGAGCGCTGACCAGATGCTCTCCGTTCCCCTGACCATCACGGACAGCCGATACCTCAAAGGGTACCGCCTGATCATCTACGACAGCACCAGCAAGGTGGTGCGAACCATCGAGACGGTGGATCAGGGACCCACCAGCTCTGGCATCCGCAACTTTTTTGACCGGCTGTTCAGCGCAAAGAAGAGCATCCCCGTGCCTCAGGCGCTCACCTGGGACGGCAAGGATGACTCAGGCCAGCAGGTTCCGGATGGGACGTACACCTACGCGGTTGAGGCCTGGGACGACAACGGGAACCAAGCCCGCATCGACCCCAAGGTCATTGTAAAGACGGTGCCTCCGCAGGTCAGCGTGAGCGCGCCGTACCTGGAGTTCTCCCCAACCGGCGAAGGAACCAGAGGAAGCCTCACCATCGAGCAATCGGGTACCTCGGAAGACCTCTGGGTTGGGACCATCTACGATTCTTCCGGCAACGAGGTCCGCCAGTTCCGCTGGACCAACGAACCGCCGCAGACCTTCACTTGGCAGGGCAAGGATACCAACGGCAAGCTCCTTCCGGACGGGACCTACACCTACAAGATCACCAGCACGGACCGGGCCGGTAACACGGGAACCGCTACCCTTGAAGGGATCGTCATCAACACCCAGGCGACCCCCATAGATCTCACGACCGATCTGCCGGCGTTCTCTCCCGGTGGGCAGAGTCCCAAACAAGTCATCCATCTGATACCCACCGTCAAGGTAAAGGACGGCATCGACCACTGGTCCCTGGTGGTGACGGATCTAGCAGGCTCGGTGAAGCGGACGTACACCGGAACCACGCTGGCGCCCGAGACCATTGCCTTCGATGGCAAGGATAACGAGGGTACGGTGCTGCCGGAGGGCATGTACCGCGCAACGCTGAACGTCAACTATCGCAATGGGCACAACCCCACGTTGGATTCTCCCGATTTCCTGCTCCGCGTCACTCCTCCCTCGGCAACGGTCAAAGCGCAGTACCTGGAGTTCTCGCCGGATGGGGTAGGTACGCAGACAAAGCTGCCCCTGGAGCAGAACGGCTCCACGGAGATCCTCTGGCAGGGCTCCATGGCGGACAGCACAGGCAATACCGTCCGGTCCTACCAATGGAATGAGAGCGCGCCGAAGAGCTTCTCCTGGGACGGCCGGGACGACAACGGAAAGCTCGTGCCGGATGGCGCCTATACCTATCAGCTCACCAGCACGGACCCCGCGGGCAATACGGGCGGCGCGGAGGTTGCGGGCATCGTGGTGAACACGGTCCCCACGCCCGTATCCTTGGCGGTGGATTACTCCGCTTTCTCTCCGACCGGCAATAGCTCCAAGAACATGTTGACCTTCTCTTTGACCGCGCCGGTCAGCCGCGGCATGACGCGCTGGACTTTGGCAGTCCGGGATCGAACCGGCAAGACCCGGCGCAACTTCTCGGGCACCAGCCCCCTGCCGGCCACGCAGGTCTTTGACGGCAAGGACGACGACGGCGTTGTCCTTCCCGAGGGGCCTTACAGCGCCACGCTTGCCGTGGTGTACGCGAACGGGCACGCTCCATCTGGAGACTCGCCGCAGTTCGTCATCGACGTGACTCAGCCGACCGCAACGGTCAGCTCTGACTACGCGGTGTTCTCCCCGATCGGGCAGGGCACCCGGAACCTGGTCACCTTCACCCAGAGCGCGACAAAGGACGCGGCCTGGACCGGCGTCGTCAAGGATGCGAAGGGGACACCGGTGCGCACGGCAAGCTGGAAGGGCAGGCCGGACGTGAAGTTCGTTTTCGATGGCCACGGGGATGACGGGAAGCTCTTGCCGGACGGGAAGTATACCTACACGCTCGCCGGGATCGACAACGCCGGCAACATAGGCGGCGCACCCCCCCTGGCCCTGGAGATCGACACCACGGCTACTCCGGCGATCGTTTCCACGGACCTCACCGCGTTCTCACCGAACGGCGACGGCGTGAAGGACACCATCAAGATCATTCCCTCCCTCAAGGTCACGACGGGGATCGATTCCTGGGAGCTTCGAGTCAAGGATTCCAAGAGCACGGTGATCCGGCGCGTTTCGGGCACCAACTCGGCGCCCGGCGAGTTCACCTGGGATGGCCTGGATGACTCGAAGATCAAGGCGCCGGACGGCACCTACACTTCGGAGCTGGAGGTGCTGTACCGAAACGGCAACCGCCCGATAGCCCGGACCAACCCGTTCGTCATCGACACGCACTATCCGGCGATCACCGTGACGGCGGACACGCTCCTGTTTGCCCCGACTCCTGACAGCGCGGTCCAGTCCATCACGATCCACCAGGACTCCAGCGTCGAAGATCAGTGGACCGGGCAGATCCAGGACTCCTCCGGAAAGCCGGTCCGCGCGTTCTCCTGGAAGGGCAAGGCAGCAGACTTATCCTGGGACGGCACGGATGACAACGGCAATATCATGGCCGACGGCGTGTACCAATACGTGGTCACCTCGACCACCCTGGCCGGCAGCAAGACCGAGAAGACGCTGACCGGTCTCACAATCGATACCCGTCCCACCCCGATCTCCATCCAGGCCGCCTCGGAGGGGCTGTCGCCCAACGGCAACGGAATCCGCGATACCATCGGGCTGAACCTGTCGGTGGGGCTCGCCGACGGGATCAAGAGCTGGAAGCTGTCGATGGTGGAGGCTTCCAAGGGGGTGCAGAAGACGTTCAACGGACTTCCTCCGGTGCCTGCCTCTATTGTCTGGGACGGCAAGACCGATAGGGGAACCGTGGTCGAAGGGACGTACACGGCCCAGTTCGAAGTACGGTACAGCAAGGGCAGCCACCCCACGGCATCCTCGCAGTCCTTCCTGCTCTCCGTGAGTCCCCCGAAGATCGACCTGCAGGCCGCGCCACTTCCGTTCTCCCCTGATGGAGACGGCTCCAATGATACGATCACCCTTACGCTGAACGTCACCGACCCGTCGCCCGTGGATTCCTGGGATATCACGGTGAACGACCCGGAGGGACACTTCTTCTCCGACTTCTCGGGCAAGGGCGCTCCGACTCCGATCACCTGGGACGGAATGTCGTCGAACGGCGAGCTGGTGCAGGCCGCGTCGGACTACACGATGAAGGTCACGGTCAGGGACGCGCTGGGCAACGTGGGCACGCTCACCCAGACGCTCCCCGTCGACGTGCTGGTATTCCGTGAAGGAGACAAGCTGAGAGTCCGCGTGAGCAGCATCATCTTCAAGGCGGATACCGCGGACTACGTGAACGTACCCGCGGACCAGGCCCAGAAGAACATGCAGACCCTGGCCCGGCTGGCCCAGATCTTCCAGAAGTACGGCCAGTACAAGATCCGCATCGAGGGCCACGCCGTCATGGTGAACTGGGACAAGCCCGAGGCAGGGAAGAAGGAGCAGGACGCCGTCCTGATCCCGCTCTCCAAGGCTCGCGCCGAAGCCGTCAAGGCGGCGCTGGTCAAGCTGGGGATTGACGCAAGCCGAATGACCACCGACGGTCTGGGCGGGGCTGTACCGATCGTGCCCTTCAGCGATCTGGAGAACCGGTGGAAGGACCGACGCGTGGAGTTTATCCTGGTGCGATAGTGGATCCGGACGGCCGGGCGTTCTGCAGGCCGTGAGGGGCAACGCCGGTCTTGATGAGGTGCAGGAGGATCCCTCGGAGCTCGGGTGAACGTGCATTCTGACGCAGGTGCCCATCGGCGTGTCCTCTCTGCTCGTCATACTCGTGTGCCGCACGAACCGAGAGGGGAAGCGCCGCGGTTCCGCGTGTCCCAACGGCAGCGCGCGCGATGGGAAAAACGCCATCGTCCCAGCGCCCGGAACGGATGATCAGCGTATTCATCACGCTCAAAAGTGAGTGGTGCTTCTCCGGCGCGCTTTTTTTCTTGACGGCTGAAAATGAATGATATATGATGACCCGATATTCAATCATTCCTTTATTATTTAAGAGGAGGTTTCTGCATGAAGCGAAAATGGGGTATTGGAATTGCTCTTCTGGTGTTGTTCAGCTTCAGCATGCCGCTGTTCGCACAGAAGAAGGTAATCAATCTTTGGAGCTTCACTAACGAAGTTCCCCAGATGCTCGTGAAGTACATGCAGATGAATCCGAAGGTCGATGCGGCGTATGAGATCAAGACGACCATCGTCGCCACGACGAACGGCGCCTACCAGCCCGCCCTTGACCAGGCGCTGATGGGCGGCGGCAAGGACGCACCTGATATCTACACCGCTGAGTCCGCGTTCGTGCTCAAGTACACACAGGGCGACGCTGGCCAGTTCGCCGCTCCCTACAAGGATCTCGGCATCGACGTGGCCACCCTTCTGAAGAAGGCCGACATCGCCCAGTATACGATCGACATCGGCAGCAACAAGGCGGGACAGCTCGTCGGTCTGGGCTACCAGGCCACGGGCGGTGCGTTCATCTACCGCCGCTCCATTGCGAAGGACGTCTTTGGCACGGACAATCCGGCCGTGATCAAAACAAAGGTCGGACCGGGGTGGGACAAGTTCTTCCAGGCGGCTGCCGCGCTGAAGGCCAAGGGCTACGGCATCGTTTCCGGCGACGGAGACATCTGGCACGCCATCGAAGGCGGCTCCAAGCAGGGCTGGATCGTCAACGGCAAGCTCTTCATCGACAAGGACCGCGAGGCCTTCCTGGATCTTTCCAAGAAGCTGAAGGACAACGGCTACCACAACGACACGCAGGACTGGACTGACGCCTGGTTCGCCGACATGAAGGATGCCAGTCCCAAGAAGATCTTCGGTTTCTTCGGCCCCGCGTGGCTCATCAACTACGTCATGGCGGGAAACTCCGGCGGCAAGCAGCCTGGGGAAGGCACCTACGGTGACTGGGCCGTGTGCGAACCGCCGGTTGGCTTCTTCTGGGGCGGCACGTGGGTCATCGCCAACAAGAACAGCAAGCTGAAGAGCGTCATCGGCGACATCATCGAGTGGATCACCCTCGACAGCTCCGAGACCGGTCTGCAATACTACTGGGCGAACGGCACTCTGAGCGGGCCCGGTGGCACCAAGGACACCGTCGCTTCCGGAACCGTTATGAAGATCTCCAACGGCACGCTGCCGTTCCTGGGCGGACAGAACATGTTCGACGTGTTCGTTCCCGCGGGCAAGTTCGCCACGGGGAAGAACAAGACCCAGTATGATGAGACCATCAACAACATCTGGCGCGGTCAGGTGCGCGAGTACACCGCTGGCAACAAGACCCGCGACCAAGCCATCGCTGACTTCAAGCAGCAGGTCAAGGACCAGCTCGACCTCGACTCCAATTGACCTGATTTCCGCTGTGGGCGGACACTGTCCGCCCACAGCTTTTCAATACGCTCGGAAAAGACGGTCATCCTTGCTTCTCAATCTTTCGCAATAAGATGAAACATTGCCGATATTCGATGGAGCCTGAGTTTCGCGGCGAATTGCAAGCCATGGAACGGAAGGCATGCCGGATGGGAAAAAGTCGGCACGGGAGTGTCGAGGATGGAAACGCTCGCTCTGTGACGGGAGGTGCACGCTCATGCGGCACAAAAGCGTAAGCTACGCAAAGTACGGCTACTTGTTTTCCCTACCCTTTGTACTGGCTTTTTTGGTCTTCTCTCTCTACCCCTTGATCTATACACTTGTGATCGGCTTCACGGACCTTCGCGGCCTTGCAAAGACGACCTTCACGTTCCTGGCAGATCCCTTTCTGAATTACAAAACAATGCTTCAGACGGCAGCGTTCAGGCTCTCCTTGTCCAATACGGCCATTATTTGGGGTGTCAACTTCATTCCACAAGTCCTTCTCGCACTTCTGCTCGCTGCCTGGTTCACGAACCGGCGCCTCAAAGTAAGGGGTCAAGGTGCTTTCAAGGTCCTGATCTATATGCCCAACATCATAACGGCAGCAACGATCGCCGTCTTGTTCAACACACTGTTTGGCTACCCCAAAGGGCCGGTGAATGACATTCTCCAGAGCCTGGGCTGGATCCACGCTCCGCTCAATTTCACCCTCCAAAAATGGACGTCTCGCAATGTCGTGTCCTTCATCCAATTCTGGCTCTGGTACGGGAACACCATGATTGTGCTGATCGCGGGTATCCTGGGGATCAGTCCGACGCTCTTTGAAAGCGCTGAAATAGACGGTGCGAGCTCGTTCCAGACGTTTTTCAGAATAACGCTGCCGCGCATACGGACCATAATTCTGTATACCCTGGTGACGAGCCTCATCGGCGGCCTGCAGATGTTCGACATTCCCTGGCTCTACCAATTCGGCGGCCCCGACCAGGCGACCATGACGGCCGCCGTGTTCATCTACCGACAGGCTTTCAGCGGCAGCTACCTGTACAACCGCGCGGCCGCCGCGAGCATGATCCTGTTTGTTATCATCGCAATTCTCTCAAGCATCATCTTCTACATTCTGCGTGACAGGGACGCCATTTTGTTGAAGAAACAGAAGAAAGCCCTGCTCAAGGAAGCAAAATCTGCGGCGAGACTGGCCGGGGAAGGCGCAGCGATATGAGAAGGAATACCGGCATCTCCCGGAACGCTGCGAAGACCGTCATCTTTGTGGTCTGCATTTTTCTGTCGCTCCTGAGCATCTTCCCATTCTGGGTCATGTTCATAAACGCGACCCGGGGAACCTACGAGATCCAGCAGAGCTCCATCGCTTTGCTCCCCTCGTCACATTTCATAGACAATATCAGGATCCTCCTGGGCAAGAGCTTCAACCCTTTGACCGGGTTGGTGAACTCCTTGATAATTTCCTGCAGCGCGACCCTCCTCGCGGTCTATTTTTCCTCCCTCACCGCCTATGGCCTGGTGGCTTATAGCTGGAAATTGCGCCAGCCTTTTTTCACTTTCATCATGGCGGTTCTCATGATTCCTGCCCAGGTTGCAGCCATCGGTTTCTATAAATTCATCTATGCGATCCATTTGACGAACACCTTCTGGCCGTTGATATTGCCCGCCATAGCCTCTCCGGCGATGGTTTTCTTCATGCGGCAATATCTGCTGGGGACATTGTCTCTCGACATCGTCAATTCGGCAAGAATTGACGGCGCGAGGGAACTCTATACATTCAACCGGATCATTTTACCCATCATGAAACCGGCCCTGGCAACGCAGGCCATTTTTTCATTCGTATTCAGTTGGAACAATTTTTTCATACCCCTGATCCTCCTTACCGACAGCAGGAAATACACGATGCCGATCATGGTGAGTCTTCTCAGGGGAGATATCTACAGGACCGAATATGGTTCCGTGTACCTGGCATTGTCTCTTACCGTTCTGCCCCTTTTCATCTTCTACTTCGCCCTGTCAAAATACATCATTGGCGGCGTCGCGCTTGGAGCATTGAAGGAATGAAATGATAGGCGAAGTTATAGCCCCCTGCTTCGTCGCCGACCCCCATCCCTCGACGATCTGCTGCGGTACTTCGGGGCACACGCGACACCAACCGGGGATCGAACAATCGGGATCGAACGGCTGATCGCTGCCTCCGAGCGTCGTTTTCGCCCCATGTTCCCAGAACCCGCGAACTTCTGAGCATGCTCGTCCCCCTCAGAGTGCACCCACCGACTCCGCCGGCACGTGAGAACCGTGGTTGTCTGCCCGCTCAGCCCAGAAGAGGCGGTCCCCTCCGGTGACGCTCCAGGCAGGCGATGATCTTGCAGATCTGAGTCGGATCGACGATGACGGCGAGCACCGCCATTCTGCTTCCGCACCTTGGGCAGGCCATCATGTGCAGCTTGTGAACCTTGGCCGGCAGCCGCGCCCAGGCCTTACTGCGCGAGAGCACGCCGAGCTGGCGGTGCAGTGGCCCGCCCTGGGCCTGGTCCTTCGGGGCATCGGGGAGCAGGGGATCTTCGGCCGCCTTCCTGCCGTAGCAGTTGGCGGGCGCGTGCGATCGGAGGGCAGGCCGGTCCTTCCAAGTTCCGCGACCCCAAGCCTCCCGCCGTTTGCTTCGCAACCGAAATGTCGCCAGGAGCGACGGCGCTGCCGGCCCAGGGAGGAATACAACCCGTAGCGGCGCACGAGGTGCTTTCCCCGAGGAGGGACGTGGAGGGTCAGCTGGGCGATGAAGCCCAGCGAGGAGTACCTGCGCTGCCTGCCCTTTTGAAGTACCCCGAGGGGGAGGAGGACCAGGTGACGGCGTCCTGCTGCTCGTCCCAGCGGATGCGCTGCAGGGAAAGCGGGGCACGCACGATGTACTGACACAGCGCCTCGCGCGGTTCCTGGTCCCAGATGCGAGCACCGCTCTCGATGGAGAACCCGGAGTGCTCCCGGCCGAGGAGCTTGCGGGCGAAGTCGGGATTCAGAAAGCCCTTCTGGAGGAATAGGGCGACCACGCTGCGGCGCCAGATCTCGGAGAGGCCATCGGTGGCCCCCAGGGGGATGAAGAAGAATCGGTCGTGGCGGTCGAAGCCGCCTTCCAGGACGATGCAGTGCCAGTGGGGATGCCACACGCCGAACTCGCCGAAGCTCTGGTGGCTGGAGACCATGGCGCAGCGCAGCGTCCTGCCGGCGGCCTGGCTGTAGACGCCCTGCATCATGCGGTAGACGAGCCTGCTTAACGGATGTAAACGAAACGCACGTGACCGCCGAATGCAAGGAGGGAATGCTTTACCTGCATGTGCCAAAGGCAGAAAAGGCCAAGGCAAAAGCGATAGACGTGAAGGTTGGCTGATGAAGGTTCAAGATTCAATTGGTGACGCTTTTTCATCCGATTGTGGCAGTCTCGTAAAATGGGCCCTTGAAACCGCTCCCGTGGGTCCGCTGTACTTTCTGGAACCTTTTCGATCATAGCAGAAGAGGGTGCAGGTCGATCCCGCCCCGGGGGATCTTCACACGCGCTGGACCAAAACTCTGTTTCACGCAATAATTGCGGCATGGCAAAGATGCGGAGAGGCGCAACAAAAGAGAAAGCCACGATGTCGCCAGCGCGTAGACGGAATTGCGGAAATGCGATGAGGACAGCCGCGGCCAGCAGGACGCACGGAAAGGAGCGGGCTCCAAAATGAAAACAAATCTGCCGATTCTCGTCTCTTCCCTTGCCGCCCTGGCGCTGTTCGGCTGCGCGGGCGTTCCCCGAGGCCTAGGACCGCTGCCGCTCGTGGAGAGTGTTGATACCCAGAGGTATCTCGGCCGCTGGTACGAGATCGCCCGGTACACGCACAGCTTTGAGAGGTCCCTCGTCGGGGTCACCGCAGAATACAGCGTTCGCGGTGACGGCAGGATTCAGGTGATCAACAGCGGTTTCAGAAACAGCCTGGACGGACGGTACACAGACGCGAAGGGTGTCGCATGGATTCCCGATCCGCGTCGGCCCGCGGCGCTGAAGGTGAGCTTCTTCTGGCCGTTCGCTGCGGACTACCTCATTTTTGGCCTCGACCGGGAGAACTACTCCTGGGCCCTGGTCGGCGACAACTCACGGGGCTATCTCTGGTTTCTGGCCCGGACGCCCGAGATCAGCGACGAGCTGTTTCAGAAAATGCAGCAGATAGCGCGGGACCAGGGCTACGACCTGTCGAAGCTGGACAAGGTTCCGCAGAAACCGAGGTAGACGAGGCCGTTCGGGATACAAAGTGCTGGAACCTTCGAGATAATGCACGGAAGATCGCGACACGGCATGTCACGCGCGAGTCTTATTGCGCAGGATCAAGACTCGGCAGACGGCGCCAGTGGCGTAGAATTAGCACGCGCTATTCGATGAGATAGAGCATGTGCGCCGGTGCAGGTTGAACTCGGGGCAGGCAAATGAAGACCAAGTATCAGCCTGACTTCCCCAGCCGCCTGCGGACACCAGCAATGAGGACTTGGAGCTAATCGCCAACAACCTCAAGCGGCTCATTCCTTAACTCTTCGATGGCAAATAGTGCGCGGGAAAAGACACGATGATGGAGGGCTTTCCTGCCATCGCGGGGGTCCTTATGATGGTCCTCCTCTGCTTCTATCGCCTCGACCGGTGGTTGTTCCGGAAGATCATGGGCGAGTTCGAGGAGCGGAAGAAGCCTTTCGTGGCGGTGACGGAATGATAGTGGAACAGCACTACTGAACGAAGGAGATGCAATGGAAATAGAGATTCGTCCGGGCCCGAATGGCCTCGAGGGCGGCCAGCCCTGGCCAGCCGTGGCAGCCTTGCTGAAGAACGTGGAGAAGGCGAACTTCCCTACGGTGAAAGCACTGAAGCTCCTGCCGAGGCGCATGCTGGCGCGCATCATCCGCCCGATGATGGGTTCCGGGAACCGGGATATCGCCCGCGGTGTCCTCGTGACGGAGCGCTTCCACGTGGCGGGCCCGAATGGCCCAGTGCCTGTCCGCAGCTACCGTCCTGAGGGTCTGGTTTCTGGCCTGCCGGTCTTCGTCTATTACCACGGAGGTGGCTGGCTCGGTGGAACGGTGGATGTCGTCGAGAACGTCTGCAGGGCGGTGGCTGACTGCGCCCACTGTGTGGCCCTCAACGTCGACTACCGCCTGGCCCCCGAGCATCCCTTCCCTGCGGGTCTCGAGGACTGCCGGGCAGTGGCCGAATGGGCAGTCGCGCACGCGAAGAAGCTCGGCGGCGATCCCTCGAAAGTCTTCCTTGCAGGGGACTCTGCGGGGGGCAACCTGGCCACTGTCTGCACCCTGCTCGCGAAGGAGGCGAAGAGGCCGAAGTACAGGGGACAAGTTCTCCTGTATGCCGCGGTCGACCTTGGCCCCCCTGTCGGCGGACAAGGCGTGTCATGCAGCCCTCTCGGAGACATTGCTCCCAAATGGTACCTGAATGGGGACGAGAGGCTTGTGGACGACCCGCGGGTATCACCCGCCCGGGCCAAAGACCTTTCGGGTCTCCCTGCGGCCCTTGTCATCACCGCCGAGTTCTGCTTCGTCAGGGATCAGGGCGAGACCTACGCAAAGAAGCTTGCCGCGGCGGGTGTGCCCGTCAAGGCCATACGCTACAACGGGATGTGCCACGGCTTCCTCGACAATGTCGGCCTCTGGCCCGAGACCGACGCCATCATCGAGGACGTCGCGGCCTGGATCGGGGAGACCTGCAGATAGGCGGAACGGCTCACGGGTGTTGAGGGTCCTCAGGCCCTCCGCAAGGCCGGCCAGCCACGTCCCTGGGAAGCATCTTCGTCTCCATGAGCTGGATCCCCGCGATCGGCTGCGTTTTCTCCCTCACCCGCATCGCCTTTGTGGCTTGACGGTTCGAGGTTCCTATCGCATCCGATGGAAAATACTGACTAAATACGACCCCCGCTTCCGACAAAGGCGAATTCTCTTCGCGGCAGCCGACTATCTCCAGCCACGCGGTCACGTCCTTTCGGGCGGACCTCACGTTTCGGCCCTGACTGCAAGATCGTCCACGATGATAAACTTCGGGCAGAGATCGCTGATATCCCTGACGCTTCGCCACAATCCACTGCCCTCGTGCGTGCAGAAGGGCACGACCTTCATTCCTGAAAGATCGTGATTTTCCAGGAACGCGAATACTGCCATCGGCATCGTCGCCCACCAGATAGGACAGCCGATAGAGATGACCATGTACGATACAAGGTCCGTGACGTCCTCCGCCAGCCGCGGCCGGACGTTTGCCCTCAGTTCCGTCCTCGCAACCTCGACCGCGGCATCGTAATCCTGTGGGTACGAGTCTACGGTCTCGATCCGAAAGAGGTCGCCGCCCGTGACAGCACGGATGTGCTCGGCGATAACCCTGGTGTTGCCGGAATGCGTGAAGTAACCAACGAGTGTGGACTCCTTCGCTATCCGCTTTGTTTTCCCTCAGTTCCCTTGACGACCGGGCCACTGTTCAACGACCGGTCAGCCCATTCATCTGCGGCCGGCCGTTGTCGTCATAGTTGAAGCCGAACTTGGTGGCGATGACGACCCGGCCTCGGAACGGCTGCAGGACTTCGCCCACCAGCTCTTCGTTGACGAATGGGCCATAGAGCTCCGCGGTGTCGAAAAGCGTCACGCCGCGATCCACTGCGGACCAGATCAGGGAGATCATCTCCTGCTTTTGCGCGGGCTGATCATGGCCCGGGATCAGGCCCATGCAGCCAAGGCATATGGCGCCACTTCCCATACTTCCAAGGTAAAAACCAGATCTGACATACCACGAGAAAGCAGCCAATCAGGAACCTCGGCCACGGCGCACCTCTATTCGGAATCTGCCCACATAGGCCATACTCTCTATTCACCTGCGGAAATCCAAACCAAGGATAGGGACTATGAAATCCATCAATAGCGAAGACTTTCTCAACGTCCGCATCTTGGACAACTTCTACCAGACCTCTTCGTTCTTCCCCATGCCTGTCGTTTTAATCTGCACGATCGCGGAGACGGGTCAAATGAATCTCGGACCGTACTCACTCTGCTTCCCCTACACCGTGGCCGGGGGGAGCTACCAGATGGTCTTCAACTGCCGTGATAACAGCAACACTGGAATCAATTTGCGCCGTACTGGGTTCTGCACGCTGAACTTCATCCCCGACAATCGCCGCTACATGCGCAATTGCGTGATGCTGGGCTATCCCGGAGAGACGACGGAGGAGAAGATGCGGAACTCGATTTTCACGCTCCTGCCGTCCCGCCGCACCCAGGAAGAGCGGACAGTCGGGGTCGTCTACCCCGACGTTGTGGGGCAAGCACTTCAAGTCTTCGAGTGCCATCTGGATTCCTTCGAGATCAAAGAAGAGATTCACTCCATGCGCTCCGTTCTCACGATTGACAAGGTGTTGCTCAAGGAACGTTGGCACAGGGTTCTCCTCGAGGGCCGCAAGCCCCGGTGGGCACGACGGGCAGAGTTCCCTCCGCTGCCCGTGGACTACGGCTTTCGCAACAACGCCCATTTCTGGTTCACGAAGCACAGGCCGCCCTACCGCGAGCCGATCCCGAAGAGCAAGGCGGTTTCCGTGGATTCGGTGATGTGGGGGATCACCCGCGGAGGCTTCGCAGAGGATTTCGAGTGGAAGCCCGAGGCAGCGGCCAGGCTGGTCAACGTGCCTCGTGTCTTCCTGGGCATGGTGCTCAAGGGCATTGCCGAAGAAGCACGGCGGGAAGGGATAACGACAATCACGCCTGAGTTCCTGGATGCGGTTCGAGACAAACGCTCTCTGGAAAAGGGGCGGTAAATCTCACACGTTAATGGCGAAAGCCACAAAGCGCGAAGCGGAAATGCTCCGAGTATCGCCAATAGCTTTCTCTGATGGGCGAAGAAGCTGCGAGCTGCGGTCGTGAGAGCCTGGTCGAGGGAAAAGTGAGTATCTCACTGTTCAAAATGAGTCTCATTTTTCGCAGCGTCGTCTTTGGGAAGTAGGCAATGGCTGCCTTGTCGAAGTGACCGCTGCCCTGACTTTAAGCGGAAGGATTTGTTGCGCACATCGATCCGCCGGCCACGCCACATAGCGCTGCCGCGGACCTTCGCCAGCCAAACAGAATGCGCGAAGATCGTATGGAAGAACGCAAGCGGCAGGGGGAAGAAAAGCGCAGTAAGAGGTCCAAAGCCCCCAATTCTTCGGAACATCCACCAGAGCTGGGCGGCGTACAGCGCATAGAGGCCGATTGCAGCTTTGCCGAACGCCACACGAGCCCCGCCTTCGGTCAGAGAAACGATTCCCAGGCAGCCGGTGATGACGCTCGTGGTGGCGCCCGTGAGCCACGCGCCCATCAGCGCCCGCGGCAGCGGCGGTGAGTACCCCGCCCCGGTTGCAATGTTTTTGTTCCAGCCCTCGACCATGCTTCGGATGCCGTCGGGATACATGCGGAAGTGCACAGCGCTCCGGCCGCCGAGGCACGCAACGGGCAGGCCACGGTGGCGGGCCACTTCTCCAAGGGCGAAGTCCTCAACCACCTGGTCGCGCACTGTGGCGTGGCCGCCGCAGGAGAAGTAATCGTCCCGAGCCACGGCGATACAGGGGCCAAAGGTGCCGGCCGCGCGAAGCCGGTCGCCCAGAGGAGTAAAGGCGCCGAGGCTGCCCATCATCACGACATTGCAGAAAGCGGACAACCGTTCATATGCCCGGGGCACCTCATGGTATGGCTGCACGGACACCAGACCACCCATCTCCGCATGCGCGGCCAGCAGGCGCGCTATGGCTCCATCCTCCAGACGAACGTCGGCATCCAGGAATACCAGCAGGTCGCCCGTCGCCTCCCGCGCGCCGGTCCAGCAGGCCCAGGTCTTGCCGACCCAGCCCTCGGGCCTTGCCGGGGCCGAGATGACCCGTGCTCCGAGCCTGCGGGCCAGGGCTGCGGTGCCGTCCGTGGAGTCGTCATCCACCACGAGAATCTCGTCGGCGCGCCGGCTCTGCCGTGCCAGCGACTCCATCAGCGGAGTGAGACGCCGCTCTTCGTCACGGGCAGGAACGATCACCGAGACTCGGCGCGACTGGCACATGGTATTGATGCGCACGGCCGGACACCGCGGCACCCGCCAGAGGCAGAATATCCCCGGCAGCCATAACGCGCCGGTGTACGCAAGCAGTGCAATCTCGAGCGCGGTCATCGCGTCCTCTCATAGCGGAATGTCAGCACCGTGAGGAGAAGAAAGCCGCCGAAAAAGGCCGCCAGGGCACCAAGGTCCGTGCTCATTTCAAGCGGCCCCCGACCGAGCACCATAGAAGAGAAGACAGCGCGAGAAAAGTACAGCACTGGATTGACGACCGCAAGATCGACGAATGGAGGGGGAATGAGCTCCACTGGCACGAACAGCCCCGAGGTGAACAGGAACAGCATGGCGAGAATCTGCGCAACCGCGACAGCCGCTTCCACCGTGGACAGCACCCCCGCGAGAAAGAAACCTGCCGCGGCAAAGGCCGCAGTGCCCAGAAGGAAGACGGGCAGGAATGATAGGGGCGCGGCGGCGAAGCGCAGGCCAAAAACCAGCGCCCCGGTTGCCGCGAGCAGTCCGATCTGCACGAGACCGATCACAACGCGCTGCAGCACGAGACCCAGCGTGAAATGCACCCGCCGCAGGGGCGTACAGGCGAAGCGCTTCAGGAATCCTTGCCGCCGGTATCCGATGATGATCTGAGGAATGGCGAAAAAGCAGTTCAGCATCACCGAAAGGCCGAGGGTTCCGGCAAAGAGAAAGTAGAGGTACGTGAGCCGACGGCCGCCGACCGCCAGCACCTCCAGACGGTAGTCAAAGAGCGACGGACCAGCGATGAATCGCCGCACAGCCTCCACGCTCGCCTGATCAAGGACCGAGGAGAGCACCATGCCGAAAGGCTTGTCCTTTTCCGTAACCAGGACTGTATACGCTCCCTCGCCCGTAGCGCGAGTGACAAATGCGTACAGCTTGCCCTCGGCGAGCAGCCGGCGGCCCGAGGCTTCGTCCATCCAGGCGATCTGAATGATGGAGCTCGCTTCCAGCGCGTGACGCATGACTCCCGCGGAGGTCTCGTTGGAGAATTCCAAGGCTTGTTCAATGCCGACGCGGAAGGAGCGGGGACGGAACTCGCTCTCGCCGAACAGAAAACCGAAAAGCACGAACAGGAACGCCGGAAAAAGCAGCATCCAGAACAGCCCCGCCGGCGAGCGGGCCTCCTCCAGCAGCAGTGACCCCGTCATCTTCCCGACGACCCGCCACCCGCCCGCCATCAGCGCGCCTCCGTCGCGGGCTCTTCGCTGGGCCACGCGCGACCCGTGCGAAAAAGGTACACGTCTTCGAGGGTCGGTGCGTGCACATCAAGCTCGCGCACCGATGTGCCGGCAGCCCGGGCAATCTCGAAGATCTGGTGGAGGTCGTCCTCGAACCGGACGCTTGCCACGCGCGCGCTGGCCCCGCTGACCACGGCGTTCGGAAATGTTGCCGCGATCCTTTCCGTCAAGCCGGGTGGCTCGGCTTCGAAGGTGAAAATGATCAGACCGGCAAGGCCTGAGGCCCCCACCAAGGCGGCAGGCGAGTCAAGAGCGGCGATCGTTCCCCGGTAGAGGATGGCCACCCGATCGGACAAACGCTCCGCTTCCTCCAGGTAGTGGGTGGTGAGCACCACCGTCTTGCCCCGGGCGCGCAGGTCCTGAATGATGCCCCACACCTCCCGGCGCACGGCAGGGTCAAGACCCGTGGTCGGCTCGTCGAGGAACACGAGATCGGGGTCGTTGACGATCGCCAGGGCAACGAGAAGGCGCTTGCGCTGCCCGCCGGACAGTTCGCGCACCAGCGCACGGCGGGGCGGGTCCAGGGATACACGGTCGAGCGCCTCCCGAGGTTCCAGGCCCCGGGAGTAGAATGATCTGAAGAGGGCAAGCACCTCCATGGGCCTAAGGTTCTGCATTACCTCGGCCTCCTGAAGCTGCACGCCGATTGATTCGCGCACGCGCAGGTCGCTCGGTCGGCCGCCCAGCACCCGAAAGGTGCCGCCATCGTGCCTCCGGATTCCTTCAAGAATCTCCATGATTGTCGTCTTTCCGGACCCATTGGGTCCGACGATCGTGAAGATCTCCCCCCGGGGGACCGTGAAACTCACACCGCGCAGCGCCGGCAGGCCCTTGTAGGACTTCCGAAGGTCGTGTACCTCAAGGGCGAAGCTGTTCGAGCTATCCATGGCCGGGGAGCATACAATAGAGCGCCGATGGCGTACAGACTTGACCCGGCGACGGGCCCGGAGTAATTTTTGCGAATGCAGCGCGGCGACTATGACGTCATCGTCGTTGGAGCGGGGGTCGGCGGCCTGACTGCGGCGAGCCTGCTTGCGAAAAGCGGCCTTGCCGTCCTGGTTGTCGACAGGAACTACATGCCCGGCGGCGCCCTCGGCTCCTTTCGGCGCGACGGGATAACTCACGACCTGGGCGCAGCCATGCTCTTCGGCTTTGGAGAGCACGGGTTCAGCCCGCACCGGTTCCTCATGAACGAGTTGGAGGAGCCGGTGACCGTGATCCGTCACCGTGCCCTGTACCGGCTCAACTACGGCGAGGACCCCATTGTGTTCTGGCCGGAGATGGATCGCTACCTCGGCGAGCTTGCCCGGGTCTTTCCAGCCGAACGGGCCGAGCTGGCCGCTTTCTATCAAGCAATTGCCGAGCTTTTCGAGAACGTCATCCGGGCCGACCCCGTGTACGTGTCTCCCTCGGAGATGCGGCCTCAGGATCTTCGCGGGCAGTTCTTCTCCCGGCCGCTGCAGCAGCTGGCCACCCTCCGGTTGCTCTCCACCTCTGCGGAGCGCCTTATCCGCCGGCACGTACGTTCCGAGCGGGCGATCAGGTTCTTCGACAAGCTTACCTCAACCTACTGCTACACCACCATGGCCGAGACGCCGGCAATACTTGCGGCAACGATGTTCGTCGACAATCACGCCGGCGGCAGCTATTATCCCGTCGGGTCGCCTGCCATCCTGGCGGGCAGGCTCGAGCGCTCAATCGAGCGCCACGGCGGGACCTTCCGCTATGAGACTGAAGTGACAGGCATACTCTTCGACGACGGCGGCCGGGTCAGGGGCGTATACACCGCAGGCGGAGAGGAAATCACTGCCCCCCAGGTCGTGTATGCGGGGGCGATCCATCCACTCTTCCGTAAGCTGCTGCCTGCGGCGCGCGTGAGGGCCCGGGAGCGCGCCCGGATCGAATCGCTGGTCCTGACGCACCCCAGCATCGTGCTCTACGGTCAAGTGAAAGCGGACGCCGTGCCCAACGGCACCTTTCCTGTGGAGATGTTCGTAGACAACAAGACGACCCTCGATGAGAGCGAGGTCACGCTGTACCTGTCGTCGCTGGAGGAGCCGAACCTTGCCCCCGAGGGCACATACGTCTTTACGCTTATTGGCCCCTCGTTCTCCAACTGGCCCGCCCCGGGCGACACCGCCTACCAGGGTCCGGCCTACCTCGAGCGCAAAGAGGCCGAGGCCCGGCGGATGCTCGCCATTCTCGAGCGTCGTATGCCGGGGTTTTCCAGAGGGATCGTGCGCTGGGAGATCGGAACCCCTTCCACTATTGAGCGCTACCTCGGCAAGCCGGGAGGCACAGTGGCTGGGCCCAAGCAGGCAATCGGACAGGAGCTGCTGCGCCGTCCCCATGCCAGGACCCGGTGGCCGGGGCTGTACCTTGCAGGAGAATCGACGGTGATGGGCACGGGCACGCCGGCGGTGACTGTCTCAGGCATCAGCGCTGCCGATGTTGCGCTGCGCGACCGGGGAATGCCGGAATACCGGTGGCGCCCGGGGCAACGCGATTTTGTCACCGTGGTTGAAGGACCGGTGCCACGCCTGCCTGCGCCAAAAACGGCACCGGGCACCGCCTCATTCTGCGGGTGGTGCGAGATCGCAACGTGCCGGGCTGCGTGCCCCTCCCGCATCGATATCCGAGGCGTGCTCCGGCGCATCGAAATGGAGAACTTCGAAGGTGCTCGGCGCAGGCTCGCTGAAACAGGTGGCAGGCCGCTGCCCTGTCCCGGCTGTGCGGGACACCCATGCGAGCAGGCCTGCCAGCGCACCAGGTGGGCAGGAAATCCGGTTCCCATCGTGGAAAACCTTGTCTGGGCGGACAGGCAGACTCCACCGTGACCACCGCTCAATTCCCCGTCGGCTGGAACATCCTGCTTAACGCTGGAGCCTGGTTTGTGATACACGTCGGAGCCTCATTCTTCACGAGCCGGCTTCCCCTGGACTCGTTTGATACAGCGGGCTGGCTCTACCGTACTAGGAGCTGGGAGCTCGGCGGCAGGCTCTATGAACGGGTCTTCTTCATCCGTGGATGGAAATGGATGCTGCCGGACGGTGCGGCGGCTTTCCGATCAGGGTTTCGCAAACGGCATATGACCGGGCGTTCACCGGAGTACTGTCGGACCTTTGCGAGGGAGACCTGCCGGGCGGAACTCTCTCACTGGCTCGTATTCATGCTCGTGCCGCTGTTCTTTCTCTGGGATCCATGGTGGGTGGCCTGGCCGATGGTGCCCTACGCAGTTGCAGTGAACGCTCCCTGCATCATGGCACAGCGATACAATCGGCCACGCCTCGCTGCGCTGGCTGCGCGCGGCGCTATCTGAAAAAGAGAGTTACCCTCCATGTACCGTTGTAAACGGGGGAAGAAGACATGAAGTCCTGGATTGCATCGGTGGGAATCTTGGCTATGGCCGCTCACGCCATGGGTCAAGGCGACGCGCTCCCAATTTTCCCGAAATCGTTGGGAAAGAACCTGAATGGCCGCGCACTGTCACTGCCGGACGATTTCGCAGGCCGTGCGAACCTCGTATTCATCGCCTTCGAGATGCGCCAACAACAGGAAGTCGACACCTGTAAGTCATTCACACAGGGGATGCGTCAGGCCCATGAATGGCTGCACGCCTATGAGCTTCCCACGATCGGCAGAGGCTACGGCCTCATACGCGGTTTCATCGACGGCGGGATGAGATCCGGCATTCCGGACAGCGAGACCCGGGCGTCCACTATTACCCTCTATCTCGACGTCGATGCGTTTGCACGCGCGCTCGGAATCGAATCCACCGGTACCATCACCATCCTGCTGGTGAAATCCTCGGGAGAGATCATGGCCCATGCTTCCGGACCCTATTCCAAGACAGCGGCAGCTCCACTGATCTCCGCGCTGGATGCCATGAAATGAAGCATTGCAGAGGCAGTAATGGATTCATCCGCTCAGCCACCTTGGCACTTCCACCGGAGCGTCGCCCACTAACGTAGACGTGCAGCCGCCGGTATCTCTCAGCGCAAGTCCTTGATCACTTTATCGGCGGCCAGTTTGCCCGTCAGAATCGAGACTGGCAGACCAGAGGGACTGAATGACCACTGCCCTGCCTGGCAGACGTCGGGTATCGGCGTAAGGATCGACTTCGCGACCGAAGGAAGGTCGGAAATCGCCGGCAGGGGCTTGTTTGTCAAGGCCCAACTGGTGATTGCGCCGTCGGAATTGCCTGTTCTCTCTTCCAGCGTAAGGGGGCCCGAAGTGAAAGCGTCGATGGTCGATCCCCTGGGTCCGGGGAAAATGGTGGAGCCCAGCACCTCGATGATGCAGTTGCTGCACAGCTGCTGGTACTCCTCGTGCCAACCCATCTCCCGGATATGCCTGTGGAGCGAATGCTCCATCAGCGTGCTGATGGCAAAACCCGTTTTCCCCGGGGGGCCAAGGCGGGATCATGCAAGGCCGGGCAGGAGATTTCATAGCTCGTAAGCTCGAAGAACCGCCTCGTCCAGGCTAGATGAGCCGGGCCTTGTCCTGTGTGTACCCGCCCTTCGCGGGATCGTCGCCGGTGAGCTCGCGAAGGTCAAGGGCTGACAGCCCAATTGTGTAAGTCGTGCAGAAAAGATGCGCGGTGGCTCTTTCCGAGAAGCAGCTTTTGTCGATGTCCAGCGCAAGGTACAGTGTGAAAACCGAGTCTCCTCCCCTTTTGTCGAGAAGCGCAGCCTGCCTCTCTTCCGCGCTCCTCCGCACCTTCCCGTTCGGAATCGATCCTGCATCGAGGATGCGGTAGAACGTCTTCTGGTCCGCTGCCCAGACGAGCTTCCGCCAGGAGCACTCCCGGCCACGCGCGTCGAGATGCGTCCGTCTTCCCGGGGCGACGCCGACGATGCCGCCCCTCGGGTAGCGGTAGTCGAGATAGAGGCCGAAATAGCTTAACGCAAAATGGGCCGGGGTCTTCTTGAAGAAATGCTGGTCGATGATGTCGATCAGCGCCTGACTGCCGGATAGTTTCGCAAGGTGCTCGTCGACGGGGAGAAGCAGCTTGCGGACCTTCGGCATGGTGAGGATGTAGCGCAGCAGCCATGGCAGCATCGTCCTGATGATATCGTGGGGATCCTTCCTGGGCTCTAGGAAGAGCGGATTGTCGATCCCATAGAATACATCCATGTAGCCGATGACCCGGCGCACCTCGTCGATCTGTCGTCCAGAGCTATCGAGGGACTGGTTACCTCGTCCGCCGCGTGAGGAGCAGGGAACGCAGCGCCGCCACCGCGATACCGACGACGACGACCGCAGCGGCGACCACGGCAACGGTCCATACCTTGGGTGCAACGCCAAACCGGTTCCACCCAGCTTTCACGAGCAGCGCCGTCACGTTGGCGATCATGGCGACGGTGATCCATCCCAGGTAAACGCTGAAGGGAATGCGGGCGAACCACCTCTCTGCGGGACTCGCAGAAGCCCTTCCCATGCCCAGCCGAAGGTAGATGCCGATGAGGCAGGTGAGCAGGGCGAGCATGGCAAGGAGGGAGAAGCCGACCTGCCGCCAGTGCCAGAGTAGCAGCCATCCGATGTTCGCCGCGGAGGAGAGGACCATCAGCCACCCGATCCTCTCCACGGACGCCGGCGCTTCCCTCCGGGTGGAAAACAACCCTCGCGACTGGGCCACGGTGAAAAGAAGCAGGAAGATGTAGATCACCCCCCAGATGGAGAAAGTAAGGCCTGATGGAACGAAAAGATTTGGAATGGCATCTGAGAGAACTCCGGTCTGGCTGCCGTTGAGCCCGATGGTTGAGGCGAAGGTGTTCACGACGAGAGTGGCCAGGAAGACCACGATGTTGACGGCCTGCAGGACTCGCGCCGATTGCCTGGTCTCCATGCGAGCACACTATCACCTGGGCGGCCGCACTGCCACCCCACTTCGTCCGCGCGCTCGAGCCGATGCGGCCGGATGTTTGCAATAAGGCGCCATTCACGTTAATCTCGTTCATCGGGCCGCCGGGCAGACTGTCCCAATGGCACACGCGCTACGAAAGCTCACCCACCCACTCCTCTTTCAGGGCAGCACAGCGAAAAAGCGATATTTCGAAGGGTGGTACTTTAAACAGGTGTCGGCGGATGGCAGATCTGTTTTTGCGCTCATACCCGGAATCTCCCTGTCCCCACGGGGTTCGCATTCGTTCGTGCAGGTGATCGACGGAACCACGGGTGCCACACGCTGGTTCTCCTACCCGCTCGACGCGTTTCGCTGGTCACGGAACCGGTTCGAGATCCAGGTGGGCGAGAACCGGTTCAGCGATACGTCGGCGGATGTCCAGCTCACTGACGGTGCAGGTTCGATCGAGGCCCACCTGCGCTACCATGGCCTGACCCCCCTGCCGTTTTCCCTTGGAAGTCCCGGCGTCATGGGGCGCTACACGTATGCGCCCTTTATGGAATGCTACCATGCAATTGGCAGCCTGGATCACCGGGTTGAGGGCAGCGTCACGGTTGACGGAAGCAGGTTCGACTTCTCGGATGGTCGTGGATATATCGAGAAAGACTGGGGGACTTCTTTTCCTCGCGCCTGGATCTGGGCGCAGTCAAACAGCTTCGAAGAGCCGGGCACGTCGTTCGTGTTCTCACTTGCGCGAATCCCATGGCTCGGGCGTTTCTTTCCGGGATTCTTCTCCCTGCTTCTCGAGCGAGGACGGCTTCATCGAATGGCAACGTACACAGGGGCGCGCATCGTGGCAGCGCGGTTGAGCGGACGGGAGCTGGCGCTGGACATCAGCGACCGCGAATCGGTCATCTTGCTGAGGGCAGAGCGCTCACACGAAGGAGTGCTCCTGGCACCAGAGCAGGGAGCCATGGATCGACGCATTGGGGAGAGCATCGACGCGCGCCTGCATGTCACCATGACAGACCTATCCGGGAAGGTGCTCTTCAACGGGTCGGGATCGGCGGCAGGCTTGGAGGTCGTCGGGGACATGTCTATACTCGGAGTGCTGACAGAGGGCGCTCTCAATTCGCAGGCGCAGAATCCGGACTCTGCTCCCACCTCGGGCATGCCAGGCAAGACAAGCGAGCCGCCGTTTCCATGAGAACGGATATCTGGAAGCGGGTACCGACGGCCGAACATTCGAACGCTGATGCACTTGCACTTCTAGGCGTGGGACACTAGATTTTCAATATGAATGCCATATACGAATTTAAAGGCTAGCCGCAGCAGTTGCGACCTCATAGCGCGCGATGGTGTTGGGACGGCGGTGGGGTGCCCCTACTGGAGTGGCAATTGCGCGGAGTTGTTTTCCGCTGGCCGTTGTGGTTGAATAATGGACAAGGGCACGAAAACCTTGGTGGTCATCAATCTCTGCCTGGCGTTCTACAACGTCGGAACAATATGAGCGAACGAGGTCGACATCTTCCGCTCGTGGAAGCTCCTCGACAACGTTACGTTCCATAAGGTGCACGCGGTCCACTGGCACAAGATCCCGTTCTGGATCTTCATCCCCTACGGACTATTCTTCGCTCTCTCGACTCTCTTGATTTGGTGCCACCCGGCGGGCTCGCCGACATGGGCCATCTGTCGTGCTCGTTAACGCTTCCGCCGGCTTCCATCCGGATCCATGTGGGGCCTACGAGGGGCACGATCGGAGAATGGAGGATTCCATGGAAACTGTCGAGCTCCCTAAACCAAGGTTTGGCCGAGGCCGCACCACCCAGTCGGTCTTTCTGAAGCGAAGAACGGTCCGCGAAATCGGCAACAAGAAGCTCTCTCTGCAGATGTTGTCGAATCTTCTGTGGTCCGCCTGCGGGGTAAACCGGAAGCAAGTTCCCTTCGGCCTTCCGGGAATAGCGGCTGCTTCGGCCAGCAATTCGCAGGAAATCGATCTCTATGTTGCCTTGGAGTCTGGCGTCTACTTCTCCGAGAGGGCGGATCATCGTCTGGCGCTGGTGGCTGGGGGGATTTTCGCTTGTTCGCGCTCGGACAGGCTCAGGGGAAGACTGGGTCAAAGGCTCCCGTACGCCTGATCTACGTCGTGGACATCGACAAATTCAGCAAGACCTGCTATCAGGAGCCGGGGCTGAAGACCCCCGAGACGCAGAAGGCTTATTACTATGTGGATACAGGCTTGATCGCGGGAAATATTTATCTTTTCGCGGCTTCGCACGGCCTAGCGGCATGGTTTCACAACTGTAACAAGGCGGAGCTTTCGAAAATCCTGAAACTCAGGTCCGATCAGCATGTGCTCTTCGGTCAGACCGTCGGCTATCAAGAAAAGAACTAGCCCTACAGCGCCCCTCATCCCGGCGATGTAGGAGAAGATGGCGATCGAAGCAGCACTGGCTCGAGCGCTGCCGCTATTTCTGGCCCTGACTTTTTCGCAGCCTCGAAAAGGCTACTCTGCAATTTACTCCTCTCAAATGGAGGACTTCCACGCCATTTTTGGTGTCACCATGAGTGTCACCCTGAGAGGATACAAGCACCTCAACAACGGACTACGTCGGGCGACAAAGGAGAGGCAACGCTCACTACCTTCACACGGAAGAAGTCACTGGGTCCGATATTCCGCCGAATGCCGGCGGGGGGGGAGCCGTCTCAGGTGTGACTGTAATTGTGACCGATGGCCCTGCTCTGTCACGCTTCGGAGCGCCACAGAAAGAAGCACAAAGCTACATTTGGGGCAATATCTGAATCCTTGCGGCGCAAGTAATTACTGAAACGACTAACGGACAACCGGGGGGTCGTAAAAGCCGAATGTGACCAGTTTTATGACTGGTCCCTGGAGGTTTCCATGCGCGTCGGTGTTAGGGACTTCTTCTGTACCTTCGACAGCGTCGAAGCGGCCGACCTGTATACTACGCAAGATTCCGCAACGATGACGGCAGCTGGACATCGGGCAACCCCACAGGCCATGCAGCGTTGAAGGATGTGCGCAACGGTATATTCAAGACCGGCTATTCCAGCAGCGCTATTAACCGTGCTCTGGACTGTATCCGAGCTGTGCGCGAAGCTGCGGAGGACGAGGAGCGCATTCCGGCCCTACCGAGGATCGACAGGGTAGCGGGCAAGAGTGCCGACCGGGGCATCCTTGCCGTCGAGGAGTTCCAGCGTATCTTCACGGCGCGGTGGGAAGATCCCCGTGCCTACTCTGCGTCCGTGTTAGCTGTCGTCACTGGTTGCAGGATGGGTGAATTTACCCCATATTTAAATCTGATCTGATTCGCCTGAAGGATATGATTCTGTGTTTTGCCCGTGCTCCCGCAAGGTATTGCTCGAGCGATATCGGCGCGTTGAGGGACGCCCACGCCTCCGTTGCCGCCCACTGGGCTTCGAGCGCATCGAAATTAAAGAGGAGGAAGCTTCCCGGGAAGTCGGGCTTCCAGATGAAGGTATGCGCCGCCGATTCGGGCGCCTGCTTGGCGAAGGCCCTGAGATGCTGTGCCAGTGTCCGGCTGGCTAATGAGTCCGCGGAAATACCGAGCTTATTGAAGACACCGTGGTCGTTCACGCCGAGGACGCGGAGCTCCTCGCTGATTTCGGGGACCGTGTCGTCCTTCCTGCTGACGATGTAGATGCGCTCGACGCCCTGTCCCCTGGCTCGTTCGAACTCTAGGAGGGCCTCGAAAGGCACGTAATCCTCTCCTGCGCCTCCGTCGACGTACTCGATGTTCGGGATGGTGACCGCGTTCCGGATTCTCACCGGGGGAAACACGACGGGAAAAGCCGTGGAGGCCATGAGGATATCGACCAGGGAGAGCGATGGATCGGACTCGGCGTTGATCTTCTTGCTGCACATCCTGTAGGCGGTCTTCTCAAGGCCCAAGTCAATGAGCCTGGTAATAGTGATCGTCGTCGGGATCGGCAGTTCTCCGATGCTCGTGTAGCCCATCTCCCCTTCTACGACGCGCGTGAGAAGGGCCCGGAGGGGAGAGGTGTCCACGGGGAGCGTCTTCCCGGTCTGGATGAAGATGTCCTCGTTACGCAGGCCTGACAGGATTTCCCTGTAGCGCTTCCAGCTCATCCGGCCGCTCAGGATGGCGTTAAGGGCGACGGCGTTGAGGGCACCGGAGCTGTCCCCGGATATAAAGACGAGATCCTTGAGGAGGTCCCTCTCGTCGAGGGCCTGAAGGAGTGCCGCCTCTTGCGGTATGCGTGCGGCGGCTCCTGTGATAATGAGGGCGACGCCGCTCCTCGACTGCATGCTTGGAGCTTTATCGGACTGTGTCGCGCTCTCGTCCGTAGCCGAAGCGGAGACGGCTACGAGGAGTGCAAGAAGTAGTTGTACTATCGTTCGCATATGCTATCCATTTAAGCCGGGATGGCGCTCCCCGCGGGGATCCTTCCTCTGAATCTCCTGCTCGATTTCTCCCAGATTCTGCTGTTCCATGGCATTCGGGATGAAATGGGCCAGATGCTTCGACGGCAGCCAATCCATCGGAGAAGGGGGCGGCAGAGGGCTGGTACGACATCCAGGCACGAAAGCTTTTCTCTCCCGAATCACAAGAGAATCATATGCCGCCCTGAATGTAGATTCCACCACCATTCACAGCAGAGATGGGCGAGATAAATCTACGCGCAGCCGCCCGTCCTTCGACTCGTTCACCGCGGTGCGCGGCTTGAGGTACCGCGGTCGCTGGCCAACGCTTCTTTCCGCCATGATCCGCCTCCTTTCACTTCGCCTGTACGCTGATCTGCCGGGGCTTCAACTGCTCGTGCTTCGGCAGCACGATCCGGAGAGTCCCGTCCTTGAGCGCGGCATCCACCTTTTCCGCGTCGATAGGCAGGGGAAGCTGGAGCGTTCTCTGGAAACGGCCGACGCTCATTTCTTCACGGTATGTCTTGGCGTCGTCCTTCTTCCCCGCACGCCGCTCGCCCTTCACCGTGAGCACGTTCGCCGCCACCGAGATCTCCAGGTCGGCGATGTCGACGGTCGGGTACTCATGAGTGAGTTGATTGCGAAAATCGACGATCCGCCGCGCATTGGAAATCGCGTCAAAGATGCGGGGAGACACGTGCGACAGCGCCGCGACCGCTTCACCTATAATGATGAACTCGCGCTCGACCGAAGAACGGACCAGCCGCGACTCGGCATAGCCGGTATAATCGAGACCTGAAACGGCGGCCTCGATCGCACGGCACGCATCAACGATGTCGGATAGGTAGGCTCGTACATCACGCGGCATAGAGCGGCTGCTTCGTGCGCTCGATAGTGCAGGCAAGATACTGATTTTTCACTGCGCCCACCATGACAAGGTCGACGTCCCGCTTGAGCAACGCGCGGAGCTCGGTAAGGAGCCCGAAGTAGGCTTCGACACGGGCGTACGGGTCCATTGGTGCCAACTCGACGAGCAGGTCGATATCACTCTTTTCAGGATCGAAATCGTGGCGGAGCGCTGAGCCGAACGCATCCAGCCGGGCCACGTTGTAGCGCGCACATGCGGCTGCTATGGCGTCTTGTTTCTTCAGCAACAAGTCGATCACGATACGCCTCCCACGACCAATAGTACTGGCATGGCACGCGCAACGCAACAAGCCAGGCGATTGGCAAGAAGGCTTTTCCGTCGGGCGTGCCGGGCAGGGCGGAGCTACGGTATGCGTCGCTGCGTACAGAACTCGGCGAGCAGGTCCACGCCCAATATATACGATGAACATATACAACTGTCGACTCGCATCGCGTTCGACGAGAGGAAGTAAGTTTGACATCCACGATTGTTCGTGTCATTCTCAGGAATATGAACGAACGGCTTTGGAGAGAAAGATGAACGCGAGTGAAGAGATCGACAATCTGGTTGCGGGGCTTACTGACTGGCGCGGCAAGACGCTTGCCGGCATCCGAAGAATCATCCACGAGGCTGACCCGGAGATTGTCGAGGAATGGAAATGGATGGGAAGTCCGGTCTGGTCGCATGGTGGAATGGTCTGTCTCGCCAATGCTTTCAAAGACAAGGTGAAGCTGACCTTTTATGAAGGGGCAAGTATTCCTGACCCGGACAAGCTTTACAACAACGGGCTTGAGGGCAAGAAATGGCGGACGATCGACTATTCCAAGGACGACAAGATTAAAGAGCGCGAACTGAAGAGCCTGGTGCGCGCGGCAGTGGACTTTAACCTGGCGAAGGTCAAATCTAAGGCCGCCACGAAGACCCGAGGGAAGAAAGCGGCGAAGTAATTCACATATTCAAATGGTAGGAACGGTTATCCGTCCCCGGCGACACAGGCAGCGGATGTTCCAGAAAGGGAAGGCAGCGGAATGGCGTCCCGCAGGGCCCCGGGGAGAGGTTCCGCGGCATGGTTTCGATAAGCGGAAGTACTCGCTCGTACATGCGGCGTTTGTGCACTTGATCCTGGCCACGCCCTTGGAATAGTCCCCGAAACACAGCGGATGGACTCTCCCATATACTGGACTTATTCCAAAGAGTCCAATATACTGGACTCATGAACCTGCATGGAGTCGGGATGCTTGTCTCGGAACGGCGGCGGGCACGGGGCGCCACTCTGCAGACACTCGCTGCGCAGGCCCAGGTCGGCCGATCGACACTCGCCGCGTTGGAAGCCGGGAAGCTCCGGGAGCTCGGCTACGCCAAGGTGGCGCGCATCTGCGCCGCACTCGGCCTGGTGCTGGAGGCGAGGCCACTGACCTTGGAGAAGCCCTTGACGCGTCACCGGCATCTTACAGAGCCCGCCGCGATGGATCTTACGAAGGCGGCGATAGAAGACATCGTCGTGCGCGGGGACATCAACTCGTGGCGCGGACTGGTGCAGGCGATCCGGCGCGACGCCAGCGGCCGCCTGGCCCGCAGAGCGCGCGAACTGCTCTCGGCGGCCGACAGATCAGATTCGCGTGTGCGCGCCTTTGCGACGCTCCTCTCCGGCACCCTGAAATCGCAACGCGAGGACGCCAACCATGAGTAAGGCTCCGAGGTCCTCCGATTGGGAGAGGCTGCTGGCACACGCGGCAATCCTCCAGGCAAAGGTGCCGAGCGCCGTCCTGGTAGGAGGGACCGCGGCAGCACTTCATGCCGGCCACCGCGTCTCCTTCGACCACGATCATGTCCTGAAGGACCTGGCCACGCACTACGACAAAGCCAGTGCCGCGCTCGAGTCGATCGCGGGCTGGCGGACCAAACGTCGCATTCGCGGAAAGCTCCTTCTCGGTGAAATCGATGGTATCGATGCGGGGCTGCGAAATCAAAGGAGATCGGCCCCGCTGGAAACGACCTCGATCAAGGCGCCCGGCGGTCGAAGCCTCAAGGTACCCACGATCGAGGAAATGCTCCGTATCAAGACCTTCCTGCTCGTCGAGCGAAATGCAACGCGGGACTACCTCGATGTCGCGGCTCTCTCCCATCACCTGGGAACCTCCAGGAGCGTGCGGGCAATCGAGCCGATGCGGCAACTCTACGACGAGTTCGCCGGAGAGGCGGGCGACATCATGATCTCCATCGTCGTGAAGCTCGGCACGCCCGATCCGTATGACCTCACCGAGGTCGACCTCAGTGAGTACAAGGGGATCATTCCTCCCTGGAACGACTGGGGTGCGGTGGAGGAGCAGTGCCGCTCGCTCGCGATCGCAATCCTGCGGAAGCCGCCTTCAGACGCGCCGTGACCATGCCGAAGCACTCGTAGACGATCCTGTTGCGCAGGCCGACGATAAGGGGCCATTCAATGCTCTGCCGAAATGCCTGACGACGCCGTCCCCGGCCCGCGTTTCGCCTCAAAGCGCGTTCCGCCAGCACGTCAAAGTCCCGCAGACGATCCTCGCCAGGGTCATCGAGGGCGCTGCGGCGACACGAGGAGCGATACAGCGGCCCATAATTCCGGCGGGCCCGGTTCCTGGAGCTGGCCGCCGCGGAAGCGGGAAGAATCGTCAACCTTCGCGGGCTCGCCAGGGACGTCGGCGTCGCCCACACGACGATCGCGGCCTACTACCAGATACTCGAAGATTGCCTCATCGCCGAGAGGATCGAGCCGCTCACGGCAAGCACGACGCGAAAGAAGCTCACCCGCTCTGACAAGTACCTGCTGTTCGGCATGGGGGGGGTTCGGCGCATGGCTGCCCGGGAAGGCCGGCGCGTGTTGCCTGCGCGGTGGGGGCAGCTATTCAAGCAGTGGGTGGGACTGGAGCTATTGCGTTGGTCACGCACGGCGGCGCCCTCGACGCGCATACGCTTCTGGCGCGATCCGGATGGCCCCGAGGCAGACTGGATCGTCGACCAGGAAGGTCACTACACCCCGATCGAGGTGAAGTGGACCACGGCTCCCAGCGCATCGGATGCACGTCACCTGCGCATCTTCCTGAACGAGTACCGTACAGCCAAAGCCGGCTATGTCGTATGCCGCACGCCGAGAAGGGTCAGTCTCGGCAAGGGCATCGTGGCCATTCCCTGGCAGGATCTGACCAGCATTCCGGACTCCAGCGTTGGCGGGAAATAGAACCGAGACTCCTGCAGGTGGACAGGAAAGGAGACCGGTTCGTCGGCCTGTGTAGCATCGGAACCCTCGGCCGAAGGTTCCACTTGTCAGCATCATTTCTCTCACATCTTTTATCTCATACTGTGGTCGGCCAAACGCTACCCATGCGACGTCGGGTCCTGCGTCGCAAGGCTTGATCTATGCGGGGGACGCGTAAGTGTATGTACAATGGTACCGATCTCTGCGGTACGCAGCGTCGCAAGAGCTGGGGCTGAGGCCTCGTCCGTGCCATACGCGTGTCGCGTATACTTGCGATATTCCGCTATTGCAGTTGACGTTTTTGGGAGCCTCACGCTACTATTCTGGCATGCCGGAGATCGAGAGGTTCCTTGGGATTGTGATCGGCATTTTCCCAAGGGAGCACCTACCGGCCCATTTCCATGCAGTGTATGGCGAATATACGATTACGGTTGATATCTAGGACGGGATTGTTCACGGGGATTTCCCCAAGCGGGCGCTGCGACTCATCCTCGAATGGCTTGACCTGCACAGGGTTGAATTGCTTGCAGACTGGGAATTGGTCCAGTCGGACCGCCCTGCCAGGAAGATAGCGCCACTGGAGTAGTCGAGATGATCCCACGGGTGATGCACGCAGAGTACCTGGGCGAGTACAAGATCCGTCTTCGCTTCGCTGACGGTGCGGAAGGAGACGTCGATCTGAACTCCGAACTCTACGGTGAGATCTTTGAGCCTCTGAAGGACAAGAATCTATTTCGGCGATTCTCCATTCATCCCGAGTTCGGGACCATCGTATGGGCGAACGGCGCCGACATCGCTCCCGAGTTCCTCTACGAGAAACTGCGCCTGGCTGTCTGAGCCCCGACGCTGCCTGCAAGGGCACGCCTGTCGATTCTCTCCAATGCCTTTCCTACAGTCCATCTGACGGTGAGTTGAGAACGCGCCAGTTTTCTGGCAGCGATCTGGTGTCTCTCCTTATAGATCTTGGAGTTGCTAGAATGCCACGGAGTACCGTGGCCGCTATGCCCCAGAGATGACTCGAACATCCGACCTACAGTTTAGGAAAACGAATCTGAATCGGTCAGGTGCGCGTCCCTCTGCAACTCACTGCCGGTTATTGTAAATCCTTGCAAGGAGTTGGGTCAACCGGAATCAGCGGCGATATCGGTCATCTTGTCTTGACGTGCATCTATTTGCATCAATCAGCACTTTTTTCTCATATCTTTTATCTCACAGTTGTGGGTTCCGAAAACTCTGAAGGGTGGATTCCAGTAATTCTGACAAGTTGACTGGATAGCCCCTGCGTGTATTGGCGAGGTTCAGCCGCTTCAAGACCACCTCCAGATCGCTGTCCGTGGGCGCGGGATTCATGGCGTGACCCCCGAGGCGACCAGCAGCGGGGGTGGCAGCGAGGTAGTGTCGGATGTACTCGACACCGAACAGTTGATCGTGGAGCCCCTTGAGGAACGCGCTGCGCAGGGCATCGTCGCCGTGGGTCAGTAGCACGTTATGCAACCGCTCGGCTGCGATGCCGGGAAGGCAAACCCCGGTGGCGCCGCGCTTTACACGATCGGGAGGGCCGCGTATGCTTTCCTGAGAGCACGGCACCATGAAACTGAAACCGGCGGTACGCATTCCCTTGACGCTGACTCTCATCGTGGTGGTCACCGGCATCCTCGCGTTTAAACGGATAGCCATCAGATCCGGCCAGCTCCCGCTGCAGTACTTCATTGCCTGGATCATCGTGTCCGTCGTGCTCATCGGGTTCAGCATCTGGTCCTGGCGCCGCGGCAAGCGCACGTAGGAAGCATCTCATCGCATGGTAGACGTCAAGGGTCTGAGCAAGAGGTTCGGCGACACAACCGCGGTAGACGGCCTGACCTTCCATGTCGATCGCGGCGAAATCTTCGGCCTGCTCGAGCCCAACGGCGCCGGAAGACGACCACCATCCGCATGCTCCGCTGCCTGATCTCCAGCAGCAGCGGGGAGGCGCGCATCGCGGGCTACTCGATCGGGAACAAGGCGGATTCCCTGCCGATCAGGAAGCTGATCGGACTGGTGCCGGACAACATCGGCCTATACGAGGAGATGAGCGCTTACGAGAACCTGGACTATTACGGAAAGCTTTACGAGACTCCGGAGCCCGAGCGGAAAAAGAGGATCGATGAGCTTCTCACGCTGCTGGATCTGCGGGAGCAGCGTGATCAGCCCGTGAGCAGCTACTCGAAAGGAATGAAGCAGAAGGTCGCCATCGCCAGGGCCCCTGGTCCATGATCCCGAACTGCTGTTTTTCGATGAACCGACTGCGAGCCTGGATCCCGAATCGTCCAGCGTGGTGAGGGAGTTCATCCTCCGGCTCAAGGGGGAAGGCAAGACGATCTTTCTGAACACCCACAACCTGGACGAGGCACAGCGCGTCTGCGATCGCATCGGTATCCTGAAGACGCGATTGCTCGCGGTGAGCACTCCGGCAGAGCTGGAGAAGCGCGTGTGGGGCAGCAGGACCATGATCGAGGTGGAAGAGGTCAGCGCCCGGATGTTGGAGGCCGTGAAGAAGCTGAAGCCCGTCGATCTCGGCGTCCAGGCCAACCGTCTCGTCATCACCGTCGCCAATCCCCAGAAGGAGAATCCCGACTACGTGCGGGAGATCGTCTCTGCCGGCGGCCGCATCCGGTACGTCACCCAGCTGGCTCCTTCCCTGGAAGAAACCTACCTCAAGGTTGTCCGGGAGACGACATGAGACTCTCGAAAGCGTGGATCATCGCATCGAAGGATTTCGGAACCTTCTTCAAGCGGAAAAGCATCCTGTACACCATCGTCTGGTTCGAGCTCGTCGTCTCGATCGGTCTTCCGATCATCATCCATGTCATCGCCGGCAAGCCGGCGGCGGTGGCTCTCCTTCCGGGGTTCATGAACAGCTTTTCGTTCTGGTACGTCATCGGCGCCGCCCTGCTGCCGGCAGGGATCGCCTCCTACAGCCTGGTCGGCGAAAAGGTCCAGAAGAGCCTGGAGCCGCTGCTGGCGACCCCGACGATCGATGAAGAGATTCTAGCGGGGAAAAGCATTGCCGCATTCGTGCCCGCGATGGTCTCCACCTTCATCGGGGCTTCGGTATTCATGGCGCTGGTGGACATCTTCACCGGCAGGGTTCTCGGACGCATCGCCTACCCCGACTGGAACATCGCCATCATTGTCCTCCTTCTCACCCCGCTTGCGTGCATTCTGAGCATCGGGTTCAACGTGCTGGTTTCCTCGAGGTCGAATGACGTGCGGGTCTCCCAGCAGGTGGGCATGCTGATCATGCTGCCCTTCGGAGCCGTGTATTTGCTGTCGGAGTTCAGGGTCCTGTCGCTGACAACGGACAGCCTGCTGACCATGACCGCGGTTCTGGCCGTCGTCGATGTCGTCCTGTTCTGGGTCGTCAAGACCACATTCCAAAGGGAAGAGATCCTCACCCGATGGAAGTGAGATCTTTCCGGGCGGCGCTTGACGATCTGTCCACCTGGAAGGTGTCCTGGGGCGATCGCGTCAGCGCTTCGCTGGATGTGATGCACACAAGCTGTTTTCTCAGCTCGAGGTAATGGATGCCAACCGTAGAAGTTGTTGCCCCGCTGGTGTAGCTTCTCATATCTTGCATCTCGCGGCGCATGCGATCTCGCGGCGCTCAGGGCTGCAACTTTTTATGCAGTTGGGAGTTGCCAATGCCCCAGAGATGACTCGAACATCCGACCTACGGTTTAGGAAACCGACGGCGGACCGAGCCGGCGTGGGTCTCTCTGCAACTCACTGCAAGCTATTGTAGGTCCTTGCGAGGAGTTGGGTCAAGGACGTATCAGGGCTATCTACGAGTGGTAGCTTGTGGATATCGAAGACCTGGCGGTAATGCAGGACCAAGTACGCTCGGCGGGTGGACCCCCGATGAGGTGCTGGAACTCGTGGGGGTCTTCCTTCACGTCTGAGGGTGCCTCCGTTTCGTCGTCCAGCCGAGCCTTGAGCAGCTCGTGGAGTCCGCGCGCGACGGGTCGCTCGATTTCACCCTCGCCAAGCCCAAGGACGCCCGGGTTCTTTCCATTATCCAGCGGTTCGAAATTTAGCAACTGCGCGATGTCGGGCTGGGGATCGCGGTGCTCGTCGTCGCGCTGGCGCGCGTGGGCGCGCACGTCGGAGCGCTCTCCATCCTGGGATTCGCCGCTGCACTCGCCGCCGGCGGCGTCATCGTCTACAGCTTCTGGGTGATCCTCGCAGCCACGGCGGTTCTGGTTCGTGCGGGTAAAGAACATTCTGATGGTCTTCCAGTGCATGTACGAGGAGGGCTGGTGGCCGGTAAGCAGTTGTCCCGGCTGGCTGCGCTTCGGGCTTACCTTCGTCGCCCCCGTCGCCTTCGCGGTCACCGTGCCCTCCAAGGCCCACGCGGGGAAGCTATCCGGGTGGACGCTCGGCGGTGCATGGCTGCTTGCTAATGCGCTTCTCGTCCTGTCGCGCCTCGGGTGGAGGGCCGGCTGGCGCCTCCTCGCGGCAGGGGTGCGCGGCCTCAGGCGCCGAACACCTCGACGGCCCGATGCATCCGGGCCGGCACGTCGACACGGAACGGGCAGCGCTCCACGCAGGTCGCGCACTCCGTGCAGTCGGATGCCTTCTTCGCGAGGGCGCCGTATGCGGAACGGGTGTGAGGGTCGGGATGATGCTCCGCCGAGTCCAGCAGCTTGATCAGACCTCCGACGTTGATCTCCTCGGGGCAGGGGAGGCAGTGGTTGCAGTAGACGCACCGGCGCTCGAGCTTCCACAGGGCGTTAACGTCGATGGCGCTGAAATCCTTCTCCTCCTCGCTCGCGTCGAAGTACGCCAGGGCAGCTTCCAGCTGCTCGGGGTTCGGCTTGGACGGACAGGCATAACATTATGAAAAGAAGGAGGTACTGCTTCACTTTTTTCTCCTGGCTCTATTTTACCATTGCACTTTCTACCGCGCAATGCTGATGAGAAGCATATGCGCCTAGCAGCCTGAATAGGCATCACGAATGCCGAGGAACCACCCATTCCCCGGCAGTTCAAACTCGCGTCAGGGCTGCTTGAACGCGGTCCAGATGTCCCCCGTGTTTCCATCTGACGCGACCATCCACGCCGCAATCTCAGGCGATGTCCGCGGCGAGTATGGGGTTGAGTTTAGGATTTTAGGAAAATAAAAAATCCCGGCAACCACGCCCTCATCCTGGAAAGCGGATTCGACTCCTACGGGCGACACGGCCAAATCGGGAAATCTGGGGTGAGCTGAGGCGCCGCTGGAATCAGCACTATGGCACTTGACATGTACTGTACAATATATGAGCCTAATTACAGGAGGCGTTGCGATGAAGCGACTGTCCTTCCTTCTTCTCGTGTCCCTCCTTGCCATCCCCTTCTTCTACTGTTCCTGTTCGCCTTCCTCTTCACCGAGCTGGCCCCAATGGAAAGGGCCGACCGGTGATGGCATTTCGCAAGAGACTGGCTGGAACCCCCTCGCGTTGAGCGGGGGCGCAAAGATCCTGTGGAAAACGAACGTGGGAATGGCCTATTCGAACGTGGCCATTCAGGGGAATCGTCTCTACACGATGGGGACGGGCGAGGGCTTCGTCTGCTTCGTTGTCTGCCTTGACGCCACTACGGGGAAAGTGATCTGGCGGATCCCTTTGGAAGGCACAACGACTCCCCAATCCACCCCCACGATCGATGGCAATCGCGTCTACATCATGGCTGCAGACGACTCGCTGCTATGCCTCCGTGCATCAAATGGAAAGGTCATCTGGGGAAAAAGACCCAAGGAAGATCTGAACGTCGAAAAGCCCATGTACACATGGGCTTCATCCCCGATCGTTGAGGGAGACCTGCTGCTTGTCAACGCAAATACGGCAGAGCTGGGCCTGGACAAAATGACCGGCGAACTGAAATGGGAGGTTCACGATAAGCTGCCTGCAGGATCCAATGGTTCCTATACGACACCCGTTGTTCACGACTTCGATGGCAAGAGGTGCGTTTTTTTCCTGGGACCTAGCTCGCTCAACGTTCTGGATGTGAAAACAGGGCAGATGCTGTGGTCATTCCCACATGCGAATATAGATATGGTGACCGAGGATCCCATCGTCTCCGGCAATGCAGCCCTGATCCAGACGATGCAATGGTGTACGCTGGTTGAATCCACGGGTGGCACGCCGAAAGCACTCTGGAGCACGACAGAGTTTGATAACTGGGCCCCAGGAACCGTTCTGGTGGATGGCTATCTCTACGGCGCGCACTGGTCTCTATTGAAGGCAATGGCATTCACTATGCTCACGCAAATGTCTGGCACTGATTGGCCGCTGCGCTGCGTCAACTGGGAGACAGGGAAAGTCATGTGGGAGAGAAACATGGAGCATGTCTCAATGACGGAAGCAGACGGAAAGCTCATCCTTCTTGGGTACGACGGAACGCTTCACATCGTCAGGGCAACCTCTTCGTCGTATGAGGAGCTTTCGGCCGCCGATGTCTTGCAGGGCGCCAGACCACGGCCTTGGATTACACCACCTGTGCTCTGCGGAGGAAGGATTTACTGTCACAGCTTTGCGGGTGATGTGGTATGCGTGGATGTGAGGAAGTAGCTTCTATCCCGGCAAACCAAAAACTCCCCTCCTCTCCATGGCACGCTGATCATATGGGAGGCGGACGACTGGCTCATACGCCTTCCACCTACCCCCACCGGAAGCCGCATGATATAATTCTGACACAGCCCAGTAGTACTCCTATCTAAGCGCTAAATAAGACGCACCTCCCGACTGGTAGGAAAGCTTATCCGTCGGGCGTGCCGGGTAGCGAGGAGTTCGGGGGTGCGATGCTGCGGATCGGGCTGGGCGAGCGGCGTGGGACGGTCGGGGGCGCTCTTTGAATCGCCGCAGGCGGGAATATCGGATGCAGCCGGCTGAGATTCTGTTCTGCGACGCCGACTAATATATGATAGTGTCGATTCCATCAAGCATAAGATGAAGAGTTTGGCTCCCTGGATGCGCGCCGACTGCAAAGGCAGGTCGGCGTCGCTCGACGAACTCACTTTTTGCTTCGCGCCTTCGGCGCCATTATCCGTGCCGCGGAGCTTGCCACAACTCCCCGAGGGGCTAGCCGCACCGACAGTGTTCCCAAGTATATAAGTCTGTCATCAACGACATAGGACTTCCCTCGCTCCAGGCCTCGAAGCGCAGTCGCAACCACGTCCTCCGCTGTACGCTTCCTCCCAGGTGTCGCATCTCCATTACCCGCGACTTTGAAGAAGTTCGTTTCGGTCGGTCCAGGGCACACGGCCAGAACGCGAATGCCTTGCGCCCGATACTCCGCCCAGAGCGCTTCCGAGAATGAAAGTACAAACGCTTTGCTGGCGCCATAGACAGCCATGAAGGGCGCGGGTTGGAACGTGGCCGCCGAGGCAACATTCATGATGATGCCCTCACGCCGTTTGACCATGCCGGGCAAGAAGAGGTGCGTCAGGCGAACCAGTGCAGCGACGTTGAGCATGATCTCCCTGTGGTCGTCGTGCACGGACAGATCATGAAATCTGCCATAAGTTCCGAACCCCGCGTTGCTGACCAGGATATCTACTCGATGCCCCAGTCTGCGGACCTTTGCGAACACCGTGTCTGGGGCCTTCTCTTTCGAAAGATCGGCCACGATTACGTCTGCCGCCACCTTGTGTTTCTTCCTGATCTGCGCTGCCAGACTGTCGAGTTTGCCTTTGGAGCGTGCGACGAGGATCACGGAGGCACCTTTTGCGGCCAGAGTCTCCGCGAAAGCTCGCCCGATTCCTGACGATGCCCCAGATATGAGAGCTGTCATCTTCTCGAATGTGATCATCTGACTTCCTCCATCTCATATCGCCGCAGTGGGATTATAGTAACGTCCTTAGCATGAGGGATCAATTGCGGCTACTCGTCTTTCGCTGAACATAGTTTTGAACAAGGGTCAAGGAACGAGTCTTTCTGACCCGAGGAAGGGAAGGGGACCGCTAAAGGCCGCCAGATGAGAAGACGGATCGACGACCCGCGTTGCGTCGCGAGTTCTGATCGTTGCTCAACATACCTCGAATTCCATCAAGTCCTTCGGTCAAGCTGCGCTCTTCGCACTGAAACTCCTATTCAAACCCTCGCGGAGTTGCCCCTCTTTCACAAGAGTCGGCCAGTCATGCGAGCGGCGGCTACGTGGTCGCTTCGAGCCACACCATCGTGGACACTATCCCGATGCCGAACTACTTCGCCATGGTCGAAAGAGCGATCATGTACGGGTTGACGCTGCAAAAGGCGCGCTATTCCTCCGACAAGCCGTAGGCTATTGCCTGCTCCAGGGTCATCGCCTCACCAGCAGCAAACTCTGCGGCATAAGCTGGATCTTTTTTCTCCAGCATCTCAGGGAAATCCTCGCCGCGACGATCATCTGGGGTAACTCCATATTGGGGAATCTTGCGTAGTATACAGGTCGACCTTTTCGACGCGGCCGAAGGTAAAGAGAGAAGTCCCGAGCACCGACGCGCATGCAAACCTCCCGCACCAGTGACAAAACTGGTGACACTTGGTCTCTGCGACGCCGGTTGACCGGTAGTCGTTTCAGTAATTCCTTGCACCGCAAGGATTCGGATGATGCCCCAGAGATGACTCGAACATCCGACCTACGGTTTAGGAAACCGACGGCGGACCGAGCCGGCGTGGGTCTCTCTGCAACTCACTGCAAGCTATTGTAGGTCCTTGCGAGGAGTTGGGTCGTCACAGCTTGCACCTGTTTGCATCAGTTATCTAAATTTATCTCATATCTTTTATATCATACCAAAGCCAAAGCTGACGGCGGGGGCCTGCAAAGGACCGGCAGGGACTTCGAATCGAACCTTGTCTACGTTAGGTGTCAAAGAGGAGGCCCATGACAACGATTTGGATGTCGCCCTTTCTTTCGGCAGAATCGGCCTACGTCTGCGCGTGGGCAATACGGCGTAGATCAGCGAGCAAAGCGGGGAGCTCAACGCTTGCGGTGTTCCACACGATATCGATGTCGATGTCGAAATAGCCATGGATCAGCCTGTTGCGCATGCTAGTGATTTCGGCCCAGGGGATTTCAGGACATGCAGAGCGTGTATCCTCGGAGACCTTGCTGGCAGCCTCTCCGAGAACTTCAACTGCGCGGACGACCGCAAAGAGCAACATCTGATCTGATTCGAAATCCAGGCGACGGCGGCCCTGAATGAACCGCTGCACCGATTCGCAGGCCTCGATCATGTGAAGCACTCGAACCCGATCGTCAGCGCGCAAAAACAACCTCGGCTGTCCGGACGACTTCCTCCCGGAAATGGCGGCTCAAATCCTTCGGAGTGCGCAGGTCGACAGGTCTACCGCCGATCATCACGGAAAGCTCAGCAGACATTCTGGCGAGCCCGAGCAGTCCCGGTTGCTGCGCAGGCTCGAACTCCACGAGCACATCCAGATCGCTTTGAGGTGTTGATGTCCCGGCGGCCTCCGAGCCGAACAGAGACAGGCGCCGAATATGATTGACTGCGCAGAAGCGCTCCAAAGAGGACTTATCGAGATGAAAGAGGCGGTTCATCTGGACTCCACACCCTATTTTACCAAGGCCCTCACTTCTATGGAAGTGTCGAAGCGCCATGAGCGGGGCGGGTGAAAATGGCACACTCCGCCTCCAGAGTAACCAAACTCATCTGAAGTTCCCCGCCGGCGACAACCAGATTTCCCGTCTCTCCGGGGGGGGGTTGGGATATCAAGTGCCCCGAGAAAATGCGCCTACGGCAATCCTCGAGGCACCTTTTCTCATCCTTTGCCCTCATCACCTGGCGGCTGCATCGATCTGCCGCGACTCGAGGCGCCTCTCGGGGCACCCTGGTCAGGCCTGCTGGGGAGGACCCCCGGGGTCCGGCGCTGGCGCACTCACCTCGCCGGCGCCCAGCCGACAGGACTCTGGTGTGCCTATCACCTGATCTCATGACCGCCTGCTCAATTCCATGAGGTAGTCCCGAAGTACGTTCATTTTGAAGAACAGGATGCTCCCTGGGTCGGAGCCGGATGACTTTGCAGCGCCGGAAGATGTCTCTTTCGCCATATGATCTGTACTGTACTGGGCTGCCTCGAACGAAACCAAGCGGGGCGGAGTGCCGAAACTGAGGGTGTAAGAAGTCAACGTGCCCTCGTGGTTGCTCGGCAGCAGCGAAACGCTGTTTTCGTTGACCAGTGTTTCGAGAATGGACGTCATCCTGTCGAGCTGGCTTCCGGTCAGAACAACCGTGTCTCGGAAAAGCGATTTCATGACAGGCATCTGCTCGGCTCGACCGAGAGAGGAGGCGCTGTATCTCAGGGTCCTGCCGGATAGTTTCCACACTGCCGTCTGGATACTCATGTCCCTCGATTGTTCCCCTGACTCCCACGTGAAACTGAAGCTGGTCGGAGGCTCCTGTCCCCGCGCACAGCCAACGGCGAGGAAGGCCACCACGCACGCCAGGATGATCAGCTTCATGACATCAAGATAGCGTTGCGCCACCGGAGCAGGCAACCGATGCGCATGGGGTCGTCAGGCACGCCGTCCGCGATCGCCCGCCGCGCGAATTCCCTCGCGGCGCCGCGGTTCGCCATGATCCGCGCAATGCAGTCCAGCTCGTACTTCCAGAGCAGGCTGAACGACTTGCTTCTCAAGACAGCAGCCCGGTGGCCGTACCATTTCTGGCGAATTTCCTGAAGAGGGCAAGAAGACGCTGACGGCAAAGTATTCCTTTCAACAATCCAGCACGGCAGAGCCATCTCTTCATCTCCATAGCACGGCAGACCGACTGGCTCTCGCACCGCGCACCCTGAACAGATGAAGGCGATGCGTGCCGGCCGGTGCACGGGCGCTCAGGTCAACGCGATCGCCCGCCAGGTGATCGCCGACGCCGGTTACGAGGCCGGTTTCAACCATCGGCTCGGCCACGGGATAGGGGTGACCGTGCACGAGCCGCCGTGGCTCGACGTTGTTGAGACCGGCGTCCTGCAGGAGCGGATGTGCTTCACCGTCGAGCCGAGCATTGGGTTCCCGGGTCGCCTGGCCAACCGGGTCGAGGACGTGGTGCTGGTGACGAAGGAGGGCGGCATCTCGCTCAACCAGGCCAGCCATGATCTCGTGATCGTCGGGTAGAGGAGCAACCTGATCACACCCTGGGAGAGGCGTCTCGAGCGCCTGGGAAGGGCCCTGGCCGCAGCCGCCATCGACTTGGCGGTGTTTGGCTAGGGATTCCCCGACTACCGGCGGTTTCAAGAGCCGGGGGCGGAGGGGTGCCGCGTGGAGGGCTCGCGGCCAGCGCGCCTGCCGCGCTCCCTACCGAGGCGCCGCGGGCGCCGCCATCCCGCCTGGGGCCAACCCGGCCGTGGACCGATCAGGCTAGGGCGCCGAGAGCGTTATCTGCTTGGACAGACCATAGGCAGTCGCGAGGTCACCTTCGTTCTCCACCAATACGCGCCCAAGGAGCAGCACCGCGTTGTTCGGTGAAGGAATCCTCGTCATGCCCGTCGGAACCGAGCCCTTCCAGCCAGGACCCGTGATGAGGTAATCCCCGGCTGCCGTGCCGGTGGTGCGTCGCCCGACATAGGCGAAGTCACTCCCGTCCTTCGGGTCGGTGAACTGGAGGCTGTAGTAGCGGCCACCCATATCGGGCACATGGAGAACCAGGGGACCGTGCTTCAGTTCGAGCCAGCCGCCGGAATAGAGCGTGTCGACGTTCGCGCCGGTACGCAGGAGCATGGACTTCGCGGACGGCGAAGCGAGCTCCGGCACCGTATAGAATGTGTTGACCGGGATAGGCGAGCCCCTGCCGAGTCCTTGTTGGACGATCGCATTCCCAATCCCGTTGTAGATCAACGGGGCAATGGAATAGACATATGCGAAGGTGCCGAGAACAGACACGACGGCTGCCGTGATCAGGAACACCCACAGGTGGCGGTGCTTCTTGCTGCCGCTGGTAGTCTTTTCTGGGTTCATGTCACTTCACCTCCATGATGGGCGGCACCTGGTACGTGCCATCCAGCACTGTCTTGCCGGGCTGATACGCGCGTAGCCACAGGATGAAGGCGCCCGTTGGCGCAGGCAGCCAGTTGGACTCATGGCCGGCCGGGGCCGTGTTCTGAATGTAGATATCGGTGGAACCGTCGGCGTTCGGCACGAGTCCGGACCGGTCGCCGACGCTGTAGCGGTTTGTCGGATTGGCTACCAGGGCTTTCTTGGCATCGGTCATGGTCAGCGACCAGAAGGCTTCGGCCGGCGGCAGCCCTCCGGCCGGGAAGTGCATGAGGTAGTCGTGCTGGCCGTTGAGCTTTTGGCCCGTGCTGTCTTTCGCCGTCAGCCAGTACACCGATTCCTCCGCCACGTTGGTGGCAGGAAGCTGATCAGCCATGAGAGCGCGCAGGAGGAGAGAGTGGCCAGGCTTTCCGGCCTTCATCGTGTAGCTCCAGCTGTTCACCGTCCCGTACACGGACTTGGCCTCGACGAACAGGAGGAGGTTCGTCGCTATCAGGGTGAGGACAATGCCGGCCAGGATTCCCAACAGGACGTCCACGGCCAACCTGAATGCGCGGCCGATGCGCCCGTGAGCCGGGCTGGATTGTTGAGTACTCATCGAGGTTCACCTCCCATGCGGAATCTCCGTGATCCGGACGGTACTCGTCCCGCCGACGGCGACATGCTCATGGCTCGTACCTTTGGCCCGTATCCGATGTCTGAACCCCGAATGCCGCCACGAGTACTTCCGTCCGTTCTCCTGCGAAGGGTTACCCTCCCCAAAGCCCTGAGGGTCTTTCTCCGCCACGACCAGCGCCTGTTCGCGCAGCTTGCACGGCTGATCTTCAACCTGATCGCGCAGTTCTACTCTGCCGCGTCCGGCAGCCCCATCTCTAGCGCTGCCGTCGTGGCCTATCAGCCCTTCGGCGATTCGCTTCGCTTCAATAGCGCGCGCGATCCCCCGGCGCTCAATGCTGCAACTTTTTATGCAGTTGGGAGTTACCAATGCCCCAGAGATGACTCGAACATCCGACCTACGGTTTAGGAAACCGTCGCTCTATCCAGCTGAGCTACTGGGGCGGGGATACGATGAATGATTCTACCGGCCTGTCCCGCCAGTGTCAATTCGAAAGCGGATTCTGGTCCGTGGTGAGGAACTCGGGAAAGCGATACAGCGCGAGCCCGCGCGGAATGTCATAGTCGGGCACGGCGTTTCCCGCGTTGACGCATTGATCAATGCCTGCCTGGGCCTGGTCAAGGGGCACGTTCAGGTCCATGGCGACCTCCGCAACGGTGAGCGTGCCTGCGCGCTCCTTGGCAAGCTTGAGGATCCGCACCGGCAGAAGAGGATCGATGGGCACCGCGGGGCCGCTGCCCCTGGACGCGAGACGCCGCGGCGATGGCCTGTTCTCCCTGCGTGTCTGCATCAGGCGGCGAAAGGAGGCGCGCAGCTCGGGTCCGGCGAGCACCCACGCCCCGGCGGCGAAGAACACTCCTCCTATCACGAATGCCTCGATGAAGATGGGGAAAATGGGGCTGGAGCCTATAAAGATGCTGGCGCCGCCGAGCGCAATGAGCCCATATCCGATGATCTTCTGGGAACGCTTCATGGTCAGGCTATCCTGCTCTGAGCAAATGATAGCCATACAGCGGGTTCTGTGCAATGGATATCACGGCGCAGCAATCCGGGCCATGGAGCCCTCCGATGCAGGGCCCGCGGCCTTAAGCCGTGAGAGCGGTCAGGGAATCGTAACTCCCGACTCTGCCGGAGATGCCGTGTTCTGGGAGATCTGCGGCGCTTCAGTCTTCTCCCTCTTGACGAGGTACTGGGAAAAGCCGAGGGTTTCCAGCCTCCGCCGTGTGTCAGGAAGATCCTTGTTCGCGATTCCCCGGACAAGCACACGGACGATGCCCATGCCGGTCTTTTCAATCGTGACAACGAAGCCGGCCGTCTCCAGGGATTCCCGGGCCCGGTCCGCGTTCTTCTCCAGGCCATAGGCGCCGACCTGTATGGCATACAGCTCCTTGTCCGTGGCAAAGGAGACGATCTCCAGGGAGACGTGCGCCACCCCCAGGCCCAGCATGCCCAGCGCTTCGGCCGCCGCCCGGGAAAGATCGATGATTCGCCCTTCGACGAATGGGCCCCGGTCGTTGATTCTCACCACGACGGACCTTCCATTGTCCAGGTTCGTGACCTTCACGATGGTCCCGAAGGGAAGGGATTTGTGAGCCGCGGTCAAATCATTGGTGTCAAACACCTCTCCACTGGACGTGAGACGTCCGTGGAATTTGCCTCCGTACCACGATGCCACCCCCTGCAGCTCTGAATCAGCGTTCAGGGCCGCGGCCGTGACCATGAGGAGGAGGATGCACAGCTTTTTCACCGATCTGTATATCGGCATATGGCGTAATAATCGCCCATGACTTTTCAGCGGCATATCGGACGGCACTATAGAAGGAATCGCGGCATTGCCGCAAGAGGCCCAGCTCCAGGGCGGCGGCGAGCCCCGGGTTATGCCGGGGTCACCAACAATGCGCTTACGTCATCCGCGAGAGGAAAAAAGGCGCTCTTGCGCCGGACCTCGGCGATCAGATCGTCCAGGGGAGCGCGCCCCGGGTAGTGCGCGAAAAATGCCTCGACCCCCGCAATGCCGAACTGCGATCCATCCTTGCAGGGCGATTCCAGCATGCCGTCCGAGGAGACAAGGAGGAACTCCCCAGGGGCCAACTCGAACTCCAGCTCGCCGTACCGGGCCTTCTCGTTCATGCCGAGCATGAGCGACTGCATTCCCAGCTGGCCCTTGAGCCTGTATCCGTCGCCCTCTCTGGAGAAGAGCAGGCTGCGGGGGTGTCCCGCGGCGGCGTAGCTTCCCTGGCGGGACACGGTATCGTAGATGACCAGGCAGGCGCCGATGTAGAAACCGTCGACCCCCGCTGTTTCGACAAAGCCGCTGTTTATGGTTTCCAGAATGTGCCCCGGCCGCCGGTGGTGGGCAAAGGAGGAGTGCAGAAGCGTCTTGTAGACCATCGTGAAAAGGGACGCCGAGATGCCGTGACCCGTGGCGTCGGCCACCGTCGCGATGAGCGTGCGCTCATCGAGAAAGAATGCCTCCAGAAAATCGCCGCCCAGCTCGTCCACCGGGGCATAAACGGCGTCGATGCGCACGCCGTTTCTGGTGAAGTCATGCGTCGTGATCGTGCGCTTCTGTATCTCCACCGCGAGCTTCCGCTGCTGGTACTCCTCGCGCATGCTGCGGAAAAGGGCGATCGCGCCGATGCCCTTCCCGTCCCTGCCGTGCAGGGGCCCGACGCTGAGGGAGATGGGCAGCCGTCTGCCGGAAGCCGTTTTCATCAAAATCAGATAGGGAACGGTCCCGCTGATGCCGGTGGTCATGCAGCGCAGCAGGGGACACGTTTCATCGGTGCAGAGGCTCTCCCCCAGGAGGGTGCGGTGGTCGAGCAGGCTTGGATCCACGCAGCTCTGGCCGACCATCTGTGCGGCGGGAAACCCCGTGAGCTCTTCAGCCGCGCGGTTCCAGAACGCGATCCGCCGGGTGGAATCCACGATGTACAGGCCATCCTGCACCTGGTCCAGGAACTCCGAGAAGGAGACTTGTGACAGTATGGAATCCGGCTCCACTGTACGCGCGCCCCTGTTCATAGTATACGTTCCAGACAGAGCAATGCAAACGGAAGGCAAGGTATGGAAGATCTATCAGGGCTGAAAAAGGAGCTGGGAACCCAGGCAGTGGATCGATTCGTCCGCGGCGGCATGCGGTTGGGCCTGGGGACCGGCTCCACGGCGATCTGGGCCGCGCGGAGGGTGGGCGCCCGCCTGGCCGAGGGGACATTGAAGGACATCCGCGTCGTCACCACCAGCCTCCAGACTGAGCTGGAGGCGCGCGGGCTGGGCATTCCCCTCTTCACGCTCAACGATTCCGCGCTGGATGCCTCACTCGATCTTGTCATTGACGGAGCGGACGAGGTGGATCCCGCGCGCAACCTCATCAAGGGCGGGGGCGGGGCCTTGCTCATGGAGAAGATCATCGCCTATGCCTCGCGCACGCTCCTCGTCATTGTCGACGATTCCAAGCTCAGCGAGCGGCTGTGCGACAAGTTCGCGATCCCCGTGGAGATCGTGGCGGACGCGCTCGTTCCCGTGAGCAGGAGGCTTCGCGCCATGGGAGCCGAGGTGGAGCTGCGCTCGGCATTGCGGAAGGCGGGGCCGGTGGTGACAGACCTGGGAAACCTCCTTCTGGACGTCACGTTCCGGCAGTCCTTTGATCCGAGGATGATGGAGGATGAGCTGAAGCTGATCCCTGGGGTGCTGGAGAACGGACTTTTCACCAAGAAAAGGCCCCAGCTCCTCATCGGGTACCCTGACGGGAGGCTGGAGTTCAGGGAGGAGTAGCGCTTGTGTTTTATTCGAGGGGGATCTTTTTTCCCGTGCGCGCGTCGCGTACGGAACACTCCTGGTTCTGGCTCATGTACGTCCGTACGTATTCCAGGTCATCTGTTTCAACCAGGATTTCGCCGTCCTTATAGATGAGATAGATCACGACAGTCCTTTCCCCCCCGTTTCTAGTATCGGCATATTCTACCACGGAAACGACGCGAAGGTGAAGCGCTCCGGGAGCCATAACCGGCCTTTCTCGGAAATTTCGCCGCTCTCTTGACAGCAGCCTTCCCTGCAGTAGACTTTGTATAGTCTGACGAACACCGGAGGTGAAAGAATGGTATTCCTCATTTCCCAGTTCCTCTTCATCCTTTTCGTTCTCCTTGGGATCATTGTCTGGGCATCCTCCGACACGCCCCTTGCCTGGCGCGAAATCGCAATCAACACGCGCAAGACCGGGGACCAGGGAAACGCCTATACAATGCTGAAGGTCCTTTCCATCTGCCTGAAGATCTTTGCGGTGCTCCTGTGGATCGCCGGAATTGCCTCCATCATCGGCATCAATGTGGCGGGTGGGGCGGTGGGCAGCCTCTTTCAGGGAGGGTCCAACTTATAGGGCGTGATCCGCCCGCCGGAAAGTCCGCGGCTCAGTTGACCGGCAGCCCCAGCAACTCGATCCTTTTCAGCCGCTGGAGCGTCTGCGCCATCGATCGTGTGGTGTGGTAGTTGTTCTTCCAGGCATGGCCGAGGTAGTCCCAGAGCACCGTGCCGTCCCTGTTCAGGAGGGCGAACCATTCCCCGACATCATGGTTGATCATCCGGTCCCACACGAAATCGAATACCTTCCGAAAAGCGTCCCAGTAGGCCTTGTCCTTGAACAGGATGTAGCAGTCCAGAAGCCCGACCAGCGACTCCGCCTGCTGCCAGAACTCCTTCTGCGTATCCCGGGCCGGACCGTCGTGCGGGCCTTCCACGAATATGCCCCCATACTGCTGATCGATGCCGTACCGCACCGTATGGCGCGCAAGCGCGGAGAGCCTCTCCTTCCAAGGATCCGGACTCTCGCCAAGAACGTCCAGCGCGTGCAGGAAAAGCCAGAGAAACTCGATGTTGTGGCCGTAGCTGGTGTTGTTCAGCGGCCGGGGAGCGCCCTCGTTGTCCCTGTCGGAGCCCCAGACCGTCTTGAACATGATGGCGGGCGATGGCGTGAAATCAAGAGCGAACTGCGCGATGCCGGTCCACGTGCCGGGGTTGAACATGCGCGCCCATATAAGATCGATGACCTCGATGAGCTTGCGTCGATGGATTTCGGCCCGGGTGAGCTCGTACAGGGTGGTGTATGCCTCCATGAGGTGCATGTGCACGTCGAAGCTCTTCCTGTCGCCGCCGTACGGACCTGAGGGCCGCGGCTGCCAGTCGCGGAGGAACATCTCGCGGTAGCCGCCGTGGCGCGTGTCCGCCGCGTACTTCTGCACGAGGTCAAATGTGCGCTCGGCGGTCTGGCGCGCGGCGCTGTTTCCCGTTGCCAGCGCGCACTCGCTCAGGGAATAGATGACGAAGCTCTGGCCGTACATGATCTTGTCCGTGGACACGGGCTTCCCGTTGCGGTCCACGATCCACAGCCAGCCGTCGTGCTGGGGATCGTGGAAGTTGTCCAGGAACCACCGCAGGCCCGGCTCAAGCAGCGCCCCGGCCTTTCCCGCGTCATAGCCGTTGCGGATTGCATGGGAGAGCATGAAAATCGACCGGGTCTGCTGGATGATGGTCTTGTCGGTCTGCCCGGTCGGCTTCCCGTTTCTGTCGAAGTAGGTGGTAAAGCCGCCCTCGGGCGCCGCCACCCGGGCATACCAGAAGGGATAGAGTTTTTCCGTCAGGTACTTCTCGATGCGGTCGTGGAGTTCCATGTCATGCCTCTCGCAAAGCAAAACGGGCCGCCCGGCGGCGGCCCGTGCCACGGCGCGTTTACGCCCGCTTGTGGATGGAATAGAACGCGTCCCTGCCCGCGTACGTGCAGACGCCTTCCAGCAGATCCTCGATCCTCATGAGCTGGTTGTATTTGGCCAGCCGGTCGGACCGGGAGAGGGAGCCGGTCTTGATCTGTCCGGTCTCCAGCGCAACCACGAAGTCGGCGATGAAGTTGTCCTCGGTCTCCCCGCTCCGGTGGGACACGACAGCCGTGTAGCCGGCTCTCTTGGCCATCTCCACCGCCTCGTAGGTCTCGGTGAGGGAACCGATCTGGTTCAGTTTGATGAGGATGGAGTTCGCGATTCCCCGCTCGATTCCCTTCTTGAAGATTTTCGTGTTGGTGACGAAGATATCATCCCCCACGAGCTGAATCTTTTTCCCCAGCTTGTCGGTGAGCAGCTTCCACCCGTCCCAGTCCTGCTCCGCCATGGCGTCTTCCATGGAGATGATGGGGTACTTGTTGGCCCAGTTTACCCAGAAGTCCACCATTTCCGCGGAAGAAAGCTCGCGCTTGTCCGACTTCTTGAACACGTACTTCTTCTTCTCCACGTCATAGAACTCCGACGCGGCCGGATCAATGGCGAGCATGACGTTGTCGCCCGGCGTGTAGCCCGCCTTCTCGATGGCCTGGAGAATGACCTCGGGGGCTTCGTCGTTGCTCTTCAGGCTGGGGGCGTAGCCGCCCTCGTCGCCCACGCCGGTGTTGTAACCCTTGGCCTTGAGCACGGATTTCAGGGTGTGAAATATCTCGGCCATCATGCGCACCGCCTCGCGGATCGAAGGCGCGCCCACGGGCATGATCATGAACTCCTGGAAATCAACCGAGCTGTCGGCGTGCGCGCCGCCGTTGATGATGTTCGCCATGGGAACGGGCATGAGGGATGCGTGGTAGCTGCCGAGGTACTTGAAGAGGGGCACCCCGAGGAAATCCGCGGCGGCGCGCGCGTTGGCCATGGACACGCCAAGGATGGCGTTCGCGCCGAGCTTGGACTTGGTCTCGGTCCCGTCCAACGCGATCATGGTGTGGTCGATGTCGACCTGCTCCAGGGCGTCGAGGCCCACGATCTCCGCGGCAATGACGTTGTTGACGTTCTGCACCGCCTTGAGCACGCCCTTGCCGAGGAACCGCGCCTTGTCTCCATCGCGCAGCTCCAGCGCCTCATGCTCGCCAGTGGACGCCCCCGAAGGCACCGCTGCCCGGCCCATGGATCCGTCTTCCAGCACAACGTCAACCTCGACGGTCGGGTTCCCCCGGGAGTCGAGGATCTCCCGCGCTTCCACGTACTCGATGATACTCATGTAGTGTCCTCCTAAGCCAAGGGCTCTCGCCGCGCAACTCCGTGGAGTACCACGGAAGGCGCGGCTGCCGCCCCAGGGATGTCGCGGTTGGCCGAGGACAGGGAGGTCCGGAAGGCCAACCAGTGTAGCTCAAGTATGCTGGCGGGGGCATGCCGGTGTCAAGGAACAGGTCCATCGCGCGAGCAATGCTCAATTGCCTTTGGGCAGGAGCGCCCGGGTCCATTGCGCGGCGCGCCGCCATGCTTTACATTCAGAACCATGAACTTCACGCTCACCACGCAGATGATCGACAAGATCAGCTTCGCCATGGAGGATCAGAAGGAGCAATTTGCCGTGGACGTGGAAACGGGAGAGCTGGTGCCGGTCTCCCGGCTGCCGAATCTCGCGGCAGAGACAAGCCACGTCCGGTTGCCGCGGTGGGGCTCGGCCGAGGGCTTCCATCTCATGGAAAGTTTTGTCACTTCACTGGACAACCCGGCATATCGGGAACAGCTCTCACGGGCCTTGACCATGGGCAAGGGGGTTTTCCGCGCGTTCAAGGACGCTCTGAAACAGAACAAGGAGATCGAGAAGCTCTGGTTCGCCTACAAGGAGCGCAGGCTGAGGGGCGTGATCATAAGCTGGTACAATGCCAACCGCGAGGCGCGCGGCCTGGAAAGGCTTCCCGCGGAGCCGGAGGAGACGGAAGAGCTGGTGATGAGCGACTTTTCCTTCACCTGGGACGTGTCCGTAAAGGCGCAGGAGGTCAGGAATCTCGACAGGGACGCATTCTTCGAGCTGTTTCCCAATGAGACGCCCGGCCGCCTGGATGCCCTGTACGAGGAAAAAAGGCACGGGCTTCCCAGCGTCGGGGAGGACTGCTCGCCGATCCTGATCGCGGAGACCCCGGCCGGCGATCTGGCAGGTTTCGCCTGGGGCGTGATCGAAGGAAGGTCGGTGCACATCATCCAGCTTGCCGTCACCCCGGCCCTCCGCGGGACGGGGCTGGGAGAGACGCTCCTGCGGCAGTTTCTCACGGCCATGCGCGGCCGCGGCATGCAGCGCCTCATTACCGAGCTCATGGGAAAATCGCTGCGGTTCTCCGGTCTTTTCCAGTCCATCGGCTTCACGACGGTGACCCAGGTGATGGAGTGCAGCCTGGAGCAGCTTCCCTACTAACGGCACCGGCTGATGGAGCCCGCGCCCGCCGCTGGAGCGGCGCTCCGCATTCAGCGGACTCTCCGCCCGTCCAGGATGGCTGCCGCGGCCTCGCAAAACCCGTCCGCCGATTCCGCTTCCGTGATGTATTCGGGAAGGTGATCCAGCCGGCCGAGGAAGCGGCGCACATTGGCGACGGCGATCGAGTGGCGGAAGCCGGCAAAAAGGGGCTCGTCGTTGGGGGAATCGCCGATGAAAAGGGATTCTTCGGCCAGTGTATCAAAGCCGCGGCCGGTTTCTTCCGCCACGAACAACCGCACGCCCGCCATCTTGTCGAACTCCCCCTGCCAGAAGTTCACGTGGATGCTGGAAACCTTGAACCTGACCCCCTCCTCGGCGAGTATGCGGCAGATGTCGTCGACCCGGGCCGGGGGAAGGGGAGGGACGTCTTCGCAATAATCGATTGCGAAATCGCTTACCCGGAAGGCCTGGTCCGCCGCGAGCGCCGTGCCCGGCACTTCTCGAAGGACCCTGGCCGCCACGATTGCCAGGGCTTCCCGCGCCGCGGGCGCGCTTCCGCCGGCGGTGAGGGTCCGCTTCATTCTCTTTCGGGCGTGATCGTACGAATAGGAGAATGCCCCATTCTCCCCTATGACCCCGGCAACGGGCCACATGCGGGCGATGTGGTCGCACCATCCCGCCGGCCTTCCAGTCACCGCCACCACCTCCACGCCCGCTTTTTGAAGGCGCCAGAGCGCGGCGTACGATTCCGCGGGGAGCATTCCGCCCGAGGTGAGGGTGTCGTCGATGTCGGTGAAAAAATGGGAGAGATTGCGGCACAGGCCGGGCGACAGCTCCCGCAGAGGCGCGGGACGGGGAGGATCGGCCTGGGCTGAGGGCATCTCAGCCAGCAGGGCGGTCGCTGTCCGGCGTTGCCGGGGCAGCGGCAGGCGTCTGCGAACCTCCGGGTTGCGCTTTGCCCCCTGACTCGCTGAGCAGCCGCTGTCGGGCTTTTTCCGTGCGATCGTGCAGCTCCTTCAATGACGACATGACGCCATCCGCAACGTACTGCTTGGGTTCCTCGTCGTGCTCCCGTCCCTTCAGCAACCGCCTGCGGAACTCCGAGCACCGCCGCACCTGGCTCACGGTATAGATCATGACATCTTTGTTGGTGAAATCCTCGTCCATCTGGCCGTTCGGGTTGGGGAGGAGGGTATTTCCGTTGATGGCCACGAAGACCATATGGGAATAGAATTTCAGGTATGTGTCGATCTCCCTGAGCCCGTGGGAGGTCGATGGGTCCCAGGGCCGGTAGCGCGTGCCCGATGGGAAAACAAGGATCAGCCGTCCTTCCTTGCGCAGGGAATTGAGCATTTTCATTGCCGCAATATTCAGCCGGGCCCGCCTTTTCTCCACCTCGTGGCGCTCCTTGGCGTCGGCGATTGAATCGATGCCGCGCGACGGGTACAGGACGACCCGGGTGAACACCTCGGTGAAGGCAAGCACGAGCTTGCTTTCTTCATTCAGCTTCACCCCGGCCACCGACACAATGGCTTCAGCGACGTCTCGATACGCCCCGCTGCACCTGTCCAGCAGCTCGTAAAAACAGGGGATGTCGAAGTTGCTGTAATGCTCCATCAGGATAAGGCAGTGTTTCTTCCTCTTTGCCAGCCCGTGCAGTTCCAGGAGGTTTTCCCGCCCGATGATCCGGCTCCCCGGGAGCAGCAGGTCCCGCATGATCTCCTGCACCAGCGGTTTGTTGGCCGGCCTGCCTTCCTGGTAGACGTTCGTTTCCGTGACAATGGGCGCTTCCGTGGAGTTTGCTTCCATCTGATGAATGATGGGCGAGTACTTGCTCCGATTCAGAACCTCTCGATCTGGCATGACAAGAATAGAGTGTGGCAGAATTGGAGGAAAGCTGTCAATTATGCCTAGCCACCATTCATCAATGGCGACGCGTCGCTATTCAACTCATCAGTGGTGGCTCGGAAGAGGTTTTTGATATATCCGATGGACCTTGTAGACCTTTGCCCCGAGCGTCTTCAAGTCAGCGAGCATGAGCTCCGTGCTTTCCGCGATCTGCACCGCGTCCACGTACAGGAACCGCTTTCGGGAGGCGATCTTCTCCAACATGAAATACAGGAGGGCATTGCCGCCCAACCTTTGAAACTGGGGGAGAATGCCTGCGCCATTGACGATGAGCCAGCGGGTTCGCCGGTATTCCAGCAGCAGGTCCACGATGCTCCAGGGCATCATCCTTCCATGGGAGCGCTGCAAGGCGGCTGAAAGGTCCGGGAAGCCGAAGAGAAACCCGGCAATCTCCCCTCCACGAATGAGCAGCTTGATCAGGGAGGGATCGGCCACCGTGACAAGGTCGTTCGTGATCTGCCTGATCTCTTTTTCGCTCAGCGGGTAGAACTCGTCGCCGTGCGACTGGAATGACTCGTTGTAGACCCGTCCTATCTCCGAGGCGCGGCGGATCAGGTCCTGCTTGGACCTGAACTCGGGCACCGTGAAGCTCCCGCGGTTCAGTGCGATCTCGGCAATCCGGCCGATCCTTTCGGGGAGCCGGAAGGCCTGCGCATCGATGAACATCGAGAGCTGGTCCCTGAGCTTGACGAACCCCTCGGCCTCCAGGGCGGGGCCGTACCAGGGATGGTTGTACGACATCATGGTCATGGCCGCCCGGTGTTTGAAACCCTCCACCAGCGCGCCCATGCCCATGAAGCCGAATCCGTACGGCCCCACCGCGTTCAGCAATCCCCTGCCGCGCATCCAGTCGAACGCGGCCGAGAACAGCGCGTGGGAGACTTCCCTGTCGTTGATGCAGTCGAAGAAATGGAAGTGGCCGACCTTCGAGCCGTGGTACTCGTTGTATGCCGCGTTGTCGATGGCGGCGAGGGTGCCCGCGGGCACAACCCCCTTTCGCGCAATGAAAAAGGCTGCCTGCCCGCGCTCGAAGAAGGGGTGTTTCCGGTCGATCATGGCGCGGATGTCCCGTCGGAACTGCGGCACCCATTGGGGGCATCCCTTGTAGAGCTGGTGCGGAAACTCCACGAACTGCCGGCCCGCCTTGCTCCGCGAAGACACCACGATCTCAACCGTCACCTTCTCCCGCATGCCTGCTTCTTGAGAAACTATTACCCCATGCACCCGTCTTGGTCAAACATCCCCGTTTCGCTATACTGGCCTCCGCGTTGAGACATTCCCGCAAAGGAGAGAGTATCGTGAAATCTGTTTTCGCCGAGACCTTGTACACCGGCGATGAGGTGATGAGGAACGTTCACGTCCTGTTCGAAGGGAACGTGGTGAAGGGCGTGTCGATGGAGCCCAAGGGCGATTTCCTCGGCAAGTACCCCGTTGTCACTCCCGCGTTCATCGATGCGCACTGCCACATCGGAATGGAACGCTCGGGAGAACCGGGGAGCGAGGGGGAGGCGAATGAGCGCATGGAATCGATGCTCTTCCTGGCCGATGCTCTGGACTCGATCCAGATGGACGACTCCTCCTTCCGGGACTCCATTGAGCTGGGCGTTTTATATTCCTGCGTCCTGCCGGGGAGCGGGAACATCGTTGGCGGCAGGTCGGCCATCATCCGCAACTACGCCCCTACCACCACTGAAGCCCTCATCGCGCGTTCGGGCATCAAGGCGGCTTTCGGCTACAACCCCATGTCCACCAGGGACTGGAAAGGCGCCCGGCCGTACACCCGCATGGGTTCTCTTTCGCTCCTCCGTACGCGGTTCGCCCAGGTGAGAGCAAAGCTGGCAAAGCCGGCAAAGGGGGCAAAGGGAAAGCCGGATTCCAGCTTGAGCCCCGAGGATGAAGTGGTGCGCGACATCCTCCAGGGACGGCAGAATCTGCGGGTCCACGTGCATAAGATCGACGATATCGCCAGTCTCATTCGATTGCAGGAGGAGTTCGGCATTGGCGTGACGGTGGATCACGCCTGCGACGTGTACGACGGCCGCATCTACGCGGCTCTAAAGGATCGCGGCATCCCCGTGGTGTTCGGTCCGCTGGACGCGTTCGCGTACAAGGTTGAGCTGCGGCACGAGAACTGGCGCAACGTGCGGCACCTTCTGCAAAGCGGGGTGGAGTTCGGCCTCATGACCGACCACCCGGTGATCCCCCAGCGCAACCTCCTCCTGGAGCTGCGCTGGTTCATCCGCTGCGGACTGAACAAGAAAGAGGCCATCGAGATCATCACCCGGAGGAACGCGCAGATCCTCGGGGTGGACGGCATTCTGGGAACGCTGGCCAAGGGCAAGTGGGCTTCCTTCTCCTGCTGGAACGGGGATCCGTTCGACGTCACCCGCTATCCCGTGAAGGTCATCGCGGAGGGCGAGTGCGTGTTCGAGGAGGGAGGGGGACGGGCGGAGGAGGAATGAGCCGGTTCACTGTCGTCATTGCCGATGATCGCTATTCAAGCTACGACGAGGAAAGATCCGTGCTGGCCGAGGTGGACGCGGCGGTGCGGATATTCTCCTCTTCCTCGGCCCTCGATGCGCGCGCGGCTTTCGCGGATGCCGATGCGATACTGGTGAACCTGTTTCCCATGACCTCGGACATCATCGAAGGCCTGTCAAAGTGCCGCGTGATCTGCCGCTACGGGGTCGGCTACGACAATGTCGCGGTGGACGCGGCCACGCGCAAGGGCATCTGGGTTGCGTGCGTTCCCGACTACTGCTTCGAGGAAGTGGCCGATCATTCACTCGCGCTGCTTCTGGGATGCATCCGCAAGATCGGATACAAGGACAGGATGGTGCGCGCGGGCCGATGGAACCTGCACAAGGACCAGCCCTGCTACCGGATCTCTGGAAGGACGCTGGGGATCATCGGCTATGGCAAGACCGCGACGTGCCTCCAACGGAAGGTCTTTGGACTGGGATTCGGCCGCATCCTGGTAAACGATCCCTATGTGCGAGCCTCCACCATCAGCGCGACGGGAGCGATCCCCGTGGATTTGCGCACCCTGCTTGCCGAATCGGATTACCTTTCCATTCACGTGCCCTTGACGCCGGAAACGCGCCACATGATCGGCCCGCCGGAGCTTGCCATCGTGAAGCGGGGAGCGATACTGGTCAATACATCACGCGGTCCGGTGCTGGATGAAAACGCCGTTGCCGAGGCGCTGCGCGATGGACGGCTGGGCGGCGCGGGGCTGGACGTCTTCGAGCAGGAACCCGTGCCCCGGGACAGCCTCCTGCGCACGCTGGACAACGTGATCTTCACGGATCACGCGGGATGGTACAGCGAGGAATCGGTGGTGGAGCTGAAGACCAAGGCCGCCCGCAACGTCGCCGCAGTCCTTGCGGGCGGCGCGCCATTGTATCCTGTCAATGCGATCGGCACGGGCCGGGAGGGAAGCGGACATGCATGAGGCTCTGAAGAAGGTGGGGGAGATCGGGGTCGTCCCGGTGGTGAAGATCGAAAAAGCATCGGACGCGGCTGCCCTTGGCAAGGCCCTGCTCGCGGGGGATCTGCCGGTCGCGGAGATTACTTTCCGCACCAGCGCCGCGGAAGAGGCGATCCGGGTCCTGACCCGCGAAACGCCGGAGCTGCTGGTGGGCGCGGGCACCGTGCTCACGACCGACCAGGTGGACCGCGCCGTTGCCGCGGGCGCGCGCTTCATCGTGGCCCCGGGCTTCAACCCCAGGGTCGTGGACTACTGCATTGCCAAGGGAGTTCCCATTGCGCCGGGCATCAGCTCTCCCTCGGAGATCGAAATGGCTTTGGAACGGGGTCTTTCGGTCTTGAAGTTCTTTCCTGCAGGCGCCTCGGGGGGACTCGAATTTCTGAAAGCCATTTCTGCTCCCTTCGGGGGCGTGCAGTTCGTGCCAACCGGCGGCGTGGAACCGGGCAACCTCAAGGAGTACCTGTCCTTCAACCGGGTGTTTGCCGTGGGCGGCACGTGGATTGCCAAGGAAGCCGCCATCTCCGCCGGCAAGTTCGATGAGATCACCCGACTGGCCCGGGAGGCGGTCACTCTTTCGCTGGGATTCGAGCTGGCGCACCTGGGCATCAACGAGTCGGATCCGCAGCGGGCCATGAGCAGCGCTGAAACCATGGCCCGGCTCTTCTTTTTTGCCGCCAAGGACGGGAACAGCTCCACATTCGCGGGCTCGGGGTTAGAGTTCATGAAGACGCCGTATCTGGGGACGCACGGCCACATTGCCATCTCCACGCTCAGCCTTCCCCGCGCCGTTGCCTGGCTTGAGCGGAAGGGAGTCGGAATCAGGCCCGAAACCGCCAAGGAAAAGGACGGCAAAACCGTTGCCGTGTACCTGAACCAGGAGGTGTCGGGATTCGCGGTGCATCTCCTTCAGAAGTAGGAGAGAGCCATGGCAAGATTTGTGACGTTCGGCGAGATCATGCTGCGTTTAAAGCCGCCCGGGGCTGAGCGATTCCTCCAGAGCCCCCTGCTGGAGGCGACCTTCGGCGGCGGAGAGGCAAACGTTGCCACGGCGCTGGCCAGGTTCGGATGCAACGCTACGTACGTATCCGTGATACCGGCAAATGCCATCGGCGATGCATGCATTGGCGAGCTGCGCAGGCAGGGCATCGACACGTCGCTCGTGGTGCGCAAGGGAAGCAGGCTCGGCATCTATTTCCTGGAAGCCGGCGCCAACCAGAGGCCCTCAGTCGTGATCTACGACCGGGCAGGGGCCGCGATTGCCGAGGCGCGCAGGGGCGACATCGACTGGGACGCATCTTTCAGCGGCGCCACGTGGTTTCACATCACGGGCATCACGCCGGCCCTCTCACAGAGCGCGGCAGATCTTTCCCTCGAGGCCGTGCAGAAGGCGCGGCAGAAGGGTCTCACCGTCTCCTGCGACCTGAATTACCGAAAGAACCTGTGGAAATACGGGAAGAGCGCGCCCGAGGTCATGAGCGAGCTGATCAAATTCGTGGATCTCGCCATGGCCAACGAAGAGGACTGCCAGAAGGCGCTGGGGGTCTCCGTTCCCGTGGACGTGGAATCGGGCGCGCTTGAGGCCGGCTCGTACAAGGCCCTTGCGGAAAAGGTGCTCGCGACCTATCCCTCCTTGAAACAGATCGCCATTACGCTGCGGGAGAGCCGTTCAGCGGATGAGAACGGCTGGTCAGGGGTGCTTCACACGCGCAGGGAGTTCCTTGTTTCCCGCAAGTACGACATACGGGACATCGTTGACAGGGTCGGATCAGGGGACAGCTTTGCTGCCGGTCTCATCTATGGGCTCTCCTCCCTCTCCGGGCCGCAGGAGGCCCTGGAGTTCGCGGTTGCGGCTTCGTGCCTCAAGCACTCGATTCCCGGCGATCTTCCCCTGCTCTCCGTGTCCGAGGTGAAGACCCTCATGGGAGGGTCCGGCTCGGGCCGGGTGCAGCGCTAGCCCGACGCCGCTTCATTCGCCATGGGGCGTCAGCAAGGGGCATAAAAAGGCCGTCCCCGACGGAGAGCCGCCAGGGACGGCTGCATACGAACCGCTGCTCTATTCTTTTTCCAGATACAGGGCAACCCTTCTGTTCTGCCACCGGTCTTTGTAATCGCTGTCCGGCACAAGCTGGTCGGAGGCTCCGACGCCCTCCGTCGTGAAGCGCGCGGCATCCAGACCGCGGTCGACCAGCGCCTGCTTGACCGCTTCAGCGCGCGCTTTGGAAAGCGGGATGAGAATGGCCTCCTGCTCCTCCTTGCCCGCCGCGGGGTTGTCCCAATTGATCATCACCGCGTGTCCGACGATCCGGATCTGGTAGCCGGGGAATTTTTTCAGCTTCTCGGCAAGAGCATCCAGGCGGGACGCGTTCTGCTGCTCCAACTCGGGACCTACGTTCGTATAGTCGGCGGTGAACGCTTTGAAGAAAATACGCGAAGCAAGGATTCGATACCCGCTCGCGGTTTTCTCAACAAGGATGTCGATCGGTACCGCGGCCTTGATCATGCCCGTGTTGCCGAACTGGTCGCGTACCGTGACCTGCACGGGGTAATCCTCCGCCGACTGGACCATGTCGCCGTTCGTTCCCTTGCCGTCCCATACCGCCTGATTCATGGGCCACTTGCCTGCGAAGCTCCTGAACAGGTTTTCTCCCGGATCGTAGATATCCATGATCCAACTGTCGATCTTCGCCACTTGAGAGCTCAATGCGAGAGTGAGCGTGATCGTGTCCGAGCCTTCGATGGGGGAGAACAGCGCTGAGGAAAGGGAGATTGTTCCTGTCGGCGGCGTGACGTCAAGAATGAAGGGCGCGCTCATCGCCGAAGCGGGGGCGAAAGTCGCGCCATAATCAATGCTGAGAGTGGCCGTGTACGTGCCTTCGGGCGCAATGACCCCCGTGTCCGTTTTTCCATCCCACTCCAGCGTGCCGGGGGGGTTTGGTCCCTGCCCTGAATAGGATTTCTGCACCCCCAGCCCCGGATATGAGATGTTCACTTTCCACGAAGCAACGGCCGAAGGCTGGCCGTATGAGAGCGCGAGCTTCATCGTATCATCGATCTGGTCGCCATTGGGAGAGAACCCCTCGCTTTGGGGCGTGATTGCCAGCGCGCCCTGCGCGGCGGGAAGCTCGCCGGTTGCGAGCGATCCGCGGACCTGGCTTGCATTGCCATACTCATCCCGAATCATTGCGACGTATGTGTACGGCTTGGTGGGGTCGGCTTTCCCGCCCCCCGAAATCGATCCATCCCAGGTGGCGGGAGATGGCGGCCAGGCGCCGTCAAAGCTCGCCACGGCGCGGCCGCCGGAATCGAGCACGTTCAGTGTCCAGTTCTTCAAGCCGGCGATCTCCGAGCTGCCGTAGAGAGTGAAAGCGACCGGCTGGATCCCCCCCTTTCCATCTGCAACGAGCCGTGATGGATTGGCGGAGACGTTGCCTGCCGGCGGCGTGACGTCAAGGACGAAGGGGGTGCTTTTCACTAGAACCGGTTTGAATGACTTGCCGTAATCAATGGAGAGAATGGCCGTATAGGCGCCGTCAGGCGCGAAGATTCCCGCTGAGGTCGTTCCATCCCAGGTGACCGTCTGCGGGAGGTTCGTCGTGTCGCCGGTCCAGCTTCTCTGGACCCCCTTGTCTGAATGGGATACGGACAGCTTCCACGCCTTCAGAGCATCCTTGTTTCCGAAAACCAGGGCCATGTCGATGGAACGCGCCATCGTGTCGCTCTTGGGCGAGAACCCTGCTGCCCGGGGAAGCACCTGGTCCTGCTCCGACGCCATGGGTATATCGGCCACGGGCACGTCCGCTTTCAGCTCTGAAAAGTTGCCGTATTCGTCCCGCACCGTGGCCACCGCCTTGTACGTCATGGCCGGCGAGACAAAGCCGCCGTTCAGGGATGATCCGTCCCAGGTCGCGGTGACGGCCGGCCACTGCCCGTTGAAGCTCTTGACAAGGCCTCCGGCCACGTCATAGATGGCCAGAGACCAGCTATCCATTTTTGCCAGCGACGAACTGGCGTTGATCGTGAGCGTCATCGGCTCCGTGACGCCCTGATCCGACGGGGTGAACTGGGGAGGGGCGAGGGCTATGCTGCCTGTCGGCGGCGTGATATCCAGAACAAAGCTCTTGCTCTCCAGGTTCACCGGCTGGTATGTCTTTGCGTACTCGATCGAGAGCCGGGCGGTATACGTCCCTTCCGGAGCCAGGGTGCCCGCATCGTTCTTGCCGTCCCAGCTCAGGCTTGCGGGAAGATATGTCGCGTCGCCGGTCCAGCTTTTCTGCGTGGTTCCATTGCCGGATATCTCAACCTTCCAGGATTTCACCGCGTCGCTGGATCCGTAGAGCAGTGAAATATCGATTGTGGTCTGACCCGCGCTCCCCCCGGGCGAGAACCCGGATTTTTCAACCTCGATTGCGCTCTCCGTCGGAGCGATGAGCGCGGGCTTTGTGGTCTGGCATCCGAGCAGAACCGCGCCGAGAATAGCGGCGCCTGCTGCCGCTTTGAGAAGACTCCATTTCATGACGACCTCCTCTCCGTGGGATCGGATGACGCGGACAGCGGATCGGCGCGGAGCGCAACGAAAACCTGGTTTCCCCGAGACTCGTACCTGATCTTCCCGGCCCGGGCCAGCCATCCGAGGGCCTGGTAGGTGACGAGGCTTCTTTCGGCTAGGTATTCCGAGAGGCGGAGGATATTCGCCTCACCCCTCTCCGCCAGGATCGTGACGATTTTTTCCGCGCAATCCTCGATCATCTTTTCCACGGTATCTCTTTCCCATCCGAGCCGGTTTGCCGCACGCATCGGATGGTGTTCATGGTAGAAAAATAGGACGCGTCGGGAGGGAAGCGTGTCAAAAGATACATGATTCGCGTGTCGAACTTTTATGACAGGAAACGGGCGCGGCAGGTCTACGGGGCGCCTCCCGTACATCCCTGTACTCGGCGCGCCCCTCGCCTTCCATGGCTACGGTCGGCCTTTCGGCCATCGCGGCCGCTCCTGGCGGCATTCCTTGGCCTCGGCCGACTTCGACATCCAACGCCGCGCAAGCGCGGCAGGTCTACACGTGTATCGCCCAGCCCTCCACCGCGCGCATGGACTCCATGACCGCCTCGGAGAGCGTGGGGTGCGCGTGGATCATGGTCGTGATGTCCTCAGGGAGCAGCTCCGCGGTGCGCGCAAGGAGCAGCTCGTGGATGAGCTCCGTGGCCTCGGCGCCGACCACGTGCGCGCCAAGGATCTCCTTGGTTTTCGGGTCGTACACGATCTTCACGAAGCCTTCGGTCCGGTCCACGGCCACGGATTTCCCCGCGCCGCGGTAGGGGAAGCTGGCCTTGGCGTAGGCAATGCCCATCTCTTTTGCCTTCCACTCGGGCAGGCCGAAGCTGGCCACCTGCGGCTCGCAGTACGTAGCTGCGGGGATGGAAAGCGGATCCAGCCTTGGTGAGGGGGATTTTCCCGCAAGGTGCTCGGCGACCATTTCCCCCTCCTTGAATGCCACGTGGGCAAGAAGGGGAGTGGCCACGACGTCACCGACGGCATAGATGCCCGGTGCCTTTGTCTGGTTGTAGTCGCCCACCGGGATGAAGCCCTTTTCCGTGGCGATGCCCACCTTGTCCAGACCGATGGAATCCGTGTTGCAGGTGCGGCCGACCACGACGAGGACCTGGTCGGCATCCAGGGTTTTTTTGGCGCCCGCCTTGTCCTCAAGCATGACGCTGACACCGGTCTTGCTCTTCGAAAGAGATGCTGCCTTTGTGGAGGTGTACATCTGGATGCCGCGCTTCTGGAAGCTGCGGGCCAGGACCTGGACGACCTCGGCGTCCTCCAGCGGCAGGATCCGGTCCATCATCTCAACGAGGTGCACCTCTACGCCGAAAGCGCTCCAGACGTGGCTGAACTCCACCCCGATCGCGCCCGCCCCGAGGATGATCGCTTTTTTCGGAAGCTTGGTGAGCATGAGCGCTCCCGTGGAGGAAAGGACGCGATCCTCGTCGAACTCGAAGCCGGGGATGATCCGGGGCCGGGAGCCGGTGGCGATCACGATGTTCTTCCCCGTGACCTTCCTGCCGTCCTTCAGCGTCACCTCGTTCCTGCCTGACAGCGCCGCCTCTCCGATGATGAGCTCCACCTTGTTTTTCTTCAGAAGGAATTGCACGCCCTTGGAAAGAGTGTCCGCGGCCTTGCGGGACTTGTCGAACACGCGCCGGTAGTCGAATCCCTTGACGTCCACGGACAGCCCCATCTCCTGCAGCGCCGGAACGGAGCGGTACAGCTCCGCCTGGTGGATGAGCGACTTGGAGGGAATGCAGCCGATGTTGAGGCAGACCCCGCCAACTGTATCGCGCTCGATGACCGCCGCCTTGAGCCCGAGCTGCGCGGCCCGGATGCCCGCGACGTAGCCGCCGGGTCCCGAGCCGATGATGAGAACGTCGTAGTCGAAGCCTGCCATGTGTATCCTCCGTGGCGAAAAGCAAGATCAGGCCAACGCGAGCAGCGGATTCTCCAGCATATCCGCGAGATCCCTCAGGAATGCGCCGCCCACGGCGCCGTCGATGACGCGATGGTCGCAGGAGAGGGTAATGCGCATCCGCTGTCGGATCACGACGCGGCTCTCCCCCTCCGGACCGCTCTCTTCCACCACCGGTTCCCTGCGCACCGCGCCCACCGCGAGGATCGCGGAGCCGGGCGGGTTGATGATGGCCGTGAACTCGTCGATCCCCGCGGCGCCGAGATTGCTGATGGTGAACGTGGCGCCCGCGTACTCCTGGGGCGCCAGCCTGCCCGCGCGCGCCCGCTCAACCAGGTCAGCGAGCTCCGCGTCGATGCCGGCTATGCCCTTGCGGCCGCAGTCGCGCACTACAGGCGTGACCAGCCCGTCCGGGAGCGCCACTGCCAGCCCAATGTCGGCCGTTGCATGCAGCAGGAGCGTGTCGCCGTTCCAGGAGGAATTGACCTGCGGATGCCGCGCCAGCGCCCTGCCGGCAAGCGCCATGAGGAATGCGTTGACTGAAAGCTTTTTCTCTCTGCCAGCGTTCATTCGCGCGCGCGACGAGAGAAGCTCATCCATTCCCACGGCCACGGTGAGGTAGAAATGCGGGGCCGTGTACATGGACTCCGTGAGCCGCCGGGCAATGATCTGGCGCATTCGGGAGATCGGCAGCACCTGGTCCCCCGGACCGGGCTGGAGCGCGGGCGCGGCCGCTGGCGCGCCCCGGCTGGCAGCGCTCAGTGCCGAGACCGCTGACACTGGCTGCGAGCCGCGCAGCACTTCGATGTCCCGCTTCACGATTCTGCCATCAGGTCCTGATCCCTTGACCCCGCGGAGATCTATCCCTCTCTCCTGGGCGAGCCTGCGTGCAAGAGGCGATGATTTGATCCGGCTCGCAAGCGACGCACCGGCCGCCGCGGGTGGTGGCGCCGAGGCGCCGGGACGAGCTGTAGCGTGCGGCTGCGCGGCCGCGCGCTGAACAGGAGGAGCCTTTTGTTCAGCGACTTTCAGCGCGTCCAGCGTGGAGAGCAATGCGTCGATGTCTTCTCCCGGTTTCCCCACGACAGCGATCGCATCGCCCACCTTTGCCTGGCCGCCCTCGGGGAGAAGGATCTTGAGGAGAGTTCCCTCAACCGAGGATTCGTAGTCCATGGTGGCCTTGTCTGTTTCCACCTCGCAGAGGACGTCGCCGCTGGCAATGGCGTCACCTTCCCTCTTCCGCCACCGGGCAAGGGTTCCCGTTTCCATGGTGGGCGACAGGGCGATCATCAGGACCGGCTCAGGCATACAGCACCCGCTTTACGGCGTCCACCACCTTGGCCGGGGAGGGCTGCGCTGCAAGCTCCAGGCCATGGCTGTAAGGCATGGGCACGTCCTCCCCTGAAACAAGCTCCACGGCCGCATCCAGATCTTCGAAGCAGTTGCGGGAAATAAGCCAGGCCACGTGCGACCCAACGCTGGCAAAGGGCATTGCTTCGTCGACCACGACGCACCGGTTGGTCTTCTCCACGGAGTCGTAGATGACTCGTTCGTCCAGCGGGCGGATGGTGCGCAGGTCCACGACCTCCACGTCGATCCCCTCGGCGGCAAGCTTTTCAGCGGCTTCCAGGATCATGCGTATGGGTTTGGAAAAGCTGACAACGGTGACGTCCCTTCCCAGGCGTTTCACGTCAGCCACGCCGAGAGGCACAAGGTGCTCGCCGTCAGGGACCTCTCCCTTCCACGAATACATCATCTCCGCTTCCAGGAAGAGCACGGGGTTGTCGTCCCGGATGGAGGACTTTAGGAGACCCTTCCCGTCCGCGGGTGTGGAGGGCGCAACGACCTTCAGGCCGGGAAAATGCGCGTACAGCGACTGCAGCGCCTGTGAATGCTGCGCGCCCAGATACTCGGCGGGACCATTGGGTCCGCGGAACACGATGGGAACGGAGAACTGGCCGCCGGACATGTAGCGCATCTTGGCCGCGTTGCTGACGATCTGGTCAACGGCCTGCAGGGAGAAGTTGAAGGTCATCCACTCCACGATGGGACGAAGGCCTGCCATGGCCGCGCCGATGCCGATTCCCGTGAACCCTTCCTCGGAGATGGGCGTATCCATGACCCGCTCAGGCCCGTATTTTTCCAGCAGGCCCTGGCTGACCTTGTACGCCCCATTGTACTGGCCGACCTCCTCGCCCAGCAGGATGACGGAGTCGTCGCGCGCCATCTCCTCGTCCATTGCGGCACGGAGCGCCTCGCGGAAGGTGATCACGCTCATGCGAGGATGTCCTCATAGAGCGCGGAGGGCTCGGGCTCCGGGCTTTCCTCGGCGAACTTCACCGCCTCGTCGCAGAGGGATTTGCACTCCGCGTCCATGGCGTTGTAGTGATCCTCGGTGAGGCTGCCCGATTCCGTCATGCGCGACTTGAGGATGAGGAGGGGGTCCTGTTTCTTGTAGAAGTCCAGCTCCTCGGGTGTGCGGTATTTTGCCGGGTCGCTCATGGAATGGCCCCTGTAGCGGTAGGTCTTGATCTCCAGGAACACGGGGGTTGACTCCGCCCTGACGCGCTGCGCGGCCTCCGAGACGTCACGATAGACCTCCATGACGTCCATGCCGTTCACCTGCTTGCCGGGGATACCGTAGGAGTTACCCATGACCACGAAGTCTGTGACCGACGAGACCCGCCGGAAATCGGTCCCCATCCCGTACTGGTTGTTTTCGCAGATGTAGATGACGGGCAGCTTCCATATTTTGGCCATGTTGAGGCTTTCGTGGAACGAGCCTTGGTGGATTGCCCCGTCCCCGAACCAGCACAGCACAACCGCTCCGTCCTTCCTGTATCGGCACTTCAGCGCCACCCCGGTTGCCACCGGGATCTGCGCTCCTACAATGCCATTGCCGCCAAACATGTGACGCGCCGCGTCGAAAAAATGCATGGACCCGCCCTTGCCCTTGGATACGCCGGTGGCCTTGCCGAAAAGCTCGGCCATGAGGCGCTTGGGATCCATGCCGCACGCAAGGGCATAGCCGTGATCGCGGTACGCGCCCACCGTGTAGTCACGGCCGAGGTCGATCGCGGCAATCGCGCCCACCGCGGCGGCTTCCTGGCCGATGTAGAGATGGCAGAAACCGCCGATCTTTTTCAGTCCGTACATCTGCGCGGCTTTCTCCTCAAACCTGCGGATGAGGAGCATCTTCAGGAGGAGGTCTTTTTCCATTCAGAACCGTACCATGTCTTTCCTGCCCTCCATGGGCAGGAACCGGGTCGCTTCCTCCACGACCGTTTCCAGGACCACGAGATCCCGCGCGTCGTGCGCGATCTTCCAGAACGTGCCCAGGCGCGGGCCGAGCACCTCCAGCACCTCCGCGCGCAGCGACGGATTCTCCACGACGTTGATCAAACCGCGCACGCTGATCACCTCGTCCAGGGTGGGAGTCTGGAACATCCATTCCACCCGGGGGTGGGCGCGGACCTGCATCACCTTGGAGAAGCGCGGCGCGGTGACGGCGTACAGCGCGCCGGGCCTTTCCCGGAGCAAAGTTGGCGTGAGCCATCGGAGGTGGGGATTGCCGTCCTTGTCCACGGTGGCAAGCACTCCGGTTCCGTGGGCCTCGATGATGGCCCCGATCCTGTTCATCACCTCGCGGCTGTCCATGCATCGAAGATAGAATAATCAGTGGCTGGTTTCAAGTTGGATGAAGAGCCCCTCTTCCGCTATACTGCGCTTCATGCACGGCCCGCCGTTCATCTGGGAGACCCACGGCATCCACGTTGGCACGGGCGCTGATCACGTCAAACACGGGATCGACGACCTCGACGCCGTCGTGGAGCGCGCCATCAGCCGGGGGTTCCCCGGAGTGACCTTCGTGATCCACACCCCGAGGCTCACCCGGTTTCGCTACGCCAGCGAACGGGCCACGGACGTGAAGTTCATCCGCGGCGACGCTTCCTACATCGCCTTTGCCGATCAGATGCGGCGGCTGCGGGAACGGGTGAACGGCAAGATCCAGGTGCGCTGCGGCGTGGAGTTGGAGTGGCTGGGAACGGAGCTCGGCATGCAGTGGAACCGGGCAAAGCTTTTCCAGGCGCACGGCGTGGATTTTGTCGTGTGTTCCGCCCACTTTGCGGCCAACGGCATTCCGTATGACGGCTCGGCGGAGGACACGCGGCTGCTTATCGAGCAGCGCGGCGGCGTCGAGCCTTTTTGGGCGGCGTATTTTGATGAGCTGATCGAGATGGTAGACGCGAGCTGGCAGATGATCTCCGTAATTGGCCACCTCGACCTGCCCAAGCTCTACGCGCCCCTTCCCGCGTGCCTGGCTGATCTGGACGGGGCGGACAGTGAGACCGCGCGGCGGCTTTTCACCCTTCTGGAGATGATCGCGGAGCGCAACCTCGCCCTCGACGTGAACCTCTCCGGGCTTCGCAAGGGCGTGGGGATCTATCCGCATCCCGAGATCCTCCGGCGCGCGCGCGGCCTGGGAATCCCCGTTGCCATCGGCACCGACACCCACAATCCCGATGAGCTGGGCCGCGATTATGCCGCCGGGTTGGAGGCGGTCCAGGCCGCGGGCTATCGCTATTACGTGTCCTTCTCCCGGGGCATCCCTGAAAAACGCCCCCTGCGGTCCCGCGACGAGTCCTCGTTTCGCATCCTCAACCTGGGCATGGAGATCCTCAACCACAGGTTTGCCCGGGAGAAGCGGCTGGAGATGCCCCACTTGTCTTTTGGCGGAGGATTCAGGGCGCTGGTCAGGGATTTTCCGGAATCCTCGTCTCTCGGGTCGTTTCACGCGCTGCGGGTGCGCAAGGAGGAGCGATCCATCACCATCTCGGACAGGATGCCTGCCTATGAAGGAGGGGAGATCGTCTGCCTCTTCTCTCACCACAAGGACCTGCCGGGCACCCTCGCGGTGCTCTTCAATACGCTGGCATCCGAGGAGATCAACGTGGAGACAGCCTGGTTGAACTCTCAGCAAGATGGAACGGCCACGGCGTACCTTACCCTCGGCGGGCCGCGGGAGCGCATTCGGGAGGCGGTGGAGTTCGTTCTGGGGACCGCGGCGGACAGATTCATGCGCATCGAACCCGAGGTTCGGATGCACCTTCCGCCGCTGAAGCCCGCCGCTTCGTACCTGCTGGAGGTCGATGGGGTGTGGCTCCCCATGCCCATCTCCCGGCACATGATCGTTGCCGTGCACGCCAACAGGCCCGGCGTGGTGCTCGTGCTACTTTCCGCGCTCGCCTCCCGGGGGGTGAACGTCGTCGACCTGCAGCTCGGAGCCAGGGGAGACAAGAACTTTGCCGCTCTTGGAGTCGAAGGCGACGAGCGGGACGTGGCGGAGGTGCTCCGACTGCTCGGGCCCTCCTACTTCGAAGCGTCGCAGATCGTGATCGGGGGCGCCCGGTAAAGCACGGAAGAAGAGGCTGCGCGGCCTTGACAGTGACCCGCTCCCCATGGCACCCCGTTTGTGATCGGAGGATATCGTGCGCAGAATTCTTAGGGCGGGCCGCTGCACCGCCCCTAGGGCGGGCCGCTGTACCGCCTTCCCCGCCGCTTTCCTTGCATTGGCAATGGCCTTGCCCGCCGCGGCGCAGAGCCAGCAGCTTGCCGACGGCCTTTATGCGGAGATCAGGACGGACCGGGGCACCATCGTCTGCTCCCTGGAGTTCGAGAAGGCGCCCATGACAGTGGCAAACTTCGTCGGGCTCGCCGAAGGGACGCTCAAGGCGAATGGCGTCGCAGCTCGGAAGTTCTACGATGGCCTCACCTTCCACAGGGTGGAGAAGGGCTTTGTCATCCAGGGCGGCGATCCCAAGGGCGACGGCACCGGCGGCCCGGGATACGCGTTTCCCAATGAGACGCGCTCGGATCTCAAGCATGACGCCGCCGGGGTCATGGCCATGGCCAACTCGGGGCCCAACACCAATGGCAGCCAATTCTACATCACCATGGCGGCCGCTTCCTGGCTTGATGGGGGATACAATGTGTTCGGCCACGTGGTGCAGGGCATGGACGTCGTGAACGCCATCAAGCAGGGCGACCACATGATCAGCGTCCGCATCCTCCGCGTGGGCGCCGCGGCCGGCGCTTTTATCGTGACGCAGAAGGGCTTCGATGCAATCGTGGCCAAGGCCTGGGCCACGGTGGAAGAGAACAGGAAAAAGGACCGCGCTTCGGCGCTAGCGCTCATCAAAAAGACGTGGCCCAACCTCGTGACGACAAAGTCGGGCCTCATGTATGAAATACTGAAAAAGGGCTCGGGCGGGAGCCCGGCAGTGAACGCCACCGTCTCCATCAACTACAAGGGCATGCTCCTGAGCGGAAAGATATTCGCCGACACCAATTCCTCGGGATCGGCGGATACCGCGGAGCTGGACAAGATCGCGATCAAGGGATGGACCGAGGCCTTGCTGGCCATGAAGCGCGGGGAAAAGCGGCGGCTGGTGATTCCCTCCGAGCTGGCATTCGGCAGCCGTGGATACGCAAACCTGGTGCCCGCGGACGCGTTCGTGGTGTTCGAATTGGAGCTGGTCGATTTTTAAAAAAACCAGTTGACAAGGGGACTCAATTCAGGATAAATATGCGCATCATGAGTTTTAGCTTTTCGACGCGCGCAGTATACGTGTCTCAGAACTGGTGGTGGATCCCGGGGAGGAAACCCCTGAATGCCGCGGAAGCGGCAGCGCGGTCCACCTGACCTGACATCCACGCTCAGGAGACCGCGGGCGGTTTCCCTCCCCTTATGAGAGGGAAACCGCCCGCGGTTTTTTTATGCGTAAAAAAAGCCCGGGCACCAGAGAGCCCGGGCTTTTTTTATATCCGTCCCGTTGGGGCGGCCCGCCCGATGCGCCGGCAGGCGGAGAAGGCGAATATGTTCGAAAGGAGTCGCACATGATCGACGACAGAATCTTCCACCTTCCTACCAGGGAGATACCGAAAAAATGGCTCAATATCCAGCCCTCTCTGCCTGAGCCGGTGCCGCCCATGCTGAATCCGGCGGATGGCATGCCGGTGCCCCTTGAGGCATTCACGCCCCTCTTCCCGATGGGTCTGCTCGAGCAGGAGGTATCTCAGGAGAGGGAGATCGTGATACCTGACGAAGTGCTCAAGGTCTACTCTCTCTTCCGCCCTACGCCATTGATTCGCGCCAAGTTCCTGGAGGAAGCGCTGGGGACGCCCGCCCTGATCTTCTTCAAGAACGAGAGCGTGACGCCTACCGGCAGCCACAAGCCGAACACCGCCATTCCGCAAGTCTACTACAATCAGAAGGAAGGCGTGAAGAAGATCGCCACTGAGACCGGCGCGGGACAATGGGGCAGCGCCCTGGCTTTTGCGGGCGCGCATTTCAACGTGGACATCAACGTTTTCATGGTCCGGGCCTCCTATGAGCAGAAGCCATACCGCAAGATCATGATGGAGTGCTATGGAGCGAAGGTGCACGCCAGCCCGTCCAAGGAAACGCAGATCGGCAAGAAGATGCTCGAGGACAAGCGCAATTACCCGGGGTCCCTGGGCATTGCGATCAGCGAGGCGGTGGAAGTGGCTGCGACCTCCGGAGGGACGGTCAAGTATTCCCTCGGGTCCGTCCTCAACCATGTGCTCATGCACCAGACCGTGATCGGCCTCGAGGCGCGCGCCATCCTCGAGGACCTCGGGCTCATGCCCGACATCGTGATCGCATGCCACGGCGGCGGCAGCAATTTCGGGGGGATCAGCCTTCCCTTCATGGAGGATAAAATCTCGGGAAAGCGGAACATCGAGTTCATCGCCTCCGAGCCTCTCGCCTGTCCCTCCCTCAGCAAGGGCCTCTATGCCTATGACTTCGGCGACGCGGGCAAGCTCATTCCCCTTGCCAAGATGTACACCCTCGGTCACAGCTTCATTCCGCCCTCGGTGCACGCGGGCGGCTTGCGTTATCACGGCGCCGCGCCCATCGTGTCGCTTTTGGTGAACAAGGGCCTGGTCAGGGCCGAGGCCCTGCGGCAGAAGGAGACCTTCGAGGCCGCCGTGCTCTTTGCGCGGACCGAGGGAATCATTCCCGCGCCGGAATCCGCGCACGCCATCGCCTCCGCCATCCGGGCGGCGAAGAAATGCAAGGAAACCGGGGAGAAGAAGGTGATCCTCTTCAATCTTTCCGGCCACGGGCACTTCGACATGCAAGCCTACGAGCAGTACTTCGCGGGCAAGCTGGAGGACTACGAGTATCCCGAAAAGGATATCCTGAAGGCGGAGAAGGATCTGCCGAAGGTGGGGTGAGGAATCAGTGGGCCGGCTGCCTATGCAGCCGGCCTCTCACTCCGTGAACGTGGCGCGGATCTGTTCAAACCAGGCGTAGACGTCGGCAAAAAGGTCGAGGTAGTCCTCGTACTTGAGCTTCTCATGGATGTGCGCGACCAGCTCCCCCGCGTCCATCTTTCGGCCGTGGATGGTGAGCGGGTTCTCCTTCTGCACGCGCCGGCCGAACTGGCGGTACTCGTCAATGATGGCCGACTCAACGCCATTGCTTTTCAGGGTGTCCAGGAAGATCGTATCCAGGTCGATGAGCCACAGGTACACAATGGCCAGTCCGTGGATGACTCGGAACTCCTTGTCCGTGAAGATGATGTAGGGCAGCTCGTTGTCCACCAGGCGCATCTCTCGGAAATCAAAGAGCCCGTCCGGGAACACCCCCTGGGAGAGAGTCTGCGCCTCTGCCTCCGGCGCCGGGTCCTGGGGCGGAGCCGCGTCGAGGTCCGCGAGCAGCTCGCCTGCCCGGGTCTTGACCAGGCGGTACACTTCTTTCTGATCGCCCTCTCCCGTGGGGGGATAGGGGAAGCGCTGGAAGAGCCGTTCTTCCGCGTTCCCCAGGAACCAGGCGATGAGCGCGGAAACCGTTTCATGCGCGCGCCGAGAATGGATCTCGAATGCCTGTCCAAAGCACCGTTCATTCACCAGGGGGAGCGCGATCTTGTAGAGGTTCTTCACGAGCAGCGTCATCTCGAAAGGATCGAACGCTTCCCGCACCCCGTTCCAGATTTCCAGGGGCTGCACTCCTTCGATAGTCTGGATGTCGAAGTACAGCCCGCGTACGAATTGGGCGAGACTGGTTTCCATGTGTGCATCTCCTGAATGATTACGCGTTGCGGATATCCCTGCCGTAGTCCGGTTGCTCGGGCCCCATGGCATCGCGCGTCGCGATAAAGTACGTTTTCCTGCCCCTGATCCAGGCGGCGGGCGTACCGGGATCGCCTTTTCGCGCCCGGCGGAGAGCCGTCGTCTTGTCCGCGCCCTCTGCCAGGAATATGACGCTTCGGGAGGTTCTCAGCAAATCGGGGCAGAGGGTCAACCTCCAGCCCCGGGCCGCTCCTCCCTGCACGGCAGCCGCGGCAACGGGGAGGGAGAGACCCTGGGGGGCGGTGTTGCTTCCGCATATATCGGGCGCCACCAGCACCTGTCGGCCATCCGGCAGGTGGGCCACTGCCCCGGGGAAAAGGGAGGCGGTATGGCCGTCGGGCCCGATGCCCAGGAGAAGGATGTCGGGGCTGGTGCGCGCGGTTCCCATGGCCGCTTTCACCACGGCGTCGTAGCGGCGCGCGCACTCCACCGGATCTCCCGATCCCGCGTGCCAGGAGTGCACGGTGTGCGCCGGCGCCCCGATCGGCCACAGGAGAGTTTCCAGCGCCATGCCCTCGTTCGACTGCGGGTCGTCGTGCGGTACCCAGCGTTCGTCTCCGAAAAACCAGGACACCTTTTCAATCTCGATTCCCTGGGCAGAGATGCCGGAAGCCAGAAGTTTGTACGTCGCACGGGGGGTGGTTCCGCCGGACAGGATGACGCGCGCATCGCCCCGGTCCTTCAATGCCTCCGTGATCAGGGAGAGCAGGAGGCGGCTTGCCTGCTCGGCGAGGTCCTGTACGTCCTCCGCAACGATGGTGAAGACAACCGCGGGCTCACTCATCCGTCCGCCGCGCATGGGTGATGACCTCATGGAAGACGGGATCACGGGTAAGCGAGTCCACTTCCTCCAGGAGGATCTCGCCGTCCGAGGGGAACCTGTACCCCGCCTTTTCTTCTCCCCGCGAGAGACACCCCCCCCGGGTGCAGCCAATTTCGACTGCCGGCGCCCCATCGAGAAGGAATGTCACCTTGAATCCTTCGGAGAGGGCTCCGTGCACCACGTGCTCGGTCCGCAGCGTCCGTCCCAGCCGGCTGCCAAGCCATGTGAAGAACAGCCAGGCTTCCGCGGGCGTCCCCCCGTAGAGTCGGGCGCCTTGCAGCGAGGAGAGGAGGGGACGCATTTCCGCGGGATCGAATACGCGCGCGGTTTGTTCTCGGAGCACTCTGCCTCGTATCCAGGAAAAATCCGCAAAGAGAAGCGTCTCCGCCATGGTCTCTTTGAAGCGGAGAAGGGCGGCCAATGCCTCCGCGCCGTTCTCCGTCCCGCTGGGAGACCGGGAGGAATCCACGAGCAGCTTGTCGATGAGACCTGCCGCGTCCCTGAGCGTCGTCTCCCATGGGTCGGCCGCGCCTGACGGCACTCCATCCGGCATCCACGCGAACACGGGAAGGTCGCGAATGACCAGGGGGGCCCATGCTCCGGGGTCGGCGCCCACGCCGTCATTGCCGGAGTCGATGCGCACCTCCTCGAAGCACACTCCCCGGTTGCGTTTGTCGGGAAAGCAGCGTCCGCTCACCCATGCCTCTGTCCGCTCCGCGCGCGTCCGGCGGATTGTAATGATCCGCGCCGGTCGCTTTCCCAGAAGGTACTGCAGCGGCGCCTCCACATGGTCCGCTGCCCCGGGAGCCGCGGCCCCTTCACACCGGAATACCAGCAATGTGAAGAGGTTGGTCTTGGTCCCCAAGGAATAGGGGTTGGATTCCTTTTCCCGTATCCGCGCTATTTCCCGCTCGATGAGGCGCGGGTTAAGCGGCCCGCTCATAGTCTCCTCCAGCGTCTCTCGGCGGAGCCGAGAAGAGAGGCGGCGGCTTCCGGCCCGGAGCTGCCTGCCCGGTAGCTTGAAAGGGATGGCTGCCCTGTGTGCTCCCATCCCCGCAGTATCGCGGTGATGAATGCCCATGCGGAATCTACTTCGTCCTTGCGCATGTACAGGGTGGAATCCCCGAGCATGGCATCGAGGAGCAGCCTTTCGTAGGCGTCGGGAAGATCCTCCCCGAACGCCGAGCCGTAGGAGAAGTCCATGTTCACCGTCCGCATGGACGTGGTGGGGCCGGGGATCTTGGAGTTGAAGCCCATGGTGATCCCCTCCTGAGGCTGGATCCGGAAGGTGAGGACGTTTGACGGCGTCGCGGCGCGCTCCTTTTCTGCGAACAGGAGGAGCGGAGGACGTTTGAAGTGGATGGAGATCTCCGTGGTCCGCCGGGAGAGCCTCTTGCCGGTGCGCAGGAGAAAGGGCACTCCCGCCCAACGCCAGGAATCCAGAGAGACGCGCAGCGCGGCGAATGTTTCCGTGAGCGATCCGGGATCGACGCCTTCCTCCTGCCTGTAGTCCCGGGCCTCGGCGCCGTCCACGATGCCCCGGCCATACTGGCCTCTCACCGTCTCAGTGGCGACGCGGTCGCCGGTGATGGCTACGATGGATTTCAGGACCTTCACCTTCTCATCGTGGATGCTGTCGGGGTCCAGATCAACGGGGGGCTCCATGGCCACCAGGGAGAGAAGCTGCAGCATGTGGTTCTGCATCATATCGCGCAGCGCGCCGGCGCTCTCGTAGTAGCGGCCCCGCGAGCCTACCCCAATGGTTTCCGCCATGGTGATCTGCACGTGGTCGACGTAGCGGTTGTTCCATACCGGCTCGAATATGCCGTTGCCGAACCGCATCAGCATGATGTTCTGCACCGTCTCCTTGCCCAGGTAATGATCGATGCGGTAGATCTGCTCCTCGGGGAATGCCTGCGATATGCGCTCATTAAGGGATCGGGCGCTCTCCTGGTCATGGCCGAGCGGCTTTTCTACTATAATACGGGAGATCCCGTGCGACTGGTCGGCAAGCCCCGTATCCCCGATCCGCTCAATGATGGTGTGGTAGGCATCCGGAGGAGTTGCAAGGTAGAAGATCCTGCTGGCCGGCTCGGGATACGCCCTCTTGATTTCCCTGTAGCCTTCTGGGGACTCAAAAGAGGAACGGATGAATCCCAGTCCGGCGGTGAAAGCGTCCTTCAGCTCCCCTTCGGCCGCCGGCGCGTCCTCGGCATCCAGCCACTCGTGTACGGCCTTGCGGAATCCCGTGGAATCCCATTCTCTTCGCGCGAATCCTACTATCCTGACCCCGGGGATGTTCCCCTTGAGGAAGAGGGAAAAAAGGGCGGGCATGAGCTTGCGGCGCGTGAGGTCGCCGCTGGCGCCGAAGATGACAAGGGTGAGCGGCCGGGGCTCACGGGGCAAACCCAGCCCAGCCAGCAGAGGGTTCTCCTGCATAGCGCAAAATGGTACATAATCGATGCGATGGAGACAAGCCGCGGAATTGCCAACCCATGGCCGCATGCGTACGTGATCGTGAAGGAGCGCACTTCTTCGACCATGGACGATGCGCTTGCTCTCGCGCGGGAGGGGTGCCCCAACGGGACCGTCGTGGCGGCTGGGTTCCAGGACAAGGGAAGGGGCCGGGTGCCGGGACGGACATGGATCTCCCCTGCCGGGGAGAGCCTGCTCGCCACGGTCGTGCTCAGAGTCGGCGGCATGGGATTCCCGCTAAGCGAGCTTCCCCTCCGGGCCGGCGTCGCTGCAGCGCGCGCCGTGGAGGAGGCGGCCGGAATCAGGGTTGGGATCAAGTGGCCCAATGATCTCATGGTGGATGTCAGGAAGTGCGCCGGTCTCCTCTGTGAAACCCATGGAGACGCGGCGCTTGTCGGCATAGGAGTGAACTGCACGCAGACCTCGTTTCCCGAAGAGATCGCGCGCTCCGCCTGTTCACTTCTCCAGGCAAGCGGACGAGCCATTCCTGTCCTGACGCTTCTTGCCGGGTTTCTGATCCGGTTGAAAGAGCAGATTGAAAGGGATGAGTGGAGGGAGGAGATGCTGGCGCGCCTGTACCGCCGCGGCGAACGGGTGCGCGTGAGCCTTCTGGGCTCGGGAAGGACCGTGGAGGGGATCGCACGCGACGTGGACGAGCAGGGAAGGCTCGTCCTGCAGCTCAGCGATGGACGCCTTGAGCCGATCTCCCAGGGCGAGCTTCTGACAGATCCATGATGGGCCAGCCCCTGCGCCGCGCGATGCGCCGGAGGCGCCAATCGGGATTCGCGGCCACCGGCCTTCCCACCGATTCCAGAAGGGGCAGATCGTAGATGCTGTCGGAATAGAATGAGCATTCCGACGCGGGCACTCCCTGATCCGCAAGGTAGGCGAGCACCCGGTCCTTCTTCTCCCGACGAAACATCGGCACGCCTCCCAGCCGGCCCGTGCACACGCCGTCCTTGAACTCCAGGGCCGTGGCGAGGACGCCGTCCACGCCGAGGTGCTCCGCAACCGGGGCAACAATGAAATCCAGGGACGACGTGGCAAGCATCACGCGCCTTCCCTCGGCGCGGAGCCGGCGCACGAGCGACACCCCCCCGGGAAACAGGTCATCCTTGAGCGCGTTCGCGAAGCTCTCTCGGGCAAGGCCTTCCAGCGTCTCGCGCTGGATGCCGCGTAGGTAGGGGAAGCCATCGTCATACGCGCGCAGGCGAAAGACCCCCAGCCGGTAGGTCAGCGCATACCAGGGAAGCACAAAGAGCAGACGCCGGGGAGCCACCTTCTTGCGCATCGCAAGCGCCACGAACCTGCCGCCGGACGACCTGCGGGTGAGGGTATGATCGACGTCGAAGAAGTCGATGCCGCTCATTGCTACCCGTCTTCCAGCCCAAGGAGAAGAGAAAAGCTCTCCCGGCGCCCGCTCAGCGCCGAGCCGGGCGTGGGCATGTAGCTGCCGAACGGATTGATCTCCACTATCCGCGCTCCCCTCAGCCGGGTCACGCGGAAGAAGGGAAGCCCCCACCGTCGGCCATCGGGAGAGGCGTACATCAGCCTGACCCATCCGCCATCAGCCCGCCTGATCCTGTGGGCGGCGCCGGGGAGCATGATCCCCCCCGCGGCCTCGGTCAGGTCCACGGAAGCCGCGCTCTCATCGGGGGCCGACACCTCCACGGTGACGCCCTCTCCTTTGCGCAAATCCCGCAATGCGATGGCCAGAGGGGCATATTCCTCTATGGAAGCATCCGCCGCGAGCACGGGAAACCGGACCTCGACGTCGATGGAAAGGAAGGGCGAGTCGTGGCGGAAGGAATACTCGATGCTGATTCCCCCTCCGGCCTGGCCGTCGACGCGGAGCTCTTCCCGCAAGCCCGTGCCGCTCTCCCCCTCGAAGGAAAAGGAGCTTTGCGTCTTGAAGAATATCGTCCCGGCGGCCGAGCGGATGTAGGAGCGCGCCGGCCTTCGGGGCAGGAGATCCCGGCCCTGGCGCGTGGCGCCGCAGAACCTTCCCCCCGACAAACGCACGTCGAAATCCCTGCCCGCCAGCGCAACTTCCCCCAACATGTGCGCCACAAGGCGCGATCGCTCTGATTGGTCCGGGCCAGTCCCCCTGGCCGACACCGTGCTTTCGCCGGGACCCAGCAGCGAGAGAAGCTCGTTTTTTTTCCTTTTCTTGCGCGCAATGCCCGCTGTCGCGTCCAGCTTTGCATGAAGCAGGGGGGGTATGAAGGGAGTCCAATCCGCGAGCAGGCTCGGAGGGAGGGAGAGATTCGCGGGCGCCGGGCCAGGGAGGAGCATCACGACAGGCCCGCGCGCGAGGACGGGCTCCAATAGCTCTTTTATCGCGATTTCGAGCTCTTCCGGCCGCGAGCTGCCGGAAAGGTCCAGCAGAAGAAAAAGGTCACCGGCAGAGGCGATCAGCCGGCGCAAGCGCTTGACCTCCTTGCTGCCGGATTGCAGCGCTGTCACTATGAACCGCGAATAGAGGAAGCATCCTGCCAGACTACCCGCTGGCGGGGAGAGGGATTCGCCGCAGACCCCGATCAGCCTGAACCCGCATTCCCGATACGCTTTTCGCGCGTCGGGACGCACCAGATCCGGCACGCGCGGCACCAGGATCTGGGGGCGGACGTCGAATATATCCGCTATTCCCGTGCCCCAGGGGTTCTTCACGCCCCAGGAGATCTCCTTTTCCAGCTCGTCAATATTCAGCAGAGGATGGCATGCCCCCGCAAAGCCCATGGCCGTGACGATATCGCCGCTCGATTCGAGTCGGGACCGGATGGCGCGGGCGATGGATGCTTTCTTGCGCGCCGGGGTGTCCGGAAGGAAGGCGGGAAGGTTCCAGTGAACCTTGCTGTCCTTGAGCCTTGTAAAGAGGGAATCGCACCAGAGCGGGACGTTTTCCCAGGAGCGAGCATCCCATTGGAAGCCCAGGCTTATCCGCCTGTCGCGCCGCCTCTTCATTCCATCTTTTCTATCAGAAGGACCCTGAAAGTCAAGGCTGAATAAGGAGGGGCGGAAAACGGTAAAAAATCGTAAAAAAACCACTTGATGATTGTCGCCTCTTTTTGTATCTTAGCAGCAAAAGCGACTGACACGCTCAAACCATTTTGCGTGACGAAATTTAACTCTAGGAGAAGGAAAGGGGAGAGACATGGCCAAACAACTCCGTTTCGATGAGGACGCACGTCAGAAGCTCCTCCGGGGCGTGGAGAAGATGTCAACGGCGGTCAAGGTGACCCTGGGGCCGAAGGGCAGGAATGTCGTTCTGGACAAGAAATTCGGCGCGCCGACCGTGACGAACGACGGAGTCACCATCGCCAAGGAGATCGAGCTGGAAGACCCGTTTGAGAACATGGGCGCCCAGCTGCTCAAGGAAGTGGCTACCAAGACCAACGACGTGGCGGGTGACGGCACCACCACCGCCACTGTTCTGGCATATTCCATGATCAAGGAAGGCCTCAAATCGGTGGCCGCGGGGATCAACCCCATGGACATCAAGAGGGGCATTGCCCAAGCCGTTGAGATCGCCGTTGAGGACATCAAGAAGACGGCCAAGGACATCAAGGAGAAGGACGAGATCTCCCAGGTGGCAGCCATTTCTGCCAACAATGACCATGAAATCGGCAAGCTCATCGCGGATGCCATGGACAAGGTCGGCAAGGACGGGGTCATTACGGTGGAGGAATCCAAGAGCATGGAGACCAATCTCGAGGTGGTGGAGGGGATGCAATTCGACCGCGGCTTCACCTCCGCGTACTTCGTCACCAACCGGGACACCCAGGTGGCGGTGCTGGAAAACCCGTACATCCTCATCCACGATAAGAAGATTTCAGGCATGAAAGACCTGCTTCCCCTTCTGGAAAAGATCGCGCAGAGCGGAAAGCCCATGCTGCTCATCGCGGAAGAGGTGGAGGGCGAAGCCCTTGCCACGCTCGTGGTGAACAACCTCCGCGGCACGCTCGCCGCCTGCGCCGTAAAGGCGCCGGGCTTCGGCGACCGCAGGAAGGCCATGCTGGAGGACATCGCGATCCTCACCGGCGGCCAGGTCATCGCTGAGGAGCTGGGCTTGAAGCTGGAGAACGTGGAGATCAGCCAGCTCGGCAGGGCCAAGCAGGTGAAGGTGGACAAGGAGAATACCACCATCATCGAGGGCGGCGGAAAGCAGAAAGACGTCAAGGATCGCATTGCGCAGATCAAGGTACAGATCGACGAAACCACTTCCGATTACGACCGCGAAAAGCTGCAGGAGCGCCTGGCAAAGCTGGCGGGGGGCGTGGCCGTCATCAACGTGGGCGCCGCAACCGAAGTCGAGCTGAAGGAGAAGAAGCATCGCGTGGAAGATGCCCTGTCAGCCACGCGGGCGGCAATAGAGGAAGGCATCGTTCCCGGCGGCGGGATAACGCTCGTGCAGGCCGCCAAGGCCCTGGAGAAGACCGATACCACGGGATTCAGCCAGGAGGTGAAGGTTGGGTTCATGATCGTAAAGCGCGCGCTGGAGGAACCTCTCCGCCAGATCGCCCAGAACGCGGGCATGGACGGCTCCATCGTCGTCGAACGCGCAAAGAATGAGAAGAAGGGCGTGGGCTTCGACGCCCAGGCCATGGAGTGGACCGATCTGGTGAAGGCGGGGATCATCGATCCCGCCAAGGTCACCCGCTCGGCGCTGCTGAATGCGGCGTCCATCGCGGGAATGCTCCTCACAACGGAGTGCATCATCACCGACCTTCCCGAAAAGAAAGAGCCTGCCATGCCTCCGGGAGGAGGCGGCGGCATGGGCGGTATGGGCGGCATGGGCGGCATGGGCGATTATTAGAAAACCACAAAGGAATCATCGGACGTACAAGGCCGCCTTCACGGGCGGCCTTTTTTTTCGGCGCGCATCATTCGGTCACCTTACTGAAAATTACTGTCCGCGGGCGTTCTCCCTTGCACAAGCAGCGCCTATCTGTCAGGATTGCGGCATGCGCAGGGAGGATTTTGTATTCTGCATCGGTTTTGAGGGAAGCACGGCCATCGTCGACGGCAGGATGATGCGCAGGAACGGCTCCGCCTCCACGCGGCAGCTCGCCGAGGCGGGGATGTTCAAGCAGGCCGTCTGCTCCGCCATCTACAAGGGCGCTCCTCAGGAGCTGGAGGAAGTCCTTTCCCTGTACAACCAAAAGACCGCCACTCCGGTAGGATCCACCGAGGAGCTGATGAGGATCTTTGGCGTCTCAGCCGTCCCGGAGGGCGTGAAAAAAGTCACGGTCGTCTGAAGGCGCACGGTGATGGAGCTGAGCCGGGAGGAGCTCCTCCAGCGACTGAGGATCACCCCGCGGGAGCTGGACGAGTGGACTGAGAACGACCTGATCGCCCCCCTCCCTGATAGAGAGGACGCGTTCCCCGAATCCGCGTTGGAAGAAGGGGAGCTGATCCGCAAGTTCTTCTCCCTCGGCTATGCGCTCCCCGAAATCCAGAAGATAAAACGCAGCGTCGGGCTGCCGGTCAAGGATGAGAAGGGCCGCTATATCTCGCGCAGCGACTTTCTCACCATCGGCGAGCTGGCGGAACGCAGCGGCATCAATGTCCGAACGATCAAGTTTTGGGAAGAGAAGGGGCTGATCGCGCCCCACCGCCGCACTGAGGGCGGTTTCCGTCTTTACCGGCCCGGCGAGGTGGTTCTCCTTTCCTTCATCAAGGACCTCCAGGCGTTCAACTACACCCTGGCGGAGATCGGCAACATTCTTCGCCTCGCCGGCCCCGACCTCGGCGTCACGGATGCGGACCTCGCCGACATGCCCCTCGCGGAGATAGAGAAGGCTGAAGGTGCGCTGGAATACCTGATCGAGCGCATGAGGGAGGTGCGCGACGCATCGGCGCGGGTGGAGACGGTCTTTGCCCGCAGGCTGCGCGCCGTGTCGCGGGTCATCCACGCGCGCAGGAAAAAGTGACGCAACGCCCCGGGCCGATGAATGGTTGACTTCCCCATGGGCGCCCGGAATTGCACGAAAGCAAACGCTGCGCGCCCATCGGGCCCCCACGCTGTCCCACTTTGCGGGACAGCTTAGTTGACGCTCGCTTCGGCTTCATGGTATGTTTGCGCGGTTATTCATCTTCATTTTTAAGGATACCATATGACAGGCATATCCAGTTTTCTCCCCCTGCTGATGGGGATGGGGTCAGGGTCCACGGGAGGGGCGCAATCAAGCGGCGGCGGCAGCACGCAGCTCGTCACCATGCTCGTGACCTTCGGCTTGATAATCGTGGTGTTCTACTTCCTGGTCATCCGTCCCCAAAACAGGAAGCAGAAGGAAGCCAAGAAAATGTTGGCCAACATCAAGAAGGGCGACCGGGTGGTCACGATCGGCGGCATGCACGGCTATGTCGAGTCGGTGAAGGAGGATGGGGTGGTCCTCAAGGTTGACGACAACGTGAAGATCAAGTTCTCCAAGAGCGCGGTTTCCCAGGTACTGGAGCGCAGGGAAGAAGCGGGCGACACCAAGGAGTAGCACCTCTCATGAAGAAGCGGTATCGATTCCTCATCATTCTCGCCGTTCTCGGCCTCGGTTTCTACTTCGTCTGGCCGTCCATCAAGTGGTACTTCTACACGCCGCAGGCGGACAAGGACATGGCGGAAAGCTCGCGCAACCAGATCAAGGTCTATGCGCAGGAAAAGGCTGATGAGGTAATCAAGAAGCTCATTGCCATGAACACCTCTGATCCCCTGCCAGCCGAGTATTCCTTCCTGATCGACAAGGCGAAGAAAAGCTACAAGACGGCGAACAAGAGCGAGCCTTCCACGTGGACGATTCAGAGCGTGCTCAACGCATACTCCAGTCGGACGGACATCGCAGCGGACATTGAGGCCTGGTACAGGGACCAGATGTTCGCCCTCAAGGACCTGAAGAACTCGACCATGCAGCTCGGTCTGGACTTGCGCGGCGGCATGTACGTCACCATCCAGGTGGACTACGACTCCTATGAGAAGACGAACAAGACCACGCTGAACGCGGCGCAGCGGGACGACAAGATGAAGCAGGTCCTGGAGGTCCTCCGGAACAAGATTGACGCTTTTGGTCTCACCGACCCCACCATCCGCAGCCAGGGCAATGACAAGATCGTCATTGAGATCCCTGGAACTTCGGACCCTGAGACGGTGAACAGGTTCATCATGGGGAAGGGATCCCTCACTTTCCACATGGTGGATGAGGATGGGTTGGCAAAGGTCAAGGAATACGCGGCGGCGAATCCCGGCTTGCTTCTGGACGCGGCCGGCAATGTCAAGGATCAGGGCGTGCTCGCCGTCCTTCCCAAGGGCGACGTCCTGCGCGGCGTGTTCAAAAAGGATACCTATGGCCTTGACGAGCTTGAAGGCTACACCGTGCTCAAGGAAGAGGTGGGCCTCAATGGAACGGAGATCACGTCCGCAATCGTGGGCAGGGAGCCTCTCACGGGCGCCCCGCAGGTCAACTTCGTCCTGACCGCGGCGGGCGGAGAGACCTTTTACAAGCTGACCAGCGCCAATGTGGGCAAGAGGCTCGCCGTGGCGCTGGACAACAAGGTCAAGGCGCAGGCGACCATTCAATCAGCCATTCGGGACCAGGTTGCGGTGAACGGCTTTTCCGCGAATGAAGCCTCGGACCTGGCGCTGACGCTCCGCACGGGCTCCCTTCCGGTGGATCTCAGCATCACCAGCCAGCAGGCAATCGGCGCTTCGCTGGGCCAGGACGCAATCACTCAAGGAATCTGGGCATGCGTGATCGGCATCGGCCTGGTCATGCTGTTCATGCTTTTTTACTACCGGCGCGCGGGAGTTAACGCGGTACTCTCACTGCTCCTCCACCTCTACATCAACGTGGCAATCCTTTCCGTTTTCGGTTTCACGCTGACGCTGTCCGCCATCGCGGGGCTCGTGCTTACCATCGGCATGGCCGTGGACGCGAACGTGCTTGTATTCGAGCGCATGAAGGAGGAATCCCGTCTGGGCAAGACGGTGCAGGCCGTGATCAGTCATGGCTTCTCCCGCGCCTTCACGGCCATACTTGACTCGAACGTGACAACAGTCATCGCGGCTCTGGTTCTGATGAACCTCGGCAAGGGCAGCATCCAGGGGTTCGCCGTGACCCTGCTGATCGGGAACCTCGCAACCCTGTTCACGGCGGTATTCGTTTCCCGGCTCATCTTCGACTTCGAGCTTGACATGCTGAGGGCCAAGAGGATCCTCCTCACCTGGAGAAAGATCGCATGAAGAGAGTGATACGTTTTTCACGCGCACGATATTTCTTCTTTGGATTCTCCACCCTGTTGATCCTGATCGGCGTCGGCGGATTCATAATCAACCACGGGTTGAACCTTGGCGTGGATTTCAAGGCGGGTATCGCTTTCCAGTTCCAGATCGCGCCTGCCAGCTTCACGGTGCAGTACGCAGGTCCGGACAAGGTGAATCTGTCCATCCCCGCGGGGGAGGAAGCGCTCACGTCCCCCGGCGACATCATCTTCAAGGTCACCAACGCCAAGAACGGAGAAATGAAGAGCTTTGCCTTTAGCTACAAAAATTACCCAACCATCCGGGATCTTACGGATGACATTGTAAAGAAGGTCGCGGGGGTCGCCATTGTGCTGAAGGGCGATGCCACGGCAGCGCCGACCGAGCTTCTCCCCCTCCCTCGTCCAGCGGATCTCTCCACCACGCCGTATACAATCAATCATTCACCGGGGCCCGGCAGGGGCGTGGAGACATCGATCTCCGATATACGCGCGCTTTTGCCGCCCCTTGGTGAGTTCACGCTGCAAGCGGTCAACCCCGTCGCGAACCAGGAGTTCATTGTGCGCATTCCCGTGCAGGCGGGCGCCGATGAGAAGACCTTTCAGGATACGACACAGAAGGCCCTTCTGCAGATCCTGGAGGGCAAGTACGGGGCCGGTCAGGTCATCATCAAAAGCACCGACTTCAGCAGCGCCCGAATGGCACAGAGCCTGGCTACGCAGACGATCTGGCTGATGATCATCGCGGTCACGCTGATATTGGTGTACATGATCTTCCGGTTCCACCCCTGGATCTACGGCGTCGCCGCCGTGCTGGGGATCCTGCACGATGGACTGGTCATGCTGTCGTTCGACGCGGTATTCAGGATTGAATTCGACGCGGGCACCATAGCAGCCATATTGACAATCCTCGGGTATTCGATCAATGACACGATCGTCAACTTCGACCGGGCACGGGAAAACAACTCCCTGATGCGCGGAGAATCGCTTCGCACCATCCTGGACACGAGCGTCACGCAGACGCTGAGCAGGACGTTCATCACCTCCGGCGCTACGCTGCTCACCGTCATCGCGCTCTGCATCCTCACCACCGGTACGATCCAGAATTTCTCCAAGAACATGATCGTCGGTATCGTTGAAGGAACGTACTCCACCTTCATCTCGGCGTTCATCGTCATCGAATGGACGGCCGCGAGGGATAAAAAGCGCAAGGCGGGCGACCTGAAGAGGTACGGGATCGCCGCGGGGGAGAAACCAATCGCGCAGGCCTTCGAGCAACCCGCGGCCGAAGAAGAGGAAGGGGAGGCCGAAGGCGAAGCCGAGGGAGTCGTTGTCGGAGAGTTTACGGCCGAGCCAGCGGCGGAAGGCGTCGTTGTCGGAGAGTTTGCGGCCGAGCCAGCGACAGGGGGCGTCGCCCCGGGAGCGGTCGTTCAGCCGCAGTCGTCTCCCACGCCAACGCGCGTCTTCTCGTTCCCCGGCCAGCCCGGTTCCCGCAAGAACAAGAAGCACAAGAGGCGCCACCACTAGGCAGGAAACTGTGTATGCGTTTCCGCGGGAGCGTTTCTCATTTTGCACGATCTTCAAGGTACCTTCACAAGCATTCTCTTCTGTTGGTGTCCCATGAAGGTGCAAAATGAGAAACGCTGACCACTAGGCGTCATGAATCTCCTCTGCCTTTCTGACATCCATGGGGAAGTCGCGGGGCTGAGGGACGTGCTTCCGCGCCTTGCAGGCGTGGATGCCGTCGTCATCGCGGGCGACGTCACCCACCTCGGAGATTACGGAGAAGCCGAAGCAGCTCTTGCACCCCTGGTATCCTCGGGCGTACGGCTTATTGCCGTCGCGGGGAACATGGATCGCGAGGGCGCGCGGCGCTACCTTGCGGAGAAGGGAATCGACATCCATGCCCGGGGGATCCTCATCGACGGGGTGGGTTTCATGGGATTGGGCGGCGGCACGCCGTCCCCTTTCGGCACTCCGTGGGAGCTCGGAGCCGAGGAAGCGGCCCGCTGCCTCTCGGCCGGGCTGGCCATGATCGCGGAAGCCCGCTACAAGGTGCTGGTTTCCCACGCGCCGCCGCGCAACACGGAGATCGACAAGAGCTTCGCCCGCCTGCACGTCGGCTCCGGCCCGGTGCGGGATTTCCTCCTGGCCGGATCCGTGAATCTGTGCATCTGCGGCCACATTCATGAGGCCCGAGGGGAGGATATCCTCGGCAAGGCCCAGTGCGTCAATGTCGGGCCGTTCAAGAACGGACGCTACGCCCTCATCGCAATCGATGGCGCCAGGGCCTCCGTCCAATGGAGGATGAGATGAACCTCAGCGCATTGTCAGCCGTCGCCAACAGCGTTCGTTCCCTCACCATCGACGCCGTGGAAAAGGCCAAATCCGGTCATCCCGGCCTGCCCATGGGATGCGCCGAGCTCGGCGCGCTCCTCTACGGAGAGCTGCTCAGCCATTGGCCGCAGGATCCGCGGTGGATCAATCGGGACAGGTTCGTGCTGTCCGCCGGCCATGGGTGCATGCTCCTGTATTCGCTGCTGCACCTTTCGGGCTACGACCTCAGCCTTGATGACCTGAAGGGCTTCCGACAGCTCGGCTCCCGCACCCCCGGCCACCCCGAATGGGGAGTGACGCCCGGAGTCGAAGCAACCGGCGGCCCGCTGGGACAGGGGCTTTCAAATGCCGTGGGCATGGCCATTGCGGAACGCATCCTTGCCGCCCGGTTCAACGTGCCCGGCCGCGCCGTGATCGACCACTGGACCTATGTCCTGGCGAGCGACGGCGACATGATGGAAGGCGTCGCATCCGAAGCCGCTTCCCTCGCCGGCCACCTCGGAGTGGGGAAGCTCATCGTCTTTTACGATTCAAATCACATCACCATCGAGGGATCCACCGATCTGGCCTTTTCAGAGGACGTGCTGAAGCGCTACGAGGGCTACGGCTGGCGCGCGCTCTCGGGCAGCATGTACGACCTTCCAGGAATCGCGGACATGGTTGACCAGGCAAGGAAGGCCGCTGACAGGCCCACCTTCATCCTGCTGCAGTCCATCATCGGCAAAGGGGCGCCCACCCGGGCAGGCACGGCAAAGGTCCACGGAGAGCCGCTGGGGCCGGAGGAGGCGGCAGGCGCCAAGAAGGCGATCGGCGTACCGGAGGGCGGCCAGTTCTACATCTTTCCCGAGGCCCAGGCCTACTTCAAGGAAAAACAGCAGGACTGGAAGGCGCGCTATGAGCAATGGAAGAAGACCCTCGAAGCATGGAGATCTGAGAATCCCGAGCGCGCCAGGGATTGGGACAGGCACTTCGGACCGGCGGCCGACCTCTCCGCGGTGTCCCTGCCTGCGTTCAAGCAGGGGGAAAACCTCGCCACGCGCGCCGCGAGCGGACAAGTCCTGAACGCAATCGCAAAAATCATGCCGAACCTGATAGGCGGATCGGCGGACTTGGCGCCTTCGAACAACACGAATCTCAAGGACATGGGCGATTTCGGGAAGGCGAACCCGCTCGGACGGAACTTCCATTTCGGGATCCGGGAGCACGGCATGGCGGCCGTCTGCAATGGCATCGCCTACCACGGCGGCCTCCGACCTTTCTGCGCCACGTTCATGGTGTTCTCCGACTACATGCGTCCTGCCGTGCGCGTGGCTGCCATCGCCAAGCTGCCTGTCATCTACGTGCTCACGCACGACTCGGTGTTCGTCGGGGAGGACGGCCCCACGCACGAGCCGGTGGAGCACATGGCAGCGCTGCGCGCCATTCCCAACCTCCTCCTCCTGCGCCCGGGAGACGCGGAGGAGACCGAGATGGCGTGGCGGATCGCCATCGCCCGCACTGACGGACCGACCGCGCTCGCCCTCACGCGCCAGGGAATCGCCGTGTATCCCAAAGCCGACCCTGACTGGCGCGCGACCATCCGGCGCGGCGCTTACACGGCAAAGGACTGCGCCGGCGCGCCCGACGTGGTCATTGTTGCCACCGGTTCCGAGGTCTCCGTGGCGCTGCAGGCCGCCGCGGCGCTCACGGATCGGAAGGTGCGGGTGGTGTCCATGCTCTCCCGCGAACTGTTTGTCGCCCAGCCCCGGGACTTCCGGGCAGCGCTGGTGCCAGCCGGCGCGAAAAAAGTCGTGTTCGAGGCAGGAGTTTCCTTTGGCTGGAAGAGTCCCTTCGATGACTCCCCGCTCGTGGTGGGCATCGACAGGTTCGGCGAGTCAGGGCCGTATCAGAAGATCGCCGAGCACCTTGGCATCACGGCCGCCGGGCTGGAAAAGAGGATCCGGGACGGGAAGTAGCGCGGCCGCGCCTCCTCTTCCTTTTTTTCGACGCTGCCGCGCGCTTGTTGCGCCGCACGTTTTGTGATTCGTCAATTCTGCGGGATAACGCCTCGCCTTCCGCAACCACTCTTTCTCTGAACTTCCGTATCGCATCCGCCATTGGCCGCTTTCTCACGGAGCGTTTCTGCCGCGTCAGGCCGTAGAGGAACTCGCAGATCTCGGGCGCGCCGGACCGCAGCTTCAGCCTGTGGATGTTCGCCTGGTACCTTTCCAGTATCTCGGGTCGAGCGGCGAGCTTGGCGAGCAGCGTGGTGAGATGAGCCGGGCTGCGCGTCAGCCAGCCCACCTTGTTGCCGATGACCCAGTTTGTGGTCTCCTTTTCATTGGCGAGGAAGCTGGAGATGATGATGGGCCTTTCTTGAAGCAGCGTCTCAAAGACCTGGTTGGGTCCCGATTTTCCCACCACGATGTCAGAAGCCGCGATGTATTCGGCAAGGTTGGTCACGTATCCCCGGACCGCTATGCGTACGGGGCCCGTAGGGCCGGCCGCCAGCGCCTCCATGTCGGCCAGCAGCCGCTCGTTCTTTCCGCAAATGATCACGACCTGCAGCCCGAGTGATTTTTCGATGATGGCCGTGACGAACTTGCGGACAGGGCCGACGCCCTCGGCGCCGAAAAAGAGCAGGACGGTGAACGGCTTCTGCGCAAGCGTGAGCCGGCGTCGAAGGACGGTTTTTGACTCTTTTCTGCGGGAGAAGGTCGGCTTGATCGGAAATTGGAACACCTTCACCTTGCGGGACGAGATGCCTTTTTCCACGATTTCGTCCCGCGATTTGCGAGAGAAAACCATGCTCCAGTCAAAGGAGGAGGAGAACCAGACGTAGTGCGAATCGAAAGGCTCGGGATTGAGCATCACCGTGATGGCATCAAGCTGGCCCACCCGCTTCAGGAGCTCCAGGTAGTGGGTGAAGGTGAAGTAGGTGGACACCACGAGGTCCGGCTTCTCATGCTCGAGGTAGCGGACGAACCGCGGCAGGATGGTGATGCCCAGGATCCTGTCCGCAATCTTTATCATGAAGGGGTTGTCCGCTCCCTGGTAGAACGCGTTGATGAGCGGCGGATAGCGCAGCGCCTTGTCCCAGTAGAACTTGTAGAGGTAGCGGAGGAATGTCGTCGGGAGGGTGATGCCGAGATTCACCACGTGGACCTCGAGGTCCTTGTATCCCATGATGTCGAATTGCTGCTTCAGCGCCTGCGCGGGGGCGATGTGGCCTCCGCCGATGTCAATGGTGTAGATATCGATGCGCTTCATCAAAGTGAGAGTGTAGACCCGCCTCCATAAGGTGTCAATGCGAGCCCTTGACAACCGTGAACCTTTTTTCCGATACTTTGTTCAAAGCTGTGACGGAGACGAGTAAGCGATGCCCCCGGTCCCAGAGAGGGCGTTCAAAGCGCGCGGCATGCACCAGAGGGGGCCGTGCGCGGGAGCTGTGAAGCGCTTGGCCGCGCATCGCTGAAAACCACTCCCGAGCCGCGGCCGGAAAGATCATGGGCCCATGGGCCCGGGTCGAGTATGCGCGCGCCGGATGCTCCCCGTAAGAGAGCGGCAATGAAGAGCGCACCGATCCCGTGAGGAGACGGTGCGAATCAAGGTGGAACCGCGGAAGGCCCCTGCCGGCTTTTCGTCCTTGGACGCGCGGACGTGCGCCGCGCTTATATCAGGACGAAGCAGCCGACAGGGGCTTTGTCATTTGGAGGAATGAAATGGAAGACGTGCGACAGGCCAGGCTGCTGCAGATCCGGCACTCCTTCTCCCACGTGATGGCGGAGGCAGTGCTCCAGGTGTTCCCGGGCGCGAAGCTCGCGATCGGTCCCGCGATCGACGACGGCTTCTACTACGATTTTGAACTGCCCCGGACAGTGAATATGGAGGATCTGGCGGGCATCGAGGAGAAGATGCGCGCCATCATCGCTGGCGGGCACCCGTTCAAGCGCGCCGCGACGAGCCGCGGAGAAGCGCGCCGGCTTTTCAGGGACCAGCCGTACAAGCTGGAGCTGATCGATGAGCTTCCCGAGGGGGAAGAGATCTCCACGTACACGCAGAACACGTTCACCGATCTCTGCCGCGGTCCGCACGTGGCAAGCACGAAAGATCTTGCGGCGGATGCGTTCAGGCTTACGTCGATCGCGGGCGCATATTGGCGCGGAGACGAGAAAAACAAGATGCTGCAGAGGATCTACGGCACGGCCTGGGAGTCCAAGGCCGAGCTGGACGCGCACCTGAAGAAGTTGGAGGAGATCGAGAAGCGCGACCACCGGCGCCTGGGAAAGGACCTGGACCTGTACTCTGTCCACGAAGAAGCGGGCGCTGGACTCATCTACTGGCACCCCAAGGGCGCCCGGATCA